>NZ_JBKEEE010000032.1:0-12064 GCF_047975795.1 Ottowia sp. | reverse complement strand
CCGGGCGGTCTGCTGCGTTGCAAATCCTCGCGATACCGCCAGGTATCGCTGCGGTTTGCGCCTTGCAGCCCATCCCGATCCGCATCCCACACCCCTCACGCTGAGACTTTGAACACGCTCTGAGGCGCTGATACTCGGTGCGCTCTACGGCATCGACGCCACATAAGCGGCCAGGGCCTGAATCTGCGCGTCGGTCAACTGCGCTGTGGCCTCGATCATCAACGGGTTTTTTCGCACCATATTGGCCGGATCGCGGTAGCGCGTCAGGGTGCGCTGCACATAGCCGGTTTGCTGGCCCGCCAAACGCGCGTAGTCTTCAGTGCCCCGACCGTCCGCGCCGTGGCAGCGAAAGCACACTTTTTCGTAATAGTCTTTGCCCTGGGCCAGTAAAGCCGGACTGGCCGGTGAGCGCGGCGGCACGGTTTGCTCGGCGTAAAAGCGCGCCAGGCTTTCGCGCTCACGCGGCTTCAAGGCGCGGATCATGCCTTCCATGAACTCGTTGCGCCGCTGACCGCTGGCAAAGTGGTTCATCTGCGTCAGCAGGTAGCGCGGGTTCTGGCCCGCCAGGTTGGGAATGTGGGGGTAGGGGCTGATGCCGTTGTCGCCGTGGCAATTGGCGCACACAGCGGCAATCTTGGCGGCATTGATGGCATCCGCGCCAGGCGATTGCGCCCAAACTGCACCTGCGCACTGGATCAACACGGCCGTCCACACCAGTCCTTTGTTTTTTGCCCTTGCACACACACCCATGCCTTCTCCTTGACTGACGTCAACCCGCAATGTTGGCGCGACGTCTCCAAAACACCGCATCGTAGAGAAGTATGAGCAACCTTCTTTGATGCGTATCATGTGAGGCCTGCAATTTGATGTAAGTCATGTTCAAGTGTGGCGGGCGAAGCAAACACCCCCACAGGGCCGCACAGGTAGGCCATAAGTCACAAGTTATGCTGCGCTGCAACAAAATAGGTGCGATTGGAGTTTGATCTCTAGGGAATGTCCCTAACATAGAGTGCATGGAACCGAAAACCACTCCTCGCACCGACAGCGCCGCCACGGCCACAAGCCGTGCGCAGGCTGTCGCCCCAAAGTCTCAAAAGACGAAAATCGTCGTGCCCATCCGCGAGATTGGCGCGCGCTACCGCCCCCAGGTGCTCCAGCACTTGCTGGCGCTGGAGCCACAAGACCGCTATCTGCGCTTTGGCTATGCCGCCAATGATCGGCAAATTGAAACGTATGTCGCCAGCTTGAACTTCGAGCGCGACCGTCTGTTCGGCATCTTCAACCGCAAGCTGGAGCTGGTGGGCCTGGCCCATTTGGCCTACCCGGCCGATGCCAGCATCGCCAGCTTTGCCGAATTCGGCGTGTCGGTGGCCAAAAAAGTACGCGGCCGCGGCTTTGGCGCGCGCCTGTTCGAGCGCTGCGCCGTGCATGCCGCCAACGATGGCGTGAAAACCATGTACATCCACGCCCTGAGCGAAAACACCGCCATGCTGCGCATTGCGCGCAACGCCGGTGCCACCGTGGAGCGCGACGGCAGCGAAAGCGAAGCCCACTTGAGCCTGCCGGTGGCCACCTTCCGCACCCGCATGGACGAGTTGGTGCGCGGCCAGATGGTCGGACGCGTGGACTACTTCATGAAGACCGAGTTTTCGCTGGCACGCAGCCTGCTGGCCACTTTTCAGGAAGTGCGCAACGCGGTGCGTGAAAACCGCCACAAGTCGGGCACCTAACAGGCGACGGCTGACAAGGCAAGCCACGCTGGATGGGACAGACGCGGCACAGGTGCACGTGCTTCAGCTATCCTTGAAGCCTTTGCAACCACCGCACGTCCTGCACCATTACCGTGGCTGAACCACACCCGAGCCGCCACAGCGAGCGCGAAGACAAACGCAGCCTGTTTCAGAAACTGGTTGAGTTCATCAAGCCCGGGCCTGATTCCACCGACGAGCTGATCGAGACCCTGGCCGAGGCCGAAGACAAAGAACTGATCGACGCCGAAAGCCGCATCATGCTCGAAGGCGTGCTGCGCATGGCCGACATGACGGCGGGCGATGCCATGGTGGCCGCGCCGCGCATGGATTTGCTGGACATTGACGCGCCGTATCAAGATCTGCTGCACCAGGTCATCACCACCGCACATTCGCGTTTTCCGGTGTACCAGGGCGAGCGTGAAAACATCATCGGCATCTTGCTGGCCAAGGATTTGCTCAAACGCCAGCGCGCGCCTGAGCTGAAAATCCGCGCCCTGCTGCGCCCAGCGGCATTCGTGCCCGAAAGCAAGGGGCTGAACGATTTGCTGCGCACCTTCCGCATCAACCGCAACCACCTGGCCATCGTGGTGGACGAGTTTGGCCGCACGGCGGGGTTGATCACCATCGAAGACGTGCTGGAGCAGATCGTGGGCGAGATCGAAGACGAGTTCGACATCGAGGCCGACGAAGGCGACATCTTTGCCCTGGCCGACAAGACTTGGCGCGTGGCGGGCGACACGCCGCTGGAGCGCGTGAACGAATCATTTAACGTGCAACTGGAGCCAGCCCCGGACGGTGATCTGGAGGTGGAGTTCGACACCATTGGCGGGCTGATCGCGCACGAGATGGGCCACGTGCCCAAGCGGGGCGAACATTTCAGCATGGGCGGGCTGTACTTTCAGGTGCTGCACACCAAGGGCGGCTCGGTGCGCTGGTTCAAGGTGTCACCCGCACCGGCTGGCGCCGAATAAAGCGCGCGCCATGCGGCTTGCCCACTGGTTGGCTTCGCCCGCCATGGCCTTGGTGGCTGGTGGCGTGCAAGCCGTTTCTATAGCTGATCCCTTCACCGGCCAGCCGCATGGGTGGCTGCAAATACTCAGCCTGGCCGTGCTGGCCTGGCAGCTCACACACGGCGTGGCGCGCCAGGCGTCGTGGAGCGCCAGCACCTGGGAATCTACCCGCCCCGCCCCCAAAGGCCACCTGGGCTGGAGCAATTTTTGGCGCGGCTGGCTGTTTGGCCTGGGCTGGCTGCTGGGCACCTTCTGGTGGCTGTACATCTCGATGCACGTTTACGGCGGGCTGGCTGCGCCCTTGGCGGCAGCGGCCGTGCTGGCGCTGGCCGGTTTGCTGGCCCTTTATTACGCGTTGGCGGCAGCGGCTTTTGCAAAGCTGGTGTCGCCCGAGCTGATCGCGCGTCAGCCCTGGCTGGCAGCGCTGGCCTTTGCCGCGCTGTGGACGCTGGCCGAGCTGCTGCGCGGCACGTGGTTCACCGGCTTTCCGTGGGGCGCGGGTGGCTACGCGCATGTGGACGGGTCGCTGTCCGTGCTGGCACGCTATGTAGGCGTGTACGGTGTGGGGGCCGCCGCCGCCGCGCTGGCGGCCGTGCTGGCGCTGACGCCGCATATCGGTTGGCAACGCCCCCGCACCTGGGCGGCGGTAGCGCTGGTGCTGCTGGCGGGCGGGGGGCTGTGGGGCTGGCGGGCTTGCGATTTGGGTGATCTTCAGACATGCCCGCGCGCGCGCACCGCGCCTCTGTCCGTGGCTTTGCTGCAAGGCAACATTCCCCAAAGCGAAAAGTTCATCCCCGGCACAGGCATTGACAAAGCGCTGGACTGGTACGGCCAGCAGTGGCAGGCCAACACCGCCCCGCTGGTGGTCGCCCCTGAGACGGCCCTGCCCCTGCTGCCCTCGCAAATGCCAGATGGTTACTGGGCCGCGCTGGCGCAGCGCTTTGCCAGCGGCCAGCAAGCCGCCTTGCTGGGCACCCCGCTGGGCGATATGGTCAGCGGCTACACCAACTCGGTGGTCGGGCTGGCCCCAGGACAGGCCACCCCGCCTTACCGCTACGACAAGCACCACCTGGTGCCGTTTGGCGAATTTGTGCCGCCGCTGTTTCGCTGGTTTGTGCGCCTGATGCACATTCCTTTGGGCGACTTTGCGCGCGGCGCGGTCGGCCAGCCATCGTTTGCGTGGCAAGGGCAGCGGCTGGCCCCCAACATCTGCTACGAAGATTTGTTTGGCGAAGAGCTGGCCGCGCGCTTTGCCCACCCGGCCGCCGCACCCACCGCGCTGGTCAACGTCAGCAACATCGCCTGGTTTGGCGACAGCGTGGCGATTGACCAGCATTTGCAAATCAGCCGCATGCGCGCGCTGGAGTTTGAACGTCCCATGCTGCGCGCCACCAACACCGGGGCCACGGCCATCATCGACCATCGCGGGCAAGTCACGCACCGGCTGCCGCGCCTGACCCGTGGCATTTTGCAAGGCGAGTTTGAGGGCCAGACCCACCTGACGCCGTTTGCGCGCTGGGCCGCTGTGGCTGGTTTGTGGCCGCTGTGGCTGGGTTGCCTGGCGGTGCTGGGCATCGCCGGGTGGGCGCGGCAGCGTTGAGGCCGTACCGCGTTGCGGGTGCGCCAAGCTCAGGCACAATCTGCGCCCATGGCCGATTCTTTTACCTATGACCAATTGATTGCCTCTGGGGAGGGGCGCTTGTTCAACCCCGACAGCGGGCGCTTGCCACTGCCGCCGATGCTGATGTTCGACCGCATCACGCACATCGATGAAGATGGCGGCGCGCACGGCCTGGGCCGCATCGAGGCCGAGCTGGACGTCAAGCCCGACCTGTGGTTTTTTGCCTGTCACTTTCAGGGCGATCCGGTCATGCCCGGCTGTCTGGGGCTGGACGCCATGTGGCAGCTGATCGGCTTTTACCTGACCTGGCTGCGCCTGCCGGGGCGCGGGCGCGCACTGGGCGCGGGCGAAGTCAGGTTCACCGGCGAGGTCGGCCCCGACGTCAAGCTGGTGCGCTACGAGATCGACATCAAGCGCGTCATCAAGCGCAAGCTGAACATGGCCATTGGCGACGCACGCCTGCTGGCCGATGGCAAAGAAATTTACGTCGCCAACGATTTGCGCGTGGGCCTGTTCTTGCGCGAGGCCGGTTTGCCCGCCGCCTGATCTACAGGCCACCACGGCGGCGGGTGCCATTGGCCAGCCGCTTTGTTCGCTGCACAGCCTCGTAAAATGGCAGGTTTCGCCTGTCACCACGCCGCGCCGGTGCGTGTGCGTGATTTGCCACCATGCTCACTTTCCAGCAATTCATCCTCAAGCTTCAGCAGTACTGGGACGCGCAAGGCTGCGCGCTCTTGCAGCCGTACGACATGGAAGTCGGCGCGGGCACCAGCCACACCGCCACTTTCTTGCGCGCCATCGGGCCAGAGCCGTGGAAGGCCGCTTACGTGCAGCCCAGCCGCCGCCCCAAAGATGGCCGCTACGGCAATAACCCCAACCGCATGCAGCACTATTACCAATACCAGGTGGTGCTCAAACCCGCGCCGGACAATATTCTGGACTTGTACCTGGGCAGTCTTGAGGCGCTCGGTTTCGATCTGAAGAAAAACGACATCCGCTTTGTGGAAGACGATTGGGAAAACCCCACCCTGGGTGCCTGGGGCCTAGGCTGGGAAGTGTGGCTCAACGGCATGGAGGTGACGCAGTTCACCTACTTCCAGCAGGTGGGCGGCATCAACTGCCGCCCCGCCACGGGCGAAATCACCTACGGCCTGGAGCGCCTGGCCATGTATTTGCAAGGCGTGGACAACGTCTATGACCTGGTCTACGCGCCGGGGCTGACATACGGCGACGTGTTTCACCAAAACGAGGTCGAGCAATCGGCCTACAACTTCGAACACAGTGATGCCGGTTTTTTGTTCACCGCTTTCAACGCGCACGAAAAACAGGCCCAGCACCTGATGGCGCAGCAACTGGCCTTGCCTGCGTACGAGCAGGTGCTGAAAGCCGCCCACACCTTCAATCTGCTGGACGCGCGCGGGGCCATCAGCGTGACCGAGCGCGCCGCCTACATCGGCCGCATCCGCAACCTGGCGCGCGCCGTGGCGCAAAGCTATTACGACAGCCGCGAGCGGCTGGGCTTTCCGCTGGCCCCGCGCGAGTGGGTGGCGCAGATCGAGAAAAAGGCGGCCTGACGCCAGCCCACACCCGCCCCATGCCCACCGTCTTGACGCACATCGCCGTGCCGCTGGCTGCCCGCGTGGCGCTGGGGCGGCGGCGCGTGCCCGCATCCATGTTGCTGGCGGGCCTGCTGGCCGCCGTGCTGCCCGATGCCGACGGACTGCCGTATCTGCTGCACATCGACACCGGCTTTGCCTGGGGCTCGATGGGGTCGCACCGAGGCTTCACCCACACATTGCTATTTGCCCTGCTGGTGGGCTTGCTGGGCGCGTGGTGGGCTTGGCGCTGGAAGCTGTCGCGCGCAGCCGGTTTCATCTGGATGGCCGTGTGTTGCCTGTCGCATCCGCTGCTGGACATGCTGACCACGGGCGGCCACGGCATTGCGTTGTGGTGGCCACTATCGTCTGAGCGCCTGTTCAGCCCATGGCGGCCCGTGGCCGTATCGCCCATGACGCCTGCCGCCCTGTGGTCGCCACGCGGGCTGCGCGTGGCAGGCAGTGAATTGCTGTTCATCTGGCTGCCGCTGATGGCGACAGCCAGCCTGATTTTTGTCTTGCGCCGTTTCCGGAAACACCCATGAGTGCCCCTCAAAACCTGCTGGTTGAACTGTTTGTTGAAGAACTGCCGCCCAAGACGCTGCAAAAACTGGGCGATGCTTTTGCAGGCGTGCTGGCCGATCAGCTCAAAGCCCAGGAGCTGACTGCGGTTGACACGCCAACCACGCCTTTTGCCAGCCCCCGGCGTCTGGCTGTGCACATCACCGGTGTAGCTGCCAAGGCGGCTGACAAGGCGGTGCAACAAAAGCTGATGCCCGTTAAAGTGGGTTTGAGCGCCAACGGCCAGCCCACGCCCGCACTGTTGAAGAAATTGCAGGCCCTGGGTGCCAACCCATCGGCAGTGCCGCTGCTCAAGCGCCAGAGCGACGGCAAGGCCGAGTCATTGTTTCTCGACACCGTGGTACCCGGCGTCACGCTGGCCGAAGGCCTGCAAAAAGCCCTGCTCGAAGCCATTGCCAAGCTGCCCATCCCCAAGGTCATGACCTACCAGCTCAGCCAGGGCACGCCACTGCCGGGCTGGGACAGCGTGCAGTTCGTGCGCCCGGCGCACGGCCTGGTGGCGCTGCACGGCGATCAGGTGGTGCCGGTCAGCGCGCTGGGCCTGCACGCGGGCCGCGCCACGCACGGCCACCGGTTTGAGGCCCAGTCCGGCACGATCGAGCTGAAGCACGCCGACGACTACGCCCGCGCCTTGAGCGAGCAAGGTGCCGTCATCGCCAGCTTTACCGAGCGCCGCGCCGCCATAGAATCACAGCTAAATCAGACCGCAGCGCAGGCAGGACAAGCGCTGACGGCTATCAAAGACGAAGCATTGCTGGACGAGGTGACGGCCCTGGTCGAACGCCCCAACGTGCTGCTGTGCCAGTTTGAAAAAGAATTTTTGGCCGTACCGCAGGAGTGTTTGATCCTGACGATGAAGGCCAACCAGAAGTACTTTCCGCTGCTGGATGCGCAGGGCACATTGACGAACCGGTTTCTGGTGGTCAGCAACATCAGCCCGCAAGACGTCGGCGCCGTCATCGAGGGCAACGAGCGCGTGGTGCGCCCGCGCCTGGCCGACGCCAAGTTCTTCTTCGACCAGGATCGCAAGAAAACGCTGGCCAGTCGCGTGCCGCAACTGGACAAAGTGGTCTATCACAACAAGCTGGGCACGCAAGGCGAGCGCACCGAGCGCGTGCGCGCCATTGCCAAAGTCATTGCCAAGCAACTGGGCGTGGATGCCGCGCAGGCCGACCAGGCCGCGCAACTGGCCAAGACCGACCTGCTGACCGACATGGTGGGCGAATTTCCTGAACTGCAAGGCACCATGGGCCGTTACTACGCCCTCAACGACGGCTTGCCCGCCGCGGTGGCCAACGCCATCGAAGACCACTACAAACCCCGCTTTGCCGGTGATGAACTGCCGCGCGGCGACGTGGGCGTGGTGGTGGCTCTGGCCGACAAACTGGAGACGCTGGTGGGCATGTTCGGCATCGGCAACCTGCCCACAGGCGACCGCGACCCGTTTGCATTGCGGCGGCACACGCTGGGTGTGATCCGCATGCTGGTCGAAAAACAGTTGCCGCTGCAACTGGACCAAATGGTGTCGCAAGTCGTTGACGTGTTCAACGATCAAGACATTCAGCGTGCGGCTGTCGAGCGCCAAAACCCCGAAGGCCGCGCACGGTTTACACCGCGTGAATTTCAATGGCAAACCGTGGGCCAGGTGGTGGACTTCAGCTTCGAGCGGCTGGCCGGGGGCTTGCGCGACGCTGGCTTCAGCGCGCAAGAAGTCGATGCCGTGCTGGCCCTGCGCCCGCAGCGGCTGGTAGACGTGGCGGCACGCCTGCAAGCGGTGCGCGCCTTTGCGGCCCTGCCCGAAGCCCCCGCGCTGGCCGCCGCCAACAAACGCATTGGCAACATCCTGAAAAAAGCGGGCGACACAGGCCAGTCGATCCCAGCCGAAGTCAACCCCGCACTGCTGCAAGAAGACGCAGAAAAAACGCTTCACGCCGCCATGCAAACGGTGTTGCCCCAAGCGGATAGGCAATTTGACGCTGGCGACTACACCGCCTCGCTGCAAACCCTGGCCGCACTGCGTGCGCCGGTGGATGCGTTTTTTGACGGCGTGATGGTCAACGCTGACGATGCGGCGCTGCGCGCCAACCGGCAAGGCTTGCTGAAAGCGCTGCACCAGGCCATGAACCGCGTGGCCGATCTGGCCCGCCTGGCCGCGTGAAAAGGCGCGCCTTGATTGCTTCATTGAGATGAGCCGCCTGCCCGCAAGCCCTGCTGACCCGGCATCGCCGCCGCCTGCGCCCACCCCGCCAGAGCCTGCACCACGCGCCAGCGCGCGCACCGTGTGGTGGCTGTTCGCCCCGCCGTTTCTGGTGGCCGCCTTGCACCAGTGGCTGGGCACGCGGGCCGAAGCCTGGCCGTCGCTGCATGCACTGAAAGCAGTGCCGGTGATGAATCAGCCCGGCAGCACGGGCGGCATCACCGACGATGTGCTGTGGCAATCGGCCAGCGGGCCATTGCTGTTGATGGTGATCGGCATCACGGCGGTGGTGCTGGGACGTCGCCACTTGCGCCGTATTGACACCGCCAGCCTGCGCCGCTGGGCACTGCCGGTCTGGGCGGCGCTGTGCGGTCTGGGCGCAGCAGGCGTGGTGGTCAATCACCTCAATCTAGCTTGGCGCGCATCCTTGCCCGACGTGCAGGCCACGGTGCTGCAAGCGCGCCTGCAAACGCCCAACCCGCGCAGCCCTGGTGGCCTGAAACTGGTGCTGATCTGGCCGGGATCCGGCGCACCACAGCGCGGCCTGCTGGAAGGCGAGCACCTACGCACCCTGCTGCCGGGCCGTACGGTGACGGTACAGCGCGTGCGCGGCGCATGGTGGGGCGAATACCTGAGCGGCATTGCCGAATTGGGATCGCCCACCGACGCGCAAAGCCGATAATGGCCGCATGAAACTCGTCATCGTTGACCGCGACGGCACCATCAACGTCGAGCTGGACGGCTACGTCCAGACACCCGAAGAATGGCAACCCCTGCCCGGCGCACTGGACGCAATTGCGCGGCTCAATCAAGCCGGCCATCAGGTGGTGATTGCATCCAACATGCCGGGGCTGGGACGCGGGCTGTTCGATATGGCCGCGCTCAACGCCATTCAAAAGAAGATGAACAAGGCGCTGGCCGCCGCCGGTGGCCGGGTAGAGGCCATGTTTTATTGCCCGCACGCGCCAGACGAAGGCTGCACCTGCCGCAAGCCGCTGCCGGGGCTGTTTCAGCAAATTGGCGAACGTTACCGCATTGATTTGAAGCAGGTGCACGCCGTGGGCGACAGCGTGCGCGACGTGCAGGCCGCCGTGGCGGCAGGCTGCATGCCGCACCTGGTGCTGACCGGCAAGGGCGCACCCGCGCAGATCAGTCCGCTGCCTGCTGAATTTCCTCTCGGCACCCGGGTGCATGCCGATCTGGCTGCATTTGCAACCGCCCTGATTGCCGAAGACGAAGCGGCGGCGCAGGCGGCCAAAGCAGCAGAAGCGGCTGAAGCAGCCCAACAAACCCAAGCACCCCATGCTTGAACAGTGTGCGTTTGATTGCTTCAAAATAAATAGCTTGATACGCTTGTCACGATTGCCTCAAAGGCTTAAAACCTTATAAATCGCTATGAACCTGATTCGCTCTGTGCTGCACATGCTGTGGATGGTGCTCACGGTCATTCCCTGGGCCACCTTCGTGGTCATCGTCTCGCCGTTTCTGAGCAGCCAGCGCGTGTACTGGATTTGTGCGGGCTGGCTCAAAACCGCCGTGTGGGGCGGGCAGTGGATTTTGGGCATCCGCTACCGCATCACCGGCATGGAGCGCCTGCCCCAGGGGGCCAAAGACCCGGCGGTGCTGCTGGTCAAGCACCAGTCGGTGTGGGAAACCTTTGCCATGGCGGCCATCATGCCGCACCCGCTGGCCTATGTGTTCAAGCGCGAGCTGCTGTACATCCCCTTTTTCGGCTGGGCCATGTGGCGCATGGACATGATCCACATCGACCGCGCCAAGCGCGCTGAGGCTTTCAAGCAGGTGGTGCAGCAAGGCCGCCGCGTGCTGGCCGAGGGCGTGTGGGTCATCATGTTCCCCGAAGGCACACGCATCCCGCGCGGCGAAAAAGGCAAGTACAGCAGCGGTGGCACGCGCCTGGCCATCGAATGCGATGCGCCGGTGGTGCCCATCGCCGTCACCTCGGCCAAAGTATGGCCGCGCAAGGCGTTCGTCAAAAAGCCTGGCGTGGTCGACATCTCCATTGGCCAGCCCATTGCCAGCACCGGCCGCAAGCCCGACGAGCTGATGCGCGAGGCAGAGGCGTGGATCGAAACCGAAATGGTGCGCCTGGATCCCGACGCCTACCCCACCGGCGAGCCGACGCGCTCGCGCCTGCGGCCCGGCGGCTGAAAACCATCAATGGTGTGTCTGCCTTGAAGTTCACCGGCATGCAGCAATTGTGGCTGGACATGTTTGCGCCAGGCGATGCCTCACCACCGACGGTTGAACCCGCACAGACATCCAAGCCCAATCAGCCGCCAGCGCCTAATAAATCTGCGCCAACAGCAACCAAAAAAACAGCAAATGCAGCACCAAAGGTGGTTGAACCTGCCATCCCGCTGCCCCAGGCTTTGGCCCCCGCCCAATTCACCCACCCGCAGGCCAACCGCCGCACCGTGCTGGACGGCGTGCACATCGGCTACCACTTGCGGCGTGGTCAGCGGCGCACCATTGGCTTCAGCGTCGGGGCTGAAGGCCTGACGGTCAGCGCCCCGCGCTGGACCACGCTGGGCGAGATCGACACCGCGCTGCGCGAAAAGCAGCGCTGGATCATCGCCAAGCTGGGTGAGATGCGCGCGCGCCATGACAAGCTGGAGGCTGCCCGCATCGACTGGCGCGAAGGTGCCAGCCTGCCCTTTCTGGGCGAGCCGGTGATTTTGCTGCTCGACCCGCGCCAGCGCCACGGCGCAGGCGGTGCGGTACTGGACACGGCTGTGGATGCCCTGCCGGATGCGCTTGCCGGCATACCCCGACTGACCCTGCATATCGGTCTGCCCCACACCGCCACGCCCGCGCAACTGCGCGACACCACCCAGGCGTGGCTGATGCGCCAGGCGCGCCGCCACTTCACCCAGCGGCTGGACCACTTTGCGCCACAACTGGGCGTGCGCTGGCAAAAACTCAGCCTGTCGTCAGCGGGCACCCGCTGGGGCAGCGCCAGCGCCGACGGCAGCATTCGCCTGAACTGGCGGCTGATCCACTTTCGCCAACCCATCATCGACTACGTGGTGGTGCACGAGCTGGCCCACCTGCGCGAGATGAACCACAGCCCGCGCTTTTGGCAGCATGTGCAAGACGTGCTGCCCGACTACGCCGAGCGGCGGGGGGAGCTGAAGGATGAGGCGTTGCCGGGGTGGTGATCGTACGTGCTTAGGGAAGGTCTGCAAAAGTCAGCCCCATGACGGCCTGATCTGAGACAGTGGAGCGATGCAACAGACAAGCCTTGCCACCACTGGATTCGAGCTTGCAGCCAAACGCACGCGCAAGCG
>NZ_JBKEEE010000093.1:0-2056 GCF_047975795.1 Ottowia sp. | reverse complement strand
CATCAAGCGCCTGTGCAAACAGTTCGGTGTGGACGAGGAGCGCTTTCCGCCCAAGCAGTTGCAGTGGTTCATCAGCGGCAGCAAGGAAGACGGCCTGCGCCCCGGCGACGTGGAAGTGCGCGACGCCGAAAGCCGCAAGAAGGCCGAGGTCTACCAGCTCTATGAAGACCAGTGCCAGCGCGAAGGCGTGGTGGATTTTGGCGAACTGATGCTGCGCAGCTTTGAGCTCTTGCGCGACAACGAGCCGGTGCGCCTGCACTACCGCAGGCGTTTTCGCCATATCCTGATCGACGAGTTTCAAGACACCAACCGCCTGCAATACGCCTGGATCAAGATGATGGCCGGCTTGCCGGCCGAGGCGCAGGGCGGCCAGCCCGCAAGCTGCGTGTTTGCCGTGGGCGATGACGACCAGAGCATCTACGCCTTTCGCGGCGCGCGCGTGGGCAACATGCAGGACTTCGTGCGCGAATACCAGGTGCAGCGCCAGATCAAGCTGGAGCAGAACTACCGCAGCGTGAGCAACATCCTGGATTCGGCCAACACGCTCATCAGCCGCAACCAGCGCCGCCTGGGCAAGAACCTGCGCACCGAAGCCGGCGCGGGCGAGCCCGTGCGCGTGCTGGAGGCGCCGACCGACTTTGCCGAGGCCGAATGGCTGGTGGACGAGGTGCGCGATCTGGTCAAGGCCCAGGGCCTGGCGCCCAGCAGCGTGGCCGTGCTCTACCGCAGCAACGCGCAAAGCCGGGTGATCGAGACGCAGCTTTTCAACGCCGGCATGCCGTACCGCGTGTATGGCGGCCTGCGTTTTTTCGAGCGCGCCGAAATCAAGCACGCGCTGGCCTACCTGCGCCTGCTGGAAAACCCGCGCGACGACACCAGCTTTCTGCGCGTGGTCAACTTTCCGCCGCGCGGCATTGGCGCGCGCAGCGTGGAGCAGTTGCAAGATGCGGCGCGCGCGCAGGGCATGCCCTTGCACGACGCCGTGCCGCAGCTCACCGGGCGCGCCGGCGCCAACCTGGCGGGCTTTGTGGCCAAGATCGACGTGCTGCGCGAGCAGACCGCCGGCCTGCCGCTGCGCGAGATTGTCGAAGCGGTGGTGGAAGGCAGCGGCCTGGCCGACCATTACCGCGCCGACCGCGAAGGCGCCGACCGGCTGGAGAACCTGGCCGAACTCGCCAGCGCCGCCGAAAGCTTTGTGACGCAGGAGGGCTTTGGCCGCGAGGCCGTGGCTCTGCCGGTGGACGAAACCGCGGCGGTGCTGACCCAGAGCCCGGCCAGCCAGGGTCTGGACGCGGACGCGCCGCGGCTGGATGAGCCGCTGGCGGGTGGTGCGCTGGTAGGTGGCGCGCTGGCGCCCGACGCCGACACCGGCGAAACCCCGAGCCCGCTGGCCGCCTTTCTGACCCACGCCGCGCTGGAAGCCGGCGACAACCAGGCCCAGGCCGGGCAGGACGCCGTGCAGTTGATGACGGTGCACGCCAGCAAGGGGCTGGAGTTTGACGCCGTGTTCATCACCGGGCTGGAAGAAAGCCTGTTTCCGCACGACAACGCGCTTTCTGATCTGGAAGGGCTGGAAGAAGAGCGCCGCCTGATGTATGTGGCCATCACCCGCGCGCGCCAGCGCCTGTATTTGAGCCACGCGCAAACGCGCATGCTGCACGGTCAGACGCGCTACCACGTGCGCAGTCGCTTTCTGGAAGAGTTGCCCGACGAGACGCTTAAGTGGCTCACGCCCAGGCGCTCCGGGTTTGCGTCCTATGCGCCTGAATCAAGAGCCGGCGCTGCAAGCCCGGCCTGGTCTGGCGGCCAGTTTCATACCCAGCATGCCGGCCCCTACGCGGCGGCCAGCGCCGGGGTGTCGCCCGCGGGCAAAGACCATGGCATTCGCACCGGCCAGCAGGTGTTTCACACCAAATTTGGTGAAGGCACGGTGCTGGCCCTGGAAGGCAGCGGCGACGACGCGCGCGCGCAAGTCAATTTTCCGCGTCACGGCGTCAAGTGGCTGGCGCTGGCGATTGCCAAGTTGCAAGTGGTGCAGGGCTGAGGCGCAGCGTTT
>NZ_JBKEEE010000040.1:0-39511 GCF_047975795.1 Ottowia sp. | reverse complement strand
ACATAAAAACGCGTCTTTGCCGCCATGGCGGCGTTGCAAATCCTCGCGGTAGCTACGGCTATCGCTGCGGTTTGCGCCTTGCCATGACAACAAATCCATCATTTTTATAAGTGCCATCAAGCATCGACCACTACACTAGAAAAAGCAGTTGACCGCTTGTGATCTTCAAGAATGCCGCATAAACCTCTTGGGTGATGTCGCTACACGTTCGCCAGCACCACGCCCGATGCGACATGCGGCGTTGCTCGTCCTTGCAGGCACGAGCCTGCGGCGTCCTCGCGTCTTGCCTGGCGCATCGGGCGCGACACTAGCGAACGTGTTCAACTGCTTTTTCTAGGCTGAATGACTGCAACAGCCCCGCACAACGCCGCCCGTGCGCTGCGCCGTGGTCTGTTCACGATGAGGCCGACAAATTCAAGCACTTTGTTGTGTTTGCAACGCAAATGCGCGTCAAATCAGTTAATAAACGCTCACCAGCCGTTACTATTTAAGGCCCGAGGCCAGTATGCAGGCCCGTATTCGTGTGTGTTTGGCGCAGAGGAAGTGCAACATGAAGTCGTCTATCAAGAACGTTCAACGTCCGTTCAAACGTGTGGCCCTGCTGGGCAGTGGCCTGGTTCTGGCCAGCGCCGCCCAGGCGGGCATGGTGACCGATGTCTACGGCAACGTCGGCTACGACACCGCCGCTGAGTGCGACGCCGCGGTGCAAGGCGGCATCGCGCGGTTTTACCAGCCCGTCACTACCCGCAAGCCCACGCGCCAAAAAGGCGAAGCCCGCGTGCGCACCGTCCGCCTGAGCGAGCTGGCCACAGCCACCGCGCAAGCGGCTGGCTTGCGCTATCAGGCGGCTGATTACACCCGCGGCGCGTGCGATCTGGGCATCCGCCACGTGCGTGGTCGCCCCGACATCACGCCCGAGCTGGTGGGCAAATGGGTACCCTTCAGCCCCGACATGCCGCTCAACCTGTACAGCGACGCCGCAGGCCAGCCGGTGCGCGCCACCATGGCGCAGTGCGACAACGGCTTTTCCGGCAACCTGCCGCGCCCCGTGCCCCCAGCACCTGCGGTGGCCCAGCAAGACGATCCGCCCGCACCTGAGGCCCTGCCCAACCAGTGTTTCGCCAACATCCTGACGCCCGCGCGCTTTGAAACCCGCAGCGAACAGGTGCTGGTACAACCGGCCACCCGACGCGAAGAAGTCGTGCCCGCCACCTACAAAACCGTGACCGAACAAGTGATGGTGCAGCCCGAAGTACACCGCCAGGTGCCTGTGCCGCCCGAGTTGGGCATTGCCACCGAGCAAGTGGTGGTGCGCCCCGCAGGCACGCGCGACGAACCCGTGGCCCCCACCTTCACCGCCAGCACCGAACAGGTGGTTACCAAAGAAGCCACCACCCGCCCCGAAATCACCCCGCCGGTGTACAAAAAAGTGCGCGAACGCGTGGTCGACGTGCCAGAGCACACCATCCAGCGCGTGGTACCTGCGGTTTACAAGGAAGTGGAAGAAACAGTGGAAGTGCGCCCCGCCACCACCCGCACCGAAACCATCGAACCCACCTACCGCACCGAAGTCGAGCGCGTGCTGGTGCGCCCCGAGGTGCTGCGCTACGTCAAGATCAACCTGCCCATGAAACCCGTGGCCGAAAAGCGCCTGCGCACCGCCGCCACCACCCGCATCGAGCAACTGCCGCCCATCACCAAAACCGTGATCGAGCCGGTGGAAGTGCGCCCGGCCACCGTGCGCAAAGTGGAAGTGCCCGCTGCCTACGAAATCGTCACCGAACAAGTCAAAGTGCGTGAAGCCTACCGCGAATGGCGCCGTGGCCGCGCCTGGGTGGGGCAGGCGATCGAGGTCGTGCCGATGCGCGGCTTTGTGGTCGACCCCACGGGCGAGTTCAAGGGCTTCAAGGTCGCCGACCGCAGCCTGGTACCTGCCGCCACTGGCGGTATCTCACGTGGCGTGGTCGATACCGGCATGGTCGCTTCCAACAACGCCCAGCTTGAAGACGACGTGATGTGCCTGGTGGAAGTGCCCGCGCAATACCAGAGCGTGACGCGCCAGGTGCTCAAGGCCCCGGCCACCACCAGCGACGTGGCCGTACCGGCTGAATACAAAAACGTCACCAAACAAGTGGTGGTGCGCGAAGGCATCACGCGCGCCGTGCCAGTGCCGGCCGAGTACCACAACATTTACCGTCAGGAGGTCGACTTTGAGCGCGCCCGCGCGCTGGGCTACAAGTTCGACACCCATGGCGAACTGGTGGCCACCCCCAGCGGCGAGCGCGTGGTGCGCGCAGCCAGCGTGACCGGGCGTCACCTGGTGCAGATCGACGCCGCCATCGCCCCCGACGCCTGGGTGCGCGAAGTACGCGTGCCCGCCGAATACCGCGACATCAACCGTTACGTGCCTGAAACCGCCGCCGACGTGCGCGTGGTCAACGAGCTGGCCGCCTACCGCACCATCAAGCGCCGGGTAGAAGTAGAGCCTGCCCGCACCGAGGCAGTGACCATTCCCGCCACCTACAAAACCATCACCAAGCAGGTGCTGGTGCAGCCAGAGGCCGTGCGCGACGTGGCCGTGGCCGCCGAAACCCAGGCCGTGACCAGCTACACGCTGGACCAGCCCGCCAGCCTGCGCAAAGTGGATGTGCCCGCCATGGTGCAAACGCTGGAGCGCCCCATCGTCACCCGCGAAGCCAGCGTGCGCGACGAAGTCGTGCCCGCCGTCTACCGCACCGAAACCCGCCAGGCGCTCGACCAGCCCGCCAGCACCCGCTGGGTGGACGTACCCGCCGTGTACGAAACCATCACCTGGCAGGTCAAGGTGTCTGAGCCGAGCGAAGAAAAACGCGAAGTCATGTGCGAAACCAACACCGCACCCGGCAAGATCCGCGAAGTGCAGCGCGCCCTCAAGTCCGTCGGCTTTGACCCCGGCGCTGAAGATGGCGTGCTGGCCCAGACCACACTGGCCGCCGTGGCCCAATACCAGCAAGCGCGCGGCCTGCCCGTGCACGGCTATCTCGACGTGGAAACCGTGCGCGCGCTGGGTGTGGCCCCGAATTAGGGTCTGCCAACACTTTTTCCCGGCTCGCAATTTCCTTGCCTTGTGCAGACATCGGCGATGCTCCCGGTTACATATAGAATGTTGAATTTTTCACAATAACCACTGGCGATATCGCGGCTTAGCCGCCGCGTCGCATCTTTTTCATGGGAGTCATTGAATGCTGAGAACCACCACGACTGCGCTGACGGTCGCTGCAACCACCTTGCTGCTGGTCGGTTGCGAAACCACCAACATGAAGATGGGCAGCCAGGATGCCAAAACCGTGGCCACCGGCTCAGCCGCTGGTTCCGCCACCTCAGGTGAGAGCAGCGCGCTCGAAAAATGCGCCTCGCCCCTGGGCACCATATCGCTCGTCGAGAACCAGAACGCCGGCTGGTACAGCATACTGCGAAATGAATACAAGCTGCCGCCCACCTCCAATCTGCTGCGCCTGCTGGTCCAGCAATCCAACTGCTTCGTGGTGGTCGAGCGCGGCGCGGCCGGCATGCGCGCCATGAGCCGCGAGCGCGACTTGATGCAGTCCGGCGAAATGCGCGGCGGCAGCAACTTCGGCAAAGGACAGATGGTGGCCTCTGACTACGGCATGTCGCCCGAAATCATCTTCAGCGACAACAACACCGGTGCCACCATTGCATCACTGGGCGGATTGATCGGCGGCGGCGCAGCCCGGGCACTGACCAGGATCGGCGGCAGCATGCGCACGCGCGAAGCCAGCGCCATGCTGACCCTGGTCGACAACCGCTCCGGCGTGCAGGTGTCGGCATCGGAAGGCAGCGCCTCCAAAACTGATCTGGATATCCTGGCCAGCTTGAGCGGCTCGCGCATCGGCGGCTCCCTGGGCAGCTACCAGAGCACGCCGCAGGGCAAGGTGATCGCCGCCGCTTTCATGGACGCCTACAACCAGATGGTGCGCAGCCTGCGCAACTACCGCACGCAAAGGGTGCAAGGCCAGGGCCTGGGCGGTGGTGGCCGTCTGGGCGTGGATGGTGCCGCCGCCCCGTCGCGCACCAATGTCCCAGGCCAAGGCGGCACCGTCATGTCTTTGAGCGAAGCGCAGCAACACTTGAACAACATGGGCTACAACGTCGGCACGCCAGACGGTGCCATGGGCCCGCGCACGGCGGCCGGCCTGCGCGATTTCCAGCGCGCCAGCGGACTCAGAGCCACAGGTCGGCTTGACAACGCCACCATGGACGCCTTGGCAAACCATTAAGCTTGGGGGTTTGTGCAGAGAGGCCCTTTCGGGCCTGCCGTCATGGCTGCAACAAGCGCTCAGAAATCGTGGCTGATTGGCCGTTGTGGCTGTAATTAAAGAGCGTTGTGAGCACCCCACCCAGCAGCAACCCCCACTTCGATCGGCTGCAACACATGCCGCTGTTTGGCGGCTTGAACGAAGCCGCACTCACCGTGTTGTTGGCCCATTCCCACGAGGTGCAGCGGTCTGCCGATGCTCTGTTTTTCAGCGAGGGCGAGCGTGGCGATTCGCTGTATGTGCTGAACATGGGCGAGGTGATGCTGACCAAAAACTCCGATACCGGCCCAGTCACGCTCACGCGCCTGGCCCCAGGCGATTGTTTTGGCGAAATGGCCGTGATCGACTTTTCTCCCCGCAGCGCCACCGCGCGTGCCGTCACCGAATCCAGCGCGCTGGAAGTGTCCATGGACGGCTTGTTGGCGTTGTACCGCTCGGACGTCGAGCAGTTCGCGCTGATCCAGATGAACATGGCGCGCGAACTCAGTCGCCGTCTGCGCAAGCTGGGTGACCGGTTGAGAGGTTGATACCAAGACAAGCACATGGCGCATGCAAGAAGCTGCGCTATACGGCAATATCCACTTACTGGGCAATCAGCACGGCAAACTGGTCACGAAACGGTGTCGGCTTGAACGGATGGTCAGCCTCGCAACTACCTGCGCGCCGTTACAAAAAGAGCGATCGCTAGTAAGACTTCGACAAGGACTGCGGAAAGTATGCCGACGCTTGCATGGCCTGTGACCAGCTCCCAAGTCCCGAGGAGTGCCAGAACAATACAACCGAGTGCAAATCCATATGACAAAGCAAGGCGGCTACTAGAAAACTCTGAGCCGCGAACCATGTAGGACATGACGCCTATGGCGAGGAACAAGGCGGCTCCGCGCCGCGCTACAAGCCCAACCGGATATGAATACTGAACGCCCCAAAGCGACAACAACAGATCGGGGGCAAATAACCAAGTGGCCGCCAGCGCGAAACAGAGCGTCGCTGTGAACATGGCGGTTGTGCGGAAGCTGAGTGGCATCTGTAGATATGTAGGGGCTAATTTTATTTCCAGATCAATAGTGAACGCGAAGGCGAAGCGCAGACAATACTGACACGTACAGCAAGCTGAGCCGACAAAGCGCACTGTTGATCTGGAAATGGAATAACACGAGTTCCAGCGTGCCGTGCTCAGCATCGGTTGGGCTGATGCGGTATCAAAGAAACGGGGCTGTGCTTGTTCAGTAGTCGGTGCACCAGTCGTCACAGCGCAAACACTTTGCCCGGATTCATGATGTTCAGCGGATCCAGCGCCTGCTTGAGGGTGCGCATCATCGCCACCGCGCCTTCGCCCGCCTCGTCCACCAAAAAACCCATCTTGTGCAGCCCCACGCCGTGCTCGCCGCTGCACGTGCCTTGCATGGCGATGGCGCGCGCCACCAGTTGGTGGTTCAGCGCTTCGGCCGTGGCACGCTCTTGGGCGCTGTCAGGGTCGATCAGGTAGCCAAAGTGAAAGTTGCCGTCGCCCACGTGGCCGACCAGAAAGTAGGTCAAACCACTGGCGTCGGCCTCAGTCACCGAATCCAGCAGGCAGTCGGCCAGGCGCGAGATAGGCACGCAGGTATCGGTTGAGATCGCGCGACAGCCCGGACGGCTTTGTACGGCCGCAAAGTAAGCGTTGTGCCGCGCCGTCCACAGGCGCGTGCGTTCCTCGGGCGTGTCGGCCCACTGAAAGTCTGCCCCCTGGTGCTCACGGGCGATGTCCTGCACGGTTTCGGCCTGCTCTTTCACGCTGGCGGGCGAGCCGTGGAACTCCATCAGCAGCATGTGGCCCTCGTGCAGGCTCAGCTCGGCATGGCGGTTGACCATGGCCACGGTTTTGGCGTCGATCAGCTCCACCCGCGCAATCGGCACGCCAAGCTGAATGGTCTGGATCACCGTGTTCACCGCATCGGCAATGGTGTCAAAGGTGCAAATGGCCGCCGACACCGCCTCCGGCAGCGGGTAGATGCGCAGCGTGACCTGCGTGATGACGCCCAGCGTGCCTTCGCTGCCCACAAACAGGCGCGTCAGGTCATAGCCGGCACTGCTTTTTCTGGCCCGCGTGCCAGTGCGGATGACCTCGCCCTGCGCGGTCACCACCTCCAGCGCCAGCACGTTTTCGCGCATGGTGCCGTAACGCACGGCGTTGGTGCCGCTGGCGCGCGTGGCCGCCATGCCGCCCAGGCTGGCGTCGGCGCCGGGGTCGATGGGAAAAAACAGCCCCGTGCTTTTGATCTGCTCGTTCAGTTGCTTGCGCGTCACCCCCGGCTGCACCGTCACCGTCAAATCTTCGGCGTTGACGGCCAGCACCTGGTTCATGCGCGACACATCCAGGCTGATGCCCCCTTGCACCGCCAGCAAATGCCCTTCCAGCGACGAGCCGACGCCGTACGGAATCACCGGCACCCGGTATTCGGCGCACAGCCTGACGGCGTCGGCCACGTCGAGCGTGCTTTCGGCAAACACCACAGCCTCGGGCGGCGGCACGGTGGTAAAGGCCGATTCATCGCGCCCGTGCTGTTCGCGTACCGCCTGTGCGGTAGACAGTTGCGCACCAAACCGCTTTTGCAGCGCCGCCAGCAGCGCAGGCGGGGCAGGGCGGGGTTTGAGGTCGGGCTGTGCGTGGCGGGTTTGAGTGGGCGCGTTCATGGCGGTCGTCTCCTGGCTGGCGCGGGCAAAGGCGCAGTGTACGCCTTGAGGGGCTATTTTTAGCTATTTAATTAATAGCTGTCTGCACTTGATGGACAAGCACAACAGGCACTTTTCGTTCAAAACCAGTCAGCCCAGCAACGCCCGCCAGCGCAGCACGTCTTCACGGGTGCGAAAGCGGCCAAAGGCGCGTTCGTCCTGCTCGCGCACGATCGGGAACTGGCCCAGCACGTAGTCGGCGTCGCCCTCATTCAGGCCGTAGAGCCAGAAGAACAGCGCGTCCAACGCGGCCAGACGTTCGCGGCGTGCTTCGTCGTCCCAGATGATGGGCGGCAATACCTCGTCTTGATCGTCCACATAGCCCAGATCGCGCGCGAACGGCGCCAGGTCGTGCGCGGTATAGCTCAGCGCCAGCACCTGCGGCAGCACGAAGTCCGCCACGGTGGGCTGCGGGTGGTGGCCGTTCATTAGCGCGGCCTGGCGGGCGGCAGCGGCGAATTTGGCGGGCAGGAGTTGGTCGAAGGCGGTGGGGGCGATGACGGGGAGTTGTTCAAGAATGAACAAATTGATGGTTTGTCCTTGCAGCTTTTGGCGCAGAACGAAATCAAATGCAAAGCAGTTGAAAGTCGCAGCCAACAACCCCACGACGCGCGCCGCCGCCTGAGCATCCAAGCCCTGAGGGATCAACAGCGGTAGCTTGTTGCCAAAACCCACGGCAGGCATAAGTGCAGCGATCATCGTGCGCGCGTTGGTCGGGGCCGTGATTTCCTTGAAGCCAAAAGCCCAGCCGTATGGATTGGCTGTGATCTCGTCCGTATTGACCGCAAATTGGGGGTGCGGATAGCGATTCGGCGCTGTCTTTGTTGCGCTGGTCAGCGTTTCAGGCTGCGCCGCACGGTGCAAATTGTCAGCATGCACCACCACGTCCGCCGCCCGGTGGTCGTACATCTGCACCATCTTGCCTTCGTACAGCGGCAGCGCCTCCTGCGCGCCCTTGCGCCACCGATTCAGCGGCGCGCGCTGCCAGCCATCTGCGGCGAGTTCCTCGGGCTTGAGGAACTTGGCCGAGTCGTTGGTCATGTCGAACATGCGCAGGTACTTCACCGGCCAGGCGCGCTGCTCGCCTTGCGGGCTGTGCCGCACCAGCACCGGGTGGCGGGCGTACAGCCCCAAGGTGATGTCGGCGTCGCGCCGGTGGCGGAAGATGGGGGCGGCACCGGTGTTGGGGTTGACGCGGGCAAAGTCCTCGGCCGTCAGCAGCAGGGTGCGCTCGGGTTGCGCGTCCAACTCATCCAGGCTGTGCAAAAAGAAGGCGCAGCGCGTTTGCGCAAAGCGCCGCTGGGGGCCGCCGAACAGCAGCACGCAGAATTTGAAGCTGGCGTGCACGTCGGGGAAGAACACTTTGCGGTTCTCAAAATCAAACAGCGCGCCCAGCCGCCCGTGGCTGCTCAGGCTGCTGAAGAACGGCGCGGCCCCTTTGTCAGCCGCAATGCCGCTGGGGGTGACCAGGGTAACCATGCCGTCGGGCGCGGCCAGGGTCTGCGCGCGCTCGACGAACAGGCTGTAGAGGTTGACGTCGCCGCCGCCCAGCAGCGGGTAGTCGTCGCTGCCGAACTTGCCTTTGCCAACCACGCGGGCCTGGGTTTCGGCGCGCTCGGCGGCTTGTTCATACGCCTGCCACAGCGGCGCGTTCTTTTGTTGCAGCGCGGCGATCAGGGCCTTGCGGTCGGCCGCGCGCGGCTGGGCGGCGATGGCGCGGTCGCGCTCGGCCAGCCATTCCACCTGTTGCAGCTTGATGCGATCCCACGGCGGGTTGCCCAGCACCACGTCAAAACCGCCGCGGCTGCCGTCGCCAAACACGGTGGGAAAGCTGGTCCACCAGTGAAAAAACGTTTCGCGCGCGGCCAGTGCGCGGGCTTCGGCCATGAGCTGGTTGGCGGCCTGCGTGGCGGCGTCTTTGCCCGGCAAGGTGCCTTGGTGCAGCACCGTCATCAGGTTGACCTGCGGGTCGAGCAGGCGCGCCAGTGCGGCTTGCCTTTCGGGCTGGTTTTTCAGCAGCTTGCCCAGTTGCGCGGGCTTGGCCACGGGCCAGCCGGGGATCAGCCAGCGCAGCGCGCGCCAGAAGTCCAGCACGGCGTGGATGGGGGCCAGTTGGGCCTCGGCCTCTTGCGCCAGTTGCTGCGACTGGTGCACTTCGCCCATGTCGGCGTCGGTCAAATCAGCCACCTGGCCTATGGCTTGCGCGGCCAGCTTCAGGCGTTGCAGCTCGCCTTGCTGGAACAGCATGCCGAGCTGGTGCAGGCCGCGCTCGACGGTGTCGAAGCGCTCGCCGTGCAGGCTGTCGCCGGTTTTGAGGTGGTGGTCGAGAAACGACAGCGGCGCGCCCACGGTGAAGGTGTGCAGCCACAGCGCGGTCTTGGCCAGCTCCACGGCCATGGGGTTCTTGTCGACGCCGAAGATGGTTTTCTTCAGGATCATGCGGCGCACGATGTGGCGGTCGTCCAGTTGCGCGTCGGCCACGGCCCAGCCGTGCGCGGCGGCGTTCTTCTTGATGCCTTGGCGAATGTGGGCAATGCGGCCCAGCAGCGGGCTTTGCCAGGGCCTGTTTTGCTCCACCAGATGCGCCGACCAGGCTTGCGCGGCCACGTGCTGGCCGGCGGCGTTGACGGCCTCCAGCACCTGGTCGGCCAGATAGTCCACCAGCGTGACCAGAAAGTGGCCGCTGCCCATGGCGGGGTCGCAAATTTTCAGCTCCAGCAGGGCGCTGGCGGGGTCTAGCCGGTCCAGCGCGTCCCAGTCGCCGGGGTTGAGCGCGGCTTTTTTGGCCCACTTGGCGCAGCGGGCCTCAAAGTCGGCCATCTTCTCTTTGGCCAGCAGGCCGACCGATTCGCGCAGCACCAGCCGCACCAGGTCGTCGTGGGTGTAGTAGCTGCCGGAGACCTTGCGCGCAAAGCTGGCGGGCTGGGCCACCAGACGGTTGATTTCGGGCTTGTCCTTGTAGTCGTCCTTGGCCTGCACCTCGTGAATGAGCGCGTATTCGAGCAGGCGCTCGTAAATGCCCCCCAGGTGCGAGACGGACAAATCTCGATAATTAATCCAGCCTTTGAGAAGGTCTTCGGTGCGCCGAGACAAGGCGTCGATGATGGGCGCCATTACCTTGTCGGGCACCTTGGTGCGGCCCAGCAGCGGCGAGCGGCCCCAGTGGAACAGGCCGCCGTTGTAGGCCGGCATGCCAATGGTGTCGTCGCCCTCGTCGATGAGCTGGAACACGCCTTGCAGCACCAGCCAGATGTTGGTCATGGTGCCGGAGAAGGCACCGCCAGCGTCCACGCGGTCGCACACTTGCTCACGAATGCGGCGCAGGCTGTATGCGGCGTAGCGCGCGTCGCGCACGGGCAGCAGGTTGCGGTCTTCGGCGTAGAAGAGGAACAGCAGGCGGTACAGCAGCACCAGCGCGGCTTCGCGCACTTCGTCCAGGTACGCGGGGGTGAACTGCGGGCGGGTGAACTGGCCGTAGCCGATGCTGTGGGTTTGCGCCTGCAAATCGGCCCGGGCCAGGGCGTCGGCCAGTTGGGCAAAGATGTCGTCAAACACGCGCTGGCCCAAATCCTGCGCCACTTTTTCTTCGTACAGGCGCGCCTCGTTGCGCGCATAGGCGTGCAGGCTGCGGCCTGCGGTGTCCCAGGCTTGCGGCAAGAAGGCGCTGCGCGAGAAAAACAGCGCAAACAGGCGCAGCGCGTGGTCGGCCTCAGGATCGTCGAACTCACCTTGCACACCGGGCACGCCCAGGGCCAGCGCGAGGTTGATCTCAAAAAACTCTTCAGCGCGCGAGCGCGCGTCTTGCCAATAAAGCCGCCACACCGCACCGTTGGTCAGCACGCCCCATTTGACGCGCCGGTCACTCACCACGTCGGCGCGGCTCAGGTAGCGCAGCATTTGCGATGAGGGCGCGTCGGGGTCTTGGGGCTCGGATGGGTCGCCCCGGTCAAGCGGGCGCAGCCAGCGCTTGGCCTCCAGCAGGGCGATGCCGTGGCGCAGGCGCTGATCGTCCTTGAGCGGCAGCGCCTGCGCCTTGTCGGCGGCGCTGGCGAACAGCAGCAGATCGGGCACGTCTTCGCGCCGCTTGCCCGAGAGGTTGACCTGCGGCAGGGTGTCATCGCCCCAACCCAGCGCGGCCAGCACGGGCCAGATCAGCTCGGACTCGGTCTGCGCTTCGTTCAGCGGGGTGGCGGCGTCGCGCCCGGCAAAAATGGCGCTCAGTTGCTCACGCAAGGCGGCTGCGTCGGCATCAGCCAGGGCGGCCCACGCGGGCGTTTCGCAAACGCCGCGCAGCAAAAAGTCCTGAGTGAAAAGTTGGCCTTGCATGCGGTGCAGTGTAAGCGGCGAGGGTGCCCCATGCGCGGCGCTACAGTCGGCGTTTGATCACACCCTCGCGCCCTGTTGCCGCCTACCACCATGCCTGATCGCTACGCCGTCATCGGCCACCCCATCGCCCACAGCCAGTCACCGCTGATCCACAGTTTGTTCGCGCAAGCCGCAGGGCAGGACATGACTTACGAGGCCATTGATGGCGGGGCCGATCCGGATGGGTTTGAGCGCGCGGTGGCGGCGTTTCGCGCCGCAGGCGGACGCGGGATGAACGTGACGCTGCCTTTCAAGCTGGCTGCGCTGGCCGCGTCGACGCAAGCCAGCGCCGATGCGCGTCTGGCGGGTGCAGCCAACGCACTGCGCTTTCTGGCAGATGGGCGCATCGAGGCGCAAAACTTCGACGGCGTGGGCCTGGTGCGCGACATCACGCACAACCTGGGCGTGCCGCTGACCGGGCGGCGCGTGCTGCTGCTGGGCGCAGGCGGGGCCACGCGCGGGGCGCTGCTGCCGCTGGCGCGGGCGGGGGCGGCGCACATCGCCATCGCCAACCGCACGGCGGCCAAGGCCCAGGCACTGGCGCAAGAATTGGCCCCGCACCTGCCGATGGGTTGCGCGCTGCACGGCAGCGGATTGGATGCGCTGCACGAACAGCCGGAGTTTGACGTGGTGATCAACGCCACCTCAGCCAGCCTGAGCGGCCAGGCCCCGGCCGTGCCACCCAGCGCTTATGCCGCCCAAGCACTGGCGTATGACATGGTGTACGGCAAAGGGCTGACGCCGTTTTTGCGCGCTGCGCAGGCCGCTGGTGCCACCCGCGTGGCCGACGGCGTGGGCATGCTGGTGGAACAAGCCGCCGAGGCCTTTGCCTGGTGGCGCGGCGTGCGGCCCGACACCGGCGCGGTGCTGGCGCGGCTGACAGTGCCGCTGGTGTGACGGCATGCGGCTTGGGACAGATGCCAATCTAAGGTGTAATCACCCCCATGAAAGGACACGCCCATGAAAGTTCTTGTTCTGCACGGCATCAACCTCAACATGTTCGGCCTGCGCGATGCGGCGCAATATGGCACGGCCACGCTGGCCGACATTGACGCGGCCATCCAGCACCTGGCCAAAGAGCTGGGCGTGGTGGCCGAGTCTTTTCAGACCAACCACGAAGGCGCGATGTGCGAGCGCATTCACCAGGCGCTGCGCGATCAGGTGGATGGCGTGGTGATCAACGCGGGCGCGTGGACGCACACCAGCGTGGCGATTCGGGACGCGTTGGCGATTTTGAAGTGCCCGATTGTGGAAGTGCACATGTCCAACATCCACGCACGCGAAGCGTTTCGGCACCACTCTTGCATCGCCGATATCGCGCGCGGGCAAATTTGCGGCTTTGGCGTCGATTCCTACCTGCTGGGGCTGCGGGCGCTGCTGGGGCAGATGCAGGCTGCTGCTGCCAAGGCGGGCTGAAGGCCATGGGCAAGCGTCTGACGCAAATCGCCACCCGCACCGGCGACGACGGCACCACCGGCTTAGGCGATAACACACGCGTCTCAAAAGCCAGCGCCCGTCCGCAAGCCATGGGCGACGTGGATGAGCTGAACAGCCACATCGGTCTGCTGTTGTGCGACAACCTGCCCGCCGACGTGCGCGAGCTGCTGATCGACGTGCAGCACCAGTTGTTCAACTTGGGGGGCGAGCTGTCGATCCCTGGTTTTGAACTGCTCAAAAGCGACGCGCTGGCGCAACTGGACGCCGCGCTGGCGCAATACAACGCGCAGTTGCCCAAGTTGCAGGAGTTCATCCTGCCCGCTGGCACGCGGGCTGCCGCGCAGGCCCACGTGTGCCGTACCGTGGCGCGCCGCGCCGAGCGCGCTGTGGTGGCGCTGGGCGCGCAAGAAGGGGCGGACAAACTGCGCCCCGCGCCGCGCCAGTACCTCAACCGCCTGTCAGATCTGCTGTTCGTGCTGGCGCGCGTACTCAACCGCCACCGACCCGATGGCAGCACGGGCGACGACGTGTACTGGAAAAGCGAGCGGCTGGCGCGTCAATAAGGCGCTTGCTCTTCAGTGCGCCACGGCCGATTCGGCCAACTCAGGCCACTTCGGTTTGCCAATGCCACGCGTAGGTCTCGTCCCGCGCCATGCGCTGCGCGTGGTCGGCCACCACCTGTTGCAGCCGGGCCAAATCGGCATCGGGCTGGGCCTCTAATCGAATGCTCAACTGCCCCTGACCTGCGGTCAGCAGGCACAGGGCCGAAGGCAGCTCGATGCGGCCCTGGGCATCGTCGTACTGCACGGCGAACTTGTGGCCCCAGTGCTTGCACAGCCGCAAGATGATGCGCGCGGGTTCAACGGTGGTGATGGTGGCAGTGCTGATTTGCATTTTCTAATTCCTGATGAAGTGGCTGATGGCGCTTCAGCGCGTGCAAAAGGTGGCTGGGGATTCAGGAGTGCGCCAGTACAGACCGGCATAAAAAGTCGTCCAACACCTGCTGATCGCCACTGGGCGCTGGACTGCTTTCAGGCGGCGCATGCTGGTTCAATTCAGCTTCTATGAATGCCTGCAAACCGGGCCAGCGTGGGCTGGTGGTGGCCTCGCCTGCGCGCATTTTGACATCCAGCAACGCCCGAATATCGGCCAGCAGCGCCTGGTCGCGCTGCGCATCCAGCGTGGCGGCCACCAGATCGGCAAACACCATCGGCGGCACGCTGGCGTGCTGCACAATCCAGCGCGCGGCCAGCAATGGACGCAGCGCGTACAGGTATTTCTTGTAACGCACCTGCTCGCCTTGCAAGTGTTCACGGTATGTCTTGCGCGCCATGCTGGCGTAGTGGTGCCACGCGCGCACAGGCGAGAAAAACTGGCGCGCCAAATCGTTCAAACCCGCCAGCGCCACCGCATCACGGCGGTATACGATGGGCGAGCGCAACCATTCCAGCAGCGTCGGGTTGGATACTTGCAGCAAGCCCAATGCCTTGCGCAAGTCCCAGCCGTTGACGTCGAGCACGTCGTCAATGGGCAACTCGATCACGTCGCGCCCCGTGCGCACCGTCAGGTACCACGGCAAGCGATGGGCGTAGATAAAGCGCACGTCGTAGTCGCTGTCGGGCGACGCAAAGCCCCAGCCCCGGCTGCCGGATTCGCAGGCGAACAGCACCGTCACGTCGTGCTGTGCCTCGATGTTTGCCAGCGAAGCCATGATGCGTTGGCGCTCGGCCGGGCCGACCGGGTGGGCGAAGGGGATGGCGGAGGTGGTCATGCAGTTCTTTCTTTTCTGGCGCGATCTTGCACCCAACGCCATTGCCATTGCAGCGTTTTGGCCGCCAGCTCACCGATGACCAGCGAAGCCATGTAATGCTGGGCCAAGCTGGGCCACGATGGGCTGCCGAAGTCCGCCGCACTGAGAATTTTCAGCAACGTTGTCGCCTGCGGAACATCGGTGTGCGCCGCCCGTCGCAGCCCGGGCGCGTTCATCGCTTGCAGCAACATCTCTTGCGGCAGTTGGCGAACGATGAGCGAATCCACCGCACATTCGCCCGAAGACAAAAACCAATCCAGCACCCAGCCCAGGTCGGCATCACGCAGATTCAATGCAATGCCCTTGGCGGCCGCCTTGGCGGCAGATCGTGGCCACTGGTTGTAATTTCCCCCGGCGTCTTCAACCCAGCGCTTCAAACGCGCCAGATCCTGCGGGTCACGGTGCGCGCCCCACCACTGTCCGACGACACCGACGGCCGTCACGCGAATGCCCTGCCACTTGCTGTCCAACGCGGCATCGAGTTCGACGCGCAGGCCCGCATCGGGCATCAAGCGTGCCAACGCATGCAAGCGGTCGGTTTGTACCGATAGCCACTGCTTTTGACTGGCATCCTTGCGTGCACGGCGGCAAGCCCGACATTCCATGGCGGTACTGTAGACAGATCCGCCTGCCACCTCATACCACCAGCGTTGCTGTTTTGCTGTCCACAACGCTTGCGCGCCGCATTGTCGGCAGACAAACGCCTTGTCGACGTAGGCGGCAGGCAAGGCGTCAAACTCGCTGTTATGCAAGCGCAACGCGGCCTGATTGGCCGCCACCACCGACAGTCCGGCTCGTGTCGCTTCGCCTTGCAGCGCATCGCCAAACCGAACGTCGCTGTCGGGTGCCCATCGCTCTTGCATGCGCTGCGCCCGCTCCAGACGTCGCGCCTTGATTTCGGCGCGCCTGGCTTTGTTGCTTTTCACGGTGCTACCCCTTCACGCACACCACCTGCTTCAAGGTGTGCACCACGTCCACCAGCTCGCGCTGGGCGGCCATGACGGCGTCGATGTCCTTGTAGGCGGCGGGCGTTTCGTCGATCACGCCATCGTCTTTGCGGCATTCAACACCTTTGGTGGCGGCGCGGTGCTGCTCCAGCGTGAAGCGGCGCTTGGCCTCAGTGCGGCTGTACACGCGCCCCGCGCCGTGCGAGCAACTGTGGAACGAATCAGGGTGCCCCTTGCCGCGCACGATATAGCTGCGCGCGCCCATGCTGCCGGGGATGATGCCCAACTGCCCCGCCTTGGCGCTCACCGCGCCCTTGCGGGTGACGTAGACCTGCTCGCCAAAGTGCGTCTCCTGCTGCACGTAGTTGTGGTGACAGTTGACGGCTTCGACGTGGCTTTCAAAAGGCTTGGCAATCACCGTGCGCACCGCGTCGATGACGCGCTGCATCATCAACTCGCGGTTGGTGGCGGCAAAGCGCTGCGCCCAGCCGACGGCGCGCACGTAATCACCAAAGTAGCGCGCGCCTTCTTCAAAGTAAGCCAGGTCGCGGTCGGGCAGGTTGGCGTTGTGGCGCAGCGCGTCCTGCTTGGCCAGTTCGATGAACATCGAACCAATGGCGTTGCCCACCCCGCGCGAGCCAGAGTGCAGCATGAACCACACGGCCCCTGCTTCGTCCAGGCAAACCTCGATGAAGTGGTTGCCGGTGCCCAGCGTGCCCAGGTGGCTGCGGTTGTTGGTCTTGGTCAGCTTGGGGTAGTCGCTGCACAGGGCGGTAAATTCCGGCTCCAGCGCGGCCCACGCCGTGTCTACGGCGTCAGGAATTTGGCCCCAGGCACCCGGATCGCGTGCGCCCGGTTTGCGCCCGTGCGGCACGGCGCGTTCGATGGCCGCGCGCAGTGGCTCCAGGTTGTCGGGCAGGTCTTGGGCGCGCAGCGTGGTCTTGGCGGCCATCATGCCGCAGCCAATGTCCACGCCCACGGCCGCCGGAATGATGGCGCGGCGCGTGGGGATAACCGAGCCGACGGTGGCCCCAATGCCCACGTGCACGTCCGGCATGGCCGCCACGTGTTTGAACACGATGGGCAGGCGTGCGGCGTTGCTCAGTTGATTGACCGCACCCTCGTCCACTGGCACGCCGCGTGTCCACATTTTCAGCGGCACGCCGCCGGGGATGTCTTGATGAATGTGATTCGGTTCCATGATGGCATTCTCCAATTTCTTTTTTGTCAGTAAGTGCTTTGCCAACAGCCTTGGCCATCCTTCAGATGGCCGCAGAGCAGGCCGTGCCAGCAGCAGCCGTCGCCGGAGTCACCCCGGCCACAGGCTGCGTCCCCTTGAGGGGAAGACGCCGCAGGCGGCTCAGGGGTGGCGTAATTTCACCAACCCGTCGAGCACCTGGTCCAGACCCCCGACCACGGAGATCTTGTCGATGCGCTCGGCCACGCGTTCCAGCGTTTCGAGCTCTTTCATGCGCAGCGCCAGTGGCGAGCCTTCCATCACCTTGGCGGTGTTGAGCAGCGAGCGCGTGGCGGCCGTTTCTTCGCGGCGGCGGATGACGTTGGCCTGGGCAGCCTTTTCGGCTTCCACCACCTGCGCCAGCAGCGCCTTCATGTCGCCGGGCAACACGATGTCCTTGACACCGACGCTGTCCAGCAGCAGGCCAAAGGCGGCCAGCTTGGCACGCGCATGTTCAGTCACCACCTCGTCGATGACGGACTTGTTTTCCAGCAACTCGTCCAGCGTGCGCGTGCCGACGGCGGCGCGCAGGCCGAACTGCAGCTCGCGGTACAAATGTTCCGCGGGCTTTTGCAACTGGGTAAACGCCGTCAGCACATCGGTGTAGCGCCAGGTGGCGGCCAGGTTCAGGCGCAGGGCCACCTTGTCGCGGGTGAGGATTTCCTGGCCGCTCACCTCCTGCGTTTGCAGGCGCAAGTCCACCAGGTCCACCGCCACCGTGCGGCCGAACTTCCAGAACGCGTGGTTGCCGGCGGGCAGCACGCGGGCGAGCTTGCCGTCCAGCCACAGCACGCCCGCGCCATGCTCGGGCACCTGCACTTGCAGCACACCTTCCAGGCCCTTGACGGCGCGTTGGCGCAGCTGGGTCTGGGTCAAGCGCTGTGTCAACGCGGCGGGCAGCTCGGCCTGGGCTGCCACGTCGACCACATCCACACGCAGCGCGCGCAGGCCCTGCCAGTAGAGGCGGCGGGTGGCGGGCGGCAACACTTCAACCAGCACGCCGTCTTCAAAGCGCAGACCGGCCTGGGCTTCGCCCAGTTCGACACGCACGAAGTCGCGCGCCACCACCTCGGGTTCTTTGGCCATCAGGTAGTCGGCCAATGGGTGGTTGAAGGCGGGCGACTCCAGCGCAAAGGTTTCCACGCGCAGGCGGTCAAAACCGCCCCACAGGGCATAACGGCCCGGTTGCAACACGCGATCGAAATCGCCATTGCGCAGCAGCAGGCCGCGTTCGTTCTTCTTCACAGTGACACGCTTGAACATGATGTTTCTCCTTGTTTTACGTTGATGCGTGTTGAAAAAATGGTGCCGTTACAGGGATGGCGGCGGGCCATGCGTGGTGCGGGCGAGGGGCCTGGCGGGCCGCATGGACACCGGCTGCACGTTGCACGCACAGCTTGAAATCCATGCTGGCTGACCAAGCCCCTGCGCCTCTCACCGAGCGCCTGGCGCAAAGCCGCCACCGCTGACGGCGGCACCGGCACCAGCAGCAAGCTTTGCAGCACCGGGCCAGGCCCGACGCTGCATATCAAGCAACCAATGCCGACGCACACCGCGTTCGGCGGGTGGTCTTTCGACCAAGGTGTTGTATGGAACAGGATTCGAACCTGCGACCGACGAATGATGAGTTCGCTGCTCTACCCGATTGAGCTATCCATTCAGGGCGATTCCGGGGTTGAGTCCGGGGCGCAAAGGCGCTTGCCTTTGGCCATCGCTTATCCGCTGCTTGCCCAGTGGTGCGGCATACGCGGCCACCACCGGCTTGAATGCCGGGCACCGCGCACCGGCGGGGCCAGCGTTGCCGCCAAACCCCTGACCTGTGAGCATTCCACTGGCTTGCAACAGATTCGTTGACGCGTTGGCACTGCAGTGTCAGTGCAAACGCGAATTCCTGGGCAGCCGTGCGGCCAGCCACTCATGCACGTCGGCCCGGATGCGCCGGCCTTCGAGCAAAAAGCATTCGAAACGGCTGGGCACGTAAGGCAGGTACAGCAGTGGCATGCCCGCTTGTTCCGGCGTGCGGTTGGCCTTGCGGCCGTTGCACGCGGCGCATGCCGTGACCAGGTTCATCCAGTGCCAGCCGCCGCCGCGCGAGGCGGGCACGATGTGCTCGCACTGCAAGTCGCGCTCGGCCAACACCTGGCCACAGTAAGCGCAGGTGTGGCGGTCGCGGCGCAGCAGTTTAGGTTTGTTGACCGCAGGCACCACGTCAAACAGGTTGATGCGTGCGCTGCCGCTCAGGGCCACGATGGGCGGCACCTCGATCACCGAAGGCCGACCCAGTGGCACGTTGAAGCCACCACGCAGCACCGCCAGCGGCCCACTGCCCTCGCACCAGGCCACGGCACCGACGGCCACATGCGTGGCGGCCTGTTCGAGCGAAATCCACGCCTGCGGCGTGCCCTGGATGTCGAGTTGCAGCACTTGGCTGTAGGGTTGATGCGTCATGGCGGCCTCCTTTCATACGGCCTTGGGGTCAATAAGTGTTGGTACGCGCTCAGGGAATCGAACCCCGACCTTCCGATTGGGACGGACGCTCTAACCTACTGAGCTGAACGCGCGTGGAATTCAAATTGGGGTGTCCAGCCGGATTCGAACCGGCGACCTGCGGGATCACAACCCGTTGCGCTGCCACTGCGCCATGAACACCATGGTGGAAGTCACCACTCGCCCAAACGACGCACCCGCTCATCAGGCGGCAGCGCTGTGAAGTCGGGGCGCGGCAGGGCGTGGCCCCGCCACGCACGGCGGGTGGTGGTCAGCACGCGCCACGCCCGTTGCGAGTACGTGCGAACAAATACGGGTTGTGCCGCTGGTGCGGCGTGCACTGGTTTGCGCATGCTGTTTTCTCCTTATGGTTGAACGTTGAAAATGTGGTGCCTCGCGCAGGACTCGAACCTGCAACCCCCAGCTTCGTAGGCCGGTGCGCTGATCCATTGCGCCAGCGAGGCAAAAAAGACGCCCCCTGTCTGCCTGACCCCTGCTGCGCGGGGTCAGCCGACTCCCCCACTGGGGGACGGGCCGGCCGCTTCGGAGCGGCCGGGCGCGGCGGCCTCTGAACAGGCGTGCCGCGTGATCGAAGGCGGGTAGATGGTCACGGTTGAAGGTCTCGAACCTTCGGCCTCATGCTCCCAAAGCACGCGCTCTGCCGACTGAGCTAAACCGTGAAAACAAACTGGCGGAGCGTGCTGGATTCGAACCAGCGGGTCGCTTCAAGCGACCGCGGCTTAGCAAGCCGGTGCCTTCAACCACTCGGCCAACGCTCCTTGTGTGGTGCCCCAGGGGAGAGTCGAACTCCCAAAATCCTGCTTCTAAGGCAGGCATGTCTGCCAATTCCATCACCGGGGCATTGTTGGTTGTCCACTTCGGCTGTGTCCATGCGCGAGGGGCGCGGCCATCAAGCCACGCTCAGGCGAATTCGCTGCACATGAGAGGGCGACTCCCGTGCACATCCCGCCCGGCTGCGCCCGCAGCCTGCGCGTGAGCGGTGCCGCATGGACACACCCGAAGTGGAGCGGAAGACGGGTCTCGAACCCGTGGCCTCGGCCGTGGCATGGCCGCGCTCTGCCTAAACTGAGCTACTTCCGCAAAAATTTGCAAGGCGCTGTGTCGGCCAGTACCGACATCGCCTTGCGGCAAGTTGTGAAGGAACGGTGGCTTCGGATCAGAAACCATTGCGGTGCGATCACCGCGTGCCGAATCAAAAAACAAAAAGGCCCGGTTTCTTGACAGAAACCGGGCCTCTGGAATCAGAGTGGCGAAGCGCGTGCCTTACATCAAGCACACCCTCCAACCCGGTAAATAAAGCCCATCACTGCCATTCGCCCATGGCTTGCCATATATCTCGCCGCCAAAACTAACGGGGGAACAGGTCATCACAAACCCTTTATATGCAATCGACCGCAGCGCGCACGCACGCACCACCACGCCCTGGCGGGCGAGTCGGCGTGTGAGCTGATGCAGATGTTTCACGGTCAGACCTGTGCAATGAAATGGAAAAAGTAATTCGGTAAAACGGTTTTGAAAAAACAGCCTCACCGGCTGCGATGGATGAACTGTAAAGAGTGTTTACTTTGCCTGTCAAGCCCTGCGACAATCGCGGCATGCAAAGTGTGGCGAATTGACACCAATGGGCAACATCACCGTAACGCGGCGCAGCAATCTGGCGTGGTTGTTGCAGCGTTTTTTGGCCAAGCGTATCGCCCAAGGAGAGCCAGCCAAGGGGCTGGAGCAGGCGTTTGCGGCCGCGCTGCAAATCTCGCCCAGCATGCTCAGCCAAATCAAGTCGTCACGCCCCATCGGCGACAAGCTGGCGCGGCAGATCGAAGCGCTGAGCGCGCAGCCCGTGGGCTGGCTGGACGAAGCGCATCCAGAAGCCATATCCGTGCCCGATGAGACTGAGGAGCGTGTGGTCGCACTGGTGCGCGCAGCATGGCAACGCGCCAATGCCAAACAGCGGCGCGAGATCCGGCAGTGGCTGGCATCCATTGCGAGCGCATGATGCTCGCCGCGCACCTGAAAACCGTAGCTGCGTTGATTCTTCAGCTTGGCCGATACCCGATGGCACGCCCTGCAAGCTCTTCCATATATTCGCTGCGAACCCGGTGCTTCCAGTCGCGGCCAAAAGCTGCGCTGTACTGCGCGCATTCATTGTGAAGGTGGGCGCGCAGATTCTCCCAATCCTTGTCGATGAACATGGTGTAGCCATCCATACCCAGTGAACGTATCCAGCGTGGATCGCAGTAGTCCAGATGCATGATTTCAGTGACCAGCTCTTCTGGAACCAGATGGCCGTAATGCCCTTCAAAATCATCAATTTGAACGGCTGCATCGACCAGCGGGTGGCAGCCGTCTGGCCAGTACGGCGCTGATGTGTAAATGTCAAAAAAGAGGTGCTCAAACGTCTCAAACTGGGGGATGGCGCTGAGGCGGTGAACCACCATGGCTTGCAAAGGCACGCGCAAATCGTTGTCATCAGAATGCAGCCCCAGCACCCGTTGGCCGCCCACGTGCACCCAGCACCAGCGCATGTGCAGCAGCTTGACCAGGCTTTGCCCGAGAACGGCAGCGCCCAAAGAGACCCATCCGTGAAAATCGTCGGTAAAGACCTCTTGCAGCCCTTCGTAGATCACGTAATCCAGCTGGCTGACTTCGTCAGCACGACCATCGCCCACAAACCGCCCCATTTGATCGACCAGCGATTGCCTGGCATTCCAGCGCTCGCCAAAGGCGCGCATTGGCTGATGCAGCACGCACAGGTCTGCTTCGTCCATTGAAGCGATCTTGGCTTTTGAGCAGTTGCGCATCCGTGCTTTTTAACCTGTACCCATTTGCGGCGTTTGCCGCACCTGATTCCATTTTCAAATCAATAGTGAACGCGAAGGCGAAGCGCAGACACTACTGACGTACGGCAAGCTGAGCCAGCAAAGTGCACTGTTGATCTGGAAATGGAATGAGCGGCCAGTGCGCTACGGCACCCACCCGTAACGCACGGCGTGAAAGAACACCGGCGCAGCGAAGATGACCGAATCCACACGGTCAAGCATGCCACCGTGGCCTTCGATCATGTGGCCCCAGTCTTTCACGCCGCGGTCACGCTTGATGGCCGACATCACCAGGCCGCCACAAAACCCCATCACGCAAATCAGCAGCGCCAGACCTGCCGCCTGCCAGGGCGAAAACGGGGTGATGCCGTGCAGCGCCATGCCCAGCAAAGTGGCGCTGCCCACACCGCCGATCAGCCCTTCCCAGGTTTTGGAGGGCGACAGCACCGGGGCCACCTTGTGCCTGCCCAGCAGCTTGCCCCAGATGTATTGCAGCACATCGCTGCCTTGCACCACGATCACCAAAAAGGCGATCAGCAGCATGTTCTGCCCCTCAAACCCCGGTATCGGCAAAGTCAGCAGCGCAGGCACGTGGCTGATGCAGTACACGCACACCATCAGGCCCCATTGCACTTTGGAGGCGCGCTCCAAAAAGCGCTGCGTGTCGCCGCCGGTTGCCGCCAGAATGGGCAGCAGCAAAAAGGCGTAGACCGGAATCAAAATGGAATACAGCCCATACCACTCGATCCCCACCAGAAAATATTGCAGCGGCAGCGCGATGTAAAACGCCGCCGCCATCGCCGTGTGGTCGCCGCGCCGGGTGTAGGCCAGGCTTAAAAATTCGCGCAGGGCGTAAAACGACACGCCCAAAAACAGCACTACCACGCCGCCTTTGCCCAGCAAGAAGGCCAGTCCGATCAGGCCCACCATGACCCACCAGACGTTGATGCGCGCAGTGAGGTTGTCGATGACGGCATGTGGCGCGCCGTGCGCCACGCGCCACTTCAGCAGCGCGGCCACGCCAGAGGCCAGCGTCAGCACCGCCAGCACGCCTGCAAACACCCAGCCGGTCGGACTCAGCATCTGGCTCATGGCGTCACCTCTGGTGAAGAGTCGGCAGGTGCGCGGTCGTATGCCGGCTGCAAGTCCAGCAAAGCCTGGCGGGCGCGCTGCAAAAAGGCGGTCTTGTCTTCCTGCGGACAAATTGTCAGTGGCGCGCCAAAACGCACGCTGCACGACAGCGGCACCGGCAGCAGCGCCCCCTTGGGCAACACACGCTTGAGGTTCTCGATCCACACCGGCACAAAGCGCACCTGCGGGAATGCCTGACTCAGGTGGTGAATGCCGCTTTTGAGCGGCAGCAGCACCGCATCGGTGGTGTTGCGCGTGCCTTCGGGAAAGATGATCAGCGAGTCGCCCGCCTGCAAGGCTTCGCCCATTTGGGCAACGGGGTCGTCGTCCACCTGGCTCGCCTGACTTTCCGGCGGCGACATTGCCGACGGCGACACCCGCCGGATCATCAAGGCGTTGAACACGTCATGTCCGACGAAGCGGCGCACGCTGGAATGGTTCCAATAGTCTTCCCCCGCCACGGGCCGGGTCAGGGTGCGCAAGTCGGGCGGCAGCGACGCCCACAGCAGCACAAAGTCGGCGTGGCTGTTGTGGTTGGCAAAGTACACCGTTTGCGTGGCACTGGGGCCATTGCCTTCGCCCCACAAGGCGCGCACGCCAGTCAGCAGGCTGGCCCCCGCCACGATGGCCTGGCGCATGGCGCGCGCGCCCAGGCGGCGCGGCAAGGTGGTGGTGTTGAAAGTGGGAGGGTGTGACATTGTTCAATACAGGTTCATCAATACCCGTTTAAAAAGGACGTGCCGATGCCGCACACCATGACCAGCGCCGTCTGGACCAGCACCAGCCCCAGATGCCCGTACAGCAGCCTGCGGGTGCCGCGCACACGATCGGCCCACGGGCGCGGGGCGGCGCGGCGCAGGCCCAGGCGTTGCAGTCCGCCATCCATGTGGGCCAGGGACGGCAGCCTCCCTTCACCCAATTGCTGAAACAACTGCTGATCCAGCATCAGGCGGAACCGCACATAGCGCTCTGCCAGCGCCAGCACCCCGACGGCGAGCCACAGCAGCAGCAGCGTGTCCGCCGGCCACGGCATCGCCAGCAGTGCCAGCATGGTCAGCGCCGTGCAAATCAGCGCCCAGCCGCTCAGCGCACCATCGGCGTGCAGCAAGGCCGACAGCACCAGGCTGTCGGCACGCACGTCATCGCGCAGATCGTCATCAAGGGTGTTGCTCATCATTTTTGAAGATGGGTGGGGGTTTCAGCACACGCAGGCCCTGCATCCACAGTGGCCCCAGCACCAGTTGCGGCCGGGCGGCGCGCACCAAGGCCAGTGCCTGCTCGGCAGAGGCTGCCTGACCATACCGCAATTGCCAGGCCGCCACCGCTGCGGCGCTGCGCGAAAAACCCAGCGCGCAGCACACCCACACGCCGCTGGATGAGGTTTGCCGCAAAGCCTGAATGTGCTGCGCCGCCCGGCGCAGCGCGGGCGCATCGGCAGCCACCAGATCCAGCCAGGGCAGGCAGCGGCTGCCGGGCTGCACCGCTGCGGGCAAAGGCAATTCAGCGCACAGGCTGAACACCGCCGGTTGCCCCGCGGCCAACCACTCTGCGCTGCTCGGGCGACGGCCCAGCCACAGGCCAGGTGCCACCTGTACTTTGGCAGGCAGCCGCCGCGTCCAGGCCCAGGCATTCAAGGCCGCGCCCCATTGGTAGGGGGCCAGCAGCCAGCGGGTCGACCAGTGCATGCGGCCCGTGCCATCCATGCGAAAACCACGCGCGCCAAAACCCAGATAGTTCAGCGCCACCACGGCCAGCGAGGCCGCAGGCCAGCACAGCCACAGCGCCCAGCCACCGCCCATCAGCCCCAGCGCCCAGCACGCCAGCGCGCCCAAGCCGTAAAACAGCGCCAGCTTGCGCCGCTGCCGGTCGCGGCTCAAACGCCAGGCGGCGGGCAAAGACGCTGCGCGCTCCAGCGGCCACAGCCACACGCACGCCACACCCAGCAAAGCGCCGGTGGGAATGTCGATGAAGTGGTGTTGATAGGTAGTGAGTACCGACGCGCAAATCGCCAGCGTCCACACGTGCAGCACCACCCGTTGCCACGGCTTGGTCCATAACTGGCGGTACCAGTCCCACAAAATGACGGCCAGTGCAATGTGCAGCGACGGGGCCTGGTTGAAAGGCTGGTCAAACCCACGCAGCGCGTTGAACAGCCAGGCCGCAGCGCCGTGCGCCTCAGGCTGGCCAAAGCTGAAGTGCAGCGGCCACAGCACAAAGCAGGTCACGGCCACGGCCTGCGCGGTCAGCAGGCGGGCGGCGTGGCGGTTGATGCGGTGCGTGCTGCAACTCAAAAACAGCGACAGGCCGTAAAAGACGTTGATCGACCAGTAGGGAAAGATGGTCCAGTCCCAAAACGGAATGTGCCGCTCCCAGTCGAACACCACTGATGGCACGTGCCCCGCCGCCCACTGCCGCCCGGCCCACCAGTTGGCCAGCCCGTAGGTCAGATAAAACAGCGGCCCCAGCAGGGCCAGCCAGGCCGCAGCCAGCCGCCACGGCCACGCGCCGGGTGCGCAGGGCTTCATGCGGGTTCGCGCACCGCCAGCGACACGGTAAAGATGCCCCATTCATCCACGCGCTGGGTGATCTTGCGAAAGCCTGCTGCGGCCACCAGCTGGTCCATCTCGGCCTGCGTGCGCCGCCGCATCACCCAGGCTTGGCCTTGGCGGTGGCTGGTCAATGCGCGGGCAATCAATTCCAGTTGCGGGTGCCAGGGCTGGCCGGTGTAGACCAGATAACCGCCGGGCGCGATGCCGTCGGCCACGCCCGCCAGCGAGCGGGCCACCATGGCGTTGTCGGGAAACAGCTCGTACAGCCCCGAGACGGTGACCAGATTGGGGCGCGGCTCAACGATGGCCAGTTGCTGGCGGTCAAACGCATCGCCTTTTTCAAAGCGCACACGCTCTTGCAAGCCACGTTCGGCAATCAGCGCCTGCCCGTCGCGCAGGTTGATGTCGCTGTAGTCGCGCAGCAGGGCCGATTCCACCGGTACCGGGCTGCTGGCGATGGCATCCAGCACATAGCGGCCATGGCCGGCGGCAATGTCCATCAGGCGCACCGAGTGGCCCGCAGCCGCCAGGCGCTGCATGGCTTCGCGCAGCAGTTCTTGCACATGGATCTTGCGCTGGCGAATGCCGCGCCAGCCGATCGAGTTCAGATAAGCCCGGTCGATGGCGGTGCCGATCAGCGGTGCGCCCTGCGCCTGGTTACGGTACACGTAGTCCAGCGTGCTGCCCGAGTCAAACCCGGTCTCGTGCCCCAGGCGCACGCCCTCAGACAGTTGGCCGCCCAGCTTCAGGCTGGCACGGGTCAGGCTCCAGTACACACCACGCGGCGACAGCGCGGGCAGCGGCTGGCTTAATGCCTGCGCCTCGTCGGCGGTAAAGCCTTGCTGATCGGCTTGCAGCAGGTTCACAGGTACATCGGGGGCGTCAAAGCGCTGCAACAAAAAGGTGCGCAGTGCTGCCACGGCGCTGGCGCGGTCACGCTCGCCCAGCGTGTCGTGGAAAAAACCGGGCAGCTCGACTTTTTCTTTCGTGGCGCTGCCCAGGCGGTCAAAAAACTGGTGCTGCGGCGGGTGGTGCACCACCCAGTCGTCACCTGAAATCAGCAACTGCGTGGGCACCACGATGGCGGGCGCGTCGGCCACCACACGCTCGGCGGCGCGGTACAAATCGAGCAGGATGTTGACCGCAATCGGGCGCGTGATGAGCGGGTCGTTCTGGTAACTCGCAATACGCGCAGGATCGTGCGTCAAGAACTTGGGCTTGACGTAGCTGTTGACGAAAAACAACCCCCGCAGCTTGTGCATCAACGCCAGACCAGGGCGCGCCAAAGGCACGTACAGCTTGACCTTGAACGCGGGCGAGGCCAGCGTCATGCCGCGAATGGGCGGCGCGTAGTCGTGCGCCCAGGTGGCAATCAGCACCGCGCCCACGCTTTGGGCGATGACGTACACATCATGAGGTGCCACGCCGTGCTCGGCGTGGATGTGGTCAACGAAGGTCTGCACGTCACGCACCGAAGTGCCAAAGCTCGGGCTGTGCCCGCGCTGGCCGGGTGATCGACCGTGGCCGCGCGCGTCCCAGGCAAAAAAATCAAACTCCGGCAGATTCAGCTCGTCCACCAGATGGGCCATGCGCCCGCCGTGTTCGTGCCCACGGTGGAACAGCACCACCGCACCGCGCCGCACAGGTGCCGTGGCAGGCCAATGGCGGTAAAACAGCGCCACGCCGTCGTGGGTTGAAAATTCGCGCTCTTGCGCGGTACGAGGCTCGGTCATCGACTCCCTTTCAATGTTTTGTGCCCGCGCCGGTTTTCAGCGCGCTCAACTCGGCCAGCGCCCCGCGCACGCGCCGCACCATGGTCAGCACCAGCAGTGCCGCCATCACCGGCAGCACCCAAACCGTCCACGTAGGCGACGCCCAGCCCAGCGCCGCCAGCAAACCCAGCGCGCCAAATGCGAAAGCGCGATCGCTTTTGCCCATGGGGCCGTCGTAGCGGCGCGAGGCACCGACACTGGTGCCCAAGGCACCGGCATATTCCGACAACGCAGATAAAAAAATCACCAACGCCATCCAGATCGGCGGGTTGGGCAGCAGCCAAACAAAGGGCAGGTACAGCGCGGCGTCAGACACTACGTCGGTCAGCTCGTTCAGAAAAGCACCCAAGGGCGTTTGCTGCCCGTGTTCGCGCGCCAGCATGCCATCCACCGCGTTGAACGCCATGCGCAGAAACATCCAAAGCGGCACCAAGGCGTAGGCCCAGGCCGGTGGCTGCGCAAAGTACAGCGCAGCGCCCAGCACCACCGACACCACGCAAGCGGCCACCGTCACCTGGTTGGCAGTGACGCACGCACGCGCCAGGCGCGCGACTAGGGGGCGCAGCAGGTTTTGAAACGCGGGTTTGAGCTGGTAAATGGACATCAAGGTGGCAATCAGGATGGCAAAGGCAACGAAGGTAAGCGCTCTCAAGCCGCCGTATTTTCAGCCAGCAAACCCTGCACCCGATCGTGCAGCGCCTCGGGCGTGGCGCACTCTGGTGCCACGGCCTCGCCCACATTCAGCCCCACGCGGCTGAACATGCCACGCCGAAAAGGCCGGGTCATGGCCCCGCCATTTTCAATCCGGCTGAAGTACGACCCCCACAGGTTGGTCAGCGCCATGGGCACCACCGGCACGTTCAGGCCATCGGCTTTGGCCTGCGTCAAAATTTTCATCACGCCCCCTTTAAAGGGCTGCAACTGGCCGTCACGGGTGATGCCGCCTTCGGGGAAGATGCCCAGCAGTTCATCGTCGCGCAACACCGCAGCGGCTTCGGCAAAGGCGCGCTCGTAAGCGGCAGGATCGTCTTTTTGCGGCGCAATCGGGATGCACTTGGCCATGCGGAACACCCAGCCCAACACCGGGGTTTTGAAGATCCGGTAGTCCATGATGAAGCGGATAGGCCGCGGGCTGGCCGCCATCAGCAGCACGGCATCGACAAAGCTGACGTGGTTGGCCACCAGCACCGCCGGGCCGTTGGCGGGAATGTGCTCGTCGCCGCGAATCTTGTAGCGGTAGACGATGCGCGAAAGCACCCAGGCCACAAAGCGCAGCAGGTATTCGGGCACCAGCAAAAAGATGTAGCCCGCCACCACCACATTGGCCAGCGCCACCGCCAGAAAGATTTGCGGAATGCTCAGGCCCGCAGCCAGCATGGCCCCAGCGATCACGCTGGAGGCGATCATGAACAGCGCATTCAAAATGTTGTTGGCCGCAATGATGCGCGCGCGGTGCGTGGGCTGGCTGCGCAACTGAATCAGCGCGTACATGGGCACGCTGTACACCCCGGCTGACAAGGCCAGCAACGCCAGATCGGCCATCACCCGCCAATGCGCGTGCTGGGCCACGAAAGCGCCAAGGGTGTAAACATCGGCGGGCGGCAGCGCACGGCAGGCAAAGAACAAGTCCACGCCAAACACGCTCATGCCAATGGCCCCCAGCGGCACCAGACCGATCTCGACATGCCGGTGGCTGAGCACCTCGCACAGCAACGACCCCACACCAATGCCGATCGAAAACACCACCAGCAGCAGCGAAGCCACCTGCTCGTCGCCGTGCAGCACGTCTTTGGCAAAAGCTGGAAAGTTGCTCAAAAACACCGCGCCAAAAAACCACATCCACGAAATGCCCAGCAGCGAGCGGAACACCGCAACCTGCCCGTGCGCCAGCTTCAGGTTGCGCCAGGTTTCCGTTGCCGGGTTCCAGTTGATCTGAAGCGACGGCGCGGTGGCGGGCGTATCCGGGATGAACTGCGCCGCCAGTCGCCCCACAACGGCCAGCGCCACGCAGGCCCAGGCCACGTAGTGCACCCCCACATCCGGCACGGCAACGATCAGCCCACCTGCCACGTTGCCCAGCAAGATGGCTAAAAAAGTACCCATTTCCACCATGCCGTTGCCACCCGTGAGTTCACGCTCGCCCAAGTGGTAGGGCAGATAGGCAAACTTCACCGGCCCAAAAATGGCCGACTGCGCGCCCATCAAAAAAATACACAGCAGCAGCAGCAGCACGTTGGAGGCATACAGGCCCACGGCGGCCATCGCCATGATGGCGATTTCCAGCCACTTCACCCACAAAATCAAGGTGCGTTTGTCGTACTTGTCGGCCACCTGGCCGCTGGTGGCCGAAAACAGCAGGAACGGCAGGATGAACAGCGCCCCGATCACCAGCCCCGCCATGGTCGGTGGCAGCCAACTGACGCTGAGCTGGTACGTCACCATCACCGTGAAGGCGAACTTGAACAGGTTGTCGTTGGCCGCCCCGGCAAACTGCGTCCAGAAAAAAGGCGCAAAACGCTTTTGCCCCAGCAAGGCGAACTGGTTAGGCTGGCGCGGCGGCGATGGCGTGCGCGCTGGTGCTGAATCGGCCACGGCGGGGCTGCCAGAAGGCTGGCTCATGGTGCAAAACTCCTCAAATGGGCAGTCATGTTTTTGGGGGGACGTGCTCAAAGCCCATCAGCGGATTGTGAAGGCATTGCACGCCGCCGACATGGCACCATCCAGATCACGTTTCAGACCACGCGCTTGCACCTGCGCTGCGCGCACCACCGGCCAAATGGCCAGTGCCGCCACCACATGCTTGGCGCTGTGGCCAGAAATGACGCCCTGCGTCCAGGCAAACACCGCCGCATCGGCCATCTCCAGCACCTTGGCCACCGCATACAGGGCAATCACCACCCAGATCGAAAAGCCCAACGCGCCGGGGCGGGGCGTGCGCCACGCCAGCGCCGCCAGTACCAGCAGCCCCGCGCCTTGCAGCACCGCCCACGGCGTCATGTTGCCCTGCCAGGCGACGAGCGCCGTGGCCGGTGCCGCCGCCGCCACCACCAGACACAGCGCCACACCGGCGCGGGCGCTGATGCGCTCGCACGCCGCCAGCCCCAGCAGCCCGGCAAACGCCACGCTCATGCCCAGCCGGTCCAGACACAGCCCGGCATCGTGCGGATGCAGGTGGTAGGCCGACGAACACAACGCCGTCAGCAGCAAGCCCACGCCGGTCACCGCCATCAGCCCGTCCTGGGCATTGAAGGCCGCGTTAATTTGCTTCCAATTCAATAGCTTGTTGCGCAATATAGATAGGCGCTGTAGCCTGTTTTGGCCTGTCACCCACAGCAGCCAGCCGCCCATCAAGGCAAACGGTAAATTGCTCAGCACATCCATGGCCCTTGGCAACACGCCCCAGGCGCGCTGGTCTACAAAATCATGGTAGCCCGCAGGCAAGCCCTGCGCTGGCAACAACGCGGCCAGCAGGGCGAACGCGGCCACGGCCAAAATCAGCCCAAGCTCTACGCGATTTACCCTGGCTGCCGGATAAGCTGCGGCACGGGTCAGCGGTGAGGTGAAGTTCATGAGAAACATCCTGCCAAGCAAAAGATAAAAACGTGTGCCTGTACGGCACCATGGCAGTCATTTTCAAGAGCTTGCGCGTGCTGGGCGTTATTTTTGATCTGTACCGAAACTGACGCCACAATAGGTATTAAAATTTGATACTTCGCCGATGTTTTAATCGTCCATGAGCACCACTGCCGACCTTGTTGCCGCCGTCAAAAAAGAACTGAAGGCCGCCCAGATGACTTATGCCGATCTGGCACGCGAGTTGGGCATGGCCGAATCCAGCGTCAAGCGCATGCTGGCCAAGGGCGACATGCCGCTGTCGCGCGTGGATGCGATTTGCCGCGCGCTGAAGCTGGACTTTGCCGAGCTGGCCCAGCGCGTGGCCGATGCGCAGCCGCTGCTCAAAGAGTTGACGGCGGAGCAAGAACGCAGCGTGGTGGCCGACGACAAGCTGCTGCTGGTGGCCATCAACGTGGTCAGCCAGTGGACGGCCGAGCAAATTTGCACCCGCTACCGCCTGAGCGAGGCCGAGGTGGTGAAGTACCTGGCGCAGCTTGACCGGCTGGGCATCATCGAGCTGAAACCACTGAACCGCTACCGGCTCAAAGTGGCCAAAACCTTCCGCTGGCGGCCGCACGGGCCGGTGATGCAGTACTTTCGCGAAAGCGTGATGCTGGACTATTTTGGCGGCGGCTTTGATGGTGACGGCGAAAACCTGCAACTGGTACACGGCAGCATCAGCCGCGCACTGGCCCCGGCCTTTGCCGAGCGCCTGCAACGCGTGGCGCAAGATTTTGCGCAGCAGCACCAGACCGACCAAAAGCTCAAAGACACTGATCGGGAGGGCTACACCCTGGTGCTGGCCATGCGCCGCTGGGAGTTGGCGGCCTTTACCCGGCTGAGAAGATAAGCCCCGGCTTTATGACGCAGGAGCATATGCCCCTGCGCGGCGCAAGACTGCGGTGCTTTTTGTATAAACATCTTCCGTCCACCTTTTGAAAGACCTGCCCATGAAGCTGTTTTATTCCCCCGGAGCCTGCTCGCTGTCGCCCCACATTGCGCTGGAAGAAGCAGGGCTGAAGTACGAAGCCATTCTGGCCCCCACCAAAACCAAACAATTGCCCGACGGCACTGACTTCCGCACCATCAACCCACTGGGTTATGTGCCCTATCTGGTCAACGACGCGGGGCAGGGGCTGGCCGAAGGCCCGGCCATCGTGCAGTACATTGCCGACTAGGCACCCGACAAAAAGCTGGCCCCGCCCAACGGCAGTTGGGAGCGTTATCAGCTTCAAAGCCTGCTGAACTTCATCGGCACCGAAATTCACAAGGCTTTTGGCCCCTTGTTCACCCCCGGCACACCTGAAGAGACCAAAACCGCAGCCAAAGAACGCCTGGCCAGCCGCTTCAAGTGGATTGACGAGCAACTGGCAGGCAAAAACTATCTGATGGGAGAGCAATTTACCGTAGCCGACGGCTACCTGTTCACCGTCACCAACTGGACGGTGCCGATGAAGATCGATCTTGCGCCGTATCCAAACTTGGTGGCTTTGCGCCAGCGCGTAGCGGCGCGCCCGGCGGTGCAAAAGGTGATGAAAGACGAGGGTTTGGTTTAACGATTCATCTTTTTTTGCGCAGCACCCACTTCCTGCGCCACATCAGCCTGAAAGTCGCTGCTCGCCAGATGGCTGCCTAGGCCATCGCCTTCAGACAACCAACCGGAATAGGTGGCGCGAAAATCCGCCACGATCTGTGCCAGCGGCATGTCATCAAAACTGCCGCGCTGGCGCACGTATTCCATGTGCCGCTGGCCCGCCTGATCCAACTCGTGGTACAGCGAATCGTGCTCACCGTCAAATTCCAGCGGGTGAAGACCCAGCTTTTCACACAAACTCAAATTGAAAGCCGGCGTGGCTTTGCGCCAGGCACCGTCCAGCCAGATGTCGGTATAGCCGTGCCAGATAAACAAATCCGTTTTCATGGTCTGGCGCATGCGTTCGGTCGATAAATGGTTGCGCACATCGGCAAAGCCTACCCGCGCGGGGATACCCGCCGCGCGACACACAGCCGCCAGCAAGGCGGCTTTGGGCACGCACCAACCATAGCCTTGCGCCAGCACGCTGCTGGCACGCATGCCTTCGGGCGACAGATCGATCCGGTAGGGGTCGTAGCGAAAGCCATCGCGCACTGCATAGGTCAGTGCCACCGCACGTTCGCGTTCAGTGCGGCCCTGCGCATGCGTACGCGCAAACGCTTGCACGGCCGGGTGGTCTGCATCTATCAACGGCGTGGCCACCAGCGTGGCGGCAGAAGGCGTCTCACTCATGCTTCAACCATAACCCAACCGGGCGTGCTGGCCTGTCACCAAGCCCACACCCGCCTGGCATTGGCACAATGGCTGGGTTCAAGTCTTCCCGTTTGAGGTGCCCGTCATGCCTTTGTCGCTTTTCAGTCCCGCCCGCGTGGGTGCCATCGACGTGGCCAACCGCGTCGTCATGGCCCCGCTCACGCGCAACCGCGCGCCGAATGCCGTTCCCACGCCGCTGATGGCGACCTATTACGCCCAGCGCGCCGATCCGCAGCGCGGCGCGGGCCTGATCGTCAGCGAAGCCACCGCCATCTGCCAGCAAGGCCAGGGCTATGCCGACGTGCCTGGTCTGTACGGCAGCGATCAGGTCGATGGCTGGAAGCAAGTGACCCGCGCCGTGCACGCCGCAGGCGGCAAAATCGTCTGCCAGTTGTGGCACGTGGGCCGCGTGTCGCACGACAGCCTGCAACCCGAAGGTGCTGCCCCGGTGGCCCCTTCAGCCATCCCGGCTGAAGCCAAAACCTACCTGAACGCTGGCCCCGACGGCGGCCGCTTTGTGCCCACCAGCGCCCCGCGCGCATTGCACCGGCATGAAATTCCCGGCATCGTGCACGCCTACGCTGCGGCAGCGCGCAACGCTGTCAAGTCAGCCGGGTTTGACGGCGTGGAAATTCATGGAGCCAATGGTTATTTGCTGGACCAGTTTTTGAAGACTGGTGCCAACCAGCGCACCGACGACTACGGCGGCTCCATCGAAAACCGCGCCCGCCTGATGCTGGAAGTCACCCGCGCCGCCGTCGACGCCGTAGGCCATGACCGCGTGGGCATCCGCCTGTCGCCCGTCACCCCCGCCAACGATATCGTGGACGCCGATCCGCAACCGCTGTTCGATTACCTGATCCGCCAGCTTGCCAGCCTGGGGCTGGCCTATGTGCACGTGATCGAAGGGGCCACCGGCGGGCCGCGCACGCTGCCTGATCGCCCGTTTGATTACGCCGCACTCAAAGCCGCTTATCGGCAAGCAGGTGGCCGCGGGGCCTGGATGACCAACAACGGCTACGACCCGGCCATGGCGCAAGAGGCCATCGCCTCAGGCCGCGCCGATCTGGTGGCCTTTGGCAAAGCCTTCATCTGCATGCCTGACCTGACGGCCCGCATGCGCCAGGGCGGCCCTTACCAAGAGCTGGACAAAGCCACCATGTACGGCGGCGGTGCCAGAGGCTATACCGATTACCTGATGCTGGACGCTTGAATCAACAACCGTACCTTTGCTTGCCTGACCTGCCGGAAACTACAGCGAAAGCCCCAAAGCGTGGCCGCATTTCAATGCCCGAAATGCGGCAGGCCCTGCATTCGTGTGCATTGGAAGCTGCACGTCCCCGCTCCAAAAAAACGCCGCAAGTGGGATGCCTTCTGGCAACAGTACTTGCTGGAGCGGCGCTTGCTGGAGAATTTTTATGCGAGCCGAGGCCCAGATGATGAACTGCATCTGGACTTGCTCAATCAGGTACACATCCGACGGCGGCCGCATCGTTGACGCCATCCATGCACCTGATTAACCCGGCAAGCCGGTCGGCCACTGCCATTCAAAACGCCAGCCGCGCCACGCTTTCGTTGCTGCCCTTGGGCGCTTGGCGGTTGTTCTTGATCGACACGAACACCACGTTGGCCGCCTCGTCCAGCGCCAGGCTGTTGGGATGCGTGGGCAAATCCACACTGCTGAGCTGCTGGTAGCTGCCGCTGTCGTACACCGTCACGCTGCCCGCATCGCGGTTGGTCACGTACAGGCGTTTGCGCGTGGCGTCCAGCTTCAGCGCCACCGGTCCGGCCCCGGTGGCCATGCTGTGCACTGGCGCGCCGGTGCTGGCATTGAGCACCAGCACGTTGTTGCCCGGCTTGGGCTGGAAGTTGGGGTTGGCTTTTTTGCGCGCCTCCAGTCCACGCCCGCTGACTTCGCGGTTGACGGCCAACAGGCGGTCGGTGGCCGCGTCATAGGCCAGGTTCAAAGGCTGGTCGCCACCCACGTCATAGCGCTTGGCAATTTGCAGCGTGCGCGTGTCGACGGTGAATACCTGCCCCGCCAAGTTGGCCACGAACAGTCGGCCACGCTGGGCATCCAGCGCCACCCCGGTGGCCATGCTGCCAAAACCGGGCAACACTTTTTCCAGCTTCAGCGTCTTGGTGTTCATCACATACAGCGCACTGTCTTCGCGGGCGTAGCCGGGCAGGTACAAGCGACCATTGGCGCTGTCGAGCGCCAGCTCGCGCAGGCCGTGATCAGGACGATCACGGCCTTTGTCGTCCTTGGTTTTCTTGGTCAACTGCACCGTGCTGATGACCTTGCCAGCGGCCACGTCCACCACCGAGACCGCGCCATCAACCGAATGACCAACGTACAGCCGCCCGGCCGCGTCGTCCAGCGTCAGGCCAAAGCCCTTGGTGGGCAGCACGATTTCAGACTGCACCGTCAGCGTGGCCGGATCCAGCCGCAACACCTTGGATGCCTCGGCCTCATCGCCAAAGCCGCCGGTGGACGCCACAAAAACCGCCTTTTGCCGGGGGCTGTAGACCAGCTCGTAAATGCCTTTGGCCAGCGCCTTGCGCTGCACTTCTTGTTTGGTCGCCACCGCCGTGGCTACCGATGGGGAAGAGGCCGTCGGGCCAGACTGGGCACAACCCACCAAAAACGCAGCAGCGGCCACAGCAGAAAGCAGGAAAATTCTGGACGACAGCATCGATCAGCCTTTCATCAAATCACAAAGAAAAGAGCGCGGGTGGAACCCGCCCTCCGCTCAAAGCCAGTCCAACGAGAAATGGCAAGCCTTTGTTATTTATTCTAAATAAAAATTGTTTTTATTTTTATTTAATGCTGCCTTGTGTGCTTCTGCCTTGCTTTTCTTTCAGGTACGCGATCACTTTGGGATAGCCGTCCTTTTGCACGATCACGCTTTGGGCGATGTCCAGCGCCGTCTGGCCACGATGATCTTTGCGCCCCATATCGGCACCCTGATCGACCAGCAGCTTCACTCCCTCCAGGCGGCCATACTCTGCGGCCTTCATCAATGCAGTGGCACCGTATTCGTTCGACAGGTTGATATTCGCACCCGCAGCCAGCAAAGTACGCAACAGCTCCAAATGTCCCTGCTGGGCCGCGATCATCAGCGGTGAAACACCATGCGCCAACACATCCACCTGGGCGTGTGATGCCAGCAACAATCGCACCGCGTCCAACTCCGCCTCACCCATCGTGGCCTTGTGCAAGGCCGTGAAGCCGGTCTTGTCTTTGGCATTGACATCCGCTCCTGCCATCAACAAAAATTTGACCGCCTCCATCTCTCCCGTCCCGGCCGCATTGAGGAGTGGCGGGCCGCCAAACTGATCGGGCGTGTTCAGATCGGCACCGGCTTCAATCAGCTTTTGCATGACGGCCACATCACCCTTCATCGCGGCCAGGTACATGCGGGTGTCTTCGCTGCCCCAGACTGATGCGGCCATCAGGGCCGTCAGCATCAAGGCCAAGGTCTTTTTCATGATGGCCATTTTCTTTCTCATCACAGACCCAGCAGTGCACGCGCATGGTGCGCCACATGGTCATGCATAAAACTGGCCATCAAGTAATAGCTGTGGTCATAGCCTGGCTGCATGCGCAGCGTGAGCGGGTGAGCGGCCTGGGCGCAGGCCGCTTGCAGCAGATCGGGCCTAAGTTGTTGCGCTAAAAATTCATCCGCATCGCCCTGATCCACCAACAGTGGCAAGCGCTCCTTGGCCTGTGCGATCAGCGCCACCGCATCGTGCTGCGTCCAGGCAGCGCGATCGCCCCCCAGGTAAGCGGCGAACGCCTTTTGCCCCCAAGGCACCTGACTGGGGGCCACGATGGGCGCGAACGCGCTCACGCTGTGGTAACGCCCAGGATGGCGCAGCGCCAGCGTCAACGCGCCATGCCCGCCCATGCTGTGGCCGAAGATGCCGCGCCGGCCGGTGGCCGGAAAGTGCTGCTCGATGAGTGTCGGCAACTCATCGGCCACATGGCTTTCCATCTGAAAGTGCTTGGCCCACGGCGCTTGCGTGGCGTTGAGGTAAAACCCCGCACCCTGACCCAGATCGTAAGCCGCATCGTCGGCCACGCCCAGATCACCGCGGGGATCGCGCGGGCTGGTATCAGGGGCTACCAGGATCAACCCATGCGCCGCCGCATGCTGCTGCGCTCCGCCCTTGGTGATGAAGTTTTGCTCGGTACAAGTCAGCCCCGACAGCCAGTACAACACCGGGCAGCGCTGGCCCGCCAGCGCTTGCGGCGGCAGGTAAACACCCAGCTTCATCGGCGTGCCGGTGCTGGTGCTGTCGTGTTGCCAGACTTCCTGGCGGCCGCCGAAGCTGGCGTGGTGTTCGATTCGTTGCATGGTTGCTCAATACCTCACTACACTCCGAATCGACTTGCCCTGGTGCATCAAATCAAACGCCTCGTTGATATCCGTCAGTGGCATGGTGTGCGTCACGAAGGGCGCAAGCTCAATCTTGCCGCTCATGGCATCTTCCACCATACCGGGCAACTCACTGCGGCCTTTGACGCCGCCAAAAGCCGTGCCCAGCCAGCGGCGGCCGGTGACAAGCTGAAAGGGGCGGGTGGAGATCTCTTGCCCCGCACCGGCCACGCCAATGATGACGCTCTGGCCCCAACCACGGTGCGCGCATTCCAGTGCGGCACGCATCACGCCCACGTTGCCGATGCATTCAAAGCTGTGGTCAACGCCCCAAGTGGTCATGGCCACAATCACGTCCTGAACCGGTTTGTCGTAGTCTTTGGGGTTGATGCAGTCCGTCGCGCCAAAAGTGCGGGCCAGGTCAAACTTTCCTGGGTTGGTGTCCACGGCGATGATGCGGCCCGCCTGGGCTATTTTTGCCCCCTGGATCACGGCCAGCCCAATGCCGCCTAAGCCAAACACGGCCACGGTGTCACCCGGCTGCACCTTGGCGGTATTTTTAACCGCACCCAGGCCGGTGGTCACGCCACAGCCCAGCAGACAAACCTGTTCGGGGTTGGCCTTGGGGTTGACCTTGGCCAGCGATACTTCAGCCACCACCGTGTATTCGCTGAAAGTGCTGCAACCCATGTAGTGGTAAACCGGCTGGCCGTTGTAGGAAAAGCGCGTGGTGCCGTCGGGCATGACGCCCTTGCCTTGCGTGGCGCGCACGGCCACGCACAGGTTGGTCTTGCCGCTTTTGCAAAACAGGCATTCGCCACATTCGGCGGTGTACAGCGGAATCACGTGGTCACCGGGCTGAACACTGGTGACGCCCTCGCCGCATTCCACCACCACGCCTGCACCTTCGTGCCCCAGCACGACGGGAAAAAGGCCCTCGGGGTCATCGCCACTCAAAGTGAAGGCATCGGTATGACATACGCCGGTGTGGGTGATCCTGACCAGCACCTCGCCTTTTTTGGGCGGGGCCACGTCAAGCTCCACAATTTCAAGCGGTTGACCGGCCTTGAAGGCCACAGCGGCGCGGGATTTCATGATGCTTTTCCTTGATGATGAGGTGATGGGAGCGTTTTGCGTGTCAGTTTAGCTGCCGGCTTCACCCCACAGCGCTATGGCTACAACGCCATTGCACAGCGCCATTGAACGCATCGACACGGACCCCTTTGAGTAGCCGCTGCTGCCATGTCCAGCCCTGACAGCCCTACCCACAAACCCGCGACCACGGCGCGGCCCGTGATTGTTGACACACGCCATCGCGTTGTGCCGTCAAGCCGCATCACATCCACCTTTACGTCTGGCATGCCATCGGCGATAGATCATCATCATGGTGCAACCCAGCGTCCATGCAGTAAAAAACACCGCAGGAACGCCCCAGATGGTTCCGCCTGCCGTCACGTTGCCTCCACCCAGGGTAAGGCAACTGGAATTGGTGAGCGCATCGATGCAGTCAGAAGTGGCCCCGCTTGTCTGAACAGATTTACCCCGAGAGATAAAGAGACTGCAGGCGGGTTGAAGAGGTGCAGAGTTGTCCACGGCGGCGGTCGGTGCCTGCGACGAACCGGTCGAC
>NZ_JBKEEE010000039.1:0-33768 GCF_047975795.1 Ottowia sp. | reverse complement strand
AATCAGGGTCAAGCGAACCAAAAACAGCGCAAAACGATGAGAAATTCAACGCTCGTTTCGCCATGTGAACATTCACGCGTCACCTCGCCCTGCAGCGGGGGTTGTGCAGACCTTCCTTAGGTCGTTTTAGCGCGGGTCAGCCAGTGCCAGCCCAGCATGCCCACCAACATGGCCGCCACAAACAGCAGCGCTTGGCGCTGGCCCAAAGCGCTCGCCACCAGACCTGGGCCAGGGCAAATACCCGCCAGCCCCCAGCCTGCGCCAAACATCAGGCTGCCGATCACCAGACGGCGATCCACGTGCCGTGTGCCCGGCAGATGAATCGCTTGACCTGACAAGCTGCGAGGGTGGCGACGCACCCACCAGAACGCAGGCGCGGCCACCGTCACAGCGGCAGCCATGACAAAGGCCAGGCGTGGATCCCACGCGCCTGTGACGTCCAAAAAAGCAATCACGTAAGCCGGATTGGTCATGCCGGAAATCAGCAAGCCCACCCCAAACAATGCGCCTGCAATCAGCGCCATGAACGTTTGCGACCAGACGAAAGGGCGTGCTGCATTCATGTCATGGTCCTCGGCAACCAAGCCACCACGGCCATACCCGCCAGCATGAACAACGCCGTGGCCAGCAAAGAACGCGGTGACAACCGCGCTGTGCCACACACACCATGCCCGCTGGTGCAGCCGCCACCCAGTCGGGTGCCAAACCCCACCAGCAGGCCCGCAATGACCAACGTGCCTGTGTTGGCGGCAATGTGTATCGGTGGCAAGCCACGCCACGCCACATAAGCCAGTGGTGCGCCCGCCAGCCCCAGCAAAAAAACCAGCCGCCAAAGCCATTCCGAGCGCTGGTACGGCCCGTTCAGCACGCCGCCCAAAATACCGCTGATGCCTGCAATGCGCCCATTGAACAACACCAGCACCGCCACAGCGCTGCCAATCAGCGCCCCACCCAGCAGGGCAGGGGCGACAGAGCCTGAATCAAAAGCGAGGCTCATGCGGGCGTCTCCTGACAAAACAACTCGTGCAGGGTTTGCAGCAGGCGCAGCACTTCAGTCTGGGCGATGGCGTAAACCACGTTTTTGCCCTCGCGCCGCGTGCTCACCACGTTCTGGCTGCGCAGCACGGCCAGTTGCTGCGACAGCGTGGGCTGGCGAATGCCCAGGCACTGCTCCAGCTCGCCCACGGCGCATTCGCCCTGCGAAAGCTGGCACAGGATCATCAGTCGATCTTCATTGCCCAGCAGCTTCAGCAAGGTGACGGCGGCGTGCGCCCCGTGGCGCATGGATTTGGGGTCGAAGACCACCGGTGTGTCGGTTGGCGTGGCGGTTGCGTGGGTCATGGCAAAGCGTCGGTGCAAAAAAAGTCGTTGCGAAAAGGCTTGCAAACAATCTATAGTTTAATATATTATCAATCAATGAATTGTTTTCAAGCCTAGGAGATGTAAAGGATGCCCGCATGAGCAAGAGCTACAAAGACATCATTGGCCACACCTCTTCGTGGCTGGTGCCATTGCGCAAAGACACGGTGGACACATCGCGTGGCTTCGGCGCACTGTCGCAAGCGGCCATGTCCGACGGTGCGCTGGACAAAAAAACCAAAGAGCTGATCGCCATGGCCTTGGGTGTGGCGGCCCGCTGCGATCCCTGCCTGGGCTACCACGCGCAGGCTCTGGTCAAACTCGGCTGCACCCGCGCCGAGCTGCAAGAGATGCTGGGCGTATGCATCTACATGGGCGGCGGCCCATCATTGATGTACGCCGCCAATGCGCTGGCGGCCTATGAAGAATTTGGTGGCGAAAAACAGCTTGCCGCCTGAAATATGAAACGCTTGAATAAGCCTTTTGTGCATGACTGATATGCACAAACAGCTATTGATTTGATATCAACCGAAAGGAAAGACAACATGAAATTCAACGTCGGCGGCATCGACCGCATTTTGCGTATCGTGGCGGGCATTGCCCTGATCGCTTTGGCCGCCACCGGCACTGTTGGCTGGTGGGGCTACATCGGCATCGTGCCTTTGCTCACCGGCCTGTTCCGCGTCTGCCCGCTGTATTCACTGGTGGGTCTGAACACCTGCCCGGTGCAGAACAAATCCTGAACCACATTCGTTGCCCGATCATGGTGGGCGAGGAGCAGGTGTTGAGGGGCAGGTAAAGGATCAGGTATTTACTGCGATGGTGGTGTTGCAGAGTCGGTTGACTCCGGCACATACACCATTGATCCGTCCTTCATGCGGTAGGCCACGCCCGCCTTGGTGCCGTGGCCTTCGCCGATGCTGCCGCTGGCCTGGTAGCGTTCCAGCTTTTCGCCGTCCTTGACGATCATCTCCATGTTCGGCTGGCCAGGGTTTTTGATGATGGTCATGGTCTGGGCTGAGAACGGGTTGGCGGGGCTGCTGGCCACGGCCAGCAGCAGGGCGGCGATGATGACCAAAAACACGTCGATCAGGTTGACCACCGAGAGGATGGGGTCGTCGTCTTCAATATCGTCGAGCAGGCGGGTTTTCATGCCACACCTCCAGCGATGGCCGTGCTCTGCGCTGGCGTGGTGCGTGCGGCTGCGGCGGGTTGGCTTTGGCGCAGGCGCTCGATGGCGAGCAGGTCTTGCGCATACCAGCGCCGCCGCACATGCACCACGGCGTAGGTGATGGCGGCGGCAATCAGCGCCAGAATCACCGCCGAAAAGGCGACCATCAAACCGCGTGCCATCTCGGCCAGTTGCCCATCGGCCAATGCCTGCAAGGCCGGGCCCATGGGGATCATGGTGGCCACCAGGCCCAGCATGGGGGCCACGCGGGCGGCGATGCGGGCAGGCTCCAGGCGCTTTAAGGCCAGCGCTTCCAGCTCGTCAGCGCTCAATGCTGGCGTGGCGGCGTGAATTTGCAGCAGCTCATGTCCAGCAAAATCGCCGCGCTCACGTCCACGTGCGCCCGCGCGCTGCCACGCTTGCCAGGCAAATGCGCCCAGGGCGTAAAAGGCGTAGCCAAACAACAGTGCGACCAGAACCAGAACGGGGGTCAAGAACAACTGGCTGATGCTGAACATCGCGCCTTCAAGTGGGGTGGACATGGCATCAACTCCTGAGGTCAATCAACAAAACAAACAAAACAAACAAAGCCAAGAAAACGGTGTCCGGTGCGGTGCGCTCAGGTGGGCGTGGCTGGCGCGTGGCGAGGTGTTCGATTGGGCAAGCTGGCGGGCTGATGGCGCGGGCCTGCTCCGCGCCGTGCCTGCACGGCGGCACCCAAGGCCATCAAGGCCAGCAGCATCAGCACGGCCAGCGTGTCGATCAGTGCGCTTATGGCAGGTGTTTCAGGCGATGGTGCAGGTGGGGGCGCAGGTGGGGGCGGCTCGACGCGCTCCATGCGCAGGCCGCGAATGGGGAGCGGCTCAGCGGGTGCAGAGTCAGCGGCAGACTCAGGTGAAGACTCAGACGGTGCCGCTTCAGGTTGGGCGGTTTCGGGTTGTGCTGTTGCGGGCGGCGACACTTCAGCGGGCGGCGGCACGGGCTGCGTCAGTAGGGCGGCTGGGGCAGGGCGCGGTGCGTCGAGGCCAAAGCCTGGAGCAGGCGCAGTGACGGGGGTGGCCGACGGCGTGGTGATGATGTTTGCTGCGGATTCAGCCACTTCAGCGCTTTGCACAAAGGCGGTAAAGCGCGCGTTGTCGCTTTTCACGTCATGGCGTTGGGCCAGATCGCGCCAGCGTGCTTTCAGCTCGGCCAGTGTGGCGGAGTCGGCCTGCCAGTAGCCCTGGCGTGCGGCTTCGACCATGCGCTCGACGGTTTGCGCCAGCGCGTGGGGGTTGTGCTGCTCGAACCACTGATTCAAGCCCAGTTGATGCTTGTCGCGCACGTACACATCCATCATTTCCTGCCACTGGTCGTCGCGCACGATTTCGCGCGCCACCGCTGTCCAGCCCCAGAAGTTGTTGGTGGCGTCCAGCACCTGCAAGGTGCCGGCGTAGCCTTCTTTCATCAGACCCTGGATGTAGCCGGGGTGAAACTGGCGCGTGGCCAGCTCTTTGGCCAGAAACTGCGCTGCGCCTTCCACCTTGCCGCTACCGCTGGCCGAGCGCAGGTTGCTGATGTACAGCGCGGGTGCTTGGCCGTCCAGGTGGCGCACGGCCAGCGCGATGCCGCCCAGGTACTGAAATGGGTCGTCGGTGGTGAGCATGCCGTACACGTTGGACGAGCGCGAGAGCACCGCGCCTTGGGTGCCGCGCAACTGTTCGGCGTACAGGTTGAGCGCCTGACCGTTGCCCGCGCCGCTGGCCTCAGTGCCCGCTTGGTCCCCGCCCAGCAGGCTGCCCCAGCGTTTTTCGTCGGGGCCGTAGGCGTACTGCATGCGCGCCAGGTACATCTGGGCCAGCTTGCGATCGCCCTCGGCTTTGCCCTGCCAGCTGTCGGTGGCCAAGGTGGCGTCGTCCAGACCGGTGCCGTAGCGGCCAGATTCGGACGAGAAGATGCGCGTTTCGGCCGCGTCGCGCGCATCGGCATCGTTCCAGCCGCGGGCGCGCAATTGCGCTTCGATGCGCCGGGTGTGGTGGGCCACTGGATTGTCGGTTTCATCGTCTGCTTGTGCGGCCAGTTGGGCGGCGCGCGCGAGCTGCTTCATCACGTTGGGGAAGTGGTCGCGGTACAGGCCGGTGGCCGACAGCACCACGTCCACGCGCGGGCGACCCAACTCGGTACGCGGCACCAGGCGCACGCCGGTCACGCGCCCACCTTCGTCCCATTGGGGTTCGACGCCCAGCAACCACAGCGCCTGCGCCTCCAGCAGCCCCAAGTGGCGCATGGTTTCCACCGACCACAGCGATACGGCCAGCTTGGTTGGCGTTTGGCCGGTCTGCTGGCGGTGGGCGGCGATCAGCTGCTCGGCCGCCTGTTGGCCCGCCACCCAGGCTTGGCGGGTTGGGATGCGCGAGGGATCGAACCCGTACAGGTTGCGGCCCGTGGGCAAGGCATCGGGGTTGCGCACCGGATCGCCGCCGTAAGAGGTGGGAATGTGTCGCCCTTGCAGCGCCGCCAGCAAGGCAGCGGTTTCGTGACCTGCGTCCAGCGCCTGCCACCAGTTGCGCGCCTGTTGCATCATTTTTTGCAGATCAGGTGTTAATGGTTTTTCAAGCCAAACTGGCCTCTGGTGCTTGTCTGAAAATCGTGAGTTGCTATCAATCACATATTGATCCAGCAACAGGTAAGGAGCCGTGGCGGCCATCTTGTCGTGGTCGGCAATCAGCGCCTCGTCCAGATCGGCCTCGGGCTGACCGGCATGGCGTGCGGCGGCTTCCCAGAACGGGCGGCCCAGCATCATCAGCACGGTGGCGGCGCGCACAGGGGTGTCTGCGGACTGGCCCAGCGTGTGCAAGCCCACCGGCTGCACGGTTTCGGCCAGCTCGTGCAGGTGCTGGTGCAGGGCGTCGATGAAGGGTGCAAATTCGGCGGCGGCGCGCGCGGGCGTCCAGCCCATGTCGGCAGCGAGGCGGTCTTGCTGCACGCGCGCCAGGATGTCGGTTTTGAACTGTTCTTTCACTGCGCCGTCGTCTTGCGCCAGCCATTGGTGCAGCAAGTCGTGCAGTTCGGTCAGGCGCTGGTGCAGACCGGCCGGTTGCAGCGGTGCGGTCTGGTGGCTGATGATGACGGCGCGCCCACGCCGCTTGGCCTGCGTGGCCTCGCCCACGTTGTCGACGATGTAGGGGTAGACCACGGGCACGTCGCCCACGGCCAGCATGCCGGGGTCATAGACCGACAGGCCTCGCTCTTTGCCTGGCAACCACTCCTGCGTGCCGTGGGTGCCGAAGTGGATCAGCGCGTCGCGTGGGGTGGGTGTTTGACCACCAGCACCTTCACGCACCCACAGGTAAGCCGCCAGATACGCATGCGGCGGCAGCGCGTCGGGCTTCATCGAGTGGTACATGGCCTTTTCGCGGCCCGCCTTGTCGTCTACGCCGCGGTCGCTGCGGCCCGGCAGGGGCAGCAGCGCCAGCTTGCCCCATTGCAGGCGCGGGATGACGAAGTAATCCACGTCGCCCTGGCGGATCACGCTGGCCGATTGTTCGGGCTGGCCCCAGCGCGTCAGCAAGGCGGTTCGTGTGGCCTCGGGCAGGGTGGCCAGCCAGTGGCGGTACTTGGCCACTGGCAGCAGCGCAGCCAGGTCGTCCTGCACCAGCTGCGGCAGCAGGCCGTCGCGGTAGCTGGGGGCCAAAAGGCGTTGCAGTTTGGCGATCAGATCAGCCTCGTGTGGTGCGGCAGGCACGTCGTAGCCTGCGCTGCGCAGCGCCTCGATGGTGCTTTGCAGACTGCGCGGTACGTTCAAAAAGGCGGCAGAAAAATTCTTCTCGCCCGCTGGATAGTTCCAGAACATCAACGCCAGTTGCTTGTCGGCGGCGGGCTTGCGTTGCAGGCGAATCAGCGCCAGTGCCTTGTTGACCACCGCCTGCGCCTGCGGGCCGATGGCCACCACTTCGTCATCGCTTTGGCGCGTGGCGGCGGCAATTTGAATATCGGTCACGCCCGCGTATTCGGGCTGCGCCAGGTAAAACGGCACGTCCATCAGCGCGATACCGTGTTCGTCAGCCGCCCAGGCGGCAGCGTCGCCGCGCCGGTAAGGTGTGGCTTGCAGCACCGGCAGGCCCAGGCCGGTGAACTCGCTGCGCCGCCCTTCGGCGTTGAGCATGATTTGCGTGTTGATGATGACGTCGGCCAGCGGTGGCGCGTCGGCTTCAGGGCGCAGCATTTTGGCAATGGCTCCGGCGGGCATCATGGGGCCGTAGATGGGCAGGGCGATGGCCCCTTGCTGCTCGATGCGCGCCACCAGATCGTCGATAAAACCGGTCTGCATCGAGGCGATGTACTGCTGGTGCATGGCGATGGCGACCACGGGTGGGCGTGGCGATCTGGCCTGCACTCCGCGCCAGCGTAAAAACGCAGCCGCATCCGGCAGCACCAGGTTGGGGGCTTGCGGGTGGTAGACCGCTACCTTCGGAAAGACCACCGGCAGCGCCAGATCGGCTGGTGGCGGCTGCCCAGCCAGCGTGGCCGCCAGCAGGGTGAAAAAGCCTTTGAAATTACGCTCGCCACCATTGGCGTAATAGGCGATGAGCTGGCGGGCCACGCCTTCGTCCAGACCGCCGCCCCAGCGTGGTTTGGCGTCGTATGTCCAGGCGTTGGGCGCTGTCAGCCCCGGCAGGGCCTGCGCCAGGTGGTCCTGAATTTGGGTTTGCAGGTAAGAGTCGAAAAATACCGCGTCGTAGCCGTCGAACAGCGATGGCCCGCTTTGCGCCGGAATGCTGTTCAGGTACCGCACCTCCAGCGCCATGCCGTGCGGCGCACCAAGACGCGCCAGCGCGCGGAACTTGCCCTTGGGCACGTTGCCGGTGGCGATAAACAGCAGGCGGCGAGATGGCGTGGCCGCTTTTGATGTGGAAGCCGCAGGAGCCATCGTCTGAGGCGCGGCGTTGGTGCTGGTGTTGGCGCTGATCGGTTGCGCCACAGCGCCTGAGCAATACAGGGCCGACAGCCACAGCACCATCATCAGATGGCGCAGCAGGTGGGCAGTTTTCATCGTCAAATCAGCCTTTGGCGCTTTTTCATGCTGCGCTGTAAGCTATCAAAATAAGAGTTTTAAAACCTGGCTGGTGGCAAGCCGGTGCAGATCAAAAGCTGGCTTGCAGGCTGACGAAGTAAGTGCGCCCACGAATGGCGTAGCCAAAGTCGGCCGACTTTTCGGCCAGACGCACGTCACCAATGTTGTCCACGCCCGCGCTCCAGTTGAAGGTCTTGTTGATTTGCTGACCCACGCTGGCGTTGACCACGGTGTAAGAGGGCAGCCGGTTGCCGGTCGATGCGCGCTGGCGGCCTGTAAAGTTGACGCCCAGCCGTGCACTAAAGCCGCCCTGACCCTGCCAGCGCAGTTGTGAATGCAGCACCTGACGCGGTCGGTCAGTCAGCTCTTCGCCAGTGGTCTGGTCTTTGGTGTGCATCAGCGTCAGGTTGTTGCTCCACTTGAAGCCGGGTGCGAAGGCCCAGCCCAAGCCCAGTTCAGTGCCGTACATCTTGGCGCGATCCACGTTGTCATAGATGTAGCTGCGGCGCGTGCCTTCCTGGGCAATCAAGCGGGTGGTGATGAGGTCTTTGACCCGGTTGTAAAACAACGTGCCTGTCAGTGACCACGGCCCCGACTGCCAGTCGGCGGCCACCTCGAACGAGTGCGACTTCTCGGGCTTGACATCGGCGTTGCCATAAAAAGTGTGCGGCCCTTCGGCACCCACGTAATTGGGCGAAATCTGTTTGAGCGTGGGGGCCTTGAAGGCGGTGCCCAAACCGCCCTTGATGATCAGCTCGGGCGTGGTTTGCCACACCAGATAGGCGCGTGGGCTGAAGTGATTGCCAAAAATTTCGTGGTGATCGAGCCGTGCGCCCAGGGTGGCCACCAGATCGTTGGTGAGTGAAATTTCGTCCTGCGCAAACACGGCGGTGTGGTCGGCGCTGTCTTTGCCGCCATCCAGACCGGCGTTGCGCAGGCTTTCGCGCCGCAGCTCGCCGCCCGCAGTCAGTTGGTGCGCACCCATGCGCCACTGCGCAAAGCCGTCGCCCACCACATCACGCATGTTTTGCGCACGGGTGGGGCTGACGCCGTTGGTGCGGCTGTTTTCCACATCAATGGCGCTGCGGTAGGTGCGCACCTGGGTTTTGACCTCGCCAAACTGGCCGTTCCATTGGGCATAGCCGTGCTGGCGGTCGATCTGGTAGCGGTTGGCGTAGGCCGTTGCGCGCGAGACGGTGTCGTAATGGCGGTGCGCGCGGCTTTGCTGCCAACCGGCTTCAAAGCTGTGCAGGGCGCTGAGCTGGTAGCGCGCAGCAATGCCACCGGCGTTGTCCTTGCGGCCTTCGATCTCGCTGTTTTCCGGTGCATCGCGGTCGAGGATGTCGCTGACGCGGGCGTTTTCAGCGTTCAGCCGCACCGACAGGCCGTTGCCCACCGGCCCGCCCGCGTACACGCCCACGCGATGGCCATCGCCGCCCCACTCATGGTCGTCAAGGCGCTGGCCTGACAGACGCACCGAGCCTTCCCACTTGTCGGTCGGCCAGCGCGTGATGACGTTGACCACGCCGCCCAGCGCCTCTGAGCCATACAACGAAGACATCGGACCGCGGATGATCTCGACCCGCTCGATCACGTCGGTGGGCACCCAGCCGTATTGATAGTCAGAATGGCCCACCACATCGTCGGTGGCCGCGATGCGGCGTCCGTCGATCAGCGTCAGCGTGTGGCTGCTGTCCATGCCGCGCAGCGAAAAGGTTTTGCGACCTGACACTTGCTGGGGTTGCAGCGTTAGCCCCGGCGTGTCTTCGATGATCGACAGCAGGTCGGTGCTGGGATGGTACTGGATGTCGGTGCGCTCTATCACCGTGACCGAGGCTGGCGCGATGCGCACATCCTGCTCGTGTCGGGTGGCGGTGACGGTGACCTGGGGCAAAGTGGCCGAGGCTGGGGCAACAGGTGTGCTGGCACTGGAAGTGGGTTCATCGCTGGCCTGCGTTTGTGCATGTGCAGTACCCAGGCACGCCAGCCATGCCGCAGCAGCGACCACGTGCAAGGTGAAGGTGTGAGTCATCGCAGGGCGCATCAATGATTCTCCTGTGTCGGTGTGCAGCCTGCCGATGGGGTACCAGCGGCGTATTCGGTCATTTGCAACACCACTGCTTTAGCCCCGGTGCGGCCAAAATGTTGGTAACCCGCAGGCTCAGAAAACACACTGCCGGGTGGCAATGGCTTGAGTGCCTGGGCATCGAAGGTTTTGCCAAAGCCCAGCAGCAGATCGCCCGAAATCACCGTGACGATGCGATAGCCGCGCTCGTGCCCGTGCGGTGGCAGCTCGGTGTGGGGCGCGATGCGCACCCGACTGGTCACCACGTGGCAGGACGGGTCGGCGTGCAGCAGTTGGCGTTCGGTCTTTTTTTGGCTGCTCCAGAGCAGTTGATCCGGCGTTTTGGACATTGGCTCATGGGCCATGCTGGGTAAGCCCAGCAGCAGACACAAAGCGCCCGCGAAGGCATGACGAGGGAAAAAAGACATGCACAACCTCAATTAAATTAAATAATAACGATTCGCATTAGTATATTGGATTGTATCTGCGTGTTGGTTTGATCTGTCACAAGTCTGGTGTGTTGCTGACGTCGGTCACATTCCTCCCTGGTTATCGCACCAAACCACCAGTTCCTGCGGCTGGACGAAAACCAGGATCTACCACGCACTGCTTATCGTCAGGGGCATTCGGAGCGCCGTCTTGCCGGGCTTTCTTATTCACTGATTGGGTGACCAGGCAACCGTGCGACACGTCAGTTTTGCTTTTCTATGCGGGTTGCGGTGCGAGCTGCTGCTCTGGATGTTTCTGGTCACGCTGTTGTCGCGTTACTTTTTTTGAGGTATCTGGTGCAGTTGCTGGTGGCAGAGCAGTGGTACCAGACGGCTGATCCATTCAACGGAAAATCAGCTTGTGATCAAAGAATGCACCTCTTGTCCTGGCCCCAACGTGTCGCGAACATACTTCGAAACCATCGCTTTCACGCCGTTCAGGCAGACGTCATGAATCTCTCAGTGAACTTTCGAATCCACGATTCGAGCGTCGCTAGAAGTGAACTTGCACCCACAGCCACCTTTGATCGGCGCGCAAGACACGGCCAAGGAGGCTTTTCGAGGTGACGGACTTCATCGCGAAGAACACGATCGACAGCGCGACGAAACAAGTGAAGCCGCCCTATATTGCCTTGCGACTCGGCAGGCATTGGTTGTGGGGGGCATGTTGGACTTTGAAGCAGGTTGAACACCTGACTCGGGAGTCATGAAGTCGGACTACAAATAGACGACACGGATTCCAAAAAGTGCTGTCAGATAAAACACAAAAATTGCGATCCTTACCCTCAAGTCCATTAATAGCCAAACTTAAAAATCTACGGGTGATTTCTTTGGCGGATTGAGGGTAAGGCAAGGCGATGCGTTTACATGCGCTCGAACACTGCGGCAATGCCCTGGCCGCCGCCGATGCACATGGTCACCAGGGCGTATTTGCCGTTGATGCGCTGCAATTCGTGGATGGCCTTGATGGTGATGAGTGCGCCGGTGGCTCCAATGGGGTGACCCAGCGAAATACCTGAGCCGTTGGGGTTGACTTTGGCCGGGTCGGCCCCCAGCCCTTTGGTGACGGCGCAGGCCTGGGCGGCGAAGGCTTCGTTGGCTTCGATGACGTCCATCTGATCGAGCTTGAGGCCGGTTTTGGCCAACACGGCCTTGGTGGCGGGCACGGGGCCAATGCCCATGATTTTTGGCTCGACCCCTGCATGGGCGTAGCCGACCAGGCGCGCCAGCGGCTTGGCTCCACGGGCTTTGGCGGCAGCGGCTTCCATCAGTAGTACGGCGGCGGCGGCGTCGTTGATGCCCGAGGCGTTGGCGGCTGTGACGGTGCCGTTTTCTTTCACGAACACGGGCTTCATTTTCTGGAAGTCTTCCAGCTTGGCACCGGGGCGGAAGTGTTCGTCTTTTTCAAACACGACTTCGCCTTTGCGGGTTTTGAGGGTGACGGGGACGATCTGGCCCTTGAAACGGTTTTCGACCCAAGCACGCTCGGCGCGGTTGTGGCTTTCCAGCGCCAGCGCGTCCTGGTCTTCGCGGGTGACGTTGAATTCTTTGGCCACATTTTCGGCTGTCACGCCCATGTGGATGTTGTGGAACGGGTCGTGCAGGGCGCTGACCATCATGTCCAGCATTTTCACGTCGCCCATGCGTGCGCCCCATCGGTTGGTTTGGCTGATGTAGGGCGCGCGGCTCATGTTTTCGCAGCCACCGCCAATGGCCACGTCGTAGTCGCCCAGCAAGATGCCCTGGCTGGCGCTGACGATGGCTTGCAGGCCCGAGCCGCACAGACGGTTGACGTTCATGGCCGGGGTTTCTTTGGGGCAGCCACCATTGATGGCGGCCACGCGCGACAGGTACATGTCGCGCGGCTCGGTGTTGACCACGTGGCCAAACACCACGTGGCCCACGTCTTTGCCTTCAACGCCCGCGCGGGCCAGCGATTCCTTGACCACCAGCGCGGCCATGTCGACCGGGGGGATGTCTTTCAGGCTGCCGCCGAACGTACCAATGGCGGTGCGCACACCGCTGCAAACCACTACTTCACGACTCATCGTATGCCTCCTGGTGCATGAGTAAACAAACAGAACATGAAAATTTCACAACAACGCCCATAGTATGCCGTGTCTTGCGCGGGGGTTTGTGAGGTACGACAGGAAAAGTCTATGCGCGCGGGGTGCGCACGTCGGCTACAGGTGGGTCACCAAAATCAGGCCGGGCCAGCCAGGCCAGCACGACGCGCGCGGCATCGTCGGGGTGGGCGAGTTGGCCGTTGGTTTTGAGCTGCCCGAACGCTGCCTGGTCAGGAAAATGGGCCGCATCGGCGCTGCGCAAGTGCGTTTGCATATCGGTGTCGATCACGCCGGGGGCCAGCGCACACACCTTGGCCCCGTTGGGCTGGGCAGCTTCGTCCAGCGCCAGGCAGCGGGTGAAGTGGTCCAACCCCGCCTTGGCGGCGCAGTAAGCGCTTTGCGAGGCCATGGCGCGGCGGCCCAGGCCGGATGAAATGTTCAGCACCTTGCGCTGGCCAGTCCAGTGGCGGGTGCCACTTAAAAATGCAGCGGTCAGCAGCATGGGCGCTTGCAGGCCCACACGCAGGGCTTGCATCAGATCGGCGCTGTCTGCATCACGCAAAGGCATCAGGGGCGGGATGACGCCCGCGTTGTTGATCAAGGTGGCGCTGGCAAAGCGCTGTGGTGCTATGTCGTCCAGCCAGCCGTGCAGGTGGGCGCTGGCGCTGTGGTTTTGATTGTGGTCGTCGGCCAGATCGACCGACCACTGCACCAGCTCGGCCCCTGCTGCTTGCGCCTTGGCGGCCAAACCGCCGGGGATGCGGCGCGACAAGGTCAGTACCGTGTGGCCCGGTTGCAGCAATTGCCCGGCCATGGCGTGGCCCATGCCGCGCGATGCGCCGGTCAGGATGAACAGGTGAAACGATGTTGCAACAGTCATTGGCCCAATTTACAGCAACGCCAGACACGGGTAGTACAAGTAAAAAAAACGCCGCGACAAGGCGGCGTTTGGTATAGGCAGGCAGTGCCCGAGGCGCTGCCTGCCTATCGCTGTGCTTTACAGCGTGGCGGGTGAGATTTTGGCGGCCCCCACGGCGGCCCCCACTTCAAGTCCCGTGTTGGTCAGCACAAAGCTGGAGATGGGTTGCTTCATGGTTTCGGTGTCGACCGAGCCATTGGCACCCACTTTGCCAGCCGCCACGGTGGCGTCGGCACCGGCTGACCAGCCTTTGCTGGCCTTGAACTTTTGCAGCGCATCGTTGGTGGTGAAGACGTAGACCACGGCTTTGGACTGGCCTCCGGCCTGAAAGCCGATCGAGCCGCCGGTGGTGCTGTAGTAGCCGGTGGTTCTGCCGCCTTCGCGCAGCGCGCCCTTACCGTGGTCGACGCCGACCACGAACGAGCCGCCGACGATGCCGGGGAACACCAGCACGCCCGCCGCGCGCTGCACCAGCTCTTTCGAGCCGGGGGCGGCGGTGTACAGGCGTTGCAGCGTGGCATCGACGTTTTTGTCCATGGCCGCACGGGCCGACGGGCCAGCTGCTTCAGCGCTGGATGATGTGGTGGTGCAACCCACCATGGCCAGGCTGGCCACGCCCAGGGCAGCGGCCAGTGCAAGGGTGTGAATTTTCATTTGGCGCATATCGGTTCCTTTTTCAGTTCCTGTTGTCGTGCGTCGGCACTTCCGACGAAATTCAATTTTATGCTTTTGGCTGGCGTTTGGCGGGGTTTTTCAAGCGGATTTGGTGCGCGTCAACCACGAATGACTTAAGACGTGGGGCGCGATCCGAGCGTCTGGCTGGGCGGATTCGTGAAATTGAATAAAAGCGCGTTTTGAGTACGCTAATACAGCACAAACAGCTATCAATTTAATTGCAAAATACTTTTAATAGCTCAAACGCTCAGGCCGAATTTCTTGCAAGATGGTGGTGGCGATTTCCTCGATCGACTTGGTGGTGGTCGATAGCCAGCGAATGCCTGAGCGACGCATCATGGCCTCGGCCTCGGACACTTCAGCGCGGCAGTTTTGCATGCTGGCGTAGCGTGAATTGGGTCTGCGCTCGGCGCGGATTTCGGCCAGCCGTTCGGGGGCAATGGTCAGGCCAAATATTTTTTTGCGGTGCGGCACCAGGGCAGGGGGCAACTGGCGACGCTCAAAATCTTCGGGGATCAGCGGGTAGTTGGCGGCTTTCAGGCCGTGCTGCATGGCCAGGTACAGGCTGGTGGGGGTTTTGCCGCTGCGGCTGACGCCCACCAGGATCACATCGGCGGCTTGCAGATCGCGGTTACTCTGACCGTCGTCGTGCGCTAGGCTGAAGTTGATGGCCTCGATGCGGTCGTGGTAGGCCTGCGATTTGGACACGTCAGAAAAGCGGCCCACGCGGTGGTGGCTGGTGATGCCCAGTTCGTGCTCGATGGGTTCGACAAAGGTGCCAAACATGTCCAGCAGCATGCCCTTGCAGCCTTCGCGGATGATGCCCAGCACCTCCATGTCGACCAGCGTGCTGAACACGATGGGGCGCTTGCCTTCCACTTCAAACGCGTGGTTGATTTGTCGCACCGCCTGGTGGGCTTTGTCTGGCGTGTCGATGAAGGGCAGGCGCACGTGGTGCGGCTTGAAATCAAACTGTGCCAGGATGGCATTGCCAAAGGTTTCGGCAGTGATGCCGGTGCCGTCGGAGACAAAAAATACGGTGCGGTCGGGCATGTGCGGTTCAGTCAAGGGTTGTAGGAGAGGGCAGGCAGCAGGGCAAAGCCAGCGTCCCTACAATCATGCCCCATGTATTCGCGCGCCTGAATTCTGTTTGCGGCAGGGCCATAACCACCATCACAGCCACAACACACAGCCTGCTGCATGTTTGGCGCGGACAAAGATTTTGAAACTTTGGAGTATTTCCTATGTCAGCGCTTTTCTCGCCGATCGCTTTGGTCGTGCCGTTTGAACAACTCAGAATGACGGATGTCGAGTCCGTGGGCGGCAAAAACGCCAGCCTGGGCGAGATGATTTCGCAACTGCCGCAAGGCGTGCGCGTGCCCACCGGTTTTGCCACCACGGCGCACGCGTTCCGCCAGTTCTTGGCCCATGATGGGCTGGCCGCACGCATCAACCAGCGGTTGGCCACGCTGGACACCGAAGACGTGCGTGCGCTGGCCGCTGCGGGCGCTGAAATCCGCGGTTGGGTCGAGGCCCAGCCTTTTCCTGCCGACCTTGAAAAAGCCATTCGCGAAGCCTTTGTCACGCTGAGTGCGGGCAATGCTGCCGCCAGCTTTGCCGTGCGCAGCTCGGCCACGGCGGAAGATTTACCGGACGCCAGCTTTGCAGGCCAGCAGGAAACCTTTCTCAACGTGGTCGGCATCGATGATGTGCTGCACAAAATGAAAGAGGTGTTTGCCAGCCTGTACAACGACCGGGCCATCAGCTACCGCGTGCACAAAGGCTTTGCGCACGACGTGGTGGCGCTGTCGGCGGGCGTGCAGCGCATGGTGCGCTCGGACACGGGCGCGGCGGGGGTCATGTTCACCATCGACACCGAAAGCGGCTTTGACCAGGTGGTCTTCATCACCAGCAGCTACGGCCTGGGCGAGACGGTGGTGCAAGGTGCCGTCAACCCGGATGAGTTTTACGTGCACAAGCCCATGCTGGCCGCGGGCAAGCAAGCCGTCATCCGCCGCAACTTGGGGTCAAAGCTGGTGCAAATGGTGTTTGCCACGCCTGAGGAAAAAGCTGCCGACGGCAAGCTGGTCAAAACCACCGATGTGCCCACCGAGCAACGCAACCGCTATTCGCTGACCGATGCCGACGTCGAGCAACTGGCGAAATACGCCCTGGTGATCGAGCGCCACTATGGCCGCCCTATGGACATTGAATGGGGCAAAGACGGCCAGAACGGCCAGCTCTACATCCTGCAGGCGCGTCCTGAGACGGTGAAGAGCCAGCAGCAAGGCAAGACCGAGCACCGCTACAAGCTCAAAAGCAGCGGCACCGTGCTGGCCGAAGGCCGCGCCATTGGCCAGAAGATCGGCACCGGCCCGGTGCGGCTGGTCAATGACATCAGCCAGATGGACAAGGTGCAGGCCGGCGACGTGCTGGTGACCGACATGACCGACCCCAACTGGGAACCGGTGATGAAGCGCGCCAGCGCCATCGTCACCAACCGGGGCGGACGCACTTGCCATGCCGCCATCATTGCGCGCGAGCTGGGTATTCCCGCCGTGGTGGGGGCGGGCAACGCCACCGACGTACTGAAAGACGGCACGTTGGTCACGGTGAGCTGCGCCGAGGGCGACACTGGTCACATTTACGACGGCCTGCTGGAAACCGAGGTCACCGAGGTGCAGCGCGGCGAGATGCCGCCGATTGCCACCAAGATCATGATGAACGTCGGCAACCCGCAACTGGCTTTTGACTTTGCCCAGCTGCCCAACGAGGGCGTGGGCCTGGCGCGGCTGGAGTTCATCATCAACAACAACATCGGCGTGCACCCCAAGGCCATCCTCGACTACCCGCAGGTCGATGCCGACCTGAAGAAGGCGGTCGAAAGCGTGGCCCGCGGCCATGCCAGCCCACGCGCCTTCTACGTCGACAAGGTGGCCGAAGGCGTGGCCACCATTGCCGCGGCCTTCTGGCCCAAGCCCGTCATCGTGCGGCTGTCCGACTTCAAGAGCAACGAATACCGCAAGCTTATCGGCGGCAGCCGCTACGAGCCTGAGGAAGAAAACCCCATGCTGGGTTTTCGCGGCGCGGCGCGCTACATCAGCGACGACTTCCGCGAAGCCTTCGCCATGGAGTGCGAGGCCATTCAGCGCGTGCGCAACGACATGGGGTTGACCAACGTGCAGGTCATGGTGCCGTTTGTGCGCACGCTGGGGCAGGCCGAGCGCGTCACGCAACTGCTGGCCGACCGTGGCCTCAAGCGCGGTGACAACGATTTGAAGGTGGTGATGATGTGCGAGGTGCCCAGCAACGCCATCTTGGCGGATGAGTTTTTGCAGTATTTCGACGGCTTTTCCATCGGCTCCAACGATCTGACGCAACTGACGCTGGGGCTGGATCGCGACTCGGGCATGGAACTGCTGGCGGCCGATTTTGATGAGCGTGACCCGGCTGTGAAGGCCATGCTGCAACGGGCCATCGCAGCTTGCAAACGCCAAGGCAAATATGTCGGCATTTGCGGCCAAGGCCCGAGCGACCACCCGGACTTTGCGCGCTGGCTGGCCGATGAAGGCATTGTGTCGATTTCGCTCAATCCCGACAGTGTGATTGACACCTGGAACCTGCTGGCCAGTTAAGCGTCTGGCGCACCACGGCCATGTCTGCTGTCAAGCCTTTGGATCGTCGCGCTGCCTGGGTGCGTGCGGCGCTGCTGCTGGCTTGGGCCGTCACGTCTTTCGGCGTGCTGTTTTTTGCCCGCGACCTGGATCAGGTGGTGGCGGGCTGGCCGTTCAATTACTGGTGGGCGGCGCAGGGCGGGGTGCTGGCCTTCATTGCCATTGGCATGGTGTATGCGTGGTGCATGAACCGGCTGGATCCTGATGCACTGGCGCACGGCGCGGCGGGTGTCCACCCTTGCAGCGACGAGGGCGATGCCTGACGCTGCGCCGCGCGCAGGCGTCTGGCGCTTGCACCGTCAGGTGCTGTGGTTTGCGTTGGGGTTGGGTGTTTTCCTGGGCCTGATGGCCTGGGCGGAGCGTGCCGGCTTGTCGCGCGGGTGGATCGGCCCGATTTTTCTTTTCCTGTCAGTGATGATGTACGCGGCCATCGGCATCTATGCCCGCAACACCGACCCAGAAGAGTTTTTTGTGGCGGGCAGGCGCATTCCACCCATGTACAACGGCATGGCCACGGCGGCCGACTGGATGAGTGCGGCCACCTTCATCAGCCTGGCCGGTGCCTTGTATTTGCAAGGTTTTTCAGGATCGCCTTCGCAGCCGGGGGGCTTGGCTTACGTGCTGGGCTGGACGGGCGGGTTTTGCCTGGTGGGCCTGCTGATGGCCCCACGCTTGCGCGCCATGCGCCTGTACACCGTGCCTGATTTTTTTGCCGAACGCTTTGGCGGGCGCTGGCCGCGTGTGCTGGCGGCGGTGGGGGCAGTGATGTGTTCGTTCATGTACGTGGTGGCGCAAATTTATGGTGTGGGTCTGATTGCCTCGCGCCTGACCGGCGTGCAGTTTGAAATCGGTATTTTGTTGGGCCTGGGCGGCATGTTGCTGTGCAGTTTTCTGGGTGGTATGCGCGCCATCACCTGGACGCAGGTGGTGCAGTACGTGGTATTGCTGGTGGCGTTTTTGATTCCCGTGTCGTGGCTGGCGTACAAGCAGCTCGGCACGCCTTTGGCTCCGATGGCGTATGGCGCGCAATTGCCGAAGATTGCCAAGTTGGAGCAAGCCCTGATCGAAGACCCGCGCGAGCAGGCCGTGCGCGCTGTGTATCTGGAGCGCGCGCGCGACGACGCTGAACGTTTGCACGACCCGGCAGCGGCCTTGCAGCGCGCCCGCGAGCAACTGGATGAGCGCATCCGTATGCTCAAAGCCCAGGGCGCAGACTTCACCTTGGTGATGGCGGCCCGGCGCGAATTGGCGGCCCTGCCGCGCGACGAAGCCAGCGCCCGCGAACGCTGGACGCTGTCCATGAACGAGGCGCTGGAGCGCGCCACGCCCCTGGGCGGGCTGCCGCGCCAGGGACAGGCGTTTGCGGGTGATCCAGATGGCACGCCGCAAGAGCGTGCGCTGTTCAATGCCTCGCGCCTGAACTTCATGGCCCTGATGTTTTGCCTGATGGTGGGTACGGCCAGCTTGCCGCATGTGCTGACGCGCTTTTACACCACGCCTACGGTGGCCGATACACGGCGCTCGGTGGCCTGGTCACTGCTGTTCATCGCCTTGCTGTACCTCAGCATTCCGGCGCTGGCGGTGCTGGTCAAGTTCGAGGTCATGCAAGAGTTGGTGGGCAGCAGTTTTGAAGACCTGCCCAACTGGATTGCCCAGTGGGCGCGGGTCGATCCGGCTCTGATTTCGGTGCAGGACGTCAATGGCGACCGCGTTCTGCAATTTGGTGAGCTGCGTTTGGGCGCCGACATGATCATGCTGGCCACGCCAGAGCTGGGCGGGCTGCCCTACGTGGTGTCGGGCTTGGTGGCCGCAGGTGGGCTGGCGGCGGCGCTGTCCACCGCCGATGGTCTGTTGCTGACCATCAGCAACGCCTTGGTGTACGACCTGCCGTCACGCCGCGCCGGGCGCACCGGAAAAGCCAGAGTGACGGAGAACCGCGTCATCCTGTCCAAGTTTGCACTGCTGGCCGTGGCCATGATCGCGGCGGCGGCGGCCGCTTTCAAGTCGGCTGAGATTCTGTGGCTGGTCACCGCCTCGTTTTCGTTGGCCGCGGCCACGTTCTTCCCCGCCATCGTGCTGGGTTTGTTCTGGCGGCGCACCACGGGCCGCGCAGTGGTGGTCGGTATGTTGTGCGGGGTGGGGCTGACGGCGGGCTACATGCTGTGGGCCAATCCCAGCTTCAGGGCCTGGTGGGGCCTGGCCCCTGGTGGACTGTGGTGGGGCATCCACCCCATGTCTGCCGGTGTGTTTGGCGTGCCCGCAGGGTTTGCCGCCATTGCGCTGATGTCGCTCAGGCGTTCTGGCTGACCGGTATATGAATTTGATAGCTGTATACGCTTTATGAGTAAGCGATAGAGCTGGTTTTGATTGTGAAAATTAGGGCGCTATCGGCTCGTCACCACCCAAAAAACCACCGCTTTGCCGCGCCCACAGCGAGGCATACAGACCGCCGCGCGCCAGCAAGTCGGTGTGGGTGCCTTCTTCGACGATGCGGCCTGCGTCCAGCACGATGAGGCGGTCGAGCGCGGCGATGGTGGACAGGCGGTGGGCGATGGCGATGACGGTTTTGCCTTTCATCAGCTCATACAGGCTTTCCTGGATGGCTGCTTCCACTTCTGAGTCCAGCGCGCTGGTGGCTTCGTCCAGCAGCAGGATGGGGGCGTCTTTGAGCATGACGCGCGCGATGGCCACGCGCTGGCGCTGCCCGCCCGAGAGCTTGACGCCGCGCTCGCCCACGTGGGCGTCGTAGCCGCGTCGGCCTTTGGGGTCGCTCAGATGCTGGATGAAGTCGTGCGCTTCGGCACGCGTGGCGGCGGCGATCATGTCTTCGTCGCTGCCATCAGGACGGCCGTAAAGAATGTTGTCGCGCATGGCGCGGTGCAGCAGCGAGGTGTCTTGCGTGACCATGCCGATGGCGTGGCGCAGGCTGTCTTGGGTGATCTGGGCGATGTTTTGGCCGTCGATCAGGATGCGCCCGCTTTGCAGGTCGTGAAAGCGCAGCAGCAGGTTGACCAGGGTGGATTTGCCCGCGCCGGAGCGGCCGATCAATCCAATTTTTTCGCCCGGGCGTATGGTCAGGCTGAGGTGGTCGACCACGGGCCGCGCTTCGTCGCGATAGCAAAAGCTGACGTCGTCAAAGCGCACTTCGCCGCGCGCCACCACCAGCGGCTGGGCGCTGGGCGCGTCCACCACGGCGCGCGGGCGCGACAGGGTATTGATGCCGTCCTGGATGGTGCCCACGCTCTCGAACAGGCTGGTCATCTCCCACATCACCCAGTGGCTCATGCCCGACAGGCGCAGCGCCATGGCCGTGACGGCGGCCACTGCGCCAATGCCCACCTGGCCGTGCGACCACAACCACAGCGAGCCGCCGCAGGCCCCCAGAATCAGCAACACAATCAGGGTGTGGTTGACCACCTCCAACTGGCTGACCAGGCGCATTTGGGCGTAGCCGGTGAGCTTGAAGTCTTCCATCGCCGCGCGGGCAAACTGCGCTTCGCGCTGCGAGTGCGAAAACAGCTTGACGGTGGCGATATTGGTGTAGGCGTCGGTGATGCGTCCGGTCATGATGCTGCGTGCGTCGGCCTGCGCGCGGCTGACGCGGGACAGGCGCGGCACGAAATACCAGCAGGCCAGCCCGTAGGCGATGGACCACAGCAAAAACGGCAGCAGCAGCCAGGGATCGAACCCGGCGGCCAGCAGCAGCATGGTGATCATGTACACGCCCATGCCGATCACCACGTCGGTGGTGGTGAAGATCATGTCGCGCACGGCCAGTGCGGTTTGCATCACCTTGGTGGTGATGCGGCCGGCAAATTCGTCGGCATAAAAGGCCATGCTCTGGCCCAGCATCAGGCGGTGAAAGTTCCAGCGCAGGCGCAGCGGGAAGTTGATGGCCAGCGTCTGGTGCTTGACGATGGTTTGCAGCATCACCAGTGCGATGGACGCCACCAGCACCAGCGCCAGCAGCGTCAGCATGCCGCCGCGCTCGGCCCACAACTGGCCAGGGCGCACGCTGCCCAGCCAGTCGACCACGCGCCCCAGCATGGCAAACAGCAGGGCGTCAAACGCGGCCGTGCCCGCCGACAGCAGCGCCATCAGGGCAATGAAGCCGCGCAGACCGCTGGTGGCGCTCCAGACAAAGGCAAAAAAACCTTTGGGGGCCAGATCAGGCTCTGGTTCGGGGTAGGGGGCAAGCAGGCGTTCAAAAAAACTGAGCACGGGTGATTCTTGACAGTTTATTTTTTGATCACGATCTGGCCGCTGGCCAGCAGGGCGTTGAATTCCACCACTGGGATGGCCGCGCTCATGGGGTGGCCGCCTTCGGCCCAGCGCAGCACCAGGCTTTGCGGGGCGCGCTCCAGCGCCAGTTCAAGGTCGGCCTCAATGAGCAGCAGCGGGCCATCGCCGACGCGGTATTCGAGTGGAGCGGTGACATGCGCTCGCGCCTGTTCGCCGGGGTTCAGGCCGTCCTCGCCGGGCACGTAATCCAGTTTGGCGGGGCGTTGGGTGACGTTCATAAAGTTAACTCCAAAGGGATGGGCGGTCACGGGTTTGGCCTTTGCTGTGGCCTGTTCGGAGCCTGAAGGGGGCCTGCATTGTGCACGCTGGGCAAAGGCGCATGACTTTCGTGCCATGTGGCTGGCATGCGCCCAAGCTTACCTGCTTGTTTATCCGATCCTTCTACCCGCTTTTGCGATCAGGTTTTTGCAAGCGCTGACTCAGAAACGTCGGCTGAGATAGCGTGATTCGGCCAGACCAAAGCGCCACGGCAGCTCTTGCGCCCGGCTGATGCCAATGCGCGGGCCGCTGATGACGGACGTGTCGTCTGCGGCTGGGGCCAGCACTGCAAAAGGTGGCGCATCCAGCGGCAAGCCGTAATAGGCCAGCGTGATGCCCAGCGCCTGCCCCAGCCGCCCCGGCCCAGAGCACAGCAGGCGATCGTGATGGGCGCTTGCACGGGCGTCGGCAGGCAGGCTGCGGCGCTGGCGCATTTGGGCCAGCCCTTGTGTGGGTTGCAGGGCGCGAATCAGCACCCCGGCACCATGGCCGTCTTCACGGCAGACAAAGTTCAGGCACCAGTGAATGCCGTAGCTGCGGTACACGTAAGCGTGCCCCGGCGGGCCAAACATGGCGCGGTTGCGCGGCGTCAGGCCCCGGTGCGTGTGTGATGCGGCCTCGCTGGCGTCGTAGGCTTCGGTTTCCACGATCACGCCGCCCACGCCGTTGACCAGCAGTGTGGCCCCGATCAGGGCGCGGGCAACGGTGGGCGCGTCAGCGGCAAAGTCTGTATCACGCAGTGGACGCAAGGCAGATGACATGGGCCGCAGTATGCCGTTTGTGCTGCAAATGCTGCGGTTTGTGACAAGCCGGTACAAAAACGGGCGAGGCCGATAAGATATGGATACAACCATTCTGACAAGGAGATGCCCCATGTTTAAAGCCCTGCTGCTGACCGCATCTGACGATCAAGCTCCTCACTGCGCGCTGGCCGAACTCGATGAAGCTCAGTTGCCTGAAGGCGAAGTCTTGGTGCAAATCAGCCATTCCACGCTGAATTACAAAGACGGTCTGGCGATTACCGGCGCAGGCCCGGTGGTGCGTCGCTACCCCATGGTGCCTGGCATCGACTTTGCAGGCACGGTGCTGGAATCCAGCGATACGCGCTACAAAAAGGGCGACGCTGTAGTGCTGAACGGCTGGGGCGTGGGCGAAGGACACTGGGGCGGGTTGGCGCAAAAAGCCCGCGTCAAGGCCAACTGGCTGGTGCCGTTGCCTGCGGGCATGACCGCTTTCAACGCCATGGCGCTGGGCACGGCGGGCTACACCTCGATGCTGTGTGTGATGGCTTTGCAGCAGCAGGGCGTGACGCCCGATCAAGGGCCGGTGCTGGTGACCGGGGCCAACGGCGGCGTGGGCACCATCGCCATCGCCTTGCTGTCCCTCCTGGGTTACACCGTGCATGCATCAACCGGGCGCATGAACGAGGCCGCCCACCTGAAAGCGCTGGGCGCAAGCGAGCTGGTCGATCGCAACACCCTCAGCGCCCCCGGCAAACCGCTGCAAAAAGAGCGCTGGGCTGCCGCCGTGGACACCGTGGGCAGCCACACCCTGGCCAATGTGTGCGCCAGCCTTCAATACGACGGCGTGGTGGCCGCTTGTGGTTTGGCACAGGGCATGGACTTGCCCGCCACGGTGGTGCCCTTCATCCTGCGCGGGGTGACGCTGGCAGGCGTAGACAGTGTGATGGCCCCTTACGCCCGCCGTGCCAAAGCCTGGGAGCGCCTGGCGCGCGAGCTGCCGTCCGAGGTGCTGGCCAGCAACACCGAAACCATTGCGCTGGCCGACGCGCCCGCCGTGGCAGCCCGCCTGCTGCAAGGCCAGGTGCGCGGACGGGTGGTGGTAGATGTGAACGTCTGACGGCTAAAAGCGCGATGGTCTTGATCTGCCCGATCTGCAAGACCAAAAGTTATAGCCTCCAGTGCTTGCTGCACAAGCGCTGGAGGCTATTTGGTTGATCAAGCGGAAAGGCTTATGCCCCGCGCGTGATGGGCATCTCAACAGCTTTGGGGTTGAGGGCGTGCTTGGCCAGCTCCAGCTTGGCCAGGGCATTGCGGTGCACTTCGTCGGGGCCGTCGGCAAAGCGCAGGGTGCGCTGGTTGACATAGCTGTAGGCCAGTGGGAAGTCGCCGCTGAGGCCCGCGCCGCCGTGGGCCTGCATGGCCCAGTCGATGATGCGGGTGGCCATGGTGGGCGCGACGATCTTGATCATGGCGATTTCGGCCTGCGCCACCTTGTTGCCCACAGTGTCCATCATGTAGGCGGCTTTCAACGTGAGCAGGCGGGCCTGCTCGATCAGGCAGCGTGACTCGGCGATACGCTCGCGCCACACGCCTTGCTGCGACAGGGGTTTGCCAAAGGCCACGCGCTCGTTCAGGCGCTGGCACATCAGCTCAAGCGCGTATTCGGCGGCACCAATGCTGCGCATGCAGTGGTGGATACGGCCTGGGCCTAAGCGCCCCTGGGCAATCGCAAAGCCCTTGCCTTCGCCCACGAGCAGGTTGCCCACCGGCACGCGCACGTCTTTCAGCTCGACTTCCATGTGGCCGTGGGGGGCGTCGTCGTAGCCAAACACGGTGAGCGGGCGGATGACATGGATGCCTTTGGCGTCGGCGGGCACCAAAATCATGGATTGCTGTTCGTGGCGCGCGGCTTCAGGGTCGGTCTTGCCCATGACGATGTAGACCTTGCAGCGTGGATCGCCCGCGCCGGATGACCACCACTTGCGACCGTTGATGACGTATTCGTCGCCTTCGCGCCGCATCGAGCATTCGATGTTGGTGGCGTCGGACGAGGCCACGGCCGGTTCGGTCATCAAAAAGGCGGAGCGGATTTCGCCTTTGAGCAGGGGATCAAGCCACTGGTCTTTGTTGGCTTCAGAGCCGTAGCGCTCGATGGTTTCCATGTTGCCGGTGTCAGGCGCTGAGCAGTTGAACACCTCGGACGCCCAAGGCACGCGGCCCATGATTTCGCACAAGGGCGCATATTCCAGGTTGGACAGCCCTTCTGGCGCGCGTGATGACTTGGGCAAGAACAGGTTCCACAGCCCGGCAGCGTGCGCCTTGGGTTTGAGTTGCTCGACGATTTTGGTCGGCACCCAGGCGTTGCCCTTGGCGCGGTTAGCGGCGATTTCTTCGTGGAACACGTTTTCGTTGGGGTAAATGTGTTCGTCCATGAAGGCCAGCAGCTTTTCGCGCATTTGCTTGACTTTGGGGCTGTAGTCGAAATCCATGGTGTCGTCCTCTTTTTGGGCTGCAAAAAAATCTGGCTTGACTGCGCGGCTTCAAGCTTGCTGGGCAAACCGCCAGGCCAGCTCGGCCATGGGGCGTGCGCCTGCGCCGCTGGCCTTGGCCTGGGCGCTGCTGGCGGTGCCGGCTTCGACACGCTTGGCAATGCCTTGCAAGATGGCGGCAATGCGGAACATGTTGTAGGCCAGGTAAAAGCTCCAGTCCGGTGCAAGCGCTTCGGGGGTGGTAAAGCCCGTGCGTTCGCAGTAGCGGCGGATGTAGTTGGCCTCGCTGGGAATGCCCAGGCTGGTGATGTCTACGCCGCCAATACCGCGGAAGGTGCCGGGCGGAATGTGCCAGGCCATGCAGTGGTAGCTGAAGTCGGCCAGCGGATGGCCCAGGGTGGACAGCTCCCAGTCCAGCACGGCCAGCACGCGCGGCTCGGTGGGGTGGAAGATCATGTTGTCGAGCCGAAAATCGCCGTGCACGATCGAAGTGAGGTCGCTGCGGGCACTGGCCGGGATGTGGCTGGGCAGCCAGTCGATCAGGCGGTCCATCTCGGGGATGGGCTGGGTCACCGATGCCTGGTACTGCTTGCTCCAGCGGCCAATCTGGCGCTCAAAGTAGTTGCCGGGTTTGCCGTAATGCTCCAGCCCCTGGGCCTTGTAATCCACCGTATGCAGGGCGGCGATGACGCGGTTCATCTCGTCGTAAATCGCGCCGCGCTCAGTGGGCGTCATGCCAGGCAGTGTCTGATCCCAGATGACGCGGCCTTCGACAAAATCCATCACGTAAAAAGCGCGACCAATCACCGATTCGTCATCACACAGTACGTGCATTTGGGCCACTGGCACGTCGGTGCCTGCCAGGCCGCGCATGACGGCGTATTCGCGTTCGATGGCGTGGGCCGAAGGCAGCAGTTTGGCCACCGGGCTGGGCTTGGCCCGCATGACGTAAGTTTGCTTCGGTGTGATGAGCTTGTAGGTGGGGTTGGACTGGCCGCCTTTGAACATCTCCACTTGCAACGGGCCTGCAAATCCGGGCAGGTGCTGGCTCAACCAGGCTGAAAGTGCCGCCGTGTCGAACGCGTGGGCTTCGGATACCGGGCGGGTGCCTACGAACTGCTCGGTGGTGTTCATGTCACAACTCCGCTTCGCCAATGTGCTTGAGTGCGGTGCGGTCGCGCACCACCAGGCCGGTGGGTTCGATGCGGATCACGCCCTCGCGCTCCATGGTCTTGAGTTCCTGGTTGACGCGCTGGCGCGATGCGCCCAGCAACTGGGCCAGTTCTTCCTGCGCCAGTTGCAAGGTGATGCGCACTTCGTCCGGATGGATGGGGCTGGACGCGCCATAACTGCGCGTGAGCAGCACCAGTTGCTTGGCCAGGCGCGCGCGCAGCGGCAGGGTGTTGAGGTCTTCCACCTGCCCAAACAGCAGCCGGATGCGCCGCGCGTGCAGACGCAGCAAGGCTTCGTACAACTCGGCATGCTGGGCGAGGATGTTCTGCAAATCGGCACGTGCCACCCACACGGTGGTGGTAGGGCCGTGGGCGTAGCCATCGTGCGTGCGCCGCTCGCCGTCGAAGATGGCCACGTCGCCAAACCAGATGCCCGGCTCCACATAGGTCAGCGTGATCTGCTTGCCGGTCAGCGTGGTGGAGCTGACGCGCACCGACCCCTTGGCGCAGGCCAGCCACTGCTCGGCCGGGTCGCCTCGGGCGCAGATCAGGTCGCCGTCCTGGTAACGTTTGACTGAAGCGCATCGAAGTATGTCGTGCCGCAATGAAGGTGAAAGGGATGAGAACCAGCGACCGTTGTTGATCGCCTCACGTTCTTCCATCGTAAGAATGGGTTCGTCCATGGTCTGTCTAGTGGGTGACTGCAAAAGGCCCCATTGTCACGCGGGCGACCTTGCCTTGGCGCGTGGTGGGTCATTGATTGACGGGGTATGCGGCGTGCAGTATGCGTTTGGGTTTATTCGTAGTCGGGCGTTTGCCGGTTCAAAAAAGCATGCATGCCAATGCCGCCGTTGGCATGGTGCAGGTTTTTGACAAAGTGCTCGCGCTCGACCGTCAGGTGCTGGGGCAGGGGGTTGGCATCGGCCTCGTTGATCAGCTCTTTGATGCTGGTCAGCACATTGGGCGCGCGCTCGCCCAGTTGTTCGGCCCATTGCAAGGCCGTGTCCAGCGCCTGGCCTGCGTCGCACAGGCGGTTGACCACGCCCAGCTCGTGCAGGCGTTGCGCGCCGATGAGCTCGCCAGTCATCATCAGCTCGGTGACCAACTGGCGCGGCAGGGCGCGTGTCAGGCTCCAGCTGCCGCCGCCGTCGGGTGACAGGGCGACGTTGCTGTAGGCCATGGTGAACACGGTATTGCGTGCAGCCACGACCAGGTCACAGGCCAGCACCAGCGAAAAACCGGCACCGGCGGCAGGCCCTTCGACGGCGGCGATCACGGGTTTGGGAAAGGTGCGAATGGCTTCCACCCAACTGTGCAGGCCGTCGATGCTCTGGGCCTGCACCTCGGGCGGTTTTTGCCGGTTGGCCAGAAGGCGTTGCAGGTTGCCACCGGCGCAGAACGTGCTGCCTTCGCCGCGCAGCACTACGCAACGAATGTCGGCGCTGGATTCGGCTGCGTTCAAAGCCTCCACGCCCGCAGCATACATCTCGGGGCTGAGGGCGTTGCGGTGCTCAGGGTTGTGGATGCTCAGCACCATGGTGCGGCCTTCAAGGGTGGAGCGCAGTTCGGCAGTCATGATGTATTTGCTATTGTCTCGATAGCTTTTGGCGCTTGTCCATAAATCGCCAAAGGCTTTTTTGTTGAATTCAAACGGCTGCGGCGCAAGCCAATTCAGCAAACGCCGTGGCCGGGCTTGTGCCGACCACTGGTGCCTTCCCCCGCCCGAAGAGAGCGGGGGAAGGCGCGCCAGCGACACAAGGGGTGTCAATCCTCTTCATGCAACAGGCTCAGACCAATGGCCCCCCGGCGGCGCAGCCAGGGGCTGGGGCGGTAACGCGGATCGCCGTACACGGTTTGCATGTTGAACAGCACTTCCAGCACATTGGCCGGGCCAAGCTGGTTGCCCAGAGCCAAGGGGCCGACGGGGTAGCCCAGCCCCAGGGTGACGGCGGTTTCCAGATCCTGCGGGCTGCATATGCGCTGCTGGCAGATGTCGGCTGCGATGTTGACGATGTGGGCCACCATGCGCTGGGTGACGAAACCGCCCGAATCGCGGATCACGCTGACCGCCTTGCCGTCTTTGGCGAACAGGGCATGGGCGGCGTTACGCATATCGCTGCGGGTGGCCGGGTTGGTGGCCAGCACGCGGCGGCGGGTGGCCTGGTCATCCATCAGCATGTCGATGCCGATGGTGCGGGCCGGATCCAGCCGCTCGACCACGGCCACGGTGGTGATGTCAAACCCGAGCGGAGCCACCAGGGTCAGTGCCTGGAGCGAGGGCGATGGGCCGGTCTCGATTTTTGCACCCAGGTCTTTCAGCAACTGGTACAGCTCGGCGCGGCGTGCGGCGCGGGTGGACACCCATACGGGCGGTATTGCATCGACTTGCGGCACAGGTGGTTCAGGCGGCACTTGCGCCGCGCCGTCTACGTACCTGTAAAAGCCTTCGCCGCGTTTTTTGCCCACCACGCCACCGGCCAGGCGCTGCGCGGTGATGACGCTGGGGCGGTAGCGCGGCTCGTCGTAGTACTGGCGGTAAATGGATTCCATGACCGGGTGCGACACGTCCAGCGCGGTCAAGTCAAACAGCTCGAACGGGCCGAGCTTGAAGCCCACCTGGTCTTTCAAAATGCGGTCGATGGTGGCGAAATCGGCCACGCCTTCACTGACGATGCGCAACGCCTCGGTGCCATAGCCGCGCCCCGCATGGTTGACGATGAAACCCGGCGTGTCAGCCGCCTGCACCGGGGTGTGGCCCATCTGGCGGGCGTAGGCCGTCAGGGCGTCGCGCACAGCAGGCGCAGTTTTCAGCCCCGCAATCACTTCCACCACTTTCATCAGCGGCACGGGGTTGAAAAAGTGATAGCCCGCAAATTGCTGTGGGCGCTTCAGCCCCGCTGCAATGGCGGTGACGGACAGCGACGAGGTGTTGGTGGCCAGCACCGCGCCTGGGGCCACGATGCCCTCCAGCTCGGCAAACAGGGCCTGCTTGACATCCAGGCGCTCGACAATGGCTTCAACGATCAGATCGCAGCCCGACAGATCGGCCAGGCTGGCCGCAGCTTGCCGCGCGGCTTTGTAGTTTGCGGCCTGCGCCGCGTCGATGCGGCCTTTGGCGGCCAGCTTGTCCCATTGGACGGCCAGCGCTTCACGCGCCTGGGCGATGGCAGCGGGTTGGGTGTCGAACAGCAGTACGGCGCTGCCCGCCTGGGCGGCGATTTGGGCAATGCCACGGCCCATGGCACCGGTGCCGACGATGCCGACGGTTTTGAATTGAGGGGTATGCATGGCGGCACATTATGGTGGAGTGCCCAGCCGCCGTGCCCGCCAGCGCAGGCTGCGGGCCATATGCCGCCTGTGCAGCAGCAGATGAAAATGGCCGACTACAGGTGTGCTTGCAGCCGCCGCTGCGCTTCGGCGGGGCCAAAGCTCAACACCAGCAGATTCAGCACATCGCCTTGCAACTGGCGCAGTGTTTCGGGCTGGTCGCAGCTTAGAAGGCGCTCGGCCAGGCGGCCTGCACGCGGGTGGCAGCAGCCGGTCATGGCTTCCACCAGGGTCTGCGCATTGGGCAGAGCCTGTGCACTGGTGGCAGGGGAATACATCGCATCAGCAGGCAAGGCGTTGTTGCCGGGGGCTTGTTGGAGCATGTCTCAGGCTTTGAGTGAGTTCAAACTGCCGGGTGGGAGCCGGTCTATACGGCCATTGTTGCGCCGCAGCATGGTTTGAATCAAGTAGGTACAAGCCCGTTCGTGGCATACATGCATCGTTTTCAGAGTGTGGCCCCTAAAGTGAGAACTGCTGGTTTCGCACCGTAAAATTGCCGCATGTCATACATGGTGCTGGCGCGCAAATATCGTCCCCGGAATTTCTCCGAAATGGTGGGTCAGGAGCACGTGGTGCAGGCCCTGAGCAACGCGCTGACGCAGCAGCGGCTGCACCACGCCTACATGTTCACCGGCACGCGCGGTGTGGGTAAAACCACGGTATCGCGCATTCTGGCCAAGTCGCTCAACTGCACAGCAGCGGACGGGCAGGGCGGCATCACTGCCACGCCATGCGGCGTGTGCCCCGCCTGCACCGAGATTGACGCGGGCCGCTTTGTCGACTACACCGAGCTGGACGCGGCCAGCAACCGCGGCGTGGATGAAGTGCAGGGCCTGCTGGAGCAGGCGGTGTACAAGCCGGTGCAGGGCCGCTTCAAGGTCTTCATGATCGACGAAGTGCACATGCTCACCAACACCGCCTTCAACGCCATGCTGAAGACGCTGGAAGAGCCGCCCGAATACCTCAAGTTCGTGCTGGCCACCACCGACCCGCAGAAGGTGCCCGTCACCGTGCTGTCGCGCTGCCTGCAATTCAACCTGCGGCCCATGGCCCCGGAAACGGTGCTGGGGCACCTTACGCACGTGCTGCAAACCGAGCAGGTGCCTGCCGACGCGCAAGCCTTGCGCCTGCTGGCGCGCGCCGCGCGCGGCTCCATGCGCGATGCGCTCAGCCTGACCGATCAGGCCATCGCCTTTGGCTCCGGCAAGTTGGAAGAAGCCAGCGTGCGCCAGATGCTGGGCACCGTGGACCGTAGCGTGGTTTTCAGCCTGATCGAGGCGCTGGCCGCTGGCGATGGACAGGCCGTGGTGGCGCGCTCTGATGAATTACGCAGCGCGGGCCTGTCCGCGGCCACCACGCTGGAAGACATGGCCGCCGTGCTGCAACGCATGGCGGTACTGCAAGCCGCGCCTGGTTTGTCCACTGACGACACCGATCCCGATGCGCAGGAAACCGCGCGCCTGGCCGCCCTGATGCCTGCCGACGAAACGCAACTGCTCTACAGCCTGTGCATTCATGGGCGGGCCGAACTGGGCCTAGCCCCGGATGAATACGCGGGCCTGACCATGGTGCTGCTGCGGCTGCTGCCGTTCAAGGCGGCAGCGGGCGAGGCTAAACCGGCTCCCAATGCTCAGGCTGAAAAAAAAAGCCTGAAACCGGCTGAGGCGGCTGTACCGGCATCTGTTGCCCTGACGTCTGCACCTGTTCTCGCACCGGCAACTTCGCCAACTTCTGCGCAAGCGCCTGCGTCCAACACTGCAACCTACCCGGCAGAAGACGGCGATCCAGACCAGATTGCCCCTTGGGATGCCGAAGCTGCGGATGAGCCGCTGCCTGCCTGGGACGACGGTGCTGAATCCGCAAACTCGCCCGCGTCTGTTTCCATGCTGCCGCGCCGCCTGCCCGTTCAGCCGGTGCCTGTGCGTGAACAGGGTGCGCTTAAAAATTCGGATTCAAATCAAGCTTCAGCGCAGGTGCAACAATCGAATGTTGCTCCTGAAGTAAAAGCATTCAATGTGCGCAATGCCGCCGATGAGGTCGACCCACCGCCTGCTGCCGCTGCGCCTGATCTGCTCCCCGTGCCCCCCAGCGATGACGGCGACGCCTGGCATGCGCTGGTGCAAGCGCTGGTGCAGCGTGAAGCCATCACGGCCCTGGTGCGCCAGTTGGCCATGCAGGCTCAATTGGTTGCGCGCGAAGAAGGCTTGTGGACGCTGCGGGTGGACAACGCTTCGCTGGCGGGCGATGGCGTGCGCGATCGCCTGCAAGCCGCCCTGGCCGAAGCCGGGCACACAGTGCGTTTGCAGGTGCAAGTGGGGGCCGTGACCGACAGCCCATCGCGCCGCAACGCCATCGCTGCTTCGCAAAAACTCAAGGCGGCTGAGGCACTGCTGATGGCCGACCCGTTTGTGCGTGAGATGATGCGCGACTTTGGGGCGAAAATCGTGCCCGGAAGTATTAAACCGTTGTAACTGTTATGCCCCCTGAGTCGCTGCGCGCCTTCTCCCCTTTGCTTTGCAGAGGGGGCAACGCCAGTGGTCGGCGCAAGTCCGACCACGGCGTTCACCCGCATAGCCTGCTTCGCGACCCTCCCGATTCACGTGAACGTATCCCCTCTTTAATTCACTAGGAAACCAACCGATGTTCAACAAAGGACAACTTGCCGGCCTGATGAAGCAGGCCCAGGCCATGCAGGACAACATGAAGAAAGCGCAGGATGAACTGGCGCTGATGGAGGTCGAGGGCGAATCCGGCGCGGGCATGGTCAAGGTGCTGATGACCGCCAAGCACGACGTCAAGCGCGTCACCATCGATCCCAGCCTGCTGGCCGACGACAAGGACATGCTGGAAGACCTGGTGGCCGCCGCCTTCAACGCCGCCGTACGCAAGGCCGAGGAGCTGTCGGCCGAGAAGATGGGCAAGCTGATGCCGGCGGGCATGCCGGGGCTGCCGGGCGGCATGAAGTTTCCGTTTTAACGTGGCGCATCCCCCTGAGCGGCTGCGCCGCTTCCCCCTTCTTGCTGCGCGAAGGGAGACAACGCCACTGGCCGGGCCAAGCCCGTCCACGGCGCTTGCTGGCCAGTGACTGTTGACGCGGTTTTGACGCTTGCATACTGAAAACCGCTCATGAACGACACCCACGCCCTCGATACGCTGATCCAGTCGCTGCGCCGCTTGCCGGGCGTGGGGGTGCGCTCGGCCCAGCGCATGGCGTTTCATTTGTTGCAGCACGACCGTGAAGGTGCGGCGCGGCTGGCGCGGTCGTTGCAGGACGCCGTGGCCCAGGTACGCCATTGCACACAGTGCCACACCTTCACTGAAGGCGAAGTCTGCGCTACCTGTCTTGATGCGCGGCGCGATGCAACCAAGCTGGCGGTGGTTGAAACCCCGGCTGACCAGGCAGCGCTGGAGCGCACGGGGGCTTTCAAGGGGCGCTATTTTGTCCTCATGGGCCGTTTAAGCCCGTTGGACGGTATCGGCCCACGCGACATTGGCGTGCAAAAGCTGATCGAACGGGCCAGTGACGGCGTGGTGCAAGAGGTGATTTTGGCCACCAACTTCACCGCCGAGGGCGAGGCCACGGCGCACGTCATCGGCCAGGCGCTGAAAAGTCGGGGCCTCGCCGTGACCCGGCTGGCGCGCGGCGTGCCCGCCGGTAGCGAGCTGGAATACGTCGATCTGGGCACCATCGCCCATGCCTTGGTGGATCGGCGTTGAGCGCGTTTTATGCCCTGAAAACTTGTCCTTGCTGCTTCACGATGGATAGCTGATAACGCTTGTAGGAACAGCGCATAGGCCAATTTAATGAGATTTTTTTGCCGCAGCAGTGTTTTTTGAAAACCTTGTCTGGGGTTGTAAGCGTCCTGTGTCGCCGCACCTCTCGATACTTGATGGCACTTATAAAAATGATGGATTTGTTGTCATGGCAAGGCGCAAACCGCAGCGATAGCCGTAGCTACCGCGAGGATTTGCAACGCCGCCATGGCGGCAAAGACGCGTTTTTATGT
>NZ_JBKEEE010000029.1:0-13399 GCF_047975795.1 Ottowia sp. | reverse complement strand
GACGCATCCGATGGTGCTGTGATCGGCGTGCCAGGCAAGACGCGAGGACGCTGCGGGCTTGCTGCCCGCAAGGACGAGCAACGCCGCATGGCGCGGCGAGCGCAGTGCCAGTGGGTGCCAGTGGGTGCGATGCGCCTTGACCTCCAGGGTGAGTGTGGGAAAAGGCAGAAAGTTGCGTATTCATGCGGCTTTCAAGAAGAACACCAGCGGTCAACTGCTGGGTTTAGGTTCAAGGCGCTTTGGGCACGCGTGTGACAATCGCGGCCAGCATTTCATCCACCTTTTCTGCCCTTTTCTTGCCCCTTGGCACGGGCCTGTCCGGCCCTCAAGCGACATGCGCGACTCCACCTCCCACAAGCTCACCACCAGCGACTTCGACTTCGCTCTGCCCCTTGAACTGATTGCCCAGCACCCTGCCGCCGAACGCAGCGCCTCGCGCCTGCTGGACGGCAGCGGCAGTGCGCCGGTCGGCCGGGTATTCCGCGACCTGCCTGGTTTGTTGCAGCCGCACGACCTGCTCGTTTTCAACGACACCCAGGTCGTCAAAGCCCGCCTGTTTGGACACAAGCCCACGGGTGGCCAACTGGAACTGCTCGTCGAGCGCGTGCTGGAAGACGGCACGGTAGCCGCCCACATGAAGGCCAGCAAAAAGCCCCCCGTGGGCACCGTGCTGCACATGGCGGGCGGCTTTGAGGCTGAGTTGCTCGGTCGCTGGCCCGATCCCCACCAAGGCCCGCTGTTTCACCTGCGCTTTTCCGGTGAGCCTTACGCGCTGATGGCCGCACACGGCCATGTACCGCTGCCACCGTATATCCAACACACGGATTCCGCCGCCGACGAGGCGCGCTACCAAACCGTGTTCGCCCAACACCCCGGCGCAGTGGCCGCGCCCACGGCGGCGCTGCATTTTGACCAGCCGTTGCTGGCCACCATCGCCGCACGCGGCGTGCAGCGCGCCGCCGTCACCCTGCACGTGGGCGCAGGCACCTTCCAGCCCGTCAAGACCGAATCGCTGGCCGAACACGTGATGCACCGCGAGCGCTACCACGTGCCTGCCACCACGCAAGCGGCCATCGCCGCCTGCCGCGCTCGGGGCGGGCGTGTGGTGGCCGTGGGCACCACCAGCGTGCGCACGCTGGAGAGCTGGGCGCAAAGCGACAGCGCCCAGGGCGACACCGGCATCTTCATCACGCCGGGCTTTGAGTTTCGGGTGGTGGACGCGCTGATCACCAACTTCCACCTGCCACGCAGCACGCTGATGATGCTGGTCAGCGCCTTTGCCGGTTACGAGCACGTCATGACGCTGTACCGCCACGCCATCGCTCAACGCTACCGTTTCTTCAGCTACGGCGATGCGATGTGGCTCACACGTCGAGCCAGCCCCTGAGAGCGTGTTCAAAGTCTCTGAGCGAATCGGCCCTTCAGATAAAGCCTGGGCAATGCCGGATAATTCAGGCCAAACTGCTTCTGCCGCGCTGCGCGGCGCGCCCTGTCATCTGGCCCCTTGGCCACCAGGGCCTTCAACATCACCGCATTCATGTCCACCCCCCACATTCCCAACGACGCTTTCACCCGCGAGCTGCAACGCATTCGCCACCTGATCGGCGAAGGCATTCTGCCCATGGCCGCCAAGGCGCTGAACGCCGCGCAACAGCAAGCCCCCAGCGATCCGCGTGTGCCGCTGCTGGGCATGCGGCTGGCCGAAAAAACCGGCCACACCGACGCCGCACTGGCTGCCGCGCGCCGCGCGCTGGAACTGGCCCCCAATTGGCCTGTGGCACAAATCGAAACCGCGCTGTTGCTGGCACGCCAGCCGCAGCATGCGGATGAAGCACTGGCGCTGGCGCGTCAGGCGCTGGCCAGCGAACCCGACAACGTCCAGGTGCGCACCGGCGCGATCAACGTGGCGATGTATGCCAGCCAACCGGAACAAACCATCGCCTGGGCCGACGAAGGTGTGCAGCACTTTCCCAACGATGCGGGCATGCGCCTGTTTCTGGGCCGCTTTCTGGCCAACCAGGGCCGCCACGCCGAGGCCCTGACGCACTTTGAACACATGCTGCTGCGCGTGCCGCACCATGCCGAGGCCCTGCAAGGCGCGCTGACCAGCACGCTGGCCAAGGACGGCCCCAGCAACCTGGCGCAAGACTATGCCGACCGCTGGCTGGCGCTGACCCCGGCCGACGCCAACGCCCAGTACTGGCACGCCGTGGCCTATGGCAACACCCCGGCCACGCAGCCACCAGACATGGTGGGCCAGACTTTCGCGCGCTTTGCGCCGCAGTTCGACAAGCATCTGGTGAGCGGGCTGAAATACCGCGTGCCCGAACGCACAGCCCAAATCCTGCTGGACAAGTACCCTGACCGCCAGTTCAATCTGCTCGATCTGGGCTGCGGCACCGGCCTGGTGGGCGTGTACCTGGGGTCAATCAAAGGGGCCATCATCGGGGTCGATCTGTCGCAGCCGATGATCGACGAAGCCGCCAAACACGGCATCTACGCCAAGTTCTACCGCACCAACGTGCTGGACGCGCTGCGCGAGACACCCGATGCGCATTACGAAGCCATCACCTGCACCGACGTATTGATTTACGTGGGCGATCTGACACCGGTAATTCCCAACGCGCTGCGCATCCTCAAGCCCGGCGGGCACTTCATTTTCTCGTGCGAAGCTGCCGCCGAAAACGAAGCCGACCTGGTGCTGCGCAGCCCCAGCAACCGTTATGCGCACAAAGCCTCGGCCGCCCAACGCCTGTGCCGCGAAGCCGGGTTTGATGAGGTGGTGGTTGAAGACCTGCCCGCCCTGCGCATGGAAGGCGGCGCGCCGGTGGCGGGTTTTTTAGTTACAGCCCACAAACCGCTGACCGTCTGAGCGCCTGAACACCCGCACCCCGATGCTGCGTTTCGATCTGCTGGGCACCGACCCCACCAGCCACGCCCGCCGTGGACGACTGACGCTGAACCACGGCGTGGTCGACACGCCCATCTTCATGCCCGTGGGCACTTACGGCACCGTCAAAGGCGTAATGCCGCGCAGCCTGCACGAGATGGGCGCGCCAATCATTCTGGGCAACACCTTCCACCTGTGGATGCGCCCAGGGCTGGACGTGCTGCGCGATTTTGGCGGCCTGCACGGTTTTGAAAACTGGCACAAGCCGATCCTGACCGACTCTGGCGGTTTTCAGGTCTGGTCGCTGGGCGAGATGCGCAAAATCAACGAAGAAGGCGTCAGGTTCGCCAGCCCGGTCAATGGCGACAAGCTGTTTTTGACGCCCGAGATCAGCATGCAAATCCAGACCGTGCTGAACAGCGACATCGCCATGCAGTTCGACGAATGCACGCCTTACGAAACCAAAGGCCACATCACCACCGAGCGCGAAGCACGCGCCAGCATGGCGCTGAGCCTGCGCTGGGCCGCACGTTGCCAGACCGAGTTTGCACGCCTTGGCAATCCCAACGCGCTGTTCGGTATCGTGCAAGGCGGCATGTTCGAGACGCTGCGGCAAGAGTCGCTGGAGCAGCTGGTGGCAATGGACTTTCCCGGCTACGCCATTGGCGGCGTCAGCGTGGGTGAGCCGAAAGAAGACATGCTGCGCATCACCGCCCACACGCCGCACCGCCTGCCCGCGAACAAGCCGCGCTACCTGATGGGTGTGGGCACACCGGAAGATCTGGTGTACGGCGTGCAGCAGGGCGTGGACATGTTCGATTGCGTGATGCCCACGCGCAACGCCCGCAACGGCCACCTGTTCACCCGCTTTGGTGATTTAAAGATCCGCAACGCCCGCCACAAGCACGATGCGCGCCCCATCGACGAAACCTGCACCTGCTACGCCTGCGCGGGCAGCGCGGGCGTGTCCTGGGCCGATGGCGCGCCAAACCACGGCTGGCAGGGCTTTTCCCGTGCCTACCTGCACCATCTGGAGCGCTGCGGCGAAATGCTGGCCCCCATGCTCGCCACGGTGCACAACCTGCATTACTACCTGCAACTGATGCAAGAGGTGCGCAACGCGCTGGACGAAGGCAACTTTGGTGCGTTTCGTGCCCGCTTTGCCGCCGACCGCGCACGCGGCGTGTGACATGCGTTGGCACCGCACACGACTGATCGGCCTGCTGGGCCTGGCGGGTCTGACCGGTCTATTGGGCGCTTGCGCCACCGACGTGGATTTGACAGCGCCAAACGGGCAAGCCCCGGTGCGCGCCCAAAACCGCCTGCTGCTCACGCCCAGCAACGGCGGCACCGCCATCGCACCGGCAGACCTGCGCCCCGGCGACATCCTGCTCAGCTCCACGCAAGCGCTGCCTTCGCTGGGCATCCGGCTGCTGACGCTGGCCCCGGTCAGCCATGCCAGCCTGTACCTGGGTGAGGGCAGCATCGCCGAAGCGGTGGGCGAGGGCGTGCGCATCCGTCCCGTGCAGGCGTTCATCGACGGCGAATCGGCCATCGCCGCCTTCCGCCATCCCGGTATCAGCACCACACAAGCGGCGGCCATTCAGGCATTTGCACACCAGCATGCGGGCAAAAAGTACAACACCACAGGCATCGTGATGCAGGTGCCGTTCAGCATCAGCCGCCAGTCGTGCGAGCTGCCTTTCATTCCAGGCACTGTGCGCGACGCCTGCATCCGCGGCCTGGCTGCCATCCAACTGGGGGCCATCGACAACGACCGCTTCTTTTGCTCGCAACTCGTGCTGGGCGCTTACCAGCATGCCGGGCTGCCGCTGACCAGCGCCGACCCGCGTCTGGTTACCCCGGCCGACTTGCTGCACATGCGCGAGGGCGACGTGCCCTCGGTGCGCATCGAGCAGTCCTTGCACTACGTGGGCCACCTGAAACTGGACCTGGCCCCAGCGCCCGAGATAGCCGCACCCCAAAATACAGGCTGAACACGCGGCAGGCGCGGGTGGCCATCATCCGCCCACATGCATATTGAACTGCGCCCCATTGTTCAGGCGGCAAGTGCCCGAGCCGAGCGTGGTCGAGTTCATGGTGTAAGTGCAACTGATGTAACCACCACGACTGCCCGTCCCGTTGGCCATGCCCGAACAGCGGCCTGACCCCGTCTTGCGCGTGGCCTCGCCACTGAACGACTCCCCGGCAATCACCGCGCTGAAGTTGCCCCGGCCCTGCAGATCGCTGGTCACGCTGGCCAGCACCATGCCGTAGGCAGACGCCTGTTCGTTGGCCGGGTACAGGCGCGCCGTAAAGGCCACGGGGGCCGCCACGCCAGCCGCAGGCATGGTGGCTGTGGTCATCGGCTGGCCGGTGCGGGCGTCCATCGGCACCACATAACAGCCGGTCAGTGCAGCAGTCGCCAAACCCAGACCCAACGCTGCACGCACACGTATCGAAGCACACTTGGCTATCGTCGTTTTCATCAACAGACTTCTCCTGCAAACCCAGGCACATGCCTGTGCCCGCATCGTGTGCCACCAGGCGCTGGCAACTTCAGGCTGATGACTGAAGTGCCTTGTTTTTCCTCTGGTGGTATCGAAAGTCTGTACCTTGCGCCGTTGACCGTGACTGGGCTTGTGGCCCTTATGCCTGTGCGCTTTCGCTGCGCCCCAGCGCCCACCAGTTCACATGGCGGGTGGCCAGCATCAGCGTGGCCAGCATACCGAACACCAGCAGCGAACCGAGCATCAGCGCATGGCTTTCCGAGGCCAGCAGGCCGTACAACGCGCCGTACAGCACCGCGACAAAGCCGCCCAGCAAAGCCCCCCGTTTGGCACTGCGCAGCACGGCGCTGAAGTACATCAGCAGCAACGCCACCGACGCACCCGCCGCCCCGGCATAGGCCACGGCAAAACCCAGCTTTTCTGACAGCGCGATCAACAGCAAAAAAAACACCGCGATCGACAAGCCGACCAGCGTGTACTGCACCGGGTGCAGGCGCAGACGCGCAAACAGCTCGACCATGAACACCGCCAGCAGCGTCAGCGCCACGAACAAAAAACCATAGCGCACCGCGCGGTCAGCCATCGAATAGACGTTGACAGGCTGCACAAAGCTGACGTTGAAGTGCTCGATCTGCTCAAACTGGTGCGCCGGGTTGCGCCGCTGCTCAGGATCGGCAACGATCGCACGCAACTGCTCGCGCGCCTGACTGGTCAGCGCCGCCACACGCCAGCGCGCTTGAAAACCGGTGTCGCTGACAGTCCGCTTGGTGGCCAGAAACTGGCCACCAAAACTGGGGTGCGCCCAGCTTGAACGCAACTGCACGTCGTTGTCACCACCCAGCGGCACCACGCCCAGCGATTGCTGACCCAGCAAAGCCAGCTCCAGTGTGAACGGCAGCGCCTGGCCGGTCTTGAACGCCTGTAGCGCCGCGCCCGTCAGCGGCGCGTGCACGCCTGCCGTCAAACTGCCGCTGTCGGGCAAATGGGCCTGGCGGTCAAAGTCCAGGTGCTGATCTTCGACCGTCAGTTTGGGCACGCCTTGCAGGCCCCGCAAATCGCTGACGTTCAGCGTCAGCACCGGGGTGCCGATTTCGATGCGCGAGTCTTTCACCTGACGCTCCAGCGCGCTGCCATCAAACGCCGCAAAATGCCCCTGGGCCTGACCGGTCAGGCGGTAAAACAGCACGGTGAACAGGCCGCGGTAACGCTCTTCAGGCGTCATCTCGCCGGTCAGGGTCCATTGGTCGGGAAAGCGCAGCGCCACGCGCGCCACGCTGTGCTCGACCAGTTTATCGGGTTGGCCTTTTACGCCGCTGGATTCGCGCGTTTGCCAACGCTCGACATAAGGAATTTGCAGCACCGGCCCCATCACCACCTGTGGGCCGACGTGGGTTTGCGCCAGCTCCGCCGTGGCCTGCGTGGCGCTGCGGCCACGATCGCGGATTAGCGATTCCACCATGTCCAGCGGAACACACAGCAGCAACAGCAATAACAACAGCAGCAGCCCCTTGGCCAGCATGGATTGGGTGAAGGCGGCGAATCGGCTCATGAACTTCCTCTTTTCTTGTGCAGGTTGTTGTGCGAATTGGGCAAGTGGCGGGCACCACTTGCGCCGCTACCTGTGGCCGCGATAGTCACTGCCCACGGTGCGCGCCTGATGAAGCGTGCGTGAAGCGCGAACAGGCTGCACACGGCTGGTGGGCGCACCACTTCGCACGAACTTCACGCAGGCTTCACATAAAGGCGGTGAGGGCGACCACGGCTGTGCGGCGTTCGGCTGCACTTCGCAAACCCTTCATGGCGTTTTCGGGTACGGCCGCCAAAGTTCACCTTGTCGTCGCCACCCCCGGCGGATGAAAAGGAGAGACCCCTCATGCACGCTTCGATGTCCCCCAGCGCCACCCACCGTCCCATGCTGAACGCCTTCATGGCCAGCGCCACCGCCGCCCGCGCCTTGCCCGAAGCGCTGTGGCGCAGCACCCCATCCCACCCGCTCCAGCCCAGCCCGCGCCGCGTCTTGCCACCCGTGCACCGCGCGGGCCTGGTGGCCCAGCGCATGGCCTGGTGGAGCGCGCTGGCCGTGCTGGTGCTGCTGGCCCCTGCGGCTCGCGCCCAAACGCCCTCCCCAACACCCAAAACCACCCAAGCCGAAAGCCCTTACTTCTTCGTGCAGGGTGCGCAGCCGGGCGTGGATGCGCTGCCGCTGAAAAGCACCGACGTCAAGGTCAACGTCAGCGGCGTGATCGCCGACGTGGTGGTCACCCAGCGCTACAAGAACGAAGGCGCAGTGCCCATCGAGGCCAAGTACATCTTCCCCGGCTCTACCCAGGCCGCCGTCAACGGCCTGAACGTGCGCGTGGGCCAGCGCCTGGTGGTGGCCGAAATCCGCGAAAAGCAGCAGGCCCGCGTGGAATACCAGGCCGCCAAGAAAGAAGGCAAAACCGCCGCCTTGCTGGAGCAGCACCGCCCCAACGTGTTCCAGATGCATGTGGCCAACATCCTGCCCGGCGACGACGTGCAGGTCGAGCTGCGCTACAACGAGCTGCTGGTGCCCACTGAGGGGCGCTACCAGTTTGTGTTCCCCACGGTTGTTGGACCGCGGTACGCGGGAGTGGCCCAACCCACGCCCAGCGCCACCACCAGCGGCCAGCCCGTTGCGCACGCCCAGGCTTTCCCAGCCCAGCCAGTGCTGCCTGAAAGGCAAGTCAGCCCTTCTCGCTTCAACCTGAAGGTCGATCTGGACAGCCCGGTGGGTGTTCACGAAGTGCGCTCACCCAGCCATGCGCTGGACACCCAGATCGACATCGACGCTGCCGCCCGCCGCGCTCACGTGCAACTGGCATCGGCCTCATCGCGCGGCCAAAGCCAAAGCAACAACCGCGACTTCATCCTCGACTGGCGACTGGCGGGCAGCCAGATCCAGTCGGGCGTGCTGCTGCACCGCGGCGAAAAGGAAAACTATTTCCTCGCCATGGTGCAGCCGCCCAAGGCCGTGCCCGCCGCCGCCATCGCGCCGCGCGAATACGTGTTCGTGGTGGACATTTCTGGCTCCATGCACGGCTTTCCGCTGGACACCGCCAAGACCTTGATGCGCGAGCTGCTGGGCAATCTGCGCCCCAGCGACACTTTCAACGTGTTGCTGTTTGCGGGCAGCAACCGCATGCTGTCGCCGCAGTCGGTGCCCGCCACGGCCGCCAACATCAACGCCGCCATCCACACCATCGAGCAAACCAGCAGCCGTGGCTCTACCGAACTGCTGACCGCCTTGACCCGGGTGTATGCCGAGCCGAAATCGCCGCAAGTCGCACGCACCGTGGTGGTGGTCACTGACGGCTACGTCACCGTGGAAAGCGAAGCCTTTGCCCTGGTGCGCCGGCACTTGAATCAGGCCAACGTGTTTGCATTTGGCATCGGCGCGTCGGTCAACCGGCATCTGATGGAAGGGCTGGCGCGCGCAGGCATGGGCGAGCCGTTCATCATCACCCAGCCCACACAGGCCAAAGCACAGGCCGCACGTTTTCGCCGCCTGATCGAGTCGCCCGTGCTGACCAGCGTGAAAGCCCGCTTTGAAGGGCTGGATGTGTACGACGTGACCCCCGAGCAATTGCCCGACGTGCTGGCCGAGCGCCCGGTGATCGTGTTGGGCAAATGGCGCGAACCTGCGGCAGGCAGCACACCACGCCTGCTGGTCGAAGGCCACGCCGCGCAAGGCCAGTACCAGCAGGCCATGCCCATCGACGTGCCCGCCCAGGGCGTGCGCACCAACGCCGCGCTGCGCAGCCTGTGGGCGCGCCACCGCATCGCCGCCTTGAGCGATCAGGAAGCCTTGACGGGTGGTGACGCACAAAAGGCCGCCATCACCCGGCTGGGGCTGGACTACAGCTTGCTCACCCAATACACCAGCTTCATCGCCGTGGACAAGGTGGTGCGCAATCCGGGCGGTGATGGTGCCACCGCTGACCAGCCCAGCCCGTTGCCTGAAGGCGTGTCCAACCAGGCTGTGGCCGCCCCCAGCGCGTTGGGTGCCACGGTCAGCAGCACGCCCGAGCCTGAAACCTGGGCCGCCATGCTGGTGGTGCTGGCCGTGCTGGGTGCGCAGGCCACGCGGCGCAGGGCGCGGGGCGGTTTTACAGCCTGAATGCTACTTAATTCATAGCGCGTATCGCTTTCTTTATCTGCACAAACAGCCCAAAGCGCTCACAACTTTCAGGAGCAAACACCATGCGCTCTGCCCTTTTGCTGCACCACACCACCGCACGCGCCAGCGCCCTGCGGATCGACCGCGCACCCGCCCACCTGTGGCTGGGCCTGCAAACCCTGGCCCTGTGGCCCACCTGGTGGTGGATGGCGCGGCGCTGGCAAGACGGCTCGGACGACCCGGTGGGTCTGCTGGCGCTGGCGGCACTGGGCATGCTGCTGTGGTCGGTGCGCGGCCAGTGGCGTTATGCGCCGCGCTGGCCGTGGCTGGCCGCCGCACTGGCGGGCACGCTGGCGGCCACGGCGTGGCGCGGCAGCGGGTCGCCGCTGCTGACCAGCTTGTTGGCAATGGGCGCATGGGCCTGCGGTTTGCTGGCGTTTTTGCCTGATGCGCAGCGCTGTGCAATGCGCGCCCAGGACGGCGTGCTGCTGCCCGCCCCGCGCCGAACCATCGCTGCGCTGCCGGTGCTGGGGCTGGCGCTGCTGGCGCTGCCGCTGATTGCGTCCTTGCAGTTTTATGCCGGTTACCCCTTGCGCGTGCTCACCGCCGAGGCCAGCCGTTGGCTGCTGGGGGCCTGGTTTGCCGTGCAGCGCGAGGGATCTAGTCTGTGGGTGAACGGGCAACTGATCGTGGTCGACGCGCCGTGCTCAGGCGTGCAAATGGCCTGGGCGGGTTACTTCAGCGCCTGCGCCGTGGCGCTGTGGGCCGGGCGCAGTGGCCGCGCCTTTGCGCTGCGCCTGCCGCTGGTCAGCGCCGCCGTGCTGATGGGCAATGTGTTGCGCAACAGCGTGCTGGTGGCGTTGGCCGCCAGTGGCGACGAGGCCAGCAGCGCCCTGCACCAGGCGGTGGGGCTGGTGGCGCTGGGCGCAGTGGTCAGCGCCATCGGCTGGGCCATGGCGCGGGCTGAATCACGCCCGCTTGCACAGAAAGGACATCCCGCATGAACCACTTCAACACCTTCGCCCACCGCGTGCTGGGTAAAACCCTGTTTGGCGCGGCCATGCTGGCTTGCGCCGTGTGGAGCCTGGCGGGAATGGCTGGCCCCAAGCGCGATTACCCGGCCCCACTCACCACGCAGGCTGCGCTGGAATGGCCCCAGCACTGGCAAGGCCAACCGGTACGGCCACTGGCCTTGTCCGCCGTGGAGCAACGCTTTGCCCAGCGCTTTCCGGGCCGCATGGCGCGCCTGACCGATGGCCGCCGCATCGTGGTGCTGCGCGATGTGCACCGCCCCACCCGCATGCTGCACCCGGCGGCCGATTGTTACCGCGCGCTGGGCTACCGCATCGAAAGTGAACAACTGGAAACGGCGCCCCCACGCTCCCCCGCTGCGCGAGGTGCGCTGCCCCCCGAGGAGGCTCGCCCGTCTTGGGTCGGCCCGGCACCGGGCGCGGCGCTGAACACCGCTCGCGTCGAGGTGGCAGCCATCCAGCGCTGCTTTGTCGCCCGCAAAGGCGACACGGCGCTGCGCGTGTGCGAGCAAATCGAGGACGCGCAAGGCCAGCACTTTGCCGACACTTCAGCGTGGTACTGGGCCGCCGTGATGGGCCAATCCACCGGGCCGTGGCGGGCCGTCACGGTGACCAGTCCGTGGCTGGGAGGTTCCACATGAAAACCGCATTTAACGCCTATCAAACAAGCAACTTCAGCTATCAAAAGCGCAGCTTTATATGGCTGCGCCGCCTGGCCATCGCGTTGATCGTTGGGCTGCTGTGCCTGACCACGCTGGCGGGCTCGCTGTGGTTCAGTGCCCGCCACGCACTGGCCCCGCAAGCCGATGAATGGGCCATCCGCCTGGGATCTGGCCCCTTCAAGCTGCACGCCAGCGTGCCCAAACTGGTGTGGGTGGCTACCCACCCGACGATCGGCCAGGCGCTGGCAGGCACGCGCTGGCCCACGCGCTATGGCCCCATCGAACTGGGCTGGGTGCCCGCAGGCGCTGAAGGCCCGGCCCCGGTGCTGACCCTGCATTGCCAGCCCTGCACCCTGCCGCTGCCCGCAGGCGTGGGCCAGCGCCAGTTGACCGTGCCCGCGCTGCAAGTGGCGCTGTCGCGCGATGCGGCGCAGCCAACACGCGATGTGCGCGGCACCTTGCTGCTGGGCGCAGCCGTGCCGCAGGGTGAGGGGGCGGTGATCCACGCCTTCTGGCACGCCCGTCGCCAGGGCGCAGGCTGGGACGTGCAACTGCGCTGGCCCGAAGCACCGGCCCGCCACTGGCTGGCGTTGCTGGCCCCAGACATGCCCGAGTTGGCCACGGCCCATATCAGCGGCAGCGTGGCAGCTCAGATGCAAGTGCAATTGCCCGAAGGCGACATCGACATTCAGCCCCAAATCAACGGCCTGACCGTGACCGGGCTGGGCACTGAGCGCTGGGCGCACGCGCGCACTTCATGCGGCCCGCACCGTCCGCTGCCTGCGCGGCACTGGCTGACGCGCGCCGTGCTGGCCGCCGAAGACCAGCGTTTTGCCGAACACCCGGGCTACGACCTCGAAGAGTTGCGGGCATCGCTGTCGCGCAACCAGCAGGCCGGGGCCATCCGGCGCGGTGCCAGCACGCTGACGCAGCAACTGGCCAAGCTGATGGTGGCTGGCCCTGAACGCAGTTTGCAACGCAAGCTGCGCGAGCTGCTGTACGCGCTGGACATGGAACGCAACCTGGGCAAACCGCGCATCTTGCAGCTTTACCTGAGCATGGCCCCGTGGGGGCAAGACGCCCAAGGACGACTGGTGTGCGGCGCGCAGGCTGCCGCACAGCATTACTTTGGCGTGCCCGCTGCACGCCTGACGCCGCACCAGGCCGTCACCTTAGCCGCCATGCTGCACAGCCCCGGGCGCGAAGCCCGGCAACTGGCCGCCCACGGCAACGTGGACATTGACCGTGTGCGCTGGATTGCCCATCAGGTGCGCGGCGTGCCCGCCCGCCAGCGCCGCGCGCTGGCCGCTGCGCTGGCGCAATCCCACCCCGTGCCCGGTTTGGTGGTGCAGGCCGCACCTGCCATGCGCGCGACCCGCACCGATGGCCCATCACCTGCCAGCGCCTCGCCCCTGGTCGCCGCGCGCAGTCAAAAATAACAGCGCGCAGCAAGCGGCCCAAACCGTTCACAATCGCCACATGGCCCTCAAGCTCTCTTTGACGTTACTGTGTGTTCACATGCTGGCAGGCTGCTCGTCCATCTGTCTGATCAACGAAGCGCCCGGTGCTGAAAAAATTCCGGTGCTTGTTCGGTCATCTGGTTATTTTCAGAAGTGGGGCGAAGCCAATGACCAGAAGCTGCAAAGCTGCGCCGCCCACAAGACCCACTACTATTCGCAAGGTCCGGTTCTGGCCGATTACATCCCCTCGTTCGAGTTCAGCGTCAAACCATCCTGTCTTTTGAAAAAGGCCAAAAACGAGGCGCTTTCAGACTCCAATGGCATGGTGGTTGAGGACTTTTACTTTCATTTTGAAGCCGAACTGCAGTACCGCGCCACCGCCTACGGGTGTCCTGAAGGTGTCCAATTTGAAGTTGCTGAGGACATGCAGCCTTTTGATGGCCAAGAGGCCAACTAAGAGCGTGTTCAAAGTCTCAGCGTGAGGGGTGTCGGATGCGGATCGGGATGGGCTGCAAGGCGCAAACCGCAGCGATACCGGGGGTATCGCGAGGATTTGCAACGCAGCAGACCGCCCGGGGCCGCGCCCATACACCCGCACAGAGACTTTGAACACGCTCTTAGTCCAAACTAAAGCCGATTTCGTCAACCCCATAAGGATCCCCCGCGTATGCCCATCCAACGCCACACTTTCAACCGCTGGCTGCTAGG
>NZ_JBKEEE010000013.1:0-6392 GCF_047975795.1 Ottowia sp. | reverse complement strand
AGGCACCACACCAGTAGCACCGGCTTGGCCACTGGGTGAAGCAAGGCTTGACGCAGCGCCATCATGAATTTCGTCCACCAACTTTCAGCACAAACGCATCAACAAGCGCATCAAAAATGGCGTTGCAAATCCATGCCCGCATACAACTGACCCACCTGCGGCTCGTAGCCGTTGAACATCAAGGTCTTGCGCCGCCGGGTAAACAGGCCATCTTCGCCAATACGGCGCTCGGTCGCCTGGCTCCAGCGCGGGTGATCTACGTTCGGGTTGACGTTGGCATAAAACCCGTATTCGGTCGGTGCCGCACGGCCCCATGTGCTTCGCGGCTGCGGCTCGACAAAACGCAGTTTGACGATCGACTTGGCCGATTTAAAGCCATATTTCCACGGCACCACCAACCGCACCGGCGCGCCATTTTGCTTGGGCAACACCTCCCCATACATGCCAAAGGCCAGCAAAGCCAGCGGGTGCATGGCTTCGTCCAGCCGCAGCACTTCGGTGTACGGCCAATCCAGCACGGACGAACGAACGCCCGGCATCTGCTGGGCATCGGCCAGGCTCACCAGCTCAACAAATTTGGCGCTGCCCAGCGGCTCGGCCCGGCCAATCAATGCCGACAGTGAATAGCCCACCCACGGAATCACCATCGACCAGCCTTCGACGCAGCGCAGGCGGTAAATGCGCTCTTGCATCGGGGACAACTTCAGCAAATCATCCAACCCCAGCTTGAAAGGGCGCTTGACCAGGCCTTCGATCTCTATCGCCCACGGATCGGTGACCAGGGTGTCGGCATACCGGGCCGGATCGGACTTGCGGGTGCCGAACTCGTAGAAATTGTTGTAGCTGGTAGCGTCTTCATAACGGGTGGCTTTGTCCATCGTGATGGCCCCCGGCACGCTTGAAGATGTGCCCACCAGCGCGGGGCGTTTGCCCGGCTTTTCAGTCGCCAGCGCCTCACGCCCAGCCCAAGCGGCCAGCACGCTGCCCGCCGCACCACCGGCCACCTGTTTGAGCCACTGGCGCCGCGCGGCGTACACCACTGGGTGCGTGATCTCGCTGGCCGCAGGTGAATCAAAGCGCAGCATTGCCATGCTTTACAGCTCACCGTAACTGTGCAGGCCCGACAAGAACATGTTCACGCCGATAAAAGCAAACGTGGTCACCGCCAGCCCGGCCAGCGCCCACCACGAAGCCACCGTGCCGCGCAAGCCCTTCATCAGCCGCATATGCAGCCAGGCGGCGTAGTTCAGCCAGACGATCAGCGCCCAGGTTTCCTTGGGATCCCAACTCCAGTAGCCGCCCCAGGCGTCGGCAGCCCACAGTGCACCCAGCACGGTGGCAATGGTGAAAAAGGCAAAACCGACCGCGATGGACTTGTACATCACGTCGTCCAACACTTCAAAGCTGGGCAAACGCTCGGCAATGCGCTTGCGGCCCAGCAAAATACCGCCCACGATCAACGTGGCGATGATGGCGTAGCCCAGCCAGTAGCTGCCGCCCGCTTCGCCCACGCCGCGCTGGCGAAAGGCAATCGGCACAAAACACAGCGCAATGCCCAGCAGCCAGATAGGCGTTAATTTGTACCAACGAACCTCATCCGCCTGCTGCTTGATGAGGTAGGCAAACGCCACCATCGCTGCCAGCGCAAACGTGCCATAACCGATGAAGTTGGCCGGCACGTGCAACTTCATCCACCAGCTTTTCAGCGCCGGCACCAGCGGCTGGATTTGATGCGCCTCGCGCACCAGCGTGTACCACAGCAAAAAACCCACCGCAGCGCTCACCACCAGCATCACAAAAGCGCCCAGCGCGCGCGTTTGATAGCGCTCTTCGTAGTACAGATAGAACAGCGCCGTCAGCCAGCAAAACAGCACGAACACTTCATACAGGTTGCTGACCGGGATATGGCCAATGTCCGGCCCCATCTGGTGGCCTTCGTACCAGCGCACCATGGTGCCCACCAGAGCCAGCGCCACGGCCACCCAGGCCAGACGGCTGCCCAGGCCCTCGAACGCGGTCGCCTGGCCTTTGGCAAACATGCCCATCCAGTAAAACACCGTGCTCATGAAAAACAGCATGCTCATCCACAGGATGGCCGACTGGCTGGACAAAAAGTATTTGAGCCAAAACGCCGTATCACCGCGCCGCAAATCGCCGTCGTACGACACGATGGCCAGCAGCGACAGCGTCGCCACCACCAGCATTAAATGGCGCAGCGGTCGCCAAAACCAGCCCAGCCAGATCACCACCGGCACCGTGAACGCCAGAATGGCCTTTTCATAACCGTCCATGGCCGCGCTGTATTTCTGAAACGCAAACAGCGCACCGGCCACCACCAGCAGCGCAAACAGCCAGTCGCCCCAGGTGCGGCGGGCCATAAAACCTTCGTTCAAGGTGACAGTGGCGGTGGCGTTCGCACCAGTGGGTGCCAGGGTGGTCGTGTTCATGGTTGGGAACACCTCTTTCGCGCTAAGGCGATTGAAGCAGCTTGTGCTGCAATTGTTCAAATTCCCGGTCAGCATCCAGCGTTTTGCGGTTGGACGACAGGGCCATCGTGGCGTGTGAGCCGGTTTCCTCAGGTGCCAGCCACACCCAAAAGCGCCGCTCACGGATATACAGCATGGCGAAAATGCCCACAATCAGCAACAGGCAACCCAAATAAACCACGTTCTTGCCGGGGGCGCGTGCCACCTGGAACACGCTGGCTTGCACCTGCGTGAAGTCTTGCAGTTGCAGCACCACCGGGGCCGGGTACAGCCCCACATCCGACAGCGCCAGCACCGCCAGCGTCATGTAGCGGCGTGTGGATTCATCGTCGGTGGACAAGGGTTTTTGGCTGTTTTCTTCCCGCACCAAAGCATTCAGCTCGTACAGGCTGCCGTTCAGAATGCGCAGCAGCACATCGGCGGCGCGCTCGCGCTCTTCCTTGGGCACCGCCGTTTCCATGAAGTCCGACACGGCCTGCAAGCCGCCCGTCTTGGCACCGTTGATTTCTTCTGCCCCGGCAAACAGGCCCAGCGCACGCTCGGCGGACTGGGTGAGTTGCTCAGCCATCTCAGGCCGCGCAGGATCGACCGCCTTGGCCACATAGCGCCGCACCGCCCGGCTGCGCTGCACCGGATCGGCCAGCGCCGTGCGCAGCCGGATAAAGCCCTGGATCGACCCCTCATCATCGGCAGGCAGACGCAGGTAGCGAAACGCCTCGGCAGGCGAGTTGCGCACGCCCAGCAAGAACACCGGCGCACCATCGCCCGCGTCCATGGGCAACTGGTAGTTGTGGAATTCGCGCGCCTGGCCCGCCGGATCACGCAGTTTGTAGGTCACGCTGGGGCCGACGTTGCGCAAATCGACTTGCCGGGTAGTCTTGTCGGCCGCGCCCAGGCGTTCGTTCAGCGCCTGGGTCAAATCCACCTTGCGGACATCCACGCCCTGGCTATCGTCCGTCATGTTTTCGACGTTGATGACGCGCAGCCCGGTGAACTCCAGCGTCATTTTCTCGTCGCCGTCGGTCAACTGCGCTGATCCGCCAATTTGCCCATTCACTTCAAAACTGTCGCCCGTGCCGTTCATGGGCAGGGCCAGCAGCTTGACGCTGGAGCCACCATCGTCAAAGCTGCTCTGGTAAATTTGCACGCCTTTGTAGCTGGCCGGGTGGTTGACCTCCACGCGCGCCTCTTGCGTCTCGCCCGTGGTCTTGTCGTGGATCACGATCTCGCTGGCAAACAGCTTGGGCATGCCGGTGGAGTAGTACTCGACGATGAATTTCTTCAGCTCCACCGCAAACGGCAGCTCTTGCAGCAACACACCGTCCGACTGACTCAAGATCGCCGTGCTGGACGAGGTGCCTTCGCCCACCACCAGATTGCCGCGAAACGCCGGATTGGTCGCAGGCAGGCGGTGTTCTGCCGTCACTTCAGACACCAGACCGCTGCCCGCATACACCGACTTGCCGCCCAGCCAGGTCATGGCGCGCACGAACAAATCGCCATCCAACAAGCCGCCCAGACAAATCAGCACGATGGCGCTGTGCGCGGCGATATAGCCGATTTTGTTGGCCGCCCCGGCCTTGGCCGCCACCATCCAGCCTTTACCGTTGGGCGTGTCCCTTTCTTGCAGGCGCACTTTCCAGCCGCTGGCGGCCAGGGTGCGGCCGATGCGCTCGGCCTCGGCGGCGGGTGTGCCGCCCAAATCACCTTCGGCCTTGTGGTGAAAGGCCTTCAAGCTGCCTTCGCGAATGTTTTCTTTATAGCTACGCACGTCGGCCAAAAATTTGGGCGCATTGCGCAGCACGCACAGCGAAGTGCTGATGACCAAAAACGCCAGAATCAGCAAAAACCACCAGGCGCTGTAAACCGCGTTGAGCTTGAGCGCCAAAAACAGCTCCGCCCAAAACGGCCCGAACTGGTTGACGTAGTTGCTGGCCGGTTCGTGCTGCTTGATCACCGTGCCAATCACTGACGCAATGCAAATCACCGTCAGCAGCGCAATGGCAAAGCGCATGGACGACAGCAACTCGATGGCCGTGCGTCCACGACGCCGTGCAGGCGCAGCGCGGCTGGTGTCGTCAGTGGTGGCGGTAGCGGTGTGGGTCATGCGGGTCAGATTAGCCCAGACTCCAGGCAGCCCCAGGCATCAAGATTGGATGCCTGCACACGCCAGATGGTTTCCGTGCCGCAGGCGATAAATTGATTCAAGTTTGCTTTCGCTTTCATACAGCCCAAACAGCAAGACCGCGCCTCGGATCAACCGGACGCGGTCTTTGGTTGCAGTCAAAGCGCCAGATGCGCCTGCGCTTGCCGCTTTCAGCGCAAGCCAGCGATGTAATCCGACACGGCCTTGATTTCGCGGTCGTTCATCTTGGCCGCCACGCCGGTCATGGTTTCGTTATTGATACGGTTGCCGTCACGGAAGTCCACCAGTTGCTTGACGGTGTATTCCGCATGCTGGCCCGACAGACGCGGGTACTGCGACGGAATGCCCGCACCGTTGGGGCTGTGGCAACCCGCGCAGGCCGGGATTTGACGATCTGGAATGCCACCACGGTAAATGCGCTCGCCCATCAAGGCCAGATCAGGCTCTTTGGCAAAGCCGGGTTTGGCTTTTTGCGAGGCCAGCCACCATGAGATATTGCGCGCGTCGTCTTCGCTCAAGCCCGCCGCAAAACCGGCCATGATCGGGTCTTTGCGCTTGCCGTCTTTGAATTCCAGCAATTGCTTCATCAGGTATTCAGGATGCTGCTGCGCCAAGCTGGGTTGCAGCGGCACAGTGGAATTGCCATCAGCCGCGTGGCAGGCCACGCACACGGTGGCGTAGCTGGCGCTGCCTTTGGCCAGATCGGCCTTGGGGGCGGCGGGCGCGTCCGCAGCAAAGGCGCTGAAAGTCAGCAGCGAGGTGGTCAATAAGGCGGCAAACGGCTTCTTGGACATATCTGTCTTCTTTACAGTAGGCGTGGGGCGCTAAACCAGCCGATTCTACAATGCCCGCCAGTGCCTTTTCGTGCGGGCGCGTTTGATCTATCTCATTGCATCCATGCCTACACCCCACCCTTATCACGCTGTGCCTGAAGCCAACGCCGCCAGCCGCGCCGCCCTGGCCTGGCTGCACACGGCGCGCTTTTTGACCACCGCCGCCCAGTTGCACCAGTTGCCTGCGCTGAACGTGCCCGAAATCGCCTTCGTGGGCCGCTCCAACGCAGGCAAATCCACCGCCATCAACACGCTCACGCAGCAAACGCAGCTGGCCTACGCGTCCAAAAAACCAGGGCGCACGCAGCACATCAACCTGTTCGCACTGGGCCGCCAGGGCAGCACCGACGCCGTGCTGGCCGATTTGCCCGGCTATGGCTACGCCGCCGTGCCGCAGGCCGACAAACAGCGCTGGCAGCGCATGATGGCCAACTACCTGGTCAGCCGCGCCAGCCTTTCAGCGGTGGTGATGCTGTGCGACGCGCGCCACGGCCTGAAGGAGCTGGACGAGGTGTTGCTGGAAGTGATTCGCCCGCGCGTGGAAGGCGGCCTGCGTTTTCTGGTGCTGCTGACCAAGGCCGACAAACTCAACCGCACCGAGCAGTCCAAGGCCCTGTCCATCGCCCGTCTGCATGCTGGTGGCGGTCAAGTCCAGTTGTTCTCTGCCCTCAAACGTCAAGGTGTCGAGCCTGCCGCGCTGTGGCTGCGGCAGTTGGCCGAACAAACCTCGGAACATGTTTCACCGCCTACAGATTTACAAAAAGAATAAGCCTCCAACGCTTATTCGTTAAACTTAAAACGCTATTTATTAGGGAAGGTCTGCACAACCCCCGCTGCAGGGCGAGGTGACGCGTGAATGTTCACATGGCGAAACGAGCGTTGAATTTCTCATCGTTTTGCGCTGTTTTTGGTTCGCTTGACCCTGAT
>NZ_JBKEEE010000067.1:0-1832 GCF_047975795.1 Ottowia sp. | reverse complement strand
CGCGCCCGCTTTGCCGACGTTCACAGCGAACAGCGTCAGGTAGATCAAGCGGTTCGGCGTCAGGTACTTCCAATTGGTGCAGGCCAGCACGGCGTAGCCGTACTCAAGCAGCGTGGCCTTGTTGACCTCTCGGCATTGATCGTCGGTCAACCTGGTGCCGACGGGCGCGCTCCAGTCCGTGCGGCCTGCGCAGTAAGTGGGGATGCCGTTCGCCAGCCTGTCAGCGTACACGCGCAGAATGTTGCCCTCCCAGCGGCTCAGCTCGGTGTAGGCCAGCGGGCCGCTCAGCGCCGCGATGAAGGCCGCCGGGATCACACCCTTGCGCGCCAGCGATGGCGGGATTTTGGGCAGCTTGATCTTGGGTGTCCAGACCATCAATCACCCACCTCCTTGCTCACGCCGGTCTGGTAGGCGAACCGGGCAGCGAACGCGGCGAACACCAGGCACAGCGCGACGAAGCGCAGCGCGAGAGACACGACGTCGCCAGTGAACGCGCCCACCGTCTCCAGCAGCATGCCCAGCGCCTCCAGCACGAAGGCTGCTGACATGAGGCGCACGCTCCAGGCGCGCTTGAGGATGTTCAGCCAATCCGGAGCAAGCTCCAGCTTCTGAAGCGCGGCCCATTGTTCGGCCAGCCAATGCTGAAAACTTTTGAGGATTTCTTTCATATGAATCGCGCTTAATTAAGATTCGCGGCCCGGCCTTATCTAGCTCCGGCCACAAAGCCGCCGAGCCGAACCGTGAATGACCACACCCCGTTGCACGTAAACCGGGCATACATCTCTATCCCCTGCCCATCGTCTACCCAGATGCGCCACGGCCCCCAGTTTTGCGGCCCGGGCGGGCGGATGAATGTGTAGGCGTCGGCAGGTTGACTGAACGACACCGGCACGGCGCGCCCGTCGGAGAGCAGAGCGCTTAGGCCGAGGAATTGGCAGTCGCGTATTTTGTCCAGCGTGCCCACGAGGATGAAAGCGCTTTCTTCGCCTGTGGACACTGGAATCTGCGTCGAAACACGGAAGTCTCGAACGGGCGGCGAGCCGGTGTCCCACCACCAATAAACCAGCACGGCAGCGACCAACGTGAGCGGCGCGCACATGAAGGCCAACGCCAACCACAGGCGGTGCCATTTTTGCCGTCCACGCCGACGATCGAGCTCTGCCTCCAGGGCAGCAAGCTGCGATGTGGAGACAAAATCAATCATTTCAGGCCTTTGACCCAAACGGTGGCGGAGATGATGATGGCGGTGGCCAGCCCACCAAGCAGCGCTGTCACGCCGCCTGTAGCCAGCTTCTTGCGAATGTCCATCCACAGCTCTCGCTGCTCTTTTGCGGCCAGAATCATGGCCTCGTGGGCCAGGCGATGCGTCTCCAGGTTGCCATCCACAAACCCGCCGCGAACCCATTCGCGCATCATCATTTCGCGTGCGTCCATGTACTCCGCGATGGCGTCAGGCGTCATTTCCCGTGGCTCACGCATTACGCGAATCCCTCTGTGATCGGAGAGACCTACACATCGACCGTATCCTCAGGCAAATCCGGCGCGGCACCCTCCAACGCACCATCTCGCACAAACACCACATCGCCCAAGGTGCCTGTGCCACGCGCGCGCATGGTTTGGCCGCTGGGCAGCTCGATCAATACGGAGCCACCCTCCACTACCGTGATCACGCCGATTTCCAGCGGCCGCTTGGGCAGCAGGTTCTCGAATTGTTTAAACAGGTTCACGGGTGCGTCTCCAGCGTCAGGGTTTGGCGCAGGGCTGGCCGCTGCCAGCTCACCGACGTGCTGCGCACCGCGCCCAAGTGGGTGGTGCTGGTGGTTGGATCGACA
>NZ_JBKEEE010000010.1:0-112809 GCF_047975795.1 Ottowia sp. | reverse complement strand
CTGTACAACCATCAACTGCCGCAGTCGGCCCTGAAGTCCAAAACGCCCATCGAAGCAATGAAGCATTGGTACGATGAAAAGTCGCACCTGTTTCACAGGCGACCAAAGTCATCCAATCGTCCGGGATGCGACACATAGCTTCCAGCAAATCTGCCTCTTGTTCAATAGAGCGGCCTTTACAGACCTCAGCAACCGCGCTGGGCATGGCAAAAGCCACCCAACTTTGGCTCAAACCTGCGCTGTGCTTCAGGTCTCTGCCGTCTTGGCTTCGTCTTCAGACGCTTGCGTGTTGCGGATGAACAGCTGGGTCACCCAAATCCCCACCTCGTACAGCAAGCCCATCGGGATCAGCAACGATGCCATCGACACCACATCAGGCGGCGTGACGATGGCGCAAACAATGGCCGCAGACACCCAGAAGTAGCCGCGAAAGTCCTTGAGCTGCTGCACATTCACCACGCCTACCTTGGCCAGCACCACCACGGCCACGGGCACCTCAAAAGCCAACCCAAAGGCCAAAAACATGGTGAGCACGAAACTCAGGTACGCCTCGATGTCTGGCGCGGCCGTGATCGACTGTGGCGCAAACTGCTGAATAAACGCAAACACCTTGCCGAAGACGAAGAAATAACAGAACGCCACGCCTGCGAAGAACAGTAAGGTGCTCGATACCACCAGCGGCAGCACCAACTTTTTCTCGTGCGAATACAGCCCCGGCGCGACGAAAGCCCACACTTGGTGCAGCACCACGGGCAGCGCGATCAAAAAGGCGGCCATCAACAAAATTTTCAGCGGCACCATGAACGGTGAGATGACCGAGGTGGCGATCATGGTCGCGCCTTTGGGCAGGTGCGCCACCAGCGGCGCGGCCAGCAGGTCATACAACTGGCCCGCACCGGGAAAGAAGCCCAGCGCAACCGCCACCACGCCTACGGCCACCAGCGCCTTGATCAGCCGGTCGCGCAGCTCCATCAGGTGCGTGACAAACGGCTGCTCAGTACCCGCCAGTTCGTCTTCAGGGGATTGCTTGGGATCACTCATGTCGGGGCATTGTCGCCCACCGCTGGCTGGACACCAGGGTTATGGGGCACTGCAAGGGTTTTCAAGGCGTCAGGCTGCTTTCCGCTCAGGCACCCGGCCGCCTGGGCCTGAACCGTGCCACCCGGGCGGCACCCGACTGCACCTGTCTGCGCACGCCGTGGCGTGACTTGTACCACTGCGGCACCGCGCCACGCTTGAGACGCCAGTTCTTGTCGGGCCTGCGGTATTCGGGCGGCGGTGGCGTCCAACCGGGTGAAGGGCTGTCGGCAGTGGCCTCGCCCATGTCTTGCACTTCAGCAGTGACAGCGTTCCAGTCTTTTTCAAAGTCGGTCTTGACACTGCGCAGGCTGCTTTCAACATCGCGCCCGGCTTCTTCGACCGAGGCTTTCATTTTCTTCAGCTCATCCAGATCCATGGCGCGGTTGACCTCGGCCTTCACGTCCGAGACATAGCGCTGCGCCTTACCCAGCAAAGTGCCTACCGTGCGCGCCACGCGCGGCAATTTTTCAGGGCCAATGACGATCAGCGCCACCGCGCCAATCAAGGCCATTTTGGAAATACCGAGGTCAAGCATGTCGATGCAAGCCGCAAGCGCATCGCTGGCACGTCAACCGCCAGCGATGAGCGCACCGCGTTGTGTCAGCTTTTTTCCTTGGCCTGCACGTCGATGGTGTCTTGGTTGGCTGTGGCGTTATTCGTCACCTGTGCGGTGGGGGCCGCAGCAGGCTGGTCACCTTCGGCCACGCCATCGCGCATGCCGTCTTTAAAACCTTTGACGGCCCCACCCAGATCAGAACCCATATTTCTGAGCTTCTTGGTGCCAAAAACCATGACCACGATCAGCAAAACGATCAGCCAGTGCCAGATAGAAAACGAACCCATGTGCTTTTCTCCTTGCGCGCTCAAATCGATAAAGCGAGCGCCATGTGCCTGATTTTAGACGGTGGAACATGACAGCGGTTGACAACGGTTGCGCTGGATGCGGCAGGCTTCTCAGCCCTTGGCCCACGGGCGCGGGCCGCCCATCACGTGCACGTGCAGGTGCTGCACTTCCTGACCGCCCTCTGCCCCGGTGTTGACCACCACACGAAAACCGCCGTCGGGGTACGGATTGCAACCTTGCTCCAGTGCCAGGCGGGGGGCCAGCGTCATGATGTGCCCCATCAGCGCCGCATGTTCCTGGCCCAGTTGCGCCATGGACGAAATGTGCGCCTTGGGCACCAGCATGAAATGCACCGGTGCCCACGGGTTGATGTCGTGAAAGGCGTAAACCTGCTCGTCTTCGCACACCTTTTTGGACGGGATTTGCCCGGCAATGATCTTGCAGAAAATGCAGTTGGGGTCGTGCGAAGCGGATGTGTTCATGCCAGTATGCTCATGGTTAAGGGGCCGCAGTGGGCAGGTGGGTGCTCAGCAAATGCGTGGCCGAGCCGGTGGTCTTTTCGCCAATGTGACGGAAGTTCTTTGTCAGCCAATCTTTGCCCGCCGCTCGACCTAAATCGAACAATTGGTGCAAAAAAGCAGTGTCCGAGCGCGACTTGCTGGCCGCACCAAACGCGGCCAGCGCCGCCCCACCGTCCACACGATGGAAACGCATGCGCTTGTACTTTTTGGCATCCAGGCGGCCTTCTTGCAGCAGGCGACTGACGAACTCGATGGCACGCGCTTCGGCCAGCAAAGGGGCGTTGAAGGTGATCTCGTTGATGCGCTCGGCAATCTCTTGTGCGCTGGCGCTGGGCGAAAAATCAGCCTCGATGGGGTTGATCTGCACCAACAGCACGTCGCTGGTTTTGGTGTTGTAGATCAGCGGATAAATCGCCGGGTTGCCCGAATAGCCGCCATCCCAGTAATGCTCACCATCAATTTCCACCGCCTTGAACAGCGTGGGCAGGCAGGCCGAGGCCATCACGGCGCTGGCCGACAGACGGTCGTCGTTGAAAATCTCGCCCCGCCCGGTGCGCACGTTGGTGGCGGCCACAAACGCCTTGAGCGCGGGCGACTGCCGCAGCAAATCAAAGTCCACCTCGCGCTCCAGCAGCTGGCGCAAGGGGTTCAGGCCCAGCGGATTGGCCTGTGTGGGGCTGAGCCATTGCGTCCACCACGAGGCCACCATCTGCGTGGCCGCCAGCGGCAAGCCACTTTGAAACGCCCCCATCAGACCCACGCCGTCCCAAAACCGCGCCAGGGCCACGCGCGCGGCCTCGTAACGCGCCTGACCCTTCAGACCGTCGGCATCAGCGCGGGCCAGCCCGTGCGCCAGCACCACTGCATTCATGGCCCCGGCGCTGGTGCCGCTGGCCCCTTCAAACTTCAGCCGCCCGTCTTCCAGCAGCGCGTCCAGCACGCCCCAGGTGAACGCGCCGTGCGAGCCGCCGCCTTGCAGCGCCAGGTTGATGGGTTTGCTGGCATGGCCGTTGGCTTTAGTGCGACTGGATTTAGTCGTGCTTTTTTTGACCGTGCTTTTTTTGGCGGCTGTGGTCGCAGCCGATGCGCGCTCAGACATCGATCGCGCGATCCGCGTTCATGCGCACCATGCCTTTGACAATGCGGTAGAGAAACCACAGCGAGATCAGCCCCCAGGCAATCGCCCCCGGCAGGTACAGCAGCAAAAACAACGGCGAAGTCAACACATAGCACACGCCCGCCCACAGCACCGAGCTGATGCGCCAGTTGAAGTGGCTTTCTTGCCAGCTGCCGCGCGCATCGTCTTTTTTCACCAAGTCCATCACCAGCGCGATGATCAGCAGGGCAATGCTGACCTGCGCGCCCGGCACCACCGCCGCCACGGCAACGATCAGGTGCAGGATGTAGCTGACCCAGCCCCAGGTTTTCAGCGTATCGCTGGCGTCCTGATTCAGCTCGCGCTCGCTGGCAGGCCGCACATTCGGCTCGACGTCCATGATGTCGTGGTTGCTGCTCATGTGCCCGTTCCTTTCGTCAGAGGTTCTGCCGCTTCGCGCTCGCGCACCTTGCGCAACGCTTTTTCTTCGATACCTGAGAGTCCTTCGCGGCGCGCCAGTTCCGCCACCACGTCGGCCGCTGAAAAGCCGTAGTGCGCCAGCGCCACCATGCCGTGGAACCATAAATCGGCCATTTCAGCCACCATTTTTTCGGGCGCACCGCCGTGCTCGGCATCCTTGGCGGCCATCACCACCTCGGTGGCTTCCTCACCAATTTTCTTTAAAAAGGCGTCCGGTCCCTTATGCAGCAGGCGCGCCACGTAGCTGGCCTCAGGGTTGCCGCCTGCGGCGGGCTTGCGGCTTTCGATCACGGCCGTCAGCCGCGCCAGGGTGTCTGTATCAGTATCGGCAGATTGGGTCATACAGCTTGTTATTTATAGATGGTGGCCGGATCTTTCAAGACTGGGGCGTCGGCTTGCCACTGGCCGCCTTTCAGCACACTGAAAAAACAACTGTGCCGCCCGGTGTGGCAAGCAATGCCCGGTTCATGCCCCAGTTGCGTGACTTGCAGCAACACCACATCGTTATCGCAATCGATGCGGATGTCATGCACGGTCTGCACATGGCCTGATTCTTCGCCCTTGAACCACAGCTTGCCGCGCGAGCGGCTGAAATACACCGCCTGGCCCAGCTCGGCTGTTTTGGCCAGCGCCTCGCGGTTCATCCAGGCCAACATCAGCACGTCGCCCGTGTCGCGCTCCTGCGCAATCACCGGCACCAAGCCTTGCGCATCCCATTTGACTTGATCCAACCAGTTCATGCAGCCATTGTCCGCGATTCGCGTCAAGCCATCCGACGCTTGTGGTCGCAGTGCGCCATCCACATGCCTGAGAGCGTGTTCAACGTCTCAGCGTGAGGGGTGTGGGATGCGGATCGGGATAGGCTGCAAGGCGCAGACTGCCCGAGACCGCGCCCGCACACCCACGCAGAGACTTTGAACACGCTCTGAAGACAAGTCCATGCACAATGCGCGCCATGAATACTCTGCCGACTTTGCCACCCATCTGGGCCGAATGGCTGCACACGGTGCTGGAAGCCACCGCCACGCTGGCCTTTGCGCTGTCGGGCGTGTTGGCTGCGGCACGCAAAAACCTGGATTTGGTGGGCGTGTGCGTGGTGGCTTTCGTCACCGCCTTTGGCGGCGGCACGCTGCGCGACATACTGATCGACCAACGGCCCTTTTTCTGGGTGCAGCATGTTGAATTTGTCTGGGTGCTGATGGCCGTGTGCCTGGTCGCTGTGCTGTTCATGCACCAGCGGCATGTGCACCCTACCGAGCGCGCCCTGCTCTGGCCCGATGCCATGGGCCTGGGGATGTTCACCGCCGTGGGCGTCAACCCCGCACTGGCGCAGGGCCTGCCGCCACTGGTGGCGGTGATGATGGGCGTCACCACCAGTTGCTTGGGCGGCGTGTTGCGCGACGTGCTGTGCAACGAGCTGCCCCGCGCGCTGAGCGACCGCAGCCCCTACGCCGCCTGTGCGTTCATCGGCGGCTGGCTGTACGTAGGGGTCATCAGCATGGGTCTGCCACCCTGGATAGCCTTGGTGTTGACGGTGATCTTCACCGCCGCGCTGCGGCTGGTGGCCGTCTGGCGCGGCTGGCAGTTACCGGCCTGGAACCAGTGATCCCAGCGGCACCAGCCGCGCTGGCGTCGGCCCATCAGTCCACCTTGGCACCCGATGCCTTGACCACCTGACGCCACTTGTCGGCCTCTTTTTTGATGAAAGCCTCAAACTCTGCGGGCGTGTCTGGGCTGGCCATCGCGCCCTGGGCCGCCATTTGCTTGGCCACCTCCGGCTGCGACAGCACTTTCACCGTGGCCGCATTCAGTTTGGCCAGCACATCGGCAGGCAAGCCCCGGTTGGTGAACAAACCAAACCAGGACATGGCGCTGTAACCCGGCACACCGGCTTCGGCAATGGTGGGCACATCGGGCAACTCGGGATAGCGTTTATCCGCCGTGACGGCGATGGGGCGCAGCTTGCCCGCCTTGACGTGCTGAATGGCCGAGGGCATGTTGTCGAACATGATGTCGATCTGCCCAGCCAGCAAATCGGCCACGGCAGGCGCGCTGCCCTTATAGGGAATATGCAGCATGTCCACGCCGGTCATGGTCTTGAACAGCTCTCCCGACAGGTGAATCGACGAGCCATTGCCCGACGAGCCAAACGTGACTTTGCCCGGATTGGCCTTGGCGTAATCAATCAACTCTTTCACTGTTTTGTAGGGGCGCGACGGGTGGGCCACCAGCAAGTTGGGCACCATCGCCACCAGCGACACGGGTTGAAAGTCACCCAGTGGTTTATAGGGCAGGTTTTTGTACAGCGACTCATTGATGGCGTGCGTGCCCACTGTGCCCATGAACAGCGTGTAGCCATCGGCCTTGGCGCGCGCCGCCGCCTGTGCGCCAATATTGCCGCCCGCGCCTGCCTTGTTGTCGATCACCACCGGCTGGCCCAGTTCAGCCTCCAGCGCCTTGCCCAGAATGCGCGCCAGAATGTCGGTGGTGCCCCCGGCTGAAAACGGCACCACCAGCGTGAGCGGTCGGTCTGGATAGCCTTGCGCCCAGGCCGCGCCCGAATTCATTCCCACCAGCGCCACCGCAGCGGTCGCCAGCAGCGCACGACGGCGTGGCAGAATTTGGTTCATCACGTTCATAAAAAGTCTCCTTTCACTGCAAAACACGGCCACCCAGGGCAGCCACAAAAAATGCCCCCACGCTTACCCGCTGCGCGAGGTGCGCTGCCCCCAAAGGGGGCCTCTTTTGCCTTGGGGCGGCCCAGCGGCAAAAAGCAGCCGAAATCACACCCCCACCACACCCACGGTCATGCCGCCGCACACGTACAGCACCTGGCCGGTGATGAAGCCGCTGTGCGCATCCAGCAAAAAGGTGGTGGCGTGGGCCACGTCATCGGGCGTGCCCACGCGCTTGACGGGCACCGCGTCGATGATGGCCTGCGTGCGCGCTGCACCCGGCGGGTTGGCGCGGTCAAATAATTCGGTGCGGATGGGGCCGGGGCCGATGGCGTTGGCGGTGATGCCGTGCGCGCCCAACTCCAGCGCCCACACGCGCGCCATACCGATCAGCCCGGCCTTGGTGGCGCTGTAGGCGGTGCGCAGCTCTTTGCCCAGCGCGGCGCGCGAGGCCATGTTGACGATGCGCCCAAAGCCCGCTGCCTTCATACCCGGCAGCAGCGCCTGCATGCACTGAAAGGCGCAGCGCAGATTGAGCGACAGCGCCAAGTCCAACTCAGCCAGCGTCTGACGTTCGGCATCGGCGGGTACCACCACGCCAACGTTGTTGACCAGCCGCGTGATGGGGCCGCCGGCCAGCGCTTCGTCCAGCGCGCGCGCCGTGGCGTCGGGGCTGGACAAGTCGGCCTGAATACCGCCTGACACCACCTCGCGGTCGATCACCACCGGCTCCCAGCCGCGCTGGTGGCAATGCTCGGCCACCGCCGCGCCGATACCCGCTGCACCGCCTGTAATCAGCACCCGTTCGGCAGCCGCCGCCATCACACGCGCTCCAGCACCAGCGCAATGCCCTGCCCCACACCAATGCACATGGTGCACAGGGCGTACCTGCCGCCGGTGGCGTGCAGGCGGTTGACGGCGGTGGTGGCCAGCCGCGCGCCGCTGGCACCCAGCGGATGGCCCAGCGCGATGGCGCCGCCCCAGGCATTGACGCGCTCGTCATCGTCTTGCAGCTCCAACAGCCGCAGCACGGCCAGGCCTTGGGCGGCAAAGGCTTCGTTCAGCTCGATCACGTCGATCTGATCGAGCTTCAGGCCCGTCAGCGCCAGCACTTTTTGCGTGGCCGGGGCCGGGCCGATGCCCATCACGCGCGGGGCCACGCCCGCCGTGGCCATGCCAACCACGCGCGCCCTGGGGGTCAGGCCGTATTGGGCCGCCGTGGCCTCACCCGCCAGCAGTAACGCGCAAGCGCCATCGTTGACACCGCTGGCGTTGCCCGCCGTCACCGTGCCGTCGGGCTTGACCACGCCTTTGAGTTTGGACAGCTTGTCCAGGCTGGTCTCGCGCGGGTGTTCGTCGGTATCTACCACCACCGGATCGCCTTTTTTCTGCGCCACGTGCACCGGGGTGATCTCGCGCGCCAAGTGGCCCGCCTGTTGCGCCGCCACGGCTTTGCGCTGGCTGGCCAGGGCCATCTGGTCCTGCGCGGCGCGCTCTACACGATAGTCGGTGGCGACGTTCTCAGCCGTCTCGGGCATGGAGTCGATGCCGTACTGCGCCTTCATCAGCCGGTTGACGAAGCGCCAGCCGATGGTGGTGTCGTACACGGCATTGGCGCGGCTGAAGGCGCTTTCGGCTTTGGGCATGACAAAGGGTGCGCGGCTCATGCTTTCTACGCCGCCAGCAATCATCAGCGTGGCTTCTTCGGCCTTGATGGCGCGCGCTGCCGTGCCCACCGCGTCCAGGCCCGAGCCGCACAGGCGGTTGAGGGTAGCCCCCGGCACGTCGACGGGCAGCCCCGCCAGCAGCGCCGACATGCGCGCCACGTTACGGTTGTCTTCACCCGCCTGGTTGGCGCAGCCGTACAGCACGTCGGTAACGGCGGCCCAATCCACTTGGGGGTTGCGCGCCATCAACGCCCGAATGGGCACCGCGCCCAGATCGTCGGTGCGCACACTGGCCAGCGCACCGCCGTAGCGGCCAAAAGGCGTGCGAATGGCGTCGACGATGAAAGCTTGTTTCATAAAAGAGTCTCCTGAAATTTGAATGCAATTCAAGCGGCAATAGGCTGGCCGATCAGGCGTTCCAGCTCAGCGTGACTCAAGCCATCGACCAGATCGATCAGCCCCAGGCCGTCGGCAGAGCAGCGCAAAGTGGCCAGATCGGTGTAAATGCGTTTGACGCAGCCCACCGCCGTCAGCGGGTAAGTGCATTCGGCAACGATCTTGCTGGCACCTTGCTTGGTCAGCAAATCCATCATCACCCAGGTCTGGCGCGCGCCCACGGCCAAGTCCATCGCACCGCCGACGGCGGGAATGGCCCCCGGCTCGCCGGTGCTCCAGTTGGCCAGATCGCCCCGCACCGAAACCTGAAACGCCCCCAGCACGCACACGTCCAGATGGCCACCGCGCATCATGGCAAAGCTGTCGGCATGGTGAAAGTAACTGCCGCCCGCCAGCAAGGTGACGGGGGCTTTGCCCGCGTTGATGAGGTCGTAATCCTCTTGCCCCACCGCCGGGGCCGCGCCCATGCCAAGAATGCCGTTTTCAGAGTGCAGCACCACTTCGCGCTCAGCCGGAATGTGGTTGGCCACCAGCGTGGGCTGGCCAATGCCCAAGTTGACGTAAGCGCCGTTGGGAATATCCGCCGCGATGCGCTGGGCCAGCTCTGATTTGCTTCTTTTTTGGTAGCTGTTCACGCTTTTATTTCCTGCGTTAAACGTCGATTTGATGCATGAATCTTCATGCCGCCGCCTTGAAGCCGCCCGCCTGGGTCGCGGTGCGCGGCACCTGCACCACCTGGCTGACGAAGATGCCGGGGGTAACCACCGCCTCGGCATCCAGCGCGCCCAGCGGCACCACCTCGTGCACCGTGGCCACCGTGTGACGCGCGGCCATGGCCATCACCGGGCCGAAATTGCGCGCCGCCTTGCGGTAGGTCAGATTGCCCCAGCGGTCGCCACGCTCGGCCTTGATGAGGGCCACGTCACCGTGAATCGGGTATTCCAGCACGTATTGACGACCATTGATTTCGCGCGTTTCCTTGGCGCTGCCGTCAGCGTTTTTGGCCAGATCGGTGCCAAAGCCGGTGGGCGTGAAAAACGCCCCCACGCCCGCCCCGGCAGCGCGCAAGCGCTCGGCCAGATTGCCCTGAGGCACCAGCTCCAGCTCGATCTGGCCCGCCCGATACAGCGCGTCGAACACATGGCTGTCGACCTGGCGCGGAAAGCTGCAAATCATCTTGCGCACGCGCCCGGTTTTCAGCAGCGCGGCCACGCCAGTGTCGCCATTGCCCGCGTTGTTGTTGACCAGCGTCAGGTCTTTCGCGCCCTGCGCGATCAGCCCGTCGATCAACTCGCCCGGAACGCCCGCCGTGCCAAAGCCGCCAATCAGCACCGTGGCACCGTCTTGCACACCCGCCAGCGCCTGGGCCACTGAAGAGGCAATTTTGTCAATCATCTCAAGTCTCCTCATCAGGCCACATCCCCTTGGGACATGGCAGAGATGTTATTTCTATTTGTTCTTATATCGAACAAATGTTCTAATAACGAATATATCGGCTTACCCACGTCCCCACTGTCCCCATGAAGACATCGCCCATCCATCGCGCCTTACCCGCTCCTTCTGACGAAATGCCGCCCGCTGAAACCAGCGCGGCCCGCCAGCCTCCACGCCCCAGCGACAGTTACGTGCAATCGTTCGCGCGGGGGCTGGCAGTGATCCGCAGCTTCAGCGCCGACGCGCCGCAGCAAACCCTGTCTGAAGTGGCCGCCCGCACCGGCCTGACCCGTGCCGGGGCGCGGCGCATTCTGCTGACGCTGCACACCCTGGGCTACGTGCACAGCGACGGCAAGCTGTTCCGGCTGGCGCCGCGCATCCTCGATTTGGGTTTTGCCTACCTGTCGGCCATGCCCACCTGGAACCTGGCCGAGCCGGTGATGGAAGCGCTGGCCGCCGAGGTGAGCGAATCCACCTCATCGGCCGTGCTGGACGGCACCGACGTGGTGTACGTGCTGCGCGTGTCCACCCGCAAGATCATGCGCATCGGCCTGGGCGCGGGTTCACGCCTGCCCGCGTACTGCACCTCGATGGGCCGCGTGTTATTGGCCGCCCAGCCCGAGCCGCAAGCGCGCACCATCCTGCACGCATCGCCCCTGGTGGCGCACACCCCGCGCACCATCACCGACATCGACGTCCTGATGGCCGAAGTGGCGCAAGCGCGCACCCAGGGCTGGGCGCTGGTCGATCAAGAGCTGGAAGAAGGGCTGATCTCGATGGCCGCCCCCATCATCGGTCGTCAGGGCCAGACGCTGGCCGCCATCAACGTCTCCGGCCAGGCCAATCGCACCGATGCCGACACCATGCGCGCGCGCATCCTGCCCGCGCTGCGGCGCGCGGCGCAGGAAATCTCGGGCCTGCTGGCCGGGCGTTGAACGATCGAACGTTAGCCACGCCCTGCGCCGCAACATCGACTGCTTTTCAACTGGAGGGCAGGTTTGAAAAGATGCGCTGCTCTTTGGGCGTTCTGCCAAACCAGCGCTTGCACGAGCGCGTAAAAGACGATTGATCGGCAAACCCGAGCATGTCGCTCACCTGGGCCAGCGGCAGCGCTTGTTGTTTGAGGTATTTCATGGCCAGACGACTTCTCACGCGGTCTGTAATCTGCTGCAACGAGGTGCCGCGCTCGCGCAACCGCCGCTGCAAGGTTCTAGGCTCGATGTTCAGCGTGGTGGCCACCAGCTTCAAATCCACCTGCCTGATTCTGAGCAGGCGATTGACCAGGCGCTCAACCACCTGGTCAAACGGATCTTCCGCCACAGCGACCGTGCCCATCAGGTATTTTTCTGCGAACTGCTTGAGCAAGGGATTGGCATCCGGACAGCGCTGGCGCATGGCCCAGGCATCGAGCACCACCCCATTGAACGGCGCACTGAATTGGGGCTGCTGCCCCATATATCGCAGGTAGGTGGCCGGATCCGACTGCATGCGGTGGCTCAGGCACACCATCTTTGGAACCAGCTTGCCTTGCGACACCAGCGTCAGCAGACGCAACACATGCAGCACGGCATGTTCGACCACCTGCGGGTAATCGGCCTCATCGGCCACCAGCAGGCAAAAGCTGACCCTGTACAGATCCGCGCCGTCCTCTTCAACCGCCAGCTCTGCGCCCGGCGTGTGAAAGCGAAGAAACCGGCTGATGGTGCGCACGGCCATCAGCGGACTGTCGGCGGCCTGAACGGCGATCGCCAAAACGCCCAGAAAAGAAAGCTCCTGACGGTCGGCCAGGCAAAACCCAAAATCAGGCCGATTGAGCCTGCAAGCGGCCATCTCGAAGGCCGTCATGATTTTCCGGTACGACAAGTAGCGGTCTGGATCAGCAAGCTCTGACGGCTTTAACCCGACCAGCGCCAGCACCTCGCGCGCGTCGCCGCCGAGCGACTTGACCAAAGGCTCGAAGTTGGACATCCCACCGGCCCTGCACAGATCTTTCACCTTCCGTCTCCTTGACGCACGATGCCCAAAATTTGTCGCGTAATGTCAATAACTGATGGCGCAGCCGACGTACTCTCTCCTTGACATCATAAAAAATACTTGGAGACAGTCGTGACGTTAACCCCAGCGTTACCACCCATCGTCTGTGTAAAAGATGGCCTGCTTGGCGATCACACGGACTGCGCCAAACCTGCACACCCAGGCGCTGTGCGATCCAGCATCGCGCCACCCGCACTGACAGCCTGGCCGCTGATGTCAGTCGCCAAACGGCCTGCGGTTTTTGTGGCTTCCGTGGCTTTCATAGCTTCTGCATCTGCACCAATGCGCGCCCACGCGAGTCGCTTTTATCAGCTTTGCTGCGCCGGCAAGCATCGCAAATACCCTGAACAGCGGCCTTGCAAGCCGCCATTTCATTGACACCCCCGAAATTCCTGCACCCCTTTGTCAAAGGAGACAACCATGACGACACTGCCCAAATCCGCACTGCTGGACGCCTACCGCCGCATGCGCACCATCCGTGAGTTTGAAGAAAGGCTTCACCGCGAGTTTGCCACCGGCGACATCCCGGGTTTCGTGCATCTTTACGCGGGCCAAGAAGCATCGGCCACCGGAGTTTGCATGAACCTGGGTGACGCCGACTTCATCTCCTCCACCCACCGGGGGCACGGCCACTGCATCGCCAAGGGCGTCGATCCGGTCGGCATGATGGCGGAAATCTTTGGCAAATCCACGGGGCTGTGCCGGGGCAAGGGCGGGTCGATGCACATTGCCGACATCTCCAAAGGCATGCTGGGTGCCAATGGCATCGTGGGCGCGGGTGGCCCACTGTCGTGCGGCGCGGCGCTGGCCAGCAAGATTCGCGGCAATCGCAGCGTAACCGCTTGCTTCTTCGGCGACGGCGCATCCAATCAAGGCACCATCTTGGAGTCGATGAACCTGGCTTCGGTGCTGAAGCTGCCGGTCATATTCGTGGCCGAAAACAACGGGTACGGCGAAGCCTGCGCGGCCTCTTTTGCCGTAGCCACCGAAGACGTCGCTGACCGCGCTGCTGGCTTCAACATGCCGGGCGTCATCGTCGACGGCTTCGATTTTTTTGCTGTTCATGAAGCCGCCGCACACGCCATTGAACGAGCACGCAACGGCGAAGGCCCCACCTTGCTGGAAACCAAAACGGGCCGCTTCATGGGTCATTACGAGGGCGACCAGCAAACCTATCGCGAAGAAGGCGAGGTCGAACGCCTGCGCAGCGAAAGCGATTGCCTGAACATATTCCGTGCCAAAGCCACGTCGTCGGGCGCGCTTTCTGATGCAGAACTGGACGACGTCGACGCGGCGGTCGTGGCGCTGATCGACTCGGCCGTCAAGCAAGCACGCCTTGATCCGACACCTGACCCGGCCAAAGACTTACTGGCCGATGTTTACGTGTCCTATCCCTGACCCACCCCTGAACAGCACTGGAGCAAGCGCAATGGCAAGAGAAATTCTTTTTATGGACGCGATCAACGAAGCCTTGAAGACCGAAATGGCGCGTGACGAATCGGTGTTCCTGATAGGTGAAGACATCGCTGGCGGCACCGGCACCAAGGGTGGCCCTGGCGCATGGGGCGGCATTTTGGGCATCACCAAAGGACTGTACGAGCAATACCCCACCCGGGTGGTGGACACCCCTATCTCGGAGTCGGCCCTGGTCGGTGCAGGCGTGGGTGCCGCAGTGGCGGGCATGCGCCCCGTGGTGGAACTGATGTTCGCGGATTTTCTGGGCGTGTGTTTTGACCAGATTTTCAACCAGGCGGCCAAGTTCCGCTACATGTTCGGCGGCAAGGCGCAAACGCCGCTGGTCATCCGCACCAACTGCGGCGGCAAGGCACGCGCTGCGGCCCAGCATTCGCAGATGTTGACGCCAATATTCACACACATACCGGGTTTGAAAGTGGTCTTTCCTTCCAGCCCGTATGACGCCAAGGGGCTGCTGATCCAAGCCATCCGGGACAACGATCCGGTCATCTTCATGGAGCACAAGGCGCTGTTGGCCACCAAGGGCGATGTTCCGCAAGAAAGCTACACGATTGGCTTTGGCGAAGCCAACGTCTTGCGCGAAGGCAGCGACGTGACCATCGTCACCTACGGCCTGATGGTGTTGATGGCCATGGGCGTGGCCACCGAGCTGGCCAAACAGGGCATTCAATGCGAGGTCATTGACCTGCGCACACTGTCACCGCTGGATGAAGACACCATTATCGAGTCGGTCGAGAAAACCGGACGGCTGGTGGTGGTTGATGAAGCCTATCCGCGTTGCTCTGTCGCTGCCGATATTTCTTCACTGGTGGCTGAACAGGCTTTCGGCGCACTCAAGGCACCCATCAAAAAGGTGACGGCGCCACATTCGCCCGTGCCATTTGCGGCCGCGCTTGAAGATGCCTTCGTCCCATCGCCGGAGCGCATTGGTGCCGCCGTGGCCGAAACGATGGCCTACGGAGGCTCAAAAGCATGAGCGGCGAAATCCACAAACTGACGGTGCCCAAATGGGGGCTGACCATGGAGCGCGGAACCCTGGCCGCCTGGAACAGGCAACCAGGTGACCGGGTGGAAACTGGCGACGAAGTCTGCGACCTTGAAACCGAAAAAATCATGGGCGGCATCGAGTCGCCCGTCTCGGGCATCTTGCGGCGTCAAGTCGCCAGCGTAGGTGATGTGCTGCCCATTGGTGCATTGCTGGGGGTGATTGCCGATGAATCGGTCAGCGACGCAGAGATTGACGCATTCATCGCCGATTTCAAGGCAGACATCGCAGCCGAGAGCGACGCCGACGACGGCACCCCGCCACCGGCACCAGAACACATCGAGGTGGCCGGACGCCGGGTGCGCCATCTGGCACAGCCTGGGCAGGGCACACCCATCGTCCTGGTGCATGGATTTGGCGGCAATCTGGAGAACTGGATCCTGAATCAGGCCGCCTTGGCCGCGGGCGGGCATCCGGTGGCGGCGCTGGACTTGCCAGGACATGGCGAATCATTGAAAACGCTGGATGATGGCTCGCTGGGCGAGCTGGCTTCGTCGGTGATGGCCTACATGGATTTCATGGGTTTCAAAGAAGCGCATCTGGTGGGCCACTCCATGGGGTCAGCCGTCTGCCTGATGGTTCAGCGTCAGGCCCCAAGCCGGGTCAAGTCGCTGTCACTGATTGCACCAGCGGGCGTGGGCCAGGCTGTCAACAACGCCTACATTCAAGGGTTTACCAATGCGCAAACCAGGCGTGAACTCAAACCTGTACTTGAGCAATTGTTCGCCGAGCCAGGATTTGTCTCACGCCAACTGGTCGACGATACGCTGAAGTACAAGCGGCTGGAAGGCATGACCGCCGCACTCAGCGCCATCGCCGAGCGCAGCCTGGGTCATGCAGGTGCGGCATTGCCTGAATTGGCCACCCAGGTACCGTTGATCATGATCTGGGGGGCGGCCGACCAGGTGATCCCGCCGCCCAACCCGGCGCAGTGGGCGCAAACCGATGTGGAGTTTCACCTTCTTGAGGGCATGGGCCACATGGTCCAAGTGGAGGCGGCGGCCGAGGTCAATCGCCGCATCATCGACTTTCTGAGCCGCCAGCAAGCATCGTAGCCCACCGCCACAAACAAGGCGTTGCAGCGGTGTTCTCTGTGTCGGCACAGGGCTTGCGGCTTGCGACCACTTTCCTGTGTCGGCGCAGCGCTCTGTTGGTCTTGTGCCATCAACGACAATCGGCGCATGAATGCCCCCATGCCCGCCTCAGCGACCACCGCATCAACCACCGCTTCACCACCCACCCACAGCGAACCGCTTCTCACCAGTCTGTCGCACGGCGGCGGCTGCGGCTGCAAGATTGCACCGGGGGTGCTGTCCGACATCCTGCGCGGCACGGGTGGCCTGCCGGTACCGCCAGAATTGCTGGTGGGCATTGAAACGTCTGACGACGCCGCTGTTTACCGTCTGAACGACGATCAGGCGTTGGTGGCGACGACAGACTTTTTCATGCCCATCGTCGACGACGCGCGCGACTTTGGCCGCATTGCCGCCGCCAACGCCCTGTCCGACGTCTACGCCATGGGCGGGCAGCCCATCATGGCGCTGGCCATTGTGGGCATGCCGATCAACGTGCTGTCCACCGCCACCATCGGACAGATTCTGGAAGGCGGCGCCAGCATCTGCCGCGAAGCGGGCATCCCCATTGCGGGCGGCCATACCATTGATTCGGTCGAACCTATTTATGGCCTGGTGGCGTTGGGGCTGGTGCACCCCAGCCGCGTCAAGCGCAACGCAGCGGCGCAGGCAGGCGATGTGCTGGTGCTGGGCAAACCGCTGGGCGTCGGCATTTATTCGGCCGCACTGAAAAAAGACCGGCTGGACAGCGACGGTTACGCACAGATGATCGCCCATACCACGCGCCTGAACACACCCGGCCCCGCGCTGGCCGCACTGCCGGGCGTGCACGCCCTGACCGACGTGACCGGCTTTGCCCTGGCTGGCCACGCGCTGGAGCTGGCGCGCGGCGCAGGCTTGACGGTGCAGATCGACTGGCCCGCCGTGCCCCTGCTGCCCGGCGTGCGCGATCTGGCCACCCAAGGCATCGTCACCGGGGCCAGTGGCCGCAACTGGGCCGCTTATGGCCACGACATCGCCCTGCCGCCCGGTTTTGCCGAGGCCGAACGCGCCCTGCTGACCGACCCGCAAACCAGCGGCGGCCTGCTGGTGGCCTGCGCGCCCAATGCCGTGGATGAGGTGCTGGGCGTGTTCCGCCAACACGGTTTTGATGATGCAGCCGTGGTGGGCCGGATGGCGGCGCAAGGCGACAAGCCGCTGATGGTCAACCACCCAACCACACGCTAAAAAAGGCCGTCCGATGTTCGCCCCCACTCAAGCCGAAGTCCGGCGCTTTTTTTGCAACGCCTGGGTCAAATCGCAAGCCAATCAGCCACTGGACGCCATGGAAACGCTGGCCGCAGGCTGGATCGCCGAGCACCCCGAATGGCACACCGACTTCGCCGATGCCGACGCCGCCGTGCAGCGCACCTATGACGAAGGTGCCGTGGGCGGCAACCCGTTCTTGCACCTGTCGATGCACTTGTCGATCAGCGAGCAATGCAGCATCGACCAGCCACCGGGCATCCGGCAGGCGGTGGAATTGCTCGCACGCCGTCTGGGCGACTTGCACGCCGCGCACCACCAGGCCATGCAATGCCTGGGCCAGATGCTGGCCGACGCGCAGCGCCGCAGCACCTCGCCCGACGGTGCAGCCTATGTGGAATGCGTGCAGCGGCGCGCCACCAGCGACAGCCTTTAAGAGCGTGTTCAAAGCTATTTATTCAATAGCTTGCTGCGCTTTGTACATAAGCGCCCAAAACCAATTTTGACTACGCTTTTGGCCGAAATTCTTGGCCTCAAGGCAAGTCCTTGGTCACCACTTCCATCTCGACCGGCGCAGGCCCCACGCTGCCCAGCCGGGCTTTGAGCGATTGCGGCTGGCCGCTCAAGATGATGGCGTAGTCAGTGGTGTTGGACAGCACTTTCTTGACGTAATTGCGGGTTTCGGTAAAGGGCACGTTTTCGGCCCAGATGGCCCCTTCGATCACCGGGCCGTTGCGCCAGTTGCGCGGTCGGCCCGGCCCGGCGTTGTAGGCGGCAGCGGCCAGCGGCATGGAGCCTTCAAACTGGTCCAGCGCCAGTTTGAGGTAGCTGGTGCCAATCAGGATGTTGGTGTCGCGGTCGTAAATCTGATCAGGCGTAAAGCCTTCCAGGCCGATCTTGCGCGCCGTCCAGCGCGCGGTGGCGGGCATGACCTGCATCAGCCCAGAGGCACCGACGCCAGAGCGCGCGTCCATGATGAAGCGGCTTTCCTGTCGGATCAGGCCGTACACATAAGCCGGCTCAAGCGCAATACGGCGCGCCTGTTGCACCACCGCGTCGCGGTAAGGCATGGGAAAGCGCTGCACAAAGTCGGCAAAGCCCTTGGTGCGTTCGCTGGCGTTGATGCAGCGGTCCCACACCTGGCGCTGGCAGGCCAGATCGGCAGCGGCGTACAGCGCGCGGTCATCCATGCCGCCACGCTCGTGCAGGTTGGTCCAGTAATTCCATTCACGCACGCCTTCGCTGCGCAGGCCCAGGCCAATGGCCAGCAGCGCACGGTTCAGCCCCGGATGACGGCGCGCTGCATCGCGCTCGGCCGCTGTCAATGGCGCAGGCGCAGGCGGCGGTGTGATAGGGCGGTCGAGTTCTTCGAGCGCCAGCTTTTCGTAAAAACCACCAAAGCCAGCAATGCCCTGCAGCAACTGGCGTGCGGCAGCGCGGTCAGCATCAGTGCGGGCCTGGGCCTGGTTGGCCCGCGCCAGCCAGTAGGTCCAGCCGCTGTCCTGGCGCTCGTCAGCGCTCATGGCTTTGATGGCGCTTTGCACCATCGGCCACTGGCCCTGGCGCAGGGCAGCGCGCGCCTGCCAGGCCAGCATGTCGTCGGTCAAATTCTGCGCACGGGTGACTTTGGCAAAGTACCGCACCGCGTTGTCTTGCAGTTTCGTGGCCGCTTGCTTGCCAATCACGCCCCAGACCCAGTTGCGCTCTTCGGGATTGAGCTGGGCGGCTTTGCGGCCATCCATTTGCGCAGCGGCCTGATCGGGGTCAGCCACGGCCAGCTTGATCAGCGCCAGCGTGGTCAAGGCCGCTTGAAAGCGCGACGCGGGCTGAGCGCGGTTGAGGTAGCGCATGGCGCTGTTCTGGATTTGCGCCACATCAGATGAGACATCGGGTGCCTCCAGATCAATCACCGCACGCGCCAGTGAAGCCCGGTTGGCCTCCATCGCCAAACGGGCTTTTTTCCACAAGTCCTGACTGCTGAGTTGCCCACTCTGGCGCAGCACATCGGCGGCCAGCAGGCAGCCGTCGTCCTGATTGCGCTGGCCAAACCAGTCGATGCGCATTTGCTGCACCGCTTGCGCACTGACGGCGCGCCCTTGCATGGCGTCCATCGCCACGGCAAAGCAGCGCACCTGCGGGTCGTCTTGCATGCGAAAGCGCGGCAGCTCAGGGGCAAAGTTGTCCCAGTCGCGTCGCTTGCCCGACAAAAGCAGCCAATCGTTGCGCAGTCGGTCTTCCTGGTAAGTGCCTGCGTAGCGCTGCAAAAAGTCGTGCACGTCTTGCGGCGTGGCTTCTTCCAGGCGCGCTTTCAGCTCCCAGTAGGCGGCCCACACCTCCAGCGCATGGCCGCGTGCCTGCGGCAACAACTCGGTCAGGCGCGCACTGTCGTTGCGGCGCAGGGCTTCGCGCATGTCGAGGATGACGGCATCGCCGTCTGCCGATATCTGCGGCACCGACTGCGCCAGCACCGGGGCCAGATACAGCCCATGGCCCGCAAAGCCCACCACATACGCCGCAGCCAGGCGCAAGAATGTCAAAATCATGGGTAAACGCATGAGTCAATTATGAGCAAGTTCGACAAAAAAACCGTGCGCGAGCGCCTGATTCAAGAACGCTTACATCTTCCAGAGCGCCTGACCCGCTGCGACGCGCTGCAACACGTCATGCGCATCTGGCTGGTGGGCAGGGCCGACACGGTGATCGGCGCTTACTGGCCCATCAAGGGCGAATTTGACCCGCTGCCCGCGCTGCACCGCTGGAAGGAAGACGGCGAGTTGATGGACGAGCCGCTGCGCCGCCGCATCGGACTGCCGGTGGTGGACAAGGTTCACAAAACCCTGAAATTTCACATCTGGTACCCCGGCTGTCCCATGGAAGAAGACGCCTACGGCATTCCAAAGCCCAAAGACACCGAGGTCATCGTGCCTACCCTGCTGTTCGTGCCCTGCGTGGGCTATGGCGCAGGCGGCTACCGGCTGGGCTATGGCGGCGGTTTTTACGACCGCACACTGGCCGCGCTGCAACCGCGCCCTGTCACCGTGGGACTGGGTTTTACCAACGGCTTTATCGACGACATGGAACCCGAGCCGCACGACCAACCGCTGGACGCCATCTTGAACGACAACGGGGTGGTTTGGCCGATTGGCGGAGTCTGACCGATGGACGGGGCTTGATGGCCCCTACAACCCTACGCGATGGACGGCTTATCTTGATTGATATCAAGCAAAAAAATGCCTGTCAGAGAGATACTGGAAAGTTTCGGGCTTAGGCTTTGAGTTTGCGTCCGACACCCCCCATTCAATTCAACCTTCAGAGAGGACACCCATGGACAAGCCCGTCTCCACCCGCAAAACCAGCCCCCCCGTCAAAAAGCCCGTCGCACGCAAAAACGGCAGCTCCGCCACCAGCCGCATCAACGATGGCGTACGCCCCGTAGCCAAAGGCGACACCCCACCTTCACTCAAACCCAAGGCGCTTGAAAAATTCATCGCCGATCGCGCCACCGTCTCCGCGCGCGACAAGCAACTGGTGGCCGTGCAGCGCCTGCTGATGGACGAAAAATCCGGTACCCCAGCCGAACGCGCAACCGGCCTGCGCGCCATTTTGGAAGGCGCTTCGCCCGACGACCGCAAGGCACTGCGCAAAGCCATCAAGGCCAGTGAAGCGGCCAACGTCAGCAAACCCAACCCCGACGAAGAACTGGCCGCCGACTGGCGCGATGGCGGCTACCCGTACAAAAACCTGCTGCGCCGCGCGGTGTACGAAAAAGAAAAGTTCAAACTGCAAGTCGAGTTGCTGAAGCTGCAAAGCTGGGTCAAAGAAACCGGCCAGCGCGTGGTGATTTTGTTTGAAGGGCGCGACGCCGCAGGCAAGGGCGGCACCATCAAGCGCTTCATGGAACACCTCAACCCCCGCGGCGCGCGTGTGGTGGCGCTGGAAAAACCCACCGAAACCGAGCGCGGCCAATGGTACTTTCAGCGTTATGTCGAACACCTGCCCACGGCAGGCGAAATCGTGCTGTTTGACCGCAGTTGGTACAACCGCGCAGGCGTTGAGCGCGTGATGGGTTTTTGCTCTGAAAAGGAATACCACGACTTCGTACGCCAAGCGCCTGAATTTGAGCGTCACCTGGTGTCATCAGGCGTTCACCTGATCAAGTTCTGGTTTTCGGTCAGCCGCGAAGAGCAGCGCCGCCGCTTCAAAGAGCGCGAAGGCCACCCGCTCAAGCAATGGAAACTCAGCCCCATCGACAAGGCCAGCCTGGACAAATGGGACGACTACACCCGCGCCAAAGAAGCCATGTTCTTTGAAACCGACACCGCCGACAGCCCCTGGACGGTGATCAAAAGCAATTGCAAAAAACGCGCCCGCCTGAACGCCATGCGCTACGTGCTGCACAAAATGCCATATGAGGACAAAGACCTGACGCAAGTCGGCAAGCTCGATCCCCTGATCGTCGGCCGCGCCCACGTGGTGTACGAGCGTGGCGAACACCCCGAGACGCTGCTGTAATACGGCTGCTACCCCCTCATGCCACAGCCCGCCTGATGCGGGCTTTTTTATACCCAAAATAGCCTCTGACGCCTGTATTTAAAGCCATGTCAACTATCAAAATTAAAGCAATGCTACGGGTTCAGCAAGCCTCACCTTCATCAGGCGAACCCGTAGGGCGTGAACCGGCTTAGATTTTCGTCCACGCCCAGCGTGCGCCCGACATAGGGGAACGCCCGTTGCGGGCAGCGTTCGCGCTCGCACACCTTGCAGCCCATGCCAATCGGCGTCGTCACTTCAGGGGCCTGCAAGTCAAGCCCCTTGGCGGTGCCAACGAGGTGGCGTTCGTTGAATACCCCATCGGCCACAAGCGCCGCCGCGCCGACGGCATTCCACTGCTCGAAGCCAAGTTCCGCACCAACTTGGCGCGCAAGTTTCCAACCAAGCAGCAACAAGCCATCCTCGCGCTGGCGCTCGACCAGAACAAGCTGGAAGCCACGCCGGTCAACGACTTCGTCGATCTGTTTACGATTGCCGCATGAACACCAACACACCACTGACCACCCGCCAGCGCCTGCGCGCGCTGGCCGAAGCGCGGCGCGGCACCATCGTGCCCGGCGCGTTCAATGCACTGTCGGCCAAGGTCATCGAAGACCTGGGCTTCGAAGCCATTTACGTCACCGGCGCGGGCGTGACCAACATGTGGCTCGGTCTGCCCGACCAAGGCTTCATGGGGCTGGCCGAAATCGCTGACCATACAGCGCGCATCCGTGACGCGGTGAGCGTGCCGCTGCTGGTCGATGCCGACACCGGCTTTGGCAACGCGCTGAACGTTTACCACACCGTGCGCACGCTGGAGCGCGCCGGGGCCGACTGCATTCAGCTTGAAGACCAGGTAGCCCCCAAGCGCTGCGGCCACTTCAGCGGCAAAGAGGTCATCAGCACCGAAGAGGCCATCAGCAAAATCAAGGCGGCTGTCGACGCGCGACGCGATGCCGATCTGCTCATCATGGCCCGCACCGATGCAGCGGCCACGCATGGTTTTGAAGCCGCTGTGGAGCGCGCGCAACAGTTCGCCGAGGCCGGTGCCGACCTCCTGTTCGTCGAAGCCGTCACGCAGGCCGAAGAGGTGAAAGCCCTGCCCCAACGCCTGGCCAAGCCGCAACTGATGAACATGGTGATCGGCGGGCGCACGCCCATCTTCAACGCCGATCAACTGGCCGAGCTGGGCTTTGGCATCGTGCTGTACGCCAACGCGGCCTTGCAAGGCGCAGTGGCGGGCATGCAAAAAACCCTGACAACACTGCGCGACGACAAGCAGGTGCAGGAATCCAGCGGCCTGGTTACGTCATTTGCAGAGCGCCAGCGACTGGTAGGCAAACCTCAATGGGATGCGCTGGAAAAGCGCTTTTCATGAAAAGTTTCGCACCCGTGTAGGCTGCGCCCTGCATCACAGAACACAAAGTCGCCATCTCAAAAAAACACTATATGTAGTGTTCAAATGGCTTCAAAAACACTGTATATTGTGCCCGTTGGTATTTGGCTGTCGATCTGATGGCGAATCGAAAGAGGGTTTTCGGTGCAAGCCCGAAACTGCCCCGCAGCGGTAAGCAGAAAAAGCAACGTGCCCGCTTCGCACTGGGTGTCCAGCGCACAGGAAGTGGGGCACAAAAAGCAGCTTGAAACTTCAGGCTCGTCTCTGCACAGTCCGCAGCCCTGCCGACGCACTGGACAGCCGGTCACCAGCCACCCACAGGTAGCCCACGGTCATCGCCAGTGCATGTGAGTTCGTGTGAACTTGGCTTTTCGATCCTGCGCGCGGGAGCAGGCACTTGGGACAACAATTTCGACCAGATGCTGCGGGCTTTCGGTGTCTGTAGCCTGGCTTGCGAGACACAAATGCTGGAAACCATCGTCAAGCGCGACGGGCACACCGAGCCTTTCACGCCATCCAAACTCAACCAGTGGGGCCAATGGGCCGCCCAGACCCTGGGTGACGCGGTGGACTGGCCGTCGGCGGTGCTGGAAGCCGTCTCGGCCATGTCCACCACCGCCACCTCGCGCGATTTGCAGCAGCAACTGATCCGCACCTGCCTGAACTTCGACTCATGGTCGTACAACCGCATGGCCGGGCGCCTGTATGCCACGCTGATCCGCAAAGACCTTTATCGCAACGACCGCCCCACCGTGCTGGCACTGCACCGCAAGCTGCAACAGCTTGGCCTGATGGAGATGCTGGACTATTCGGCATCGGAATACGCCGTCATCCAAGAGTGGATCGACCACGAGCGCGATTTTGAATATGCCCACTACCAGTTGCACACCCATCTGACCAAATACGCCATCGCTGACCGGGTGCAGGGCGTGTACTACGAATCCCCTCAATTCATTTACATGCGCATGGCCATGGCGCTGGCCGTCGATCAGCCGCGCGAGCGCCGCATGCGCGACGTAGAGCGCCTGTACGAACACCTGTCCAAAAACCGCATCAACGCGCCCACACCCAACCACGTCAACCTGGGCACGCCGCTGCGCGGCTACGCCAGTTGCTGTCTGTACACGGTGGGCGACAACGCTCGATCGATCGCCGTGGGCAACCACATTGCCAACACCATGACCTACATGTCGGCAGGCATTGGCGCGCACATGCAAACCCGCTCCATCAATGATCCGGTGCGCGGCGGCGTGATCCGCCACCAGGGCAAGCTGCCTTATTACCGGGCGCTGGTGGCCGAGGTCAAATCCAACCTGCAAAACGGCCGTGGCGGAGCCTGCACCACTTACTTCCCGATCTTCGACCCGGAAGTGGACACGCTGCTGCGCCTGAAAAACCCCATGTCCACCGAAGACAAAAAGATCCGCGGCATGGACTACTCTTGGGGGGGCAACCGTTTCTTTGCACGCAAGGTGGCGCGCAACGAAGACATTTTCCTGTTCAACTGCCACACCGCGCCCGATTTGCAAATGGCGCTGTACAGCGGCGACGAAGCCCGCTTTGAGGAACTGTACGCGCGCTACGAGCAAGATGAGTCGTTTGCCAAAACCTGGGTCAGCGCCCGCGAGCTACTGATCACCGCCAGCAACGAGTGGAACGAAACCGGACGCGTGTACGAGCACAACATTGCCGAGATGAACCGGCACACACCGTTCAAAGACACCATCTTTTCATCCAACCTGTGCGCAGAAATTGCCCTGCCCACTGCGGCCTACAACCACATCACCGAGCTGTATGCCGAAGGCGATATCTCTTTTGTCGAGATCGAGCTGGCCACGGGCGAGCGCCGCACCCTGCCCGGCGACCAGCGCGTGAGCACCTCGCGTGGCGCGCTGTGGCCCGACGATCTGCAAGCCGGCGATGCGCTGGATGGCCTGCCGATCGAGCGCATCGTGCAGCGCTCGTCGCCCGAGGTGGCCACCTGCAACCTGGCGGGCATTGTCGTGTCCAACATCGAATCCGAAGCGCAGTACGCCGAAGTGGCTTACTACGCCCTGCTGATGATCGACAAATGCATCCATCTGGCGCATTACGAACTGCCGCAGGTGGGCGTGACCAGCCGCAACCGCCTGAATGCCGGGGTCGGCATTCTGGGGCTGGCCCACCTGATGGCCAAAAACCACCAGCACTACACCACACCCGAAGGCAAGCAGTTCATCCACCAGGTGGGCGAACGCCATTACTACCACCTGCTGCGCGCCAGCCTGCAACTGGGCCGCGAACTGGGCAACGCCCCGTGGATCCACAAAACCCGCTGGCCCCAAGGCTGGCTGCCCATCGACAGCTACAACCGCAACGTCGACAAGATCGCCCCCTTTGAAAACCGCTACGACTGGCAGGCGCTGCGTCAGGACATCGTGGCCAACGGCGGCATTCGCAACTCGGTGCTGGCCGCCCACATGCCCACCGAAACCAGCGCCAACGCCTCGGGCACCACCAATGGGCTGTACCCGATCCGCGAGCTGACGCTGATCAAGACCGACAACCAGCGCGTCAACTACTGGGCCGCGCCCGATGGCGACACCCTGGCCGAGCACTATCAGTCGGCCTGGGACATCCCGGCCCGTGACATGACCGAGCTGTACGCCATCGTGCAAAAGTGGACCGACCAAGGCATCTCGGCCGACTTTTACCGCCGCGTGATCGGTGACGACTGCATCGAGTCGACCGAGCTGATCGAAAACTACCTGTACCGCGTCCGGCTGGGCTTGAAATCCAAGTACTACATGAACCAGAAAACATCCGCCGGCATGCGCCAACTGGAGCTGGGCATTCCCCGCGCCCGTCCCGAAGAGGTCGCTGCTGCGGCCTTGCAAGCCGCACAGCAAGTCAGCGACAGTGACAACTACAGCGACAGCGATTGCGAAGCCTGCACCCTGTAAAAGCGTGTTCAAAGTCTCAGCGATAGACAACAAGAGGCCACCCCTGCCATGACCGACACCGTTTTCAACTACGCCAAAACCGACTACGCCAAGCCCCTGCTGCTGCTGGGCGAACGCCCGGGTTTGTTCGACACCGTCAACCGCCACTACCCCGAGATCTGGAAGCTGTACAAGGCGCAGAAATCGCTGGACTGGGACGAAAACGAGTTCAACTACTCGTCCTGCAACGCCGACTTCAAATCCTGCTCGCGCGCCACCTACGACATGATGATCAAAACGCTGGCCTGGCAGTGGGAGGCCGACTCGGTCGCCTCGCGCGCCATTGCGCCTGTGCTGGCCCCCTTCATCACGTCGAGCGAGTTGTGGGCGGCGTGGCAGCGCATCTCCGACAACGAAGTCGTGCACGCGGCCACCTACTCCGAAATCGTGCGCAACTCATTCGACGACCCTTCCGTCATCTTGGACGAAATCCTGCGCGTGCAGCAAGCCCACGACCGGCTGGAGTGCGTAGAGCGCGCATTTGCCACCGGCTACGAGGCATCGCACCAGTACGCGCTGGGCCAGTTGCCCAACGATCAGAACACCTACAACGCCGTCTTCATGACCGTGGTGGCGCTGTTTTGCATGGAACGCATCCAGTTTCTGGCCAGCTTTGCCGTCACCTTTGCCATCTGCGACACCGGGCTGTTCCAGCCCATCGGCAAGGCCATCCAGAAGATTGCGCAAGACGAGCTGGAAATCCATGCCGAGCTGGACCGCGCGGTGCTGCTCAACGAGCTGAAAACCGAACGCGGGCAGGCCGCCTTTGCCCAGTGCCGCGCTGACATTGAAAAGATGATTGCCGAAGTCATCGACTGCGAGCTGACCTGGATTGCCTACCTGTTTTCCGAAGGCCGCGAACTCGTCGGCATGAACGCCGAGCGCCTGTCGGCCTGGACGCTGTACTGCGCCAAAGACGTTTACCAAACGTTGGGGCTTACCGCCAACCAATACACCCTGCCCGCCGCCAACCCGCTGAAGTTCATGGAAAAGTGGCTCAACATCTCGAAAATCCAGGCGTCGCCGCAAGAGCAGGACATCGCCGCCTACAAAGTCGGCGTCATGCGCCGCACCGACAAAGACCTGGTGTTCGACGACGATTTCTGAAAATTTTTACCTTCTCTAAAACCCCAAAGGAGCCTCCCTTCATGCAAGTCATCATCTACGGCAAAGACAACTGCACCGACTGCAACAAAACCAAAATGCTGTGCCAAATCCAGTCCGTCACATTTGAATACCGCACCGTCGGCCAGGACATCAGCGCCGACGAATTGCAAGCCAAAGTGGGCCAGCCGGTGCGCAGCCTGCCGCAAATTTTTGTCCAACGCCACGACGGCCCCGCCTACGTTGGCGGCTACGAGGCACTGCGCACCCTGCTGCAAGCCCCGGCAGGCCAGGCCAGAGAAGCGGCGGCGCAGCCTGCCGTGGTGTGCTGATCGGCAGCGCCACCGGTCTGCACACTGCACTGCACCAACGCCGATGATCCCGGCGATTGTTGATGCGTCGACAAACACGGTCAACGCGCAGACAAGGTGACGGCGTATTTTTGCTATCCATTAAATAGCTTTCAGCGCCAGACGCACCTGCGCCAAATCACCCTTTGGCAAAAAATCACGCTGCATGCCCAAGGGCATGCGGGCCTTGCCAAACCATCCCGTGTACGGCGATGCATTTTGGTACGATTTGTTGCAACACCGCTTCAAGACGATGATGTGACCAATCTTGCCCCCGCCCTCATAACGTTGACGCGCCGCCGCAGCCTGACCCAGTTGGGTGCGGCATTGGCAGTCGCCTCTGCTACAACCACATCCACCGCCTGGGCCGCCAGCGGCACGCGCCGCCGCCGCGCGGCCCGCGCGCCTGTTCACCCGCTGCGCCCAGGCCAGTCGCTGTGGCTGCCCGCCTTCGCACCCGAGGGGCCGGTGGTGGCGCTGACCAACCTGCACACCCAGCATGTGCAGCTTTACCGCAATGGCGTGGCGATTGGTTTTTCCAGCACCAGTACCGGCAAGCGCGGCCACAGCACGCCACCGGGCGTGTTCACCGTGCTGGAAAAGCGCCGCCACCACCGATCCAGCACCTACGACAACGCCCCCATGCCGTGGATGGTGCGCCTGACCTGGGACGGCATTGCCCTGCACGGCGGCGCGCTGCCAGGCTACCCCGCCTCGCACGGCTGCGTGCGCCTGCCTTCCAGCTTTGCGCCGCGCCTGTTTGGCGCGATCAAGCGGGGGAACAAAGTGGCCATCGTGCGCGAAGCTGGCCAAGGCGACGGCTACCCGCTGCACCTGCTGGCTCCCCTGACACCGGAAGGCACCCCAGCTTTGCTGCCCGGCATGCTGGCCGCACAGGGCTACTGGGCCTGGCCGGAGCCGTCCGCACCTGTCGCATCGACACCTTTGCCCGTGGTCGCATCCAGCGCGGCATCGGCAGCGCTGGCCACCGCCGCAGTCACAGCCATCACCGACCCCATGCCCGCATCTGGCTTGCCCGGTTTATCCGAACTGGTGCTGTTGCCTCCGCTGCCGCCACTCACTTTGCTGGTCAGCCTGCCGCAAAACCGCGCCTTCGCTCTGCAAGCCGGGCGCATCGTGGCCGCCGCCCCGCTGCCCACCGCAGCGCAGCAATTGCCAGTGCCCTCGCCCGGCGTTTTCAGTTGGGCCGCTGGCGGCCACTGGCAGGCTTTGGGCGCAGCAAGCGCAGCCCCCGCCCTGGACACGGCTTTGTGGCGCGATCTGCTGGCCACCATCGACGCCGGTGCCCCCGGCCGTCTGCGCGCCGCCCTCAGCCCCGGCAGCACCCTGGTCGTCAGCACCCTGCCCGCGGTGGATGCCACGCACCTGGCCGTGTGGAAGTGGATGCCCGCCAAGGCGGCGCAAGGCTGACAGGGCCATCAACTGTCAAAGCTCACTTTTAAGGAGCAAGCACGGATGAGCACAACACAATGAGTCCCCCTATTGGCTGCGCACCACTTGGCGCGTGCTGCGCTGGCCACCACCGGAGCTGATCTTGGGTGTTTGGACCATCTGGCGCACACTACATCGGTTGCTGCAAGCCGTTTTTCTGCTGGCAATAATTTTGATTGCCGCACTGTGGTGGACCAACCGACACGACGAGCCACCGCGCCCCGAAGTAGTCGCGTTACTAAAATTCCAGCCCCCTCGTCAGAAGCCATGCGGCGTAATGGCTACTTCACCTTACTGGGCCTTGGCGCACCTGCAGACCAGGATGCATTTGAAACAGGCAAGCATTTTTTTGAAATGCAGCTCAAGGAGTACGAACAACTACAACGCACAGGACACTCCGAGCCATATGCCCGTGAAGCATTTCCTCGCTCAAGTATCGACATAACCCCCGCACGCTGCCCGGAGGGTGAGCTAGATTGCTACGAACACTACATCCAGCATACCTACGCTATTCGACACTTGTTAACCGCCAATACGCCGCTAGCCAAACGGTATCTGTCGCTGCTGGAAACGCCAGAATTCCACGAAATCATCATTCCAGAGCTGAATGTCAGCTCCCCTGATATCGCTTATGTCGCTGTATCAGAACTGATCATCATGCAGGTTGCGCTGATGCTGAACAGTGCCCGACAAGTAGACGGCGTGGCTCTGCTGATGCGCAACGCGCAGATTTTGCAGCGGCTTGCAGCAGGGTCACGTAGTTGGGTCAACTCAATGAACACCCGCAAACTTCTGTTTCGACAGCAACAATTCATCAGCAACGCGCTCCGTCACCAGCCTTTGTTGATGGCGTACAGCGCAAACTTATTGCAAATACTGGACATCCACCCCACTGATTTGGGCACAGCCATCGAAAGTGAGGCAGCGATGTCATTCGGCATGCTGTCATCCCTCGCAGCGGCAGGCTCACGTACAACATCAAACACCGATAGCGATCATCTTTCGTACCCCCTTAGATCAGGGCCAACACAATTTGTCTATTTACCCAACGCAACCATGAATGCGGGCTATCCATACTGGCAAGGCAATGTGGCCTTGGCCAGGATCCCTGCGACCGAGTTGAATACGCAGATCAATGCCATCCGCACCAAAGTCCCAACACGCGCAATTGGTAACTGGCTGCCACCGTGGTTGCGATTACGCAATCCACTGGGGGCGTATTTGCTCAGCCTGAATACCGACATGGCAAGCTATGCGACCTACATCGAACGCACCCATGACGTCGAAGCCCACCGCCGCCTGGTGCTGCTGCAAATCAAGGCCCTGCAAGAGAACATCGACTCCGCGCACATGACCACCTGGCTGGCCAGCCAACCGCCCGAGTTGCGCAACCCCTACACGCTGGAGCCCATGCGCTGGGACGCCACCGCCCAAGCGCTGGTGTTTGAAGGCCGCCAAGACAATTCCCAGAAGCCCGAGCCGCGCAACGTGTACCGGGTGCCCTTGCGCGTCTCTGTCGGGGCCATCGCAGATCCAGAAAATTAGCGCTGAACGGCGCGCGTTTCAGCGTTTTTCAGCGTTTGACAGGTGGGGCAGGCGGCGGCACCCGACCGGCTGAGGCCATCTTGGCATCGGTGGCGTTGGAGCGCTCGGACATCAGCGGCATCTCCAGCCTGGCCTGCTGCTCGCCCGCAGCCAGCACCACGGCGCGCGGGGTGAGCGACTGTACGGTCCAGCCGCCGTCTACGCCCTCGATGACGGCACCTACGCGCACCGGCTTGGGTGGCTGCCCATCCACCGCAATCAGTGCCGCCCCGCGCCCGTCGTAGGTGACGATGCCGCGCAGGGTCAGTCGTTTGGTCACATCGTGGGCAGGTGCGGCGCGGGTCGGACCATCAGCCGCACCCAGCATGCGCGCCACGCTGCGCTGGTCAAGCGGCGCAGCACCTGACGCACCATCGGCCACCTGGGCGCTCACCAACGGACTGGCCCCCATGCGCAACGCCCAGAACAAGGCACTGCCCGCCAGCAACGCCCACACCAGGGCCGTGAGCAGACCTGCCGTCAACCGGGGGGAAGGACGCCGCCTCATGGACAGTGGGACAAACAAGCGTTCATAAGCGGGGATTATCATTGATGCGATTTGCTTTGTTGACGGACCACATGGCCTCTTTCATCCCCCATTCCCTGCATCTGGCCGCCCGCGCCCGTCGCGCTGCCGGTTTTACCCTGATCGAGCTGATGGTGGTGCTGGTCATCATTGGCGTGCTGGCCGCACTGATCGTGCCCAACGTGCTCGACCGCACCGACGACGCCCGCGCCACTGCCGCGCGCACCGACGTGCACAACCTGATGCAGGCACTGAAGCTGTACAAGCTCGATAACCTGCGCTTTCCCACGGCCGAGCAGGGCTTGCAGGCGCTGGTGGCCCGCCCTTCCATCAACCCCCAACCGACCAACTGGCGCCCTTACGTGGAAAAACTGCCCAACGACCCTTGGGGCCGCCCCTACATGTACCTCAACCCCGGTGTGCAAGGCGAAGTGGATGTGATGAGTTACGGTGCTGACGGCCAAAGCGGCGGCGAAGGCAAAGACGCCGATATTGGCAGTTGGCAGTGAACAAGGCCCCCACGCTCCCCCGCTGCGCGTGGTGCGCTGCCCCCCGAGGGGGCCGCACCCACCTTGGGGCGGCCCGGCGGTGGGTGATGGCCCTCACGCTCCCCCGCTGCGCTGCCCCAAGCTGGTGCCGCAGCACTGGCTTCGCCAATGCATGGTGGCGCAGTCACCTTCAAAATAAATCATGATCGCCTGGCAACAGCACCTGGGTGTGGAACACACCAGCGTCACCTTTTATCACCGCCTTGTGCGCAAAGAGCTGATTGACTTGTTCAGCAGCCCGCGCCGCCGCGTGATCGAGATCGGCTCCAGCGCGGGTTACACCGGCCAATACTGCAAACAGAAGTTTCCCGACGTCGAATATTGGGGTTTTGAGCTGAACCGCGCCGCAGCCAAAGAATCGCTGGCCCAGCTCGACAAGGTGGTCGTTGGCAAGTTTGAAGAGCAGGATTTGGCCTTGCTGGGCCTCAAACCCCATTCGGTGGACGGCGTGGTGCTGGGCGACGTGCTAGAGCACCTGTACGACCCCTGGCGCGTGTTGACCGCGCTGCTGCCCTGGTTGAGTGAAGATGCTGAGCTGGTCATCAGCCTGCCCAATTTGCGCAACCTGTGGTTGATGAACGAAATCGCTGAAGGCCGCTTTACTTACGCCGAAAACGGTCTGCTCGATGTCACACATATCCGGTTTTTCACGCTGCAGGAAATCCACGGTCTGATGGCTACCACGGGCTACCACATCCTTCAGGGCGGTGTGGCACTGGACGAGCGCCTGGCCGCCTTTCACGCCCACCATGCGCCGCTGGTGCGCCCAGGCGCACCCTATGCGTTTCAGTACCAGAACGTCGGCATCCGGGCCAATGGCGAAACGCTGGGCGAGTTGTGCGCCAAACAATTCATGTTCCGTGCCGTGCCCAAACGCCTGTTACACGATTTGCAACCTGCTGTCCGAGGCGCTGGCGTTGACCGCTTGAGCGCAGACTACGACCAGGCATTCCAGCCTGACCCGGTGCACCATGTGCCGCAACTGCCCCCTGCGCCGCCCACGCCCCGCGCGCGCGTCGATCTGTACGCGTTCTATCTGCCGCAATACCACCCCACACCCGAAAACGACCGCTGGTGGGGCGAAGGGTTTACCGAGTGGACCAACGTCACCCGCGCCCGGCCAGCCTTCAACGGCCATTACCAGCCGCGCCACCCGGGTGAGTTGGGCTATTACGACCTGCGCGTGCCGGAGGTCATGGCGCGTCAGGTGGCACTGGCCAAGCAGGCCGGGTTGGCAGGTTTCATCTTCTACTACTACTGGTTCAGCGGCACGCCCATGCTGGAGATGCCACTCCAGCAGTACATGGCGCGCTGGAACGAGTTTGAGTTGCCCTTCTTCGTCATGTGGTGCAACGAGAACTGGCGCCGCACCTGGGTGGACGGTGGAAACCACCAAGCCAGTGAAGATGTTCTGCTGGCACACCAGCATTTGTCTGACGACCCTGAGCGTTTCATCGACGACCTGCAACCCATCTTGTCGCACCCCGGCTATCGGCGCATCGAAGGCAAACCGGTGCTGCTGGTTTACCCACTGATTGGCCCCGATGGCACGGCAGATGTCATCACCACACGGTCTTACGTCGCGCGTTGGCGCGCGCGCGCACGCGAGCTGGGTTTGGGCGAATTGTGGATTGGCGGGCATGAAAAGTCCGATTTGATGGCCGCAGGCACACTGCGCGGCACCGCTGATCTGGGTGTGGATTTTTTCTTCGAGTTCCCCCCCTCCAACTCACTGACTTATCAATTAGCAGATAGCGCCAACGGCGTGCTCGACTTTTACCAGCCCACACACCAAATCAACGTCATTTACTACGAAGCCTTAATAGACAAATTGCGCGCGCTACCGGCACCCACGCAACCGCTGGTCAAAACCGTGCTGGCCGGCAGTTGGGACAACACCGCGCGCAAGGGCCAGCGCGCCCAAATCTTTCATGGCTGCACGCCGCCGCTGTACGAACGCTGGCTGCGCGAATCGACCGACTTTGCCCGCGCCCACCCGGTACTGGGCAGCACGTCAATGGTGTTCATCAACGCCTGGAACGAATGGGCCGAAGGTGTTTATCTGGAACCCGACCGCAAATACGGCCATGCGCTGCTGGCCGCCACCCAGCGCGTGGCTTACGGGCTGACTGATGGATTGAATGATGGCTTGGCTGATGCCCCACAAGCACCCGGCTGACCGCACGCCGCTTTCACGCGCTGCCTGCGCCGCCCACCACACTACTCGAAGAATTGCCCGCGGCTTCACCCTGATCGAGCTGATGGTGGTAGTCGCCATCATCGCCCTGGGCACCACGGTGGTGGCGCTGGCTTTGCGCGATGGCAGCGACGCGCTGCTGGCGCGCGAAGGCGACCGGCTGGCCGCCGTGCTGGAGTCGGCCCGCGCCCAATCGCGCACGGCGGGCGTGCCGGTGCTATGGCGCGCCACCATCGGTGGCTTCGAATTTGATGGCCTGCCCGCCACTGCACCACCTCTGCCCGATCGGTGGCTGGACGCACAAACCACCGTGGTCAGCAAGGACAACCTGGTGCTGGGGCCTGACCCGATCATCAGCGCGCAATATGTGGTGTTGCAGCGCGCCAGCAATGGCCGGGTGCAGCAGGTCACCGTGGCCACCGACGGCCTGCGCCCGTTCCGTGCGGAGCAACTGCAATGACCCTGCGCCCCGCTCGCCACATGCAGGGCTTCACCCTGGTCGAAGTGATGGTGGCGCTGGCCATCACGGCCATCGCCCTGGTGGCGGGGCTGAAAGCCACCACCGCCCTGACCGACAACGCCGACCGCCAGGCCGACGTGCTGCTGGCCCAGTTGTGCGCTGCCAACAAGCTGGTTGAGCTGCGGCTGGCGCGCCAATTGCCCAGCGTGGGCGACTTCAGCAACGACTGCGTGCAAGCCGGGCGCACGCTGCAAGTGCAGCAAACCGTACGGCCCACGCCCAACCCCAACTTCCGCCGCGTGGACGCCACCGTCAGCGAAGGTGGGGTATTCATCGTTCGGGTGGTCACCATTGTGGGGCGCAATTGATTAAAGCTATTTATTTAATAGCTAATAACGCTTGTGCATCAAGCGTAAAAGGCCAATTTGGCTTTAAAAAAAATGGCCCGTTCACGCCCGTCAAAGGCTTTACCCTGGTCGAAGTGCTGGTGGCCCTGACCATCATGGCCGTGATGGCCGCGCTGACCTGGCGCGGCATCGACGGCATGCTGCGCGCGCAAGAAGCCACCCACCGCTACAGCGACGACGTGCTCACCCTGCAAGCGGGCTTGACCCAGTGGCAGGCCGACCTGGACGCCATGATGAGCTGGCCCAATGCCAGCGGCACCCTGCCCGTCAGCGCCGCCAGCCGCCGCAGCCTGGACTGGAACGGCAACGTGCTGCGCATCACCCGCATGATGACCGACGTGCCCAGCGCTGGCCTGCGCGTAGTGGCCTGGACGCGCCGTGGCGACGGCCAGTGGCTACGCTGGCAGTCTGCCCCGTTGCGCTCGCAAACCGCCTGGCAAAGCGCCTGGGACGCGGCGCTTGGCTGGAGCCAGTCAGCCCCCACGGGCCTACAAAACAGCGGCGCACAGGCTGTGGCTGTGGCCACCTTGAACGACTGGCAGTTGCAGTACTTTCGCAACAACGCCTGGACCAACGCCCAATCCAGCAGCGCCGCATCGGCCACCAACACCTACACCCTGCCCGACGGCGTGCGCCTGATGATGACCCTGGCCCCCGGCCAGGCGCTGGCAGGCTCCATGGTGATCGACTGGGTGCGGCCCGACTTTGGGGCGCTGCCATGACCCGGCCCACCCTGCACCGCCCGCCACCTGACCGTCCCCAAACGGGTGCGGCCCCACACATCAGCGAAGCCGAGGCCCCTTGCCCGACTTGGGGCAGCGCAGCAGGCGCAGCCGCGCAGCGTGGGGGCGCACACCACCCGCCGCCGGGCCGTCCCAAGGCGGGTGCGGCCCCCTTGGGGGGCAGCGCAGCGGGCGCAGCCGCGCAGCGTGGGGGCGCACAATCCGGCGCGGCCCTGCTGGCCGCCATGGTCACCGTAGCACTGGTGGCCACACTGGCCACCGCCGCCCTGTGGCGGCAGTGGCGCGGGGTTGAAGTCGAAGCGGCCGAGCGCGCACGGGTGCAATCGGCCTGGCTGCTGACCGGCGCGCTCGACTGGGGCCGCCTGCTGCTGGCCGGTGACCGCCGCGAAGACCGGAAGAAAAAGCAATACGTCGATCATCTGGGCGAGCCTTGGTCGGTACCGCTGGCCGAAGCGCGCCTGTCCACCTTTTTGGCCGCAGGCGAAGCCAGCACCGACACCGACCGCGACGCCTTTCTTTCCGGCCAGGTGACCGATCTGCAATCGCGCCTGAACGTGATGAACCTGCTGGTCGGCGACGGTCTGGCCGCCTACCAGCGCTTTGAACGCCTGTTCAACGCCCTGGGTCTGCGCAGCGGCGAGCTGGCCACCTTGCGCGACAACCTGCAACGCGCTGACGCCGCCATGCAAGACAACCGCACCGGAGCCGACACCAGCGATACCACCGATGCCCTGTTGATGCCCCGGCGCTTTGACCAGCTCGCCTGGCTGGGCCTGTCGGCCGACACGCTTGACATACTGCGCCCTTACGTCACGGTGTTGCCGGTCACCAGCGGCAACAACAACAATCCCGTGGCCGTGCCGGTCAACCTGAACACCGCCAGCGCGCTGGTTATTTACGCCGCCAACCTGTCCATCGACGAAGCCGGGGCGCAGCGGCTGGTGGCCCAGCGGCAAAGCCAGTACTTTGAAAACGTCGCCACAGCGGTTGCGCAAATTTCGGGGATGAATGTGGACGCCACATGGCAAAGCGTCAACTCCAGCTATTTCGAGGTGCGCGGGCGCCTGCGCCTGGACGACGTGGCGCTGGAAGAATTTGCCGTTGTGCGACGCAGCAGCAGCGGCGTGTCCACCCTGTGGCGTGAACGCGCTGCCGTGGTCGTGCCCGACGGGCCATAAGTCCTGCGCCAATCACACCCTTCGACCGCACCCCTCGACCGTATTCGCCACCCGCGCCACCCGCCAGCGTGTATTTACATCGGCCACCTACAATCAGGCCCACCTTTCCATGAGCCTGTTGTTACTCACACTGCCACCCGGGCCACCGGGCAGCTATACCTACGCCACCTCTGTTGACGGCCAGACGCTGGCCGCGCATGGCAGCGCCAGCGCGGCCTTGCTGCCCACAGCGAGCCGTGGCGTCGAAGTGGTGGCGGTGGTACCCGCTTCGCAACTGTCATGGCAGCGCGTCACGCTGCCGCCCGGCGTCGGCCCCGGCTCGGCTCGCCTGCGCACCGTTCTTGTCGGCATGCTGGAAGAGCAGTTGCTGGACGACCCTGAGCAACTGCACTTTGCCCTCAGCCCTGACGCCCGCAGCGGCAGCGCCGTCTGGGTCGCCGTGTGCCCAAAAGCCTGGTTGACCGCACATGTGCACGCGCTGGACGAAGCACAGCGCCCCATCAGCCGCATCGTGCCCGAACTGCATCCCCGCACCGGCCCGCTGCAACTGACAGTAGTGGGCGAGGCCGATCAGCCCCAGGCGTTGATGAGCGGTGATGGTGTGCCCGGCGGTGCCCAGGCGCTGCCGCTGACGGCCCAGACCCTGGCCCTGCTCCAAACCACAGAAGATCATCCCAACAGCCCAGACAACGCTTTCTCCGAAGTCATAGCCGAGCCTGCGGTGGCCGAAGTGACTGAGCAACTGCTGCGTCAGCCGGTCATCATTCAACCCGCTGCCCAGCGTCTGCTGGCCAGCAGCCGATCAAACTGGGATTTGGCCCAGCTTGACCTGGCCCGCACCGGCACAGCCCGGGCAGCCAAGCGCATGGCCACGGTCTGGCGCGATTTTTTACACGCCCCGCTGTGGCGTCCGGCACGCTGGGGCATCGTCTTGTTGCTGCTGGCCAATCTGGTGGGTCTGAACTTGTGGGCCTGGCGCGCTCAACAGGATTTGGTGGCCCGCCGCACGCACATCAACGCCGCGCTGACCAGCACTTTCCCTCAGGTCCAGGTGGTCGTTGACGGCCCAGTGCAAATGCAACGCCAACTGGCAGCGCTGCGCCAAGCCACCGGCGCGGCGTCGCCGCGCGATCTGGAGCCGATGCTCAGCGCCCTGGGGCAGGCGCTGGAAGGTCCAGCCACCCCCAATCAAATCGACTACAGCGCAGGCGAATTGCGCCTTAAAGGCATTCAACTGGCCACCGGGCCGCTGGCTACCACCAACCAGCGCTTGCAAGCGCAAGGCTACCAACTGCACACCGAAGCGGACAGCATGGTGCTGCGCGAAAGAGCGCTGCCATGACCGGTCAGCCATCTGCTGAAACATCCGCCCGCCACCGCATGCAGGCGTTCTGGCGGCAATTGCAAGCACGTGAGCGCCGGTTGATTGGGCTTTCTGCCCTGGTGGTGGGCCTGGCTTTACTTTGGTGGCTGGGTCTGTCGCCCGCGCTGCGCACTTTGCGCACCACCGCAGATCAACGCGCCGAGCTGCAAGCCAAGGCCCAGCAAATGCAACAACTTCAACGCGAAGCCGCTGCCCTGAAGGCACTGCCCCGCATGGGCCACGAAGAAGCCTTGCGCACGCTGCAAGCCACCACCCAGCAGCGCCTGGGTGCCGCCGCACAACTGTCGGTGGTAGGAGACCGCGCCAACGTCACGCTCCAATCCGCACCAGCCGCTGCGCTGGCCGACTGGCTGACCGATGCGCGCGTGAACGCCCGCGCCATGCCCGTTGATGCGCGCCTGACGCGCCAAAGCGCCACCACGCCCGACGCAACCATCCTGTGGAGCGGCACGCTGTCACTCAGCTTGCCCAGCCCATGACACTGCAACGCGCCCCTCGTCGTGCAAGCACCCGCACAGCACCCCCCTATGCCCCGTGGGGCTGGGCATGGCTGGGGGCAGGCATTGGCCTGGCGCTGATATTGGCCCTGGCAGCGCCCGCACGCTGGCTGGCCGCTGGCTTGGCGCAAGCCACACAAGGCGCGGTGGTGCTGGCCGAACCACAAGGCAACATCTGGTCTGGCACAGCCCGTCTGGTGTTGACCGGCGGCGCAGGCAGCCGTGACAGCACCGCTTTGCCAGGGCGCGTGCAGTGGCAGTTGCGCCCCCAGCTCACGGGCCTGATGGCCCGTCTGAGCGCTGATTGCTGCACGCCCCAAACACCCATCCACATACAGATCAGCCCGCGCTGGAATGGCGCGCAGGTACAAGTGGGCGATGGCCAATCATTTTGGCCCGCCTTGCTGCTGACGGGCCTGGGCACCCCCTGGAACACGGTGCGCCCGCAAGGCGAATTGGCTTTGTTGACCCGCAGCCTGGCAGTGCATTGGCACGCCGGACGCATGGATGTCACGGGCCAGGCCGAAATTACCGCACGCCAGATGTCATCACGCCTGTCCACACTGGAGCCTTTGGGGTCGTACCGTGTAGTCTTGAATGGGGGTGGTACAAACAGCGGCCAAGCCCTTTCGCTGAAGCTGACCACGCTGGAAGGCCATCTTCAACTGTCGGCCGATGGTCAATGGATTGGCACGCGCCTGCGTTTGCGCGGCCAAGCCCAGGCTGCACCCGGCATGGAGGCACCGCTGGCCAATCTGCTCAACGTGCTGGGACGTCGGCAGGGCGAGCGCGCCATCATCTCTTTAGGCTAAATCTCAGATAATCCCGCCAAGTCGTTGTTTTATGGCACTTTTGCCTTATGCGTTGAGCATTCTATTTATCAATCCCCCAGCCATAGGGGCTACAGTTGGCAGGGTACGCCCAGCCTCATATCCCATGCGTTGCGTTTTTGACAAGTTCTTCCCATCACCACCTGCTCTGTCCTGTCTGGCGCTGGCGGCCAGCCTGAGCGCCGCTGCGGCCCTGGCTGCCGATGCCCCGCAAACCGCTGCCCGCACCACCGTCAATACCCAAACAGCCGACGCACCGCCTGCTCAAGTGCCCGCTGGCCGGGTCACACTGGACTTTGCCAACGCAGAACTCGATGCCGTAGCCCGCACCATGGCCACCATCACCGGGCGCAATGTGGTGGTCGATCCGCGCGTCAAAGGCACGATGACGCTGACCAGCACCACCCCCGTCACGCCTGCCGAAGCATTGCGGCTGTTCTCGGTGCAATTGCGCACGCAGGGTTTTGCCTTGGTCGAATCCAGCGGCATGTACGTGGTGCTGCCCGAAGCCGAGGCCAAATTACAAAGCAGCACAGTCACGGCGGGATCGCCTCGCGCGGCAGGCGGACAAATCGTGACGCAGATCTTCAAGCTGACGCACGAAAGCGCCAACAGCCTGGTGCCCGTGCTGCGCCCGCTGATCAGCGCCAACAACACCATCAACGTGAATGCAAGCACCAACTCGCTGGTCATCACCGATTACGCCGACAACCTGCAACGCCTGGGCCGCATCATTGCCGCGCTGGACGTGTCCAACGCCACCGGCGTCGAGGTGGTGCGCCTGCGCTATGCCGTGGCTTCAGACCTGGCCCCGCTGGTGGCTCGCCTGCTGGAGTCAGGCGGCAGCACTGCTGCACCCACACCGCAGGCGGCCACACCGGGCCAGGCCAATAACGCCGCCGCCGTGGCAACCGTCAACTCCGGCGACGGCTACCGCACCACGCTGGTGCCCGAGCCACGCAGCAACGCGATCATCGTGCGCGCGGCCAATGCCGCACGGCTGGCACAGGCCAAATCTCTGATCGAGCAACTGGATCAACCGCCCTCCCTGCGCGCCGATGGCTCCAGCGGCAACATCCATGTGGTTTACCTGAAAAACGCCGACGCCACCAAGCTGGCTGTCACCTTGCGCGCAGCCCTGGCTGCATTGCCTGGTCAGTCCAGCGCCACCGGGGGTGCATCAAGTACCAGCACCAGCGGCGGCTTGACCGCCAGCACCACCAACCAAAACAGCACCAACTCCAGCTCGTCGTCCGGCAGCAGCCTGGAATCCGGCCCCAGCATCAACGCCGCAGCCAACAACCAACCCTCGACCGGTGGCCAGATCCAGGCCGATCCGGCCACCAACTCGCTCATCATCAGCGCGCCTGAACCGGTGTACCGCGAACTTCGCGCGGTGATTGACAAGCTGGATCAGCGGCGCGCGCAGGTGTTCGTCGAAAGTCTGATCGCCGAAGTACGTGCTGACAAAATGGCCGACTTTGGCATTCAATGGCAGGCCTTTGGCAGCGGCAACAACTCGGTGGGCATCATGGGCACCAACTACTCCACCACCAGTGCGTCTCCCAGTGGCGGCAGCGCAACCAATATTTTTGATGTGGCCGCAGCGGCGTTAGGCTACGACAGTAGCGGTGATATTGCCGATCTGGCAGGTGTAAGGCCTGGTGTCGGCTTCAATTTACTGCTGGGCACACGAGCGCTGGGCATTCTGGCCAGCTTCATCCAAAGCACGGGAGCGGGCAACGTGCTGTCCACGCCCACGCTGCTGACGCTGGATAACGAAGAGGCCAAGATCATCGTCGGCCAGAACGTGCCCTTTGTCACGGGCAGCTACACCAACACCGGCTCCAGCAGCACCTCTGTCAATCCATTCCAAACCTATGAGCGCAAGGACGTGGGCCTGACATTACGGGTGCGCCCGCAAATCAGTGAAGACGGCTCGATCAAGATGGTGATTTACCAGGAAGTTTCCAGCGTCGTCGCCGGAACTGCAGGCAACTCAAGTGGCCCCACCACCAACAAGCGAGCCATTGAATCCAGCGTCCTGGTCAATGACGGCTCCATCGTGGTACTCGGCGGCCTGCTGGAAGACAATTACGCCAGCACCGAAGACAAAGTGCCATTACTGGGTGACGTGCCCGCCATCGGCAACCTGTTCAAGAGCCGCAGCCGCAGTCTGGTTAAAACCAACCTGATGGTGTTCTTGCGTCCCGTAGTGGTGCGCGACAGCGCTTCAACCGAAGCCTTCTCCCTCAGCCGTTACGACGTTTTGCGGGCTGCGCAGCAAAACAACCAACCCCAATCCAGCAGCGTGCTGCAAATCAATCAAGCGCCGGTATTGCCCGCCATGGCACCCACTGATCCCAATGCCTGGACGCGCCAAGCATCACCGCCTCCACCACCGCCACTGGTGCAACCCAGTGCAGGCGAGCAAAATTATTACGGCGATCCCATCAAGTCCTACAACTGATCAGCCACACGCTGCGGCACAACGCCACATCCCATGCGCTATCCGCTTCCCTACGCCTTTGCCCGCACGGCCAGTTTGCTTCTGGAAGATGATGGCCGCAGCCTGACCCTGTGGCACCACGGTCAGCCTGACGCAGGCTATCTGAGCGAAGTGATGCGCCGTTACGGGCACGACAGCATGCCACTGTCCTTACAACAGGTCGATACTCATGCACTGGCGCAGCGCATCAGCCATGCCTATTCATCGCAAAGCGAGTCATCCGCCGCTGCCGTGGTCAGCGAAGTGCAGTCCGATGCCGATCTCTCGCGCATCATGCAAGAGTTGCCAGCGGTGGAGGATTTGCTGGAAGCCGCCGACGACGCACCCATCATTCGCATGCTGAACGCGCTGCTCACACAGGCCGCGCGCGACGGTGCCAGCGACATTCATATCGAGCCTTATGAGCGCCACTCCAGCGTGCGTTTTCGTGTTGATGGCACGCTGCGCGAAGTAGTCCAGCCCAACCGCGCGCTGCACGCCGCGTTGATCAGTCGCCTGAAAATCATGGCTGATCTGGACATCGCCGAAAAGCGTCTGCCGCAAGATGGCCGCATCAGCCTGCGCCTGGGCACCCGCGCCATTGACGTGCGCGTATCCACCATCCCCAATGCCCACGGCGAGCGCGCGGTGCTGCGTCTACTCGACAAAAGCCAGGACAAGCTCAGTCTGGAAGCCGTGGGCATGCAAGGCGGTGTGCTGGCGCAGTTTGAGCAACTCATTCGCCAGCCACACGGCATCATCTTGGTCACCGGCCCCACAGGCAGCGGCAAAACCACCACGCTGTACGCCAGCCTGGCGCGGCTTGACGCGCATCGCAACAACATCATGACGGTGGAAGACCCGATCGAGTACGATCTGCCCGGCGTCGGCCAGACCCAGGTCAACCCGCGCATCGAGTTGACCTTTGCACGCGCGCTGCGTGCCATCCTGCGCCAAGACCCAGACATCGTGATGATTGGCGAAATCCGCGACATCGAAACCGCGCAAATCGCTATCCAAGCCAGTCTGACCGGTCACTTGGTACTGGCCACCTTGCACACCAACGACGCCACCAGTGCCATCACGCGTCTGACCGACATGGGCGTAGAGCCTTTTCTGCTCAGCTCATCACTGCTGGGTGTGCTGGCTCAACGTCTGGTGCGCAAATATTGTCACAGTTGCCACGGCCAGGGTTGTGACACCTGCAGTCACACCGGCTACCAAGGTCGTACTGGTTTGTTTGAACTGTTGATGGTGGGCGACGACATTCGCGCTCAAATTCATGCCCAGGAACCTGAAGCCGACATTCGCGCATCAGCACTCTCCAACGGCATGAGCCTGATGCGCCAGGATGGCGACCGCTTGGTGCAAGAAGGCATCACCAGCCAGGAAGAAGTGCTGCGCGTGACGCGGGATTGAATACCATCGCAAAGCTGCCAAATCTTCGGCACTGAAATGAAAACAGGGCCGAATGGCCCTGTTTTCATTGATTTATAGATCCCAAGAGTAAGTCTGTAGATCACAATTTGGAGCGGGAAACGAGGCTCGAACTCGCGACCTCAACCTTGGCAAGGTTGCGCTCTACCAACTGAGCTATTCCCGCATTGGAAAGGGAAAAACGTATACACCGTCTTTCCCTGAGAACTGAGCTTGTCAGCCTTCCCTGTCGCCAGTTCAAGCAAACAACGCACTGCCTCTTGGTAAGCTGATTATTCTACATCATATTTCAGCTCGGCTGCAAGCACAAGACTCAAGGTCTCTTGCTCATGAGAGTGGCTTTATGGCCGTCACGTATCGTGGCGGCTTCGCCTCTCATGCCTCCAACCTTGTTCAGTGAAATTGCTCTTCTTCGGTCGAGCCGGTGAGCGCTTTCACGCTGGAGCTGCCGCCTTGAATAACGGTAGTCACGTCGTCGAAGTAACCGGCACCGACTTCCTGCTGGTGCGACACGAAGGTGTAGCCTTGCTCGCGGGCGGCGAACTCGGGTTCCTGGATCATCTCGACGTAGTGCTTCATGCCCTCGCCGCGCGCATAGGCGTGGGCGAACTTGAAGGTGTTGTACCAATTGCTGTGGATACCGGCCAGGGTGATGAACTGGTACTTGTAGCCCAGCGCCGACAGCTCGTCCTGGAACTTGGCGATGGTCTTGTCGTCCAGGTTCTTCCGCCAGTTGAAGCTGGGCGAGCAGTTGTAGCTGAGCAGCTTGCCGGGGTGCTTGGCCAGCACGGCCTGGGCGAACTCGCGCGCAAAGCCCAGATCGGGCGTGCCGGTCTCGCACCACACCAGGTCGGCATACGGCGCGTAGGCCACGCCGCGGCTGATGGCCTGCTCCAGACCGTTCTTGACGCGGTAAAAGCCCTCTTGCGTGCGCTCGCCGGTCAGGAACGGCTTGTCGTTGGCGTCGTGGTCGCTGGTGATCAGGTTGGCAGCCTCGGCGTCGGTGCGGGCCAGCACGATGGTGGGCACGCCCATCACGTCGGCGGCAAAGCGCGCGGCGATCAGCTTCTCGCATGCTTCCTGTGTGGGCACCAGCACCTTGCCCCCCATGTGGCCGCATTTCTTGACGGCGGCCAGTTGGTCTTCAAAGTGCACGCCGGCCGCACCAGAAATGATCATGTTCTTCATCAGTTCAAAGGCGTTCAGCACGCCGCCAAAGCCAGCTTCGGCATCGGCCACGATGGGCAGGAAGTAGTCGACAAAGTCCTTGTCGCCAAGGCCAACGCCGCGGCCCCATTGAATTTCGTCGGCGCGCTTGAAAGTGTTATTGATGCGGCGCACCATGGTCGGCACTGAGTCGTAAGCGTACAGCGACTGGTCGGGGTACATGGTCTCGCTGGTGTTGCCGTCGGCGGCCACCTGCCAGCCCGACAGGTACACCGCTTCCAGCCCGGCCTTGGCCTGCTGCATGGCCTGGCCGGCGGTGATGGCACCAAAGGCGTTGACGTAGCCTTTCTTGGCTTCGCCGTTGATCAAGCCCCACAGCTTCTCGGAGCCGCGCTTGGCCAGGGTGTATTCGACCGGCAGGCTGCCGCGCAGGCGCACCACGTCGGCAGCGCTGTAGCCGCGCTTGACGCCCTTCCAGCGCGGATTAGTGGCCCAGTCTTTTTCCAGGGCGGCGATTTGTTGTTCGCGGCTGAGTTGCTCGTTGGTGTTTGGCATGTAAACGCTCCAGTGGGTGAATTGAACAAACGGTTAGCAGACAAAAGCAGCACAGTCGATACACACGAAATGCCCGATTCATCGCGCTGCCATTGAGCAATATCATAACTCTTATATAAGATGACAATCGATTCTTATGTCTTATATAAGACAAATTTTTCTTATTGACTATCAACGGGTTGCAAGTGTTATTTCATAATAAGGAATTATATTTTTCATATTGAGAAATTATGCGGTGATGCGACAATTTTATTTTTCTTAATGTGAAAACAATTTGCGGCACTGTGCATCGCACATCAAGATATCTACACGACATGGTTCGTAGAGCATGCATCCCGCGCCATGTCAGGAAAAGCAGCACCAAAATGGCGTGGGCTGTTCCTCACCGCAGCAGCTCCCACGCAATGGGCGGCGGATGCACACGTGTAATGTCGTTGACTCACTCGCAGCCCCAGACAAAAATGTAGCGGCCATCTTTCGATGAAGGTATCGGCTCCATACATCTCTGGATCGGATTCGTGGAGATAGGGCTATTGTCGGGCAGGGCCTGCCGAACCTGATGGTTAGGGGAGGTATTTCAGCAGCCTGTTAAGGCCTGCCGCACAAATTAAGCATCACACCAATACGCGCACCAATGCAGGCGAGCGCATCCCTTCTATAATTTTTTGACCGTGCGGGTTGCGGATTCATCGCCAACGCCCGTTGCGCTACTAGCTTGGTGCGCGCTGCTGATGGCCTTGCACCGCTCATGAGAAAGGTTCTCCCCCATGTTTGAAATCCTGATTCGCGAAGCCGCTGCCCGTTTTGGTCTGGGCGATAAGTCTTTGCCTTTGCTGCAAATTTTGCTGGCTTACATCACCAACAAAGAAAGCGGTGGGCTGGCGGGTTTTCTGGAAAAGTTCAAGGCAGCGGGACTGGGGCCGATCATCCAGTCGTGGCTGGGCGGCGGGCCAGCGGCGCAGGCTATCAGCAATAGCCAGCTGGAGACCGTGCTGGGGGCCAGCGGCGGTTTGCTGCCTGCGTTAACTTCGCGGCTCGATTTGCCGCGCGACAACATCACTTCTGCCCTGGGCTACCTGCTGCCCACCCTGGTGGGCAAGCTGACGCCCGGTGGCAGCATGCCTTCTGGTGGTCTACCGCCTGAAATTGCCAGCCTGGCCGATGCGGGCGACGCCTTGTTGAACGCACCGGTGGTAGACGCTGCCGCTTCTTCTGGCAGTGGCAGTGCAATGAAATGGCTGCCTTGGCTGATCGTGGCTGCTGCCGTCGTCATTGGTCTGGGCTACTGGAGCAAGACCCGCACAAGCGAAACCCCGCCCGAGGCCACCCCGTCCGCCATCACCGCCCCTGAATCAGCCAGCAGCGATCCGGCCGTGTCGAGCACCGGCTTTGGCCCCTCTGCGACGGCATCTGAACCATCAGCCGCTACGCAGGATGCCTCCGCCCCTGCTGCGGCCTCTGAACCTGCTTCTGCGACAGACATCGCCACGCCACCAGCCACCACATCAGTCCCCGCTGAGACTGCATCCTCTACGGCACAAGCCAGCAGCGATAACACCACCTCTTCAGCAGCAACACCCGCTGCTTCTGGAGACAACAACAGCACGGCCGCAGAAGAACCCACCGGTGCAGCCGTAGTCAGCCTGATCGCCCACGACCTGCCCGCACTCAAGGTCTATTTCGACTCCGGCAAGACCGACGTGCATGCCGACTTTGCCGGGCAGGCCGAAGACCTGGTGACTTACCTGCAAAACCATGCTGGGGCCAAAGCCGTCATCTCGGGCTACAACGACCCCACAGGCAACACCGCAGCCAATGCCGAGTTGTCCAAAAACCGGGCCAAAGCGGTTCAGGCCGCCTTGGTGGCCCAAGGCGTAGCTGAAGACCGCACGGTGCTCGAAAAACCGGCCGAGGCCACCGACACCACCACCAGCAATGCCGCATCGCGCCGCGTGGAAGTAGTGCTACGCCCGTGATGCGGGCGATACACCAGCGCCTTCAAAGCGCAAGATGAAAAAATGGACGCCTCAAGCGTCCGTTTTTTGTTGGCAACTCCCCAAGCCGCACACGTCGGCGCAGTGCGCGTATTTCAGGCGGCAGTGCCCGTCACCAGTTGCTGCAACTCGCCCGATTCGTACATCTCCATCATGATGTCTGAGCCGCCCACAAATTCCCCTTTGACGTACAACTGAGGAATTGTCGGCCAGTTGCTGTACTCCTTGATGCCCTGGCGAATGGCCTCGTCTTCCAGCACGTTCACGGTAGTCAACCCGCGCGACTCCACGCCGCTGGCTTTCAGGATCTGAACCGCGCGGCCTGAAAAACCGCACATGGGAAAGCTGGCGTTGCCCTTCATGAACAGCACGATGTCGTGTCCTTTGACCAGTTCGTCAATACGTTGCTGAGTGTTGGCATCCATGGTGTGTCGATCCTTCTTTCTATGCAATAGGGGTGATTATTCCACTTGCAGACCAACGGCACATCAATGGACTGTGGTGGTGTACGGTTTTCATCTGCTCAGGCAGGCCGTCCGCCATGAAAAAAGCGCCCTGGTGGGCGCTTTGACAAAAATCAATACAAAATAAAACTCAGGCAATCAAAAATTGCGTGCGGTCTTTGCCATCAATCCATTTAGGCGCTTTACCGCGGCCCGTCCAGGTCTGGCCAGTGGCTGGATCGCGGTATTTGGGGGCGACTTTGATGCCAGCAGTTGATTTGGCGCGACCCTTACGGCCCGACGGGAACACGTCTTGCACCGTCAAATCAAACTCAGCGACCAGGGCACGGGCCTTGGCCACGGCATCGGCAATGGCACTTTTGCGGGCGGCTTCGATTTTTTGATTTAATTCGTCACGTTGCTGGACGAGTTCTTGGTACGAGGACATTAACAGTGGCTCCATTGAATAAGTTCGGGGCAGATATTACCACCTTGTTAAAAATAATCAACCTCGATCTTTGTTAATGGTGGCTCTGCCCCTCATTTGAATGCAGCGGGCGCGCCAGCACCTTGTCAATCCGGCGACCTTCCATTTCCACCACTTCAAATACCCAGCCAGCGCTTTCACTTTCAATTTGATCGTTCAACACGGGCAAATGTCCGGCCACCGACATCAGCAGCCCTGCCACGGTGTTGTAACGCCCCTTGTTTTCCAGCGGTAGGCTATCGATGTCCAACCGTGCTTTCAGCTCGGTGACCGGCATCAGGCCGTCCAACAGCCACGCCCCTCCATTCAGTGGCGTGGCCCAAGCGTCGGTATGGGCACCTGGTTTCAACTCGCCAGTAATAGCCTCCAGCAAGTCGCGCGGTGTCATCAGCCCCTGTACCACGCCATATTCATCCACCACAAACATTAACCGGCCTGACTTGGTACGCAATTGCTCCAGCAATTCCAGCCCGCTCAGGGTCTCGGGCACGAACACGGCAGGCACCGCATGCGATTCGAGCGTTTTATCTGATACCGGCTGTAGTTTTAAAAGCTGGGCGATTGAAATAATCCCAATCACGTCATCCAGGCTTTCATTGCACACTGGATACCATGAGTGCGTTTGCTGCTCGCTGCGATGCGCCACAAACTCCAGCGCCTGCGCAATGGTTTGATGGGCGTCCAGCCATTCAATATCACTGCGCGGCACCATCAAAGACGTGAGCGAGCGGTCATCCAAGTGAAACACATTGCGCACCATTTGGTGTTCGTGCTCTTCAATTAAACCGGCATCCACGCCTTCTTCCAGGCTGGCCGATATTTCTTCGGCCGTCACGGCGCGTGCGTGCGAGTCGTCAATGCGCAGCAGCTTCAATACCGCTTGCGTACATAAAGCCAGCAAAGCCACAAAAGGTTTCGCGGCCATCGCCAGCCAGGCCATGGGCTTGGCCACCCAGCGCGCCACGGTTTCGGGAAACATCTGGCCAATGCGCTTGGGCACCAGCTCGCCAAAGATGATGGTGGTGAAGGTGATGGCGGTCACCACCAGCGCCGTGGCGGCGAACGAGGCCACGTTGTCGCTCAAGCCAAAACCGCCCAGCCATTGCCCCACCGGGCCGCTGAATGCGGCCTCGCCCACGATGCCGTTGAGCATGCCGATCGAGGTGATGCCCACCTGCACGGTCGATAAAAACTGCGTCGGCCGCGCCATCAGCTTCAGCGCCGTGCGCGCACCGGCATCGCCCGACTCTTCCATGGCCGCCAGCAGCGGCTTGCGGCTGGATGCCAGCGCCAGCTCGGACATGGCGAACACACCGTTCAGCAAAGTCAAAAAAACGATCAGCAGCAGATCCATGAGCAAACGAACCCCACAAGTCCGGTGGGAAAATCAACACCATGGCACTCTACCTGATCGGTGACGTGCAAGGCTGCGACACGGCCTTGGCACGTTTGTTGGACCAACTGGCGTTTTCGCCCAGCCGGGATCAGCTGCTGCTGCTGGGCGACCTGGTCAACCGCGGGCCGGAATCGCTGGCCGTGCTGCGGCGGCTGACGGCGCTGGGCGATGCGGCGGCCTGCGTGCTGGGCAACCACGATCTGCACTTGTTGGCTGTCGCCCAAGGCGTGCGCCAGCCCAGCCGCACCGACACGCTGGCAGGCATCCTGGCCGCGCCAGACCGCCCGGCGCTGCTCGACTGGCTGCGCCACCGCCCGATGGCGCTGCACGAGCGCGGTGTGCTGATGGTGCATGCGGGCGTGCTGCCGCAGTGGAGCGCCGCGCAAACGCTGCGTCTGGCCGCCGAGGTGCAAGCCGTGCTGCGCGGCGCGGACTGGGCGGTGTTTTTGCACCAGATGTACGGCAACCAACCCGATCAGTGGCACGACGGCCTGCAAGGCGCGCTGCGCCTGCGCGTGATTGTCAACGCGCTGACACGGCTGCGCTTTTGCAGCGCTGACGGACGCATGGAATTCGCTACCAAAGACCGCGCCGCTGATGGCGCGCCGCCGGGCTATATGCCCTGGTTTGACGTGCCCAGCCGCCGCACCGCAGGCGGCGTGGTGGCTTTTGGACACTGGTCTACCCTGGGCAAGCTACAGCGCAGCGACGTGATCGCGCTGGACACCGGGTGCGTCTGGGGCGGCTGTCTGAGTGCGGTGCGACTGGATGCGGATGGCCGCTGGAGCGATCCGGTGCAGGTGCGCTGCCCGCCAGCCCAGACGCCGGGTGGTGGCCGATGAGCGACCCGTCCATACCGTTGGCACCTGCGCCGCGCGTGCGCGACGCGGCGGGCATGAAGCGCCTGGCCCTTGGCTTGCTGCTGGCCGCTGCGTTGCTGTACGCGCTGGCCACCCGCATGCTGGCGCAGCACACGGCCTGGGGCTACGTGGCCGCGTTTGCCGAAGCGGCCATGATCGGTGCCATTGCCGACTGGTTTGCCGTGGTGGCGCTGTTCCGCCGCCCCATGGGCCTGCCCATTCCGCACACCGCCATCATTCCAGAGAACAAAGACCGCATCGGTCAGAACCTGGCCAGCTTCATCACCACCCACTTTCTGTCCACTGAACAGGTGCTGGCGCGCGTGCGCGACTTTGACGCCGCTGCCCGCCTGGCCGCCTGGCTGTCGCAACCCGCCCACGCCGCATTGGTGGGCGAGCGGCTGGTGGCCGTGGGCCGCTGGGCCGTGGATGCGCTGCACGATGCCCGCGTACGCGCCTTCGTGGCCGAGCTGGCGCAGCGCGGCCTGCGGCAAGTGGACATCGCCCGCTTGTCCGGTCAGGTGTTGCAGGCCATGACGCACGAGCGCCGCCATCAAGAACTGCTGGACGGTGTGCTGGTGCAAGTGGCCAAGCTGCTGGGCGAAGAGCGCCTGCAAGAGGCCATCACCGACGCCATCGCACGCGAGATCAAAGCCCTCAAACTGGTCGGTCTGGATCAGGTGGCCGCGCGCCTGGCCACGCGCAAGGTGGTGGTCATCGTGGCCAAAACCATCATCGAGATGGCCGACGATCCTCAGCACGATTTGCGCCTGCGCTTTGACGACACCGTGGTCGGTTTTATTGACCGCTTGCAGCGCGATGACGCTTTGCGCGCCCGCGGTGAGCGCCTGCGCGACGAGTTGCTGGCCCATCCTGCCCTGATGCGCTACGTGGACGATCTGTGGGCCAATTTGCTGGCGTGGCTGCAAAACGATCTGGCGCGGGCCGATTCCACCATCCGTCAACGCATCACCGAAGCCGCGCAAACACTGGGCGAGCGACTCGCTGCCGATGCTGGGTTAAAGGACTGGATCAACGGCGAAATCCAGCGTCTGGTGCCGCCACTGATCGAGCGCTACCGCGACGACATCGCCCGCTACATCGTGGCGCGCGTGGCCGCCTGGGACGCCCACGAGATGACCGACGAGATGGAGCGCCACATTGGGCGCGATTTGCAGTTCATCCGCATCAACGGCACCTTGGTGGGCGGGCTGGTGGGGTTGCTGATCCATGCGCTGACGCAGGCTTGGCACTGAAGGTAAACCCACATACTATCCATCAGTATCATCCCGCATCGCAATACTATAAAGCGATATAGCTTATTACTACTGGGCAGTATATGGCGCATATGGTGCTGCGCCACCGGATTCAATCAGCCGAATCGCTGGCCTTGAACAGCGCCGCTACTTTGCGCTTGGGTTTGATGTTGGCCGACAGGCCGCTGCGCGCCGGGCGGGCTTTTTGCTCCCAGGCGGCAGGCTCGGCCACTTCAGCGGGGGCTTCATAAGGCTGATCGAAAAACGGGTCGGCCGGGGCCACAGGCGGCGCTCGGCGCTCGGTGCGCTGCCGGTCACCACGGGTGCGGCGCACCTCGTCGCGGGCGTCGCCGGTTTCGTCGCCGCGCCAATGGCGGCGGCCATCGTTTTGGCGGCCCCGTGGTTTTTCGTCTTCAAACGCCAGGTGCTCGACGTCGATTTTTTTCTTCAGCAGCTTTTCCAGCTCGCCCATCAGGCGCTGGTCGTTTTTGGTGACCAGCGTCACCGCCACGCCCGATGCGCCCGCGCGGCCCGTGCGGCCAATGCGGTGCACGTAATCCTCGGGGTTGAAAGGCACGTCGTAGTTGAAGACGGCGGGCACGTCTTTGATGTCCAGCCCGCGCGCGGCCACGTCGGTGGCCACCAGCAAATCGACCTCTCCGCGCTTGAAGGCTTCCAGCGACTTCAGGCGCTCGTCCTGACTTTTGTCACCGTGCAAGGCGGTGGTGCGCAAACCATCGCGCTCCAGCGCGCGCGCCAGCCGCGCCGTGCCCAGCTTGCTGTTGCAAAACACAAACGCCTGGCGCAGTTCTTTGTCGCGCAGCACCTGGCGGATGGCGCGGCGCTTGTCCTCGTCGGCCAGCAGGTAAAAGTGCTGCTCTACGGTGGACGCCGTGGCATTGGGCCGCGCCACCTCGATCAGCACCGGGTTGCTCAGGTAACTTTCAGCCAGGCGCTTGATTTCAGGCGAAAAAGTGGCCGAGAACAGCAGCGTGGTGCGCCCCGACTTGGGAAGGTAGCTCAATATGCGCTGCAAATCGGGCAAAAACCCGATGTCCAGCATGCGGTCGGCCTCGTCCAACACCACGTATTCGACCTGGTTCAGAACCGCGGTCTTGGCCTCGATGTGGTCCAGCAAACGCCCCGGCGTGGCCACCAGCACCTCGACACCTTTGCGCAGCTCTTCAATCTGCGGCTTCATGTCCATGCCGCCAAACACCACCGCGCTGCGCAACTGGGTGTGTTTGGCGTATTGCTTGACCTGGTCGGCCACCTGCACCGCCAGCTCGCGCGTGGGCAGCAGCACCAGCGCACGCACCGGGTGGCGCGCAGGCGACAGCGACGGCGTTTCGTGCTTGAGCAGGCGCTGCAACAGCGGCAGCGAAAAGGCAGCGGTCTTTCCCGTGCCGGTCTGCGCCGCGCCCATCACGTCCTGGCCTGCCAGCACCACGGGAATGGCCTGGGCCTGGATCGGCGTCATGGTTTCGTAGCCCATCTCGGCCACGGCGCGCTTGAGTGGATCGGCCAGCGCGAGGTCTGAATAAGAAGTGCTCATTAGTGCCCTATTGTCGCACTGCAACATGGCCAGCGGGGCCAAAAAATGGCGACTGAATTAGAGAGCGGCGTCGAACGGCACCCAGTGGCCCTGCAAAAAAACTGTCGGCTCCTGTCTCCATGGTTGGTGCGTTTTACGCGCAATGGGCCTGCGTCAGTCTTGATTTGAACGCGATTGGCGACACAATGGCCGGTATGACGCAACGCTACAAACCCCAACCCAGCACCGCCTTCGGCCCACGGCCCTTTGTACTGGCCACCGTTTTGGCGGCAAGCCTTCTGGCCACCGCCGCGCCAGCCAGCGCCCAGATCAAACGCTGGGTCGATGAAAACGGCGTGGTGCACTTCAGCAACGCCGACCCACAGCCTGCCGACCAGGTGGCCTCACCCGTGACCGAAGTGCCCTTGGCGCGCCAACCCAGCGCCGCCGAAAGCGCCGCCGCCCAGCAGCAGTTGGAAAAATACCGCCAGCAACTGGCCCAAAACCCGCCAGCAGCGCCTGCATCAGCAGCCTCTTCCCCACAGCCTCAAACCCCATCGGCCGACGACCAAAGCTGCGCAGCACAATGGCAGCGCTACAACGCCGCCTATGCCTGTCTTGACCCCTATCGCGCCAAGGGCGGGGCCATCAAGGCCGAAGGTTTTGCCAAGTGCCCAGTGGTCAAGCAGCCCAGCTGCCCTGCGCCTTGAGCAACGCCCAGCTACTCATCAATTCTTCAAACCTTCCACTTGAACAACAGCTTGTCTGGCGTGAGGTTGTCGTACACCTCAAAGGGCTGGTGAATCCACGGGTTGGTGGGCAGGTCTTCAACTGAATAGTCGCACTGAAAGCTGGATGTGCCCTTGGTCCAAAGGACGGCGGTGCGCAATTCGGTGATGGGCGGGTAGTTGTTGCGCAGGCGCTCGACCACGGATTGCAAGGTCACGCCGGTGTCGGCCAGATCGTCGACCAGCAGCACCTTGCCTGCAATCTGCCCCTGCGGGGTGGTGATGTAGTGGGCAATGTCCAGATGCCCCTGCACGGTGCCCGCATCAGCGCGGTAGCTGCTGGTGGACATGATGGCCAGCGGCACCTTGAACACCCGGCTCAAAATGTCGCCCGGCCGCATGCCCCCGCGCGCCAGGCACAAAATGGTGTCGAATTGCCAGCCCGACTGGTGCACCTTGATGGCCAGCTTTTCAATCAGGTTGTGGTATTCGTCATAGCTGACGTACAGGTGCTTACCGTCTTCAGTCAACATCCGATTGCTCCTGATTTAATAGCTGCAAGGGCTGATAATTTGGGCGCCAAAGGCCAAAAACACCAAAAGAAACAAATGACCGCAGAGCAGGCCAGGCGAGTGAACACCGTTCGCGGACCTGCGCCGCGAACTGGCGTTGTCCCCCTTGCGCAGCAAAAGGGGGAAGACGCCGCAGGCGACTCAGGGGGTTCATCCCAAGAACGGATGCCGCCTCATGATGGTGTGATCACGGTCCGGGCTGGTAGAGATGACATGGATGGGCACGCCGGTGGCGTGCTCGATGCGCTGCAAATACAGGCGCGCGTTGATAGGCAGCTTGTCGTACTGGGTCACGCCCACGGTGCTCTCGCTCCAGCCTTCCAGGGTTTCATAAATGGGCCGGCAACGGGCAATGTCATCGGCACCCAGCGGCAGGATGTCGAGGCGCTCGCCATCCAGTTCGTAGCCCACGCACAGTTGCAACTCTTTCAGGCCGTCCAGCACGTCAAGCTTGGTCAGGCACAGGCCCGACAGACCGTTGACTTGCGCGCTGCGTTTGAGCAGCGCCGCATCAAACCAGCCACAACGGCGGCTGCGCCCGGTGGTTACGCCTTTTTCAGCACCCACGGTACTCATGTGCCAGCCGGGGGTGCCTTCGGTTTCCCAGTCCAGCTCGGTCGGGAACGGGCCTGAGCCGACCCGCGTGCAATACGCCTTGGTGATGCCCAGCACGTAATGCAACAAGCCTGGCCCCACGCCTGCACCTGCCGCAGCATTGCCTGCCACGCAATTGCTGCTGGTAACAAACGGGTAGGTGCCGTGATCCACATCCAGCAAAGTGCCCTGCGCGCCTTCAAACAGCAGGTTGGCTCCGTTGCGGTGGGCTTCGTTCAATTCGCGGGACACGTCGGCCAGCATGGGTTTGAGTTCTTCAGCGTGGCGCATGGCCTCGGCATAGATCGGCTCAAACTGTAGCGCGCCGCCCTTCAGATACGGCGCAAGCGCTTCGGCAAACTGCAACTGGGCTGATCCCAGCAGGCCCATGAGCACGTGGTTGTACAGCGCCAGCAATTCGCGCAGCTTGACGGCAAAGCGCTCGGGGTGCTTCAAGTCTTGCGCACGCAGGGCGCGGCGGGCAATCTTGTCCTCATACGCCGGGCCAATGCCACGGCCGGTGGTGCCGATCTTGCCCGCACCACCCTGCGCTTGCGCGGCCTCGCGCGCGGCTTCGCGTGCCACGTCCAGCACGGCGTGCAGCGGCAAAATCAAGGGGCAGGCCTCGCTGATGCGCAGGCGCTGGCGCACCTGCACCCCGGCTTTTTCCAGCCCTTCGATCTCTTCCAGCAGCTTGGCGGGCGACAGCACCACCCCATTGCCGATATAGCAGGTCACGCCAGGGCGCATGATGCCGCTGGGGATCAAGTGCAAGGCGGTGGTCACGCCATTGATGACCAGAGTGTGCCCAGCGTTGTGGCCGCCCTGAAAGCGCACCACGCCCTGGGCGCTTTCGGTCAGCCAGTCGACCAGCTTGCCCTTGCCTTCGTCGCCCCACTGGGTGCCAACGACGACGACGTTGCGTCCGGTGGTAGGTTTCATGTCGTGCTCGGTAGATTGAAATAATTGATTCGGCTCAAGGTGCGCTTCATGGCAACGCCTGAACCACCCACTGCCCGGCCGCAAGAACCAGCTCGCGGTCGCAGTCGCATTCGTTCGCCTCGGCGTTGCCGTGACCAGGCAGCATGCTGACCACCACTTCGCCTTGCTGGCGCAAGGCTGCCACTGCGGCGTGCAAATCGGTCGCATCGCTCCAGGGTGCGCGGATGGCTGGGCGGCGCGCAGGGCGCTTGGCCACCCGCGCCAGCGACCGCACATCCAGGCTGAAACCGACCGCAGGCCGCACGCGGTCAAGCTGATGGCCAAACACCGCCCCCACGCCGTCGTAGCGGCCACCGCGCAGCACGGCGTCGCCCGCGCCTTCGGCATACATGGCAAAACGCACGCCGGTGTAATAACCCCAACCGCGCGAATCGGCCAGATCAAAGCACAGGCGAGCATCCGGCAAACGCGCCGCCAGCCAGGCCAGATCGGCCAGCGCGTCTTTCACGCCGGGAATGTGCGCCAGGGATTGCTCTGCCTCGGCCAGCACCTCTGGGCCGCCGTACAGCCGAACCAGCACCGCCAGCGCTTGGCGCGACGTGGCAGGAAAAGCCTTGGTCAGCTGCGCCAGCGCGCTCGCATCTTTGGCGGCCAGCGCGGCGTGCACCTGGGTCAGCACCTGCGGATCGACCATCACACCGGCCAGCAGCGCGCGCACGATGCGGGCATCGCCCAAATCGACCAGCAAGCTTGGCCCAACGTGCGCGGCGCGCAGGCAATCCAGTGCCAGCGACAGCGCTTCCAGATCGGCCTCGCGGCCTGCATGACCGTAAATTTCTGCCCCGAACTGCATGGGTTCGCGCGTGGCGTGGGGCCGCTCGGGCTGGGTGTGTAGCACCGGGCCGCAGTAGCACAGGCGGGCCACGCCTTGCTTGCCCAGCAAATGAGCGTCCATGCGCGCAACCTGCGGCGTTGTGTCCGCCCGCACGCCCAGCAGACGGCCAGATATCTGATCGACCAGCTTGAAGGTTTGCAGATCCAGCGCCTGGCCGGTGCCGGTCAGCAGCGACTCAAGGTGCTCGATGAGGGGAGGAATGACCAGTTCATAGCCGTAACTGCACGCCGTATCGAGCAACTGGCGGCGGAGTGCTTCAATGTGCTGTGCCTCGGCGGGCAATACATCGGCAATGTGATCCGGCAAAAGCCAAGCGGACATGGCGGTTTTCAGCTTTCGTGGGCCGTTAAAACCGCGATTCTACCGGGCGATACAAACGGTTGCGCAAACCGTGGTGCCAGCCTCGTGCCGATCAACGCAGCGCATGGGCCGCTGGCACTATTTAAGCAGCCACAGCAAAACCAGCCCCACCATCAGCATCATCAGGCCAAAAAAACGTGCCTGCCCATCTTGCATCTGGCTGATTTGCTGGAGCATCTTGCGCCATGCGCCGGGGGCGATGAAGGGCGTCAGCCCTTCCAAAATTAGAAACAGGCCCAGAGCCAGCCACAGCGTGTCGCTGTTCATCGCAAAAACCCTGGAGCACCTCAGCGGCGCGCCGATGCCGACTGACTGCGCATGTTGCGGAAAAAGTCCGACGAATCGGGGTCGATCACCAGCACATCGCCTTGCTTGCCAATACTGGCGCGATACGCGTCCATGCTGCGGTAGAACTCGGCAAACTGCGGGTCTTGGCCAAACGCAGCGCCATACAGGCGCGTGGCCTCGGCATCGCCTTGGCCGCGCACTTTTTCGGCATCGCGGTAAGCGTTGGCCACCGTCACCTCGCGCTGGCGGTCAGCATCGGCGCGGATGCGCTCGGCCTCGGCCTGGCCGGTCGAGCGCAACTCGTTGGCTACGCGCTTGCGCTCGGCCTCCATACGGCCATACACCGAGGCGGTGATCGATTCGACGTAATCGGCGCGGGTGATACGCACGTCCACAATTTCGATGCCCCACGGCTTGCTGCCTTTGACCGCCTCGCTGACTTTGCGCTGCACGTCGGCCATCAGCGTTTCGCGGCGCGTGGAGATGATTTCGCGCACCGTGCGGCGGTTGATCTCTTCTTGAAACGCGTTGCGCACCGCACGGTTGAGCTGCTGCGCACCGGCTTGCTCGTCGCGGCCCACATTCGGAATGTATTCCTGCGGGTTGGTGATGCGCCAGCGCACATACCAGTCGATGATCACGCGCTGCTTTTCGGCCGTCAGCAAAGGCTCGCTGTCCATGCTGTTGAGCATGAGCAGGCGCTTGTCGAAGTAACTCACGTTCTGCACCAGCGGCAGCTTGAAGTTCAGGCCCGGCTGGCTCACCACTTTCTGGATCTGGCCCAGTTGAAAGACGACGCCAAACTGGCGCTGATCGACCACGAACGTCGCAGCGCCCAGCAGCATCAACAGCAGCAGGACAGAGGTTCCGATAAATCCGATTTTGTTCATGTCAGTGTCCCTGGGCTTATCGAGATTCACGCTCGCGGCTGCGGGTGTTGTCGCGCGTGCGCGCATCGTTGGCAGCGGCTGCGGGCGGTGCCGAGATGGCAGCGGCCGCTGTTGACGTGTTTGGCGCAGCAGAAGCCCCGGCGGCCTGCATCACCTTGTCCAGCGGCAGATACATCAGGTTGCCGCCCGATTTGCTGTCCACAATGATCTTGTTGACCCCGCCGTAAATGCTTTGCATGGTGTCCAGGTACATGCGGTCACGGGTGACCTGCGGCGCTTTCTGGTATTCGGTCAGCACCGAATTAAAGCGCTGCGCATCACCTTCGGCCTGCGCCACGATGCGCGCCTTGTAGCCCTCGGCCTCTTGCGTCAGGCGCGCTGCCGTGCCCTTGGCCAACGGCACCACTTGGTTGGCGTAAGCCTGCGCCTCGTTGACCGCGCGCTTGCTGTCCTGATCGGCCTTGAGCACATCGTCAAACGCTTCTTTGACCTGCTCGGGCGGACGCACACCGCTTTGCTGCATGGTGACGGCCAGCACGTCGATACCAACGTGGTAGCGGTCGAGAATTTTTTGCATCAAGTCGCGCACGCGCGGCGCAATCTGGTCGCGCTCTTCGGCCATGGCGCTGTCCATGGTCATGCTGCCCACCACTTCGCGCACCGCGCTTTCGGCGGCCTGCACCACCGCATCGTCCGGGTTTTTACTTTCAAACAGATAAGCTCGCGCGTCGCTCAGGCGGTACTGCACGCCAAACCGGATTTCAACGATGTTCTCGTCTTGCGTCAGCATGGCCGATTCGCGCAGGCCGGTGGACTGGATGATGCTGTCGCCGCCCACGTCCTTGGAACGGATCTGCGTCACGGCCACCGTCTCGTGCCGCTCGATTGGGTAAGGCAAACGCATGTTGACGCCCGCCGTGGCCACGCGGTCAAACTTGCCAAACCGCGTGATCACCGCCTGATAGCCTTCCTGCACGATGAAGATGCCGGTGGCAGCCCAAATGACCACCGCCAGACCAGCGATGATGCCAATGCCCGCACCCGCGTTTTTCATCTCGGGCGGCTGGTAGCCGCCATTGCCTGCGCCACGGCCGCTCCCGCCTCCGCGCCCGCCAAACATACCGCCCAGCTTGCGGTTGAAGTCGCGCCACAGCTCGTCCAGATCGGGCGGGCCTTGATTCTGGCCGCCTCTAGGCCGCTCCGGCTGTCGTGGTGGCTCGACAGGCCGGTCAGGCTGATCATCTGGGCGCGGCTCGTCCTGGCCGGACGACTGGTCGCCTCGACCCCAATGCGGGTCGTTCAGGTTGAACATGCCGCGCACGCGTTCAGGCCAAGTGGCTGCTCGGGGGGTGTGAAATTGATCGTTCATTCGTTGTCGTCTCGCATATCGGCTCGCACATCCATATTCGTATTCACATTCGTGTCCAACCCGTCATTGTGCCCAATTGCCACCGCCGCTTCATGATCGTGCCAAGCGGCCTGCGCTTTGGCGGCCAGCGCAGCGCGCAGTGTGTCCAGCCCCTGGCCAGAGCGGGCACTGACAAAGATGCGACCCCATGTCCGTCCATCAAGCTCGAACGTGCCTTCAAGCGCTGTAGGCAGGCGGCCTTCGTCCACCGCATCCAGCTTGTTGAACACCAGCAATTGCGGCACCTCGCCCGCGCCAATTTCATGCAACACGCGTTGCACTTCATGCATCTGCTCCAGAAAGCCGGGGTTGGCCGCATCCACCACGTGCAGCAACAAATCGGCATCGGCGGCTTCTTGCAGCGTGGCTTCAAACGCTTCGACCAACCCGTGCGGCAAATCACGGATAAAACCTACCGTGTCAGACAGTGATACCGAGCCACCCGCCTCGCTCAAGTACAACTGGCGCGTGGTGGTGTCCAACGTAGCGAACAACTGGTCGGCTGCATAGGCGCGCGCTTTTACCAGCGCATTGAACAGCGTGGATTTGCCCGCGTTGGTGTAGCCCACCAACGAGATGTTGAAGATGCCCCGGCGCTCGCGCTGACGCCGCTGCGTGCGGCGCTGGCGCTTGACCTTGACCAGCCGCTCCTTGGTGCGCTTGATGGCCTCGCCAATCATGCGGCGATCCAGCTCGATCTGCGTCTCGCCCGGCCCGCCGCGCGTGCCAATACCGCCTTGCTGGCGCTCCAGGTGCGACCAGCGCCGCACCAGCCGGGTGCTGAGGTATTGCAGGCGTGCCAATTCGACTTGCAGCTTGCCCACATGGCTGCGCGCGCGCTGGGCGAAGATTTCCAAAATCAGCAGCGTGCGGTCGTTCACCGGCAGGCCAATGGCGCGCTCCAGATTGCGCTGCTGCACCGGGCTGAGCGCCTGGTCGAACAGCACTTCTTGCGCGCCGCAGCTGACGGCCAGCAGGCGGATTTCTTCAGCCTTGCCGCTGCCCACGAACAGCGCCGCATCGGGGGCTTTTCGTTTGCAGCTCAGGCGCGCCACTGGCTCCAGACCTGCGGTTTGCGCCAGCAGGCCCAGCTCTTGCAGCTCACCATCGAAATGCGGCGCACCCAAGTCCACACCCACCAGCACAGCAGCAGCGCAATGGCTGGCATCAACGCGATCAGACAATGTCGAGAAACACCTGGCCGGACATACGGCAGCTATGAAACAGAGAGCTTAAAAAACAATTCTGGACTTGGTGTCCAAGTCTTGTTTAATCAGCGTCTTGCTGATCGTTAGCGGCTGCAAAATTGACCGCACGGCCAGGCACGATGGTCGAGATGGCGTGTTTGTAGACCATCTGCGTAACGGTGTTGCGCAAAAGCACAACGTATTGATCAAAAGACTCAATCTGTCCTTGCAGCTTGATGCCGTTGACCAAATAGATGGACACCGGAATGTGCTCACGACGCAAGGTGTTGAGAAACGGGTCTTGTAGGAGTTGCCCTTTATTGCTCACGATATTCTCCGTGTTCGAGAAGTTGAGAAAAGAATGGAATTTACCACAAAAGAACTATTTAATTGTGGGCGAGTTCTGAAAAATCAACCCCGGTCATTGCGCCAAATGGTCAATGTCAGCGAAGAAGTCCATTGCCCACGCCACGGCAGGTGTGCACCAAGACAGCTTATGAGTCCTTGTCGGCGTAAGGGTTCCGTGCCGATTTCATTTCGATACGCAAGGGCGTGCCAATCAAATCGAACGCCTTGCGAAAGCGCCCTTCCAGATAGCGCTTGTAAGCATCGGTCACCCCGTCCAGTGAGTTGCCATGCACCACGATGACCGGTGGGTTCATCCCGCCCTGGTGGGCATAACGCAGTTTAGGGCGGTACATACCAGCACGCCGGGGTTGCTGAAACTGCACCGCCTCTTGCAGCAAGCGGGTGAGCTGTGGCGTCGGCATTTTGCGCAGCGCGGCTTTGTGCGCCTTGGCAATCGAGCCCCACAGCGGCCCCAGGCCCTGGCGCTTTTTGACCGAGATGAAATGAATCTCGGCAAACTTCAGAAACGCCAGCCGTGTCTCGATGGCACGTTGCACCAGCTCGCGCTGATAGGCATCCACCGCATCCCACTTATTCACCGCCAGCACCACGGCGCGGCCCGCATCAAGGATGAAGCCCGCAATGTGCGCATCCTGGTCGGTAATACCTTGCGTGGCGTCCAGCAACAGCAGCACCACGTTGGACGATTCAATAGCCTGCAAGGTCTTGACGACCGAAAATTTTTCAATCGCCTCAAACACCTTGCCTTTGCGGCGCAATCCTGCGGTGTCGATCAGCTCAAAACGCTGCCCATTGCGTTCAAACGGCACGCTGATGGCGTCGCGCGTGGTGCCAGGCAAGTCGAACGCCACCAAGCGTTCTTCGCCCAGCCAGGTGTTGATGAGCGTGGACTTGCCTACGTTGGGACGACCCGCCACAGCCAGGCGGATCAGGCTTTCATCTGGCTCGGCCGCGTCTTCGTCTGGCTCAGGAATGCCCAGCGCGTCCAGCGCCGCGTCCAACATGGAACGCACGCCTTGCCCATGCGCGGCCGACACCGGCACCACCTCGCCCAGGCCCAGTTCATAAAACTCGGCCAGTTGTGCGCCTTCGCGCATGCCCTCAGCCTTGTTGGCAATCAGCAAGCAGGTTTTGCCCAAGCGGCGCAGGTAATGGGCAATGTCATGGTCTTGCCCCGACAGCCCGGCGCGCGCGTCCACCATGAAAATCACCACATCGGCCTCGGCCACGGCCTGCTGCGTCTGTTTGGCCATCTCTTTGAAGATGCCGCTGTCGGCATCCGGCTCAAAGCCGCCGGTGTCGATCACGATGTATTCGCGCCCACCCAACTGACCTTGGCCATAGTGGCGGTCACGCGTCAGGCCCGCAAAATCGGCCACGATGGCGTCCCGGCTTTTGGTCAGCCGGTTGAACAGGGTGGATTTGCCCACATTGGGCCGCCCCACCAGCGCGATAACGGGTTTCACTCAAGCAGTCCTGAACAAAAAAGATCAGTCGGTTTCGGCACCCCTTCCTGGCCAATGGCTGTACAAACCAGGTACCGCCGTGGAGCGGGCTTGGCCCGGCCACTGGCGGTGTCCCCCATCCCGCAGGAGAGGGGGAAAGGCGCGCAGCGACTCAGGGGGGTGTGCATCTATTCCAGCACAAAGCCGTACACCGCGCCTTTGCGCGTCACCACCACCAGGGTATTGCCCGCCAGCACGGGCGTGGCGGCAATGCCTGAGCCATCGGTGCGCAGGCGGTTCAGCGGTTTGCCGTCGGCGCGTGCACGCAGGTGCACCAAACCCGTGCTGTCGCCAAACACCACCGCGCTGCCCAACACCAGCGTGCCGGTCAAAAAGCGCCATTGCAAATCATCAGCCACCCAGGCCCGGCCACCATCTTGCGCGTTCCAGGCCATCACGCGGCCATCGCCTTCCGTGCCATACAGGCGTTCACCATCGCCTGAAATTCCGGTAGCCCCATTGGCCTGCCGGGTCCATTGCACCTGGCCGTTGTGGGTATCCACACAGCCCACCGCCGCCTGGAAAGCGCGCGTGCACACCACGTTGGCCTGACGGCTCACACCGCCCACCAGATCGACCAGGCGTTCCACGTCGTTGGTGCCCCGCGCCGACGCCACGGGGGCTTCCCAAAGAATGCTCCCGTTGTCAGGATTGACGCCGACCAGGCGCCCCGACAACCCGGCCACCAACGTATTGCCCACTGCTGTCAACACCCCCGCCTGCCGCAGCACCAGCGGCTCGGTGGTGCGCTGCACATTCCACAGAACAGCCCCGGTCTGACCGTCCATGCCTGTCAAGGAGCGGTCAGCTCCAAGCACGAACACGCGCCCGCCGGCCACCAGCGGCGCGGTATAGCTTTGCGTGCCCAGACGGTGGCGCCAGATTTCACGCCCGCCAGACAAAGCCACGACTTCGTTGACCCGCGTCACCACGGCGGTGACCTGGCCATCGCTGCCCACGCCGCCCGACAGCGCCTCGCCCACCTGCGCGCGGCCCAGCGTCTGGCCCGTGGCCGCGTCCAGCGTCAGCACCGTGCCGTCCGATCCCGCCAGCGCCACCTGCTGACCAGCGACGTGCACTTCCAGCGGAAACGCCACTTCGGTCGCCCGCGCCACCCAGGCTTGCCGCACGCCAAGCACAGCCACATTGGGGGGCAACTCGGCCGGTTCGGGCCGTTTGCTGCCACCAGCACATCCGGCCAGCACAGCCAGCACCAGCAACGCAGCACCGGCCACAGGCCAGCGCCGCCAAGTTTGGCCAGTCAGCGTTTTCATGACTTGGCCCCGTCAGCCGCTGCACGGGTGCCCGCCGCTTCCGGATCGATGCCCAGCGCGTTGAGCTTGATGCCCACCAGACGGCGGTAGTCACCGCTGTCAGCGCTCAAGCCCTGATAAGCCCTGCCAAACTCCACCGCCGCTTCGGCGCGCTTGTCTTGCAGCAGCAGCACGTCACCGCGCCGGTCGGCCACCAAAGCCGCAAATTGCTCGGGCACGCTGGCCGACAGGGTTTTCAGCGCCTCGTCATAGGCTTTTTCGCCCGTCTGGATAGACGCCAGCCGCAAACGGGCCACAGCTTGCAGCGCGTCCATGGGTGCCTGCTCAGCCACCCAGGTCAGCGCGGCCTTGGCCTCGGCTGCTTTGTCTTTTTCATACAGGGTCTTGGCCGCCAGTAAACCACTCTGGGCGGCGTAGGTGGTGCTGCCAAACTTGTCTTTCATATCTGCCAGCGCGCGTTGCAGCCGCTCCAGCTCGCCCGCCTCGGCGCTGCGACTGATTTCGTCGTACAGCACAGCGGCCTGCGCCGCCTGACGGCGTTGCCAGTACTGCCAGCCGTTGAAGCTGGCCAGGGCCGCCAGCACGGCGATCAGCCCCCAGGTAATCAGGTTGCCCCACTGGTTCCAGAAGTGCTTGAGCGCGTCAAGCTGTTCCTGTTCTTCAAGGTCGAGATGTGTTGCCATGGCGGTTCGTTACGGTCGTGTTGTTGCGGTCGTGTGGATCACTGTGCTGAATCGGGAGATTTTAGGGTGGCGGCCCAGGCCGCCGCGTCGGCCAGCGGCTGGCGGCTTTGCTGGCCTGCACCATCGCGCAGCGCTTTGACGGTAATCTGCCCTTCGGCCAGTTCTTGCGCGCCAAAAATCAGCGCAAAGCGCGCACCTGAGGCATCGGCGCGCTTGAGCTGGCTTTTCATGCTGCCCATGCCCGCGTCCGCTTGCCCACTGCTGGCGTGCATTTGCACCGCCACCCCCGCCGCGCGCAGCGCTTGCAAGCAGGGCATTACCGCAGGCAGCGCCGCCGCATCAGGGATCACCGCGTAAGCATCGGGCACCGGCTCGGGCACGGCCATGCCCTCTTCTTGCAGCAGCTCCAGCACCCGCTCCACACCCATGGCCCAGCCGACGGCGGGCGCGGGTTTGCCGCCGATCTGCTCAACAAGATAGTCGTAGCGACCACCGCCGCAAATGGTGCCTTGCGCGCCCAGGCTGTCGGTGATGAACTCGAACACCGTCAGGTTGTAATAGTCCAGCCCGCGCACCAGACGCGGGTTGATGCGCCATTCAACACCGCTGGCGCGCAGCATGGCCTGTACCGCCGCAAAGTGCTGTTGTGACGCCGCGCCAAGATAGTCAAGCAGCTTGGGCGCGCCATCGACCAGCGCCTGCATGGCCGGGTTCTTGGTGTCCAGAATACGCAGCGGGTTGCTGTGCAGGCGGCGGCGCGCGTCTTCGTCCAACTGCTCCTGATGCTGCTCGAAGTAGGCGATCAGGGCTTCGCGATGGGCGCGCCGCTCATCAGGCTGACCCAGGCTGTTGAGTTCGAGGCGCCAGTTTTTGATGCCCAGTGCACGCCACAGCGCCACGGCCAGCAAAATCATCTCGGCGTCGGCCTCGGGGCCGCCAAAGCCCAGCGCCTCGGCACCGATCTGATGAAACTGGCGATAGCGGCCACGCTGCGGACGCTCGCGCCGGAACATCGGCCCCATGTAGAACAGGCGCTTGCCGCCGTCGTACAGCAGGTTGTGCTCGGCCACGGCGCGCACCAGACCGGCGGTGCCTTCGGGGCGCAGCGCCAGATGGTCAGCGTCGCCGTGCTTGTCTTGCCGATCCTGGAACGAATACATCTCTTTTTCGACGATGTCGGTCACCTCACCCAGGCCGCGCGTGTACAACTGCACCTGCTCCATGATGGGCGTGCGAGCGTTGCGGTAGGCAAAGCTGCCCATCACACAGCGCACCTGATCTTCCAGCCATTGCCAGCGCGCCGACGTGGGCGGCAAGATGTCGTTCATGCCTTTGATGGCCTGAATCGAAGGTGTTTTTGACATGGCAATAAAACTATATTTTTAATAGCTTCAATCGCTTGTTACACAAGCGTCAAAGCATGGTTTGATTTTTAACTTTTGGCACTGGCCACGGCTTCAGCACCAAAACGCTGCTGGATATAGCGCTCGACCAGCGCATGGAATTCCGTCGCGATGTGCTCGCCGCGCAAGGTCACGGCTTTTTCGCCGTCGATGAACACCGGGGCCGCCGGGGCTTCGCCCGTGCCGGGCAGGCTGATGCCGATGTCGGCGTGCTTGCTCTCACCCGGGCCGTTGACGATGCAGCCCATCACCGCCACCTTGAGCTTTTCAACGCCGGGGTAACGGCTGCGCCACACCGGCATCTGTGCACGCAGGTGGTCGTCGATCTGCTTGGCCAGCTCCTGGAACGTGGTGCTGGTGGTGCGCCCGCAACCCGGGCAGGCGGTGACGCTGGGCACGAACACGCGCAGGCCGAGCGACTGCAAAATTTCCGACGCCACCACCACCTCTTGCGTGCGCGCTTCGCCCGGCTGCGGCGTCAGGCTGACGCGAATGGTGTCGCCAATACCTTCTTGCAACAAGATGCCCAGCGCGGTGCTGGACGCCACAGTACCTTTGGTGGCCATGCCCGCTTCGGTCAGCCCCAGGTGCAACGGATAGTCGCAACGGCGCGCCAGCTCGCGGTAAACGGCGATCAAGTCCTGCACGCCGCTGACCTTGCAGCTCAGGATGACTTGGCTTGGTGCCATGCCCATGGCCACGGCACGCCCAGCCGAGTCGATGGCCGACTGGATCAGCGCCTCGTACATCACCTGGCGCGCGTCCCAGGGTGGGACGCGGCCGCTGTTTTCGTCCATCAGCTCCGCCATCAAATCCTGATCCAGACTGCCCCAGTTGACGCCAATGCGCACCGGCTTGTCCCACTTCAGGGCCGCTTCGATCATCTGGCCGAACTGGGTATCGCGCTTAGTCCCTTTACCCACGTTGCCGGGGTTGATGCGGTATTTACTGAGCGCCTGGGCACAGCCGGGGTGCTCGGTCAGCAGGCGGTGGCCGTTGTAATGAAAGTCGCCAATCAGTGGCACATCGATGCCCATGCGATCCAACTGCTCACGAATGTAGGGCACTTGCGCCGCCGCCTCGGGCGTATTGACGGTGATGCGCACCAGCTCGCTGCCCGCCAGTGCCAGCTCTTTGCATTGGATGGCAGTGACCACGGGGTCTTGCGTGTCGGTATTGGTCATCGACTGCACGCGCACCGGCGCGTCGCCGCCCACGGTAACCACGCGCTGGCCCCAGACCACGCGGGCCTGACGGCTGCGGCGCGGCAAAGGCTGGGCCACCGCAACAGGCAAGGTGGGGGCAGCCATGTCCACTTACTTGACCTCGAAACGCGCCACCGCCGAACGGCTGAGCGACTTGATGTCAAAAGGCTTGCCATGCACCGTGACCGCCACCGCGTCCTTGCGACCCACAGTAACCGACAGGGGCAAATCACCGCTCACGCCCAGCTTGGCACCTGACTGAAGCGTGCGATTGATGAGCACCTTGCCGTTGGCATCGCGCACCGCCACCCAGGTCTCGCCCGTGGCCTCAAAAACCACGGCACCGGTGGCGGCCTGAGCGGCGTTGCGCGCCGCATCCGATGCCGCAGCAAGCGGCACCGACGCAAGCGGCACCGGCGCACCAGGCGTGACCGACGCCGCGCTGGCAGGCAAAGCCGCCGGGGGCACCATCGATGCAGATACAGATTCCGATGTGGTTATTGAAGTCGCCTCTGAGGCCGACTCAAGCGGCACATTCTCCGCCTGGTTCAACGACAGGCTTTCAGTCACCTCGCCCGGTGCCGACTCTGTCACGGCAGCGTCTTGACCGGTTGCAGGCGCGCCCGGTTGAGGTGCGCCCAATTGAATGGGCAGCGTCGGCAGCCGCCACAGGACGACCGCCCCGACCAAAAGCGCGATCACGCCCCACAGCAAAGGTTTGGAAAAGCTGCTCGCCAGCATCGGGGCAGGCCTGTCACCAGCGCCGCGAAACGGCGCACTGCCCACACCCGCAGGCGCATGCAGATCGGGCGCGGCCACGGGCATGCGCTCCAGCACCGGGGCCGGGTCTGCGCCAAATGCGCGGGCCACAGCCGACGCCAGGCCGCGCGCAAAGGTCATGTCGGGCAACTGATCGAACTGATCGCTCTCCAGCGCCTGGATTTTTTGCGGTGACACTTTCAGCGCACTGGCCAGCAATGCCTGGTCAACCTCTGCCGCCTCGCGCATCTGGCGCAGCATGGCACCGGCCGTCAACGACCCGGCCTGGGTGGCGCTGGCTTGGATGATGCTGGCCTGCTCTGCGCGATCTTCCGTGGCGCTTTCCGTGGCGCTGACAGGCTCGGCCTCGCGCTCAGTCATCAAACTGCCCTTGTTTGTAGGCTTTCAACTCGTTCGACTCGGGAAAGCGTCTGCGCAACTGCGAGGCCAGTTGCTCCATGGCCTGGCCGTTGTTCAGCTTGCGCTCGATCCGGACACCCAGCCACAGCGACTCGGCATTGGCCATTTCGCTGTTGTTCAGCCTGCGGACGTAAAAGCGCGCGCGCTCAAATTCGCCACGCTGGTACATCAGCTTGGCCAAGTTGTAGCCGGTGACCGGGTTGCCCGCGTCCAGCTCGTAGGCGCGCAGCAAGGTCGCCTCGGCTTTGGCCAAGTCCCCGCTGCGGGCTTCGCACACGCCTTGCGCCATGGTGGTTTTGGCGCGCTCGCGGTAAGTCGGCAGGGCAATGGCGGTCTGAAACGACTGTGTGGCGGCGGCATAGTCACCACCTTGGCACTGCAACCAGCCCAGGTTGTGCCACGCATTGCCATCGCGCGAATTCAGTTGTACGGCGCGCTGAAAATTGCTGCCCGCCAGTTGCTGCTCGCCCATGGCCATGTAGATCAGCCCGGCCAAGTTGTAGGACTCCGAAAAGCTGGGGTCGGTCTGGATGGCTTTTTTCACCTCGTCCAGCGCCACCATGGTCTGCCCATTCTGGAAATAGCTGGTGGCCAGCAGCACGCGCGTGCGGGCGCGTTTGCGGTCATCAGTTTCGTCCGATGCGGTTTGCAGCTCGGGCGGAATGTCGCCAAACCCGGGCTGGTTGACACAGCCCGTCAGCGCCCCCACCAATGCCAGCGCCGCCCAGGCCCGCAGGAGCCGCCCTGTGGAAAACGAAGAAACAAAAATCATGAAACCACCTTTGTAGTCGACACCGTCTTGACTGGTGCATGGTGCAACACCATCGTACGCTGGCGCGCCATGCGCTCTGGTGCCCGCGTGCGGTCTTGCACATCGCCAGCCAGTTGGCCACAGGCCGCGTCAATGTCGTCACCGCGCGTTTTGCGCACGGTGGTGACGATACCCGCTGCGTTCAGCAGCTTACCGAACGCCTGTACGCGCGCCGTGGGCGAACACGCCAGCCCGGACTGCGGAAATGGGTTAAACGGAATCAGGTTGAACTTGCAGCGCAGGCCCTGCGCGCTGTGCTGGCGCACCAGCGCGATCAGCGCCTGGGCGTGCTCGGGCGCATCGTTGACGCCATCAAGCATGCAGTATTCAAACGTGATGAAGTCGCGTGGCGCGCTGGCCAGGTAGCGGACGCAGGTTTGCAACAGTTCATCCAGCGGGTATTTGCGATTCAGCGGCACCAGATGATCGCGCAAAGCATCTGAGGGCGCATGCAACGACACCGCCAGCGCCACCGGACAATCGCGCGCCAGCCGGTCGATCATGGGCACCACGCCCGAGGTAGACACCGTCACGCGCCGACGCGACAGGCCGTAGCCGTGGTCATCCAGCATCAGGCGCAGCGCAGGTATCAAGCGGTCATAGTTTTGCAGCGGCTCACCCATGCCCATCATCACCACGTTGGAGATGACGCGCGTGTCCTGGCCCAACTTGCGGCGCAGATAGTGCTCGGCAAACCACAGCTGAGCGACGATCTCGCCCGTCGTCAAATTGCGGCTGAAACCCTGATGGCCCGTGGAGCAAAAGCGGCAGCCTACGGCACAACCGGCCTGCGACGACACGCACAGCGTGCCGCGATCCAGCGCGCCGCCGTCATCGGACTCGAATTCGGGGATGAACACCGCCTCGACGGCGTTGCCGCCGCCCACGTCGAACAGCCACTTGATGGTGCCGTCGCGCGATTCGTGCTGGCGCAGCACGGGCAGCGCACGCACCTCGGCACGGCCTGCCAGCTTGTCACGCAAAGACTTGGCCAAGTCGCTCATCTGGCCAAAATCAGCCACACCGCGCTGGTGCACCCAGCGCAGCAGCTGCACAGCGCGAAAACGCTTTTCACCCAGCCTCTCGCAATACGCAGCGAGTCCGTCAAGGTCGAAATCGAGCAGGTTGACCGGGGTGATGGCGTTCATATCAGCGGCCCCAAAGGCCGCGCTCAGCTTCAGCGCGAGTAAATGGCCAGGCCGGGGAAGAAGAACGCCACTTCGACAGCGGCGGTTTCAGGCGCATCGGAGCCGTGCACCGCGTTGGCGTCGATCGAATCGGCAAAGTCGGCGCGGATGGTGCCCTTGTCGGCCTTTTTGGGGTCGGTCGCACCCATCAGCTCGCGGTTTTTGGCGATGGCGTCTTCGCCTTCCAGCACCTGGATCATGACCGGGCCAGAGACCATGAAATCCACCAAATCCTTGAAGAACGGGCGCTCTTTGTGCACGGCATAAAACTGCTCTGCCTCACGGCGCGACAGATGCTGCAAACGGGCCGCCACGATTTTCAGGCCAGCGGCTTCAAAACGCGCGTAGATCTGGCCGATGACGTTCTTGGCCACGGCGTCGGGCTTGATGATGGAAAGAGTGCGTTGGGTAGCCATAAAAGCAATGATCCTGTAATAAAAAGAAAACCGTTTTGCCCGTAAAAGGCAAAGCTCTTCATTTTAACCGGCGACCGGGTCAACCCAGCAGCCACAAGGGCATCCGTGGCTACAGTTTCAGCCGTTGCTTTAAGAGCGTGTTCAAAGTCTCAGCGTAAAGGGTGTGGGATGCGGATCGGGATGGGCTGCAAGGCGCAAACCGCAGCGATACCTGGCGATATCGCGAGGATTTGCAACGCAGCAGACCGCCCGGGGCCGCGCACACACACCCGCGCAGAGACTTTGAACACGCTCTAACCGCAGTTCAGCGCGGTAAAAGCACGATCATCCGCGCCGCCCACCGCCTGTACCGCCCCGCCGCTGGCCTGCACCACTGCCGCGCGTCTTGGTCTTGCCCGCGCCAGACGCTGGTCTGCGCTGGCGCGACAGGCTGTCGGCACCGATATAGCCTTGCGAAGTTTTCAGCGGATCCGGCTGCACCCGGCCCCTGCGACCCGATGCGCTGCCCACGTCATCGGCTCTACCGCCCGCACCACCGCCCATGCTGCCGCCACGGCGGCGCGGGCCGCTCGGTGCGGGGCGCGGCGGCTGTGGCGGCTGCATATCGCGCGGCGCGCCGCCCGCCATGCTGGGGCGCGGGCCGCTGCTGTGCCCGCGGTCGCCCCGACCACGGCGCGGCTTGTCGGCCTGCGCAGGGCCAGGCTCGCGCCCGCCACGAATCACCCGCTCGGGCGTGCCCGAGGCTTCGCCCAGCGCGCGGATGTCGCGCTCGCCCAGCTCCATCCACATGCCGCGCTTCAAGCCGCGCGGCAGCAGCATGGCCCCGTAGCGGATGCGGATCAGGCGGCTGACGGCGTGGCCGACCGATTCAACCATGCGCCGCACCTCGCGATTGCGGCCCTCGGAGATGGTCACGCGGTACCACTGGTTGGCCCCTTCGCTGACGCCCTCTTCCTTGATCGAGCTGAACTGCGCCATACCGTCGTCCAGCGTCACGCCGTCCAGCAGGCGCTGCTTTTCATCGTCAGTCAGCGCGCCCAACACGCGCACGGCGTATTCGCGCTCCAGCCCAAAGCGCGGGTGCATCAGGCGGTTGGCCAGCTCGCCCGAGTTGGTCAGCAGCAGCAGCCCTTCGGTGTTCAAGTCCAGCCGCCCGACTGACTGCCATTTGCCCTGCCCCGCCTGCAGGCGCGGCAGTTTGCGGAACACGGTGGGCCGGTTTTGCGGATCGTCGTGCGTGACCAGCTCGCCCACCGGCTTGTGGTAGGCCAGCACGCGCGCCGGTGGCGGTGCAATGCGCACCTGGATCGGGCGACCATTGATGCGCACCTGGTCGCCGTACTGAATACGCTGGCCCACGTGCGCAGGCTGGCCGTTGACGCTGATGCGCCCCTCCAGAATCAGCCGCTCCATTTCCAGCCGCGACCCCAGGCCCGCCTGGGCCAGCACCTTGTGCAGCTTGGGTTGCTCAGGCTGGGGCAGCAGCACGCGCTTGGGCGGTGTGGGCGGTGTGGCCGGGGCGTCGGCTTCATCGTCAAAACGGCCGGACAGCACGTCGTCGATGACCACCGGGGCCAGATCATCCGAAGTGGCCGCCGGTAGCGCAGCCACAGCCCCCAGATCATCAGTGGGTTGATTTGCTTCGCTTTTTGTAGCTTTTTGTGCTTGTCGAGACGGCGTTGAAGGCGATTTTTGTTTAGATTTTTCGGTGCGCTGACGTGGCGCACCAGTGGTTTGGCCTTCAGCATCGTCAGGGCCTTCGGTATCCAGTGGGGTCGGCTCGTCGGCGTTCATGGTGTGGGCGTTGGGGTGGGTGGGAGATCGTCGTTCAGCAGCTTGTCCGTGTCGGGGGCAACTTCGGTTTCAATCGGTGTTTCGGCCTGCGCATCCGCGCCGGTGCTGACATCAGAATTGGTTTCCAGCTCGTCTGAAGGGGCTGCATCGGCTTGTTCTGGCAGCTTCGGTGGCAACTCTGACGCAGGGCTGGCTTCAGTCTGGGGCACATCGCCAGACACCAGGGCAGATGTATCAGCGGGGCTTTGTGCATCTGCAAAAGGCCAAGTTGCCCCATCGGCAGGCAGATCAGGCGATGCCGCTGCCGGTCCGTCAGACAATGCCTCGGCGGCAGCCGCTTCCTCTTCAGGTACGCCCTGAAATTCAGCGGTATTGCCCACGACGGCACCCACCGTCGCATCAGTCATTGCGTCAGCCTGCACGGTTTCCAGCGCATCGAACATGCTGGCCGCCTGCTCGGACGGTGCCTCCAGCATGGGCAACTGGTCCAGCGATTCCAGCCCCAGATCGTCCAGAAACTGCCGCGTGGTGGCGTACAGACCAGGGCGACCGACGGTTTCGCGGTGGCCAATCACCTCGACCCAGCCTCGGTCTTCCAGTTGTTTGAGCAGTTGCGAATTGACCGTGACGCCGCGAATGTCTTCGATGTCGCCGCGCGTGACCGGCTGGCGGTAGGCGATGATGGCCAGCGTTTCCAGCGTGGCGCGGGTGTATTTGGGCGGTTTTTCGGGGTTCAGCCGATCCAGGTACTCGCGCATCTCGGGGCGGCTTTGAAAGCGCCAGCCGCTGGCCACCTGCACCAGTTCTACACCGCGCTGCGTCCATTCGTCTTGCAGCTCTTGCAGCAAGATTTTCAGGGTGTCGGCGTTCAGTTGGTCATCAAACAGCACACGCAGCTCGCGCACCGTCATCGGCTGCTGGGCGCAGATCAGCGCAGTTTCAAGAATGCGGCGTGCATCGACCGAATTCATGGCGCACCTCCGTGCAAGGCCGCCACAGCGGCGGCGCACATGCGCAGTTCATGCGATTCAAAGCCTGAGCGGTTCATGGGTGTGGTGTTGAACAGGCCGCGCCCGGCGCAGCCCAGAAGGTGCCAAGAAATCCGAAGTACCAAAAACACCGCTGCGGTGCCAGCCTTCGTGCAAAGATTGGGTGGTGGGCGGCATCTTGTCCTGCCCGGTCATTCGGCGGCCCATCCACGGGCCAGCCGATCAAGGCGAATTGTAGCCAAGCCCCCATTGCCGCAGGGCACTGCCCAGATCAAGCGGCAAGGCAGCCTCGAAGTCCAGCAGTTGACCGCTCGTCGGGTGCACCAACGCCAGCCGCCGCGCGTGCAACGCCTGCCGCGCTATGCCTGCCGCTGCAGCGCCGCCGTACAAGGCATCGCCCACCAGCGGGTGCCCCAGATGCGCCATGTGCACCCGAATCTGGTGTGTGCGCCCAGTGCGCAGCAGCCCGCGCACCAGGCAGCCGTGCTCGGCATTGGCCAGCAGTTCAAAACGGGTTTGCGCCAGCTTGCCCGGCTGGCGCGCCAGATCGACCACCGCCATGCGCAGGCGGTTGCGGGCATCGCGGCCGATGGCGGCGTCCACCTCGCGCTCGGGCGCGCCCGTCCACGGCCGATGCGCCAGCGCCAGGTATTCGCGCCGCACCTCGCGCGCGGCAATCTGGGCCACCAGTGCGTCCATGGCCGGGCGACTGCGCGCCACCACCATCAGGCCGCTGGTGTCTTTGTCCAGCCGGTGCACGATGCCCGCACGCGGCAGCAAAGCGGCGCGCCCGTCGTGTGCCAGCAAGGCGTTGAGCAAAGTACCGCTCCAGTGGCCGGGGGCGGGGTGCACCACCAGGCCAGCCGGTTTGTCGATCACCAGCAAGTCCTCGTCCTGGTGCAGCACATTCAGCGGGATGGCCTGCGGCACAAACGCCTGGCTCATGGGCGTGGGGCGCAGCTCAACCGACAACTGCGCACCTGCGCGGACTTTTTGCGCGGGCTTGAGCGCCTGTGCCCCATTCACCTGTACCGCGCCGCTTTCGATCAACTGCCGCAAATAGTTGCGCGAAAACTCAGCCACCAGACTGGCCAGCGCGCGGTCCAGCCGCTGGCCATGAAAATCAGCGGGTACGGCGATCTGGCGCAGCTCAACTTCAGCCCCGTCGGCGCTGTCCAGGCCATCGGCCGCGTCGCCCGCGTTGTCCTCTGGCTCCCAGACGCTGCCGCCCGCCGCAGGGGCGGTCGATATAATTGAGCTTGCGTGATTCAAGAGATTGGCCACTGATGCAACAAGCCCGATTATCAGCCGCAGGCGCGGCCACTTTGGTGCTGGCAGCGCTGCTGGCAGGCTGCTCGACCACCGTGTCCGACCCCGCCAACACCTGGAGCCCCAACCGCATCCAGTCTGAGGCCAAGGACGAGCTGAATTCTGGCGCTTACGACAAAGCCATTCCGCTGTTTGAAAAACTCGAAGGCCGCGCCGCAGGCACCCCTATGGCGCAACAGGCCCAGCTCGAAAAAGCCTACGCCCAGTTCAAAGACGGCCAGAAGGCCGAGGCCATCGCCACGCTGGACCGTTTCATGCGGCTGCACCCGGCCAGCCCGGCCATTGACTACGCCCTGTACATGAAGGGCATCATCAACTTCAACGACGAACTGGGATTATTCGCCTTCTTGTCGCGGCAGGATTTATCCGAGCGCGACCAGCGCGCGGCCAAAGAGGCGTTCGAGTCGTTTCAGGAATTGGTCACCCGCTTTCCCGAATCGCGCTACACCCCCGACGCCCAGGCGCGCATGCGCTACACCGTCAACGCCCTCGCCCAGTACGACGTACACGTGGCGCGCTACTACTACACCCGCGGCGCGTTCGTCGCCGCCATCAACCGCGCCCAGCAAGCCATTGCCGATTACCGTGACGCCCCCGCACTGGAAGAAGCGCTGTACATCCTCACCCGCTCGTACGACCAGCTCAACATGCCCGCGTTGCGCGACGACGCCCGTCGCGTGCTGGACCAGAACTACCCCAACAGCGTGTACCTGGTGCGTGGTTTAAAGGGTGAAAGCAAGCCCTGGTGGCAGTTGTGGTAAGCGCATCTGAGGCCACCTGAAAACGCAACAAAATCAATAGCATTTAGCGCTTTATCTACAAGCGCAAAGGCCAATTTGGTTGAGTTAAAAGTTAGCTCGAAGCTAAATAAAATTATGATCTGACCCCAATTTCCCCAGGGTTATTTGCCACCATCACTGCGCTGGACGACAGTTACACGGCACCAGCGGCAGGTATCACCACGGCAAGCGTGGCCGAAAACGACTCTACCAACGGTGCCTCGGCCGCTGTGGGTACCAATGTGAGCTTGACCCCCGGAATCATCGCTCCCACGCCCACCAGTGGCTCTATCGTCATGGCCACTGATGGCACTATCACCGTCGCGCCAAGCACCACGCCAGGAACCTACAGCTACCCATATCAAATCTGCGTACAGCCAGCGGTCAACCCCGCCGTATGCGCCAATGCAGTAGCCACTATCGTTGTTACAGCCACTGGCGTTCCTTCAGGGCAAGGAAGTATTGCCAGCGTACCGACGCTGGAAACAAAACTGCTGCTCGGTTTATCTGGGTGCTTGGCCGTCTTGGGGTTGTGTGGGTCTCGGCGTCGACACGTTCGTCAGGCCTAATGGATTGGCCGTGTGTGGACCATCCGTGCCGATGGCCGCCCACGGGGAAGCTGGGGTCTTAAGTTTTGCTATCCCGCAGGTTTAAGGCACTCCCTGCAGCTCTTGATTTCATAGCTGCTTGCGATTGCTGCACTAGCGCCACATCCGGATTCGATCCATAAAATATCCTGATCTACAGTGAGCAGGGCCTGATGAGCAACCACCCTGTACAGCTACGATGCGCTGGGCCGATTGATCCAGACCACCGACACCCTGGGGCAAGCCACAAAACAAACCTGGGACTCGCACGACAGGCTCCTCAGCTACCGGTACGACCCGTTTGGACGCAGGATAGCCAAGACGGTAACAGAAGGCGGCACAACGACCACGACGTACTACCAATACAGCGAACAGGGGTTGATGGCAGAAAGCCACGAAACCAGCCCATCAGGGGCAGGTCACGATTAAGCCGTGATCTCCGCCGACATCATCCCCAGCGCTTGATCAAACTCCGCTTGCGTGCTCAACCGCCGCATGGGCGGTAGCGCGGCCAGCAGGCGACGGCCATAGCCCATCTGGATCAGCCGAGCGTCGCCAATGACCAGCAGGCCGGTGTCGGTTTCGCGGCGGATCAGACGGCCCGCACCTTGCTTGAGGGCCACAGCCGCTTCGGGTACGGAATAGTTGGCAAACGCACTGCGGCCTTCCGCCTCCAGCTTGCGGCAACGGGCTTCGACCAGCGGATCGCCCGGCGGCGGGAAGGGCAGCTTGTCGATGACCACCAGTTGCAGCGCCTCACCCGGCATATCCACGCCTTCCCAGAACGAGGCCGATGCCACCAGGATGGCCCCTGGCGCGCCGCCTTGACCTGCCTGACGAAAGCGCTCCATCAGCGCGCGTTTGGGCAGGCTGCCTTGCACCAGCACCTCAAGCCCGGCACTTTCACCAAAGCGCGCATGCAGTGCATCGCCCATGGTGCGCAGCGCGCGCAACGTGGTGGTGAGCACCATGGTGCGCCCGCCCAGGCGCTGGGCGGCATCGCCCGCCAGCCGGGCCACCTGGATGCTGTGGGCCGGATCGGCGGGCCGCGGCAGGTGGCTGGGCACGTACAGCGCTGCCTGACGTGCGTAGTCAAACGGGCTGTCGATGCGCAACACCCGCGCGTCCTGCAAACCGCAGGGCTGGGTGAACCAACTCAGGCGTTCGTCATCGCCCAGCGTGGCGGAGGTGAAGACCCAGGCGCGGGGGCGTTCGGGGGGCGCTGGTTCAGCGGATGCAGGCTCGATCACAGGCTCTGGAGCAGACGCAGACGCAGACACAGGTGCAGGGGGGCCCGTCGCTTCAGGCGTTTCACCCGCTGATACACCCGCTGATGCACCGCCAGCCCGCTCATGGCCTGTCTGTTCATCGTCGTCGGCAGGGGCTGCCAGCAGGCGGGTGCGCACGGCCTCGGCAATATCGAGCGGCGATTCGACCAAACGCAGTGCAGCGCCCACGTCGGCCCAGCGCACCAGCGCCGGATCGCAGGGCTGGGCGAAGCGCTCGGCACGCGCGGTCAGCAAGCGCGCACGCTCGGCCAGACGCCTAAAATCAGGCGACAGCTCGCTGACGGTGTCCAGCCCCTGGGCAGCGGCGTTCAGCGCAGCGATCAGGCGCGCCAGACCGCGCGGCCATTGCGCCTCGTCCACCCCTTCAGGAGCCAGCCCGTTCCAGCGCAGACGGGTTTGACCTTGCCCACGCACGGCACCCAGGGTCAGGCGCAGATCGCGCGCAGCGGTTTCCACCCCGGCGGCCAGCGCCATCCAGTCGCACAGGCCGCGGGCATGCTGCAAACCGCTGGCCAGCACATCGCGCGCCAAATCCAGCAGTTGCCCGGTGGCCAGATGCTGGCCCAGAAACTGGATACCGGTTTCATTCAACTGGTGCGCCTCGTCAAAAATGGCCACACGCACAGTGGGCAGCAACTCGGCCATGCCAGATTCACGAATCGCCAAATCGGCAAAAAACAGGTGATGGTTAATCACCACCACATCAGCGGCCATGGCTTGGCGCCGCGCCAGGTTCACGTGGCAGGCGCGAAACTGCGGGCATTCAGCGCCCAGGCAGTTTTCGCGCGTGGAAGTCACCAACGGGATGATGGGCGAGCGCTCGTCCAGCCCCGGCAGCTCGGCCAGATCGCCCGTATGGGTGGTGGGTGCCCAGCGCTCCACTTTGGTCAACGCGTGGCGCAGGCGCGGCTCGCGCACGTCCACGGCTTGCCCAGCCAGCGCCAGCCGGTGCAGGCACAGGTAGCTGCCCCGGCCTTTAAGCAAAGCCGTGCGCACTGGCACGCCCAGCGCCTGCACCAAGCGCGGCAAGTCGCGCCCGAACAACTGGTCTTGCAAGGTTTTGGTGGCGGTAGACAGCAGCACCCGTTCGCCCGACAGCAATGCGGGCACCAGATAAGCGAAGGTTTTGCCCACACCGGTGGCAGCTTCAGCCACCAGCACGCCGCCCTGCCCTATCGTTTCAGCCACGGCCAGCGCCAGACAGGTTTGGCCTTCGCGCACGCAAAAGCCCTCAGCCGCCCCCGACAGTGGGCCACCGGCATCAAACACCGCCTGCACGGCCTGGATCAACGCCTTCATGCGGGTTCTTTAGGATCCAGCACCGATTGCAGTCTCGCCATGGCATCACGCAAGGCCAAGCGGCGCTTTTTCAGGCGCTGCACCATCAGTTGATCGACCGGGGTTTGCCCGGCCAGTTGGTCGATGGACGCATTCAGATCGGCGTGTTCCATGCGCAACTCAATCAGTTGTCTTTCCAGGGAGTGCAGGTGAGATGTCACAAAACTGTTACTAAACACAGGATAGGTGTATTTTGCGCCGTTAAAGTTGCGTCGATAATACGAAGCTTGGCAAGACCAGCAACGCCCCTTTGCTGGTCACAACAAAACGGGCCACAACAACATGGACAAAGGTTACCGACTCAACGCAGCCACGGGCATTCACAAGGGAGACCGCCCGTACCAACAAGACCAGGTGGCGCTGTTTGCGCACCCGCGCATCAACGGTTGCGTCATGGGCGTGGTGGCCGACGGCATGGGCGGGCGCACAGGCGGGCGCAAGGCGTCTGACCAGGTGCTGCTGACATCGCGCCAGCTGTTCGAGCACTTTTCGCCCGACAGCGAAGACGCCAGCGCCTTGCTGCGCCAGATTGGCGAAGAATCGCACATGGTCATCAGGATGACCGCCGTGGCTGCCGAGCAAGAGCCGCACAGCACCCTGGCGGCCTTTTTGATTGCCCCCGGTGGCGAATGCCACTGGCTGCACACGGGCGATTCACGGCTGTACCACTTTCGCGGCTCTACCTTGGTGCGGCGCACCAAAGACCAGTCTTACGTGCAAGCCATGGTGGATGCGGGCGAGATGACGCCGGACGAAGCTGCCGTGCACCCCAAGTCCAACGTGCTGCTGGGCTGCCTGGGTACCGAAGACGACCCCAAGCTGGACGCGCACATCATTCCCCAGTTGCAAGTGGGCGACTCGCTGCTGGCCTGCACCGATGGTCTGTGGCATTACTTCACCGATGAAGAGCTGGGGTCGGTGCTGCATTCGCTGCCGCCGCGCGATGCCAGCGAATTCCTGATCGACAAAGCCCGCGTGCGGGCCGCTGGCGCGGGCGACAACCTGTCGCTGGCCATTGTGCGGGTCGAGCGCCTGGTCACCAACAAGCCGCAAGTCGGCTCGGCCTTTACGCCTTTGCGCTGAAAACTACCGCTTGCTGAGATCAGGGATGCGGGCGCGCTCAACGCTCAGGGGCGTGCGCCTTGACGCGCTTCGGCATCTTGCTGCTTCTGATCCAGCGTGCGCAGGCGCTCGGCAGTGCGACGCTGGCGTTCCACCGCATTCAAAGCCAGATCTTCCTGCCGCAGACGATCGGTGGTGGCGCGCCGCTCAATTCTTGCATCGCTGATACAGGCATTGACGGTAAAGCGCCGCCAGCAGGCACGTTCAGCCTCGTCAAACTGTTGCTGCGCGGCGCGGCGTGCATCGCCAATACGGGTGCGCTCTGCGGCCAGCCAAGGGGCCAGCAAGGCATCATCGGCCGGTGCCTGTGCGGCCAGTGCCTCGCCCGCAGCGTGGTTGGCGGCGTCGATGGCCTGGCGTTCTTCGCTCACAGGCGGGGCAGATGTGCAGGCCACCAATAAAGTCGCCCCAAAGGTCATTCCGATCAGGCGGGTTGTCAGGCGCGTATTCATGTCAAATGAGTATCTACCGTGCGGTGGGCCAAGGCAAGGTATTCAGTCGACTGCATCTCGGCCAGGCGCGAGATGGTGCGTGGGAATTCATGCGCCAGCGGGCCTTCCGTGTACAACTGCTCAGGCGGCACGGCAGCCGACAGCATGAATTTGCAACGCCGGTCGTACAGCACGTCGATCAGCCAAGTAAAGCGTCGCGCCTCAGAGGCATGGCGGACAAACATTTGCGGCACATCGGACAGCAGCACGGTATGAAACTGGCTGGCGATTTCCAGATAGTCGTTTTGCGAGCGCGGGCCGCCGCACAGCTCTTTGAAGTCGAACCACACCACACCGCCCGCGCGGCGGCGCGCGCGGATTTGCCGCGACTCAATGCGTAGCGCCGTGTCTTCGTCGGCGCAGGTGGCCAATTGATCGAACGCAGCGGTCATGGCCGCATCGGCTGCGGCACCTAAAGGCGTGTGGTACAGCCGCACCTGCTCCAGCGTGCGACGGCGGTAATCGGTGCCGTTGTCCACGTTGACGACTTCCATACGCTGGTTGAGCAGGGCAATGGCAGGCAAGATGCGGTCGCGGTGCAAGCCGTCAGGGTACAGATCGTCGGGCCTGAAATTACTGGTGGTGACAAAGCCCACACCGTTGTCGAACAGCGCCACCAGCAGGCGATGCAGGATCATCGCATCCGTCACGTCGGCCACGTGAAATTCGTCAAAGCAAATCAGCTTGTAGCGCGCCGCCATGCGCCGACCCAGCTCGTCCAGCGGATCGGCAATGCCTTTAAGGCTGGTCAACTCGCGGTGCACTTCGCGCATGAATTCATGAAAGTGCAGCCGCGTCTTGCGGCGCAGCGGCACGGCGTTGAAAAAGCAATCCATCAAAAAGCTTTTGCCGCGCCCCACGCCGCCATACATGTACACGCCCTTGGGAATATCAGGGCGGTTGAACAGTTTTTTGAACGAACTGGAACGCCGCTCTTTGTAAGCCGACCATTCGGCGGCGCAGCGCTCCAGCGCAGCAACAGCGCGTAGTTGCGCCGGATCGCTTTTGTAGCCACGGGCTTTCAACTCAGCCTCGTAGGCTTGGCGAACTCCAGTCACTTCAGTGCTTGATTAGCTTTTAAAAATATAGCGTTCATCGCTTTCAAAATAAGCGATATAAGCCCATTTGATTAAAAATTTAAGGTGCGCTTGTCGACCGCCAGCGCCGCTTCCTTGGTCGATTCGCTCAAGGACGGGTGGGCATGGCAGATGCGGGCGATGTCCTCGCTGCTGGCGCGGAAGGCCATGGCCACGCACGCCTCGGCAATCAATTCGCTGGCCATGGGGCCGATGATGTGCACACCCAGAATTTCATCAGTAGCCGCATCGGCCAAAAACTTGACCATGCCGGTGGTGTCGCCCAGCGCGCGCGCGCGGCCATTGGCCAGAAACGGGAAGGTGCCGGCCTTGTACTTGACGCCTGCGGCTTTGAGTTGCTGCTCGGTCTGGCCCACCCCGGCAATCTCTGGGCTGGTGTAGATGACCGAGGGCACCAGGTTGAAATCCACATGTCCGTGCTGGCCGGCGATGCGCTCAGCCACCGCCACGCCGTCTTCTTCGGCTTTGTGCGCCTGCATGGGGCCGCGCACCTCGTCGCCCACGGCCCAGACGCCGGGCAGGTTGGTTTTGCAGTCGGCATCGACCACGATGTCACCGCGCTCGCCCAGCTTCAGGCCCACGGCTTCAGCGTTCAGGCCGGTGGTGTTGGGCACACGCCCGATAGAGACAATCAGCTTGTCCACCGCCAGCGTTTGCGCCTCGCCCTTGGCGTTGGTGTACGCCACCGTAACACCCTTTTTGGTGGACTTGACTTCGCCCACCTTCACGCCCAGCTCGATCTTCAAGCCCTGTTTGTCGAAAGCCTTTTTGGCTTCTTTGGCGATTTGCTCATCCACCGCACCCAGGAATGTCGGCAGCGCTTCCAGCACCGTCACCTGCGCGCCCAAGCGACGCCACACGCTGCCCATTTCCAGCCCAATCACGCCCGAGCCAATCAGGCCCAGTGTTTTGGGTGCGGCCTGAATGCGCAGCGCGCCGTCATTGCTGAGCACGTTCTCTTCATCAAACGGCAGGCCGGGCAACGCGCGTGCGCTGGAGCCGGTGGCGACGATGATTTGCTGGCCGGTCAGAGTCTCGGGCTTGGCTCCGGCCACGGCAATTTCATAGCCGCTTTGCACCGCCTTGACGAAGCTGCCACGGCCATGAAAGAACGTGACCTTGTTCTTCTTGAACAGGTACAGGATGCCGTCGTTGTTTTGTTTGACCACAGCGGCCTTGCGGGCCACCATCTTGGGCACGTCGATTTTCAAATCCTTGAGGCTGATGCCGTGCTCGCCAAAGTGCTTGGCAGCGTGCTCAAAGTGCTCTGAACTTTGCAACAGCGCCTTGGACGGGATGCAGCCCACGTTGGTGCAGGTGCCGCCCAGCATGGGCTGGCCGTCGGCCGAGGCCCACTCGTCGATGCAGGCCACGTTGTAGCCCAGTTGTGCAGCGCGAATGGCGGCGATGTAGCCGCCAGGGCCTGCGCCGATGACGATGACGTCGAATTGTTGGCTCATGAGAAGTCTTTCAAAAGTTCAAATACGCGAGAGCACCGCTGGGGCAATCAGCCGATGCATGGGCTTGACCAGCGCCATGTAGGCGTGGCCCAGCCGGTTGTGCACATGCACCACGGTGGAGACGACGACGCGCGCGCCATCGTCCATCTTTAACAGCGACAAGGCCACGTCCAGGTGCTTGTCCGAGTCACCCAGAATCACTTCATCGACAGCGATATGGCGCACGGTGAAAATGCCCACCCGGTCACCCACGCGGTAGTCGTGGTCGGCTTTCAGCGGCTCAAAGCTGGACAGGTTACCCAAATCTTTAAGGCCCAGTCGCCGCACCACGGCGTTGCGCGCATCCATGGCACGCTCTACCCAGGCGGGTGTGCGGCGCACAGTGTCCAGCCAGATCGCCATGGCCGAGCGTGCGGGCTGCGGATTGGCGGCCTGATAGGCATCGGCAAAGTCGGCGCTGTGCAGCGTCGGGTTGAGTCGACACTGCGGCGGCACGGCGCACTTGCTGGCCTTGGGCATGGTGATCGGGCGCTTCTGCGGGCCGGTCAGATGTCGAACAACAAGCGCGCCGGATCTTCCAGCGCCTCTTTCATCGCCACCAGGCCCAGCACGGCTTCGCGACCGTCGATGATGCGGTGGTCGTAGCTCATGGCCAAATAGTTCATGGGGCGCACCACGACCTGGCCGTTTTCGACCACAGCGCGGTCTTTGGTGGCGTGCACGCCCAAGATGGCCGACTGCGGCGGATTGATGATGGGGGTGGACATCATGGAGCCAAACACGCCACCGTTGCTGATGGAAAAGGTGCCGCCGGTCATCTCTTCAATGCCCAGCTTGCCATCGCGCGCCTTGGCACCAAACTCGGCGATCTTTTTCTCGATGTCAGCAAAGCTCATCTGGTCGGCGTTGCGCAGGATCGGCACCACCAGGCCACGCGGGCTGCCAACGGCAATGCCGACGTCGAAATAGCCGTGGTAGACGATGTCGTTGCCGTCCACGCTGGCGTTGAGCACCGGGTATTTCTTCAGCGCATGCACCGCTGCCTTAACGAAAAAGCTCATGAAGCCGATCTTGACGCCGTGCTCCTTCTCGAACTTTTCCTGAAAACGCTTGCGCATCTCCATCACCGGCTGCATGTTCACCTCGTTGAAGGTGGTCAGGATGGCGTTGCTGGCCTGCGATTGCAACAAGCGCTCGGCCACGCGGGCGCGCAGGCGCGTCATGGGCACGCGCTGCTCGGGACGGTCACCCAAATTGGGGGGGGCCGCAGCGACTTGCGGCAGGCCACTGGTGGGAACACCCGTCGGAATTTGCGCAGCTTTTTGGCCACCAGCGCTGACAGCACCTGCGCCACCAGCTCCTGATTGCATCGCGCCGAGCACGTCGCCCTTGGTCACACGACCATCTTTGCCGGTGCCCGCCACAGCACCGGCAGCCAGCTTGTTGTCGGCCATCAGCTTGGCGGCCGCGGGCATGGCAATGTCAGACTTGCTGCCGCCTACAGCGGTGGCCGGAGCCGAAACGACCGGGGCAGCCGCCGCACCGGGTGCCGGGGCTGCCGCTGGTGTGGCCGCGCCTGCCACGGCAGCGGTGTCGATGCGGGCCAGCAGTTGGTCGGCCACCACAGTGGCCCCGTCGGCCTCGACGATTTCGGCCAGCACGCCACCTGCCGGGGCAGGCACTTCCAGCACCACCTTGTCGGTTTCGACCTCGATCAGGATTTCATCGACCTTGACGGCCTCACCCGGTTGTTTCTTCCACTGCAGCAGCGTGGCCTCGGCCACGGATTCGGACAGTTGGGGGACTTTGACTTCAACGATCGCCATTTGATGTATTCCAGTTGTCTTGTATGTGATTCATCGTGGGCACCTGGCGGGCCGCGCCGCACTGTCGCAGCGTGTCCGCCAGCGCCAACACCCCTTATTTCTGCAACACGAAGCCTTTGATACGGCCAAAGGCAGCATCGATCAGTGACTTTTGCTGCTCTTGATGCAAATGCGCATAGCCCACTGCGGGCGAAGCCGATGCGGCGCGACCGGCGTAGCCCAGCTTCTGGCCCGACTGCATGTTTTCATGAATCAGATGCTGCACAAAGAACCATGCCCCCTGGTTTTGCGGCTCGTCCTGGCACCAGACGATTTCAGTGGCGTTAGGGTATTTCTTGACCTCGGCACCGAACGCTTTGTGTGGGAACGGATAGAGCTGCTCGACACGGATGATGACTACGTCGTCCATGCCTTTTTCTTCCCGGCGCTTGGCCAGGTCGTAATACACCTTGCCCGAACAAGCGACGATGCGTTTGACTTTGTCGGCCTTCAGCTCGCCCTGATCTGCAATCACGGTCTGGAAGCTGCCCTTGGTAAATTCGGTCAGCGGCGAGGTGGCGTCCTTGTTGCGCAGCAGGCTCTTGGGCGTCATGATGATCAGCGGCTTGCGCAGCGGGCGAATCATCTGACGGCGCAGCACGTGGAAGATTTGGCTGGCGGTGGTGGGCTGCACGACCTGCATGTTGGTGTCGGCCGACAGTTGCATAAAGCGCTCCAGACGCGCCGACGAGTGCTCTGGCCCCTGGCCTTCGTAGCCGTGCGGCAGCATCAGCGTGATGCCGTTGACGCGGCCCCACTTGACTTCGCCCGAGGCGATGAACTGGTCGATCAGCACCTGCGCGCCGTTGGCAAAGTCACCAAACTGCGCTTCCCAGACCACCAGGGTATTGGGGTCGTTCGAGGCGTAGCCGTACTCAAAACCCAGCACCGCTTCTTCGGACAGGATCGAATCGATGACCACAAACGGAGCCTGCTTGTCGCTGACGTTTTCCAGCGGGATGTAAGTGCCTTCGTCGAACCGCTCGCGCTTTTGGTCGTGCAGCACGGCGTGGCGGTGCACGAAGGTGCCGCGCCCGCAGTCTTCGCCCGACAGGCGGATCGGGTAGCCGCTGGCCACCAGCGAAGCAAAGGCCATGTGCTCGCCCATGCCCCAGTCGACGTTGACATCGCCCCGCCCCATGGCGGCGCGGTCTTCCAGCACTTTTTTGACCAGGGTGTGGACGTTAAAGCCTTCAGGCACGGTGGTGATGCGCTCGGCCAGCCGCTTCCACTCAGCCAGAGGGATTGCGGTTTCTGCCGCATCAGTCCACTTGGTGCTCAAAAAAGGCGACCAGTCGACCGAGTATTTGCTCTTGAAGTTGGTCAGCACCGGATCGACCGTGTGGCGACCCGCGTCCATGGCGGCGCGGTAGGTAGCCACGAATTCGTCCGGGCCTTCGGCCGTCAGCACGCCTTGCGTAACCAACTTGTCGCCATACAGCTTGCGCGTGCCGGGGTGCTGGCCAATCTTGGTGTACATCAGCGGCTGCGTCAGCATGGGCGTGTCTTGCTCGTTGTGGCCCAGCTTGCGAAAGCAGATGATGTCCACCACCACATCCCGGTTGAATTCTTGCCGGTACTGCAAGGCCAGTTGGGTGCACAACACCACAGCTTCGGGGTCGTCGCCGTTAACGTGCAGTACGGGCGCGTCAATCATCTTCACGATGTCGGTGCAGTACAGGGTGGAGCGGCTGTCACGCGGATCGCTGGTGGTAAAGCCGATCTGGTTGTTGATGACGATGTGCATCGTGCCGCCGGTGGTGTAGCCGCGCGTCTCGGACAGCGCCAGGGTTTCCATCACCACGCCCTGGCCCGCAAAGGCCGCATCGCCGTGCACCAGCACGGGCAGGACGGTATCGCCCTCGTTGTCGCCGCGACGGTCCAGACGGGCGCGCACGCTGCCTTCGACCACCGGGTTAACGATTTCCAGGTGCGAGGGGTTGAACGCCAGCGTCAGGTGCACCGGGCCGCCAGGTGTGCTGACGTCGGAGCTGAAGCCCTGGTGGTACTTCACATCGCCCGAAGGCAGGTTCTCGGGTGCGGTGTGGTCGAACTCGGCGAACAGCATCGAGGGCATCTTGCCCAGCGTATTGACCAGCACGTTCAGGCGACCGCGGTGGGCCATACCGATCACCACTTCTTGCACGCCTTCTTTGCCCGCCTGGTTCACCAGCTCGTCCATGGCGACGATGAAGCTCTCGCCGCCTTCGAGCGAAAAGCGCTTTTGCCCCACATATTTGGTGTGCAAAAAACGCTCCAGCCCTTCAGCAGCGGTCAGGCGATCAAGCACATGTTTTTTCTGCTCGGCGTTGAGCTGCGGGTTGGTACGCGCGCTCTCCAGCTTTTGCTGCCACCAGCGCTTTTGCGTCTGGTCGGTGATGTACATGAACTCGGCACCAATGGTGCCGCAATAGGTTTCGCGCAGCGCGTTCAGCAAGTCGCGCAGCGACATGGTGTCTTTGCCGAAGAAGGTGTTGCTGGTGTTGAACACCGTCTCCATGTCGGCGTCGGTGAAGCCATAGAACGACGGCTCCAGCTCAGGAATTGGCGGACGCTCGGTGCGTTTGAGCGGATCCAGATCGGCCCAGCGCGCGCCCACGTTGCGGTACGCGGCAATCAGTTGTTGCGCCGCCGTGCGCTTGCGGCCCAACTCAGAATCGGCCCCGGAAGCCAACACCACCTGGGTGCCGCCTTGCTTGGCGCGCTCGGCAAAGGCATTAATGACCGGCAGGTGAGGCACGTCGCGCGTGCTGCTGCCATCCAGGGCGGGCACGTGCTGCAAAGCGTCGAAATATTCGCGCCACGAATCGGGCACGCTGCCGGGGTTGGCCAGATAGCTTTCATACATCTCTTCGACATACGGCGCATTGCCGCCAAAGAGATAAGTGTTGCCCTGGTAGGTTTGATAGACGGACTTCGTCTCGTTCATGGCGTTCGCTGATCTTTCGCCCCCCTTCAGGGGGCTGGAGCTGGTGAAAAAACCTTCCGCGTCACGGCTGAACCGGTTGGCGGACGCGACTGGCTGGGAAGGGGCCGGAATACTTCGCTGGAGCGCCATTTTGCCACTACGGCAGCGCGCGTGCAGGCCACCGTGGCATACAACCCACGGTCACCTTGCACGCATTGCCCGGCTTATGGGGTGAGCATTTCCTTGATTTGTTGCAGCGCAGCAGGATCTTCCATGGTGGTCAAATCACCAGGGTCACGCCCTTCGCAAACAGCCTGCACGGCGCGGCGCAATACCTTGCCGGAACGGGTTTTTGGAAGCACCTGCACAAAACGTACGCGCGACGGCCGCGCCACTGCACCCAGCGAGGCATCCACCACCTTCATCACTTCGCCCTCCAGCTTGAGCAGGGCCTGCTCGTCGTCCAGAATGCTGGCGTCTTTCAGCACGGCAAAGGCCATCGCCACCTGCCCTTTGAGCTGGTCGGCCACGCCCACCACGGCTACTTCGGCCACCGCAGAGTGGCTGGAAATGGATTCTTCAATCTCGCGCGCGCCCAGGCGGTGACCGGCCACGTTGATCACATCGTCGGTGCGACCCAGGATGAAGAAGTAACCGTCTTCGTCCCGAATGCCCCAGTCGAACGTGGAATACACCAGCTTGCCGGGCACGCTCTTCCAATAGGTGTTGACAAAGCGTTGGTCATCGCGCCACACGGTTTGCATGCAACCGGGCGGCAGCGGGCCTTCGATGGCGAGCACGCCTTTTTCGTTGGCACCGGCCAGCTCGGCACCGGTCTGGTCGTCCAGCAGCTTGACGTTGTAACCGTACACCGCCTTGCCGGGCGAGCCGAATTTGGACGATTGCTTTTCGACCCCATTGCAAATGGTCAGAATGGGCCAGCCAGTTTCGGTCTGCCAGTAGTTGTCGATGATGGGCTTGCCCTTCAGCCCGGCGCTGATCCACTGCGCCGTGGGTTCGTCCAGCGGCTCGCCAGCCAGAAACAGCGCGCGCAGGCTGGACAGGTCGTATTTCGTCAGATAAGCCGGGTCTTGCTTTTTCAGCACCCGCACCGCCGTGGGCGCGCTGAACATCACCGTGACCTTGTATTTTTCGACCAGATGCCACCAGATGCCGCCGTCAGGGCGCACTGGCGTGCCTTCGTACATGATGGTGGCCATGCCACCAATCAGCGGGCCGTAGACGATGTAGCTGTGGCCGACCACCCAGCCGATGTCGCTGGTGGAGAAGAACGTTTCACCGGGGTTGCCCGTAAAAATGTGCTTCATCGACGCGGCCAGCGCCACGGCGTAGCCACCGGTATCGCGCTGCACGCCCTTGGGCTTGCCGGTGGTGCCGCTGGTGTAGAGCGTGTAGCTGGGGTGGGTGGATTCGACCCATTCGCAGGGCACCTGAGCGTTCAAATGCTGTTCACGCAGCGCGCCCCACACCAGATCGCGCCCTTGCACCAATTGCATGGGGGCCAGGCCGCGATCGACCAGCAACACCGCCTTGGGCTTGTGCTTGGCCAGCGAAATTGCCTCATCCAGCAGGTGTTTGTAGGGCACTGGCTTGCCGCCGCGCGAGCCAGCGTCGGCGCTGACAATCACCACCGGCTCGACATCGTCGATTCGCGTGGCCAGAGAGCCAGACGCAAAACCGCCAAACACCACCGAATGCAGCGCCCCAATGCGGGTGCAGGCCAGCATGGCAAACGCCGCCTCGGCAATCATGGGCATGTAGATCAGCACCCGGTCGCCTTTTTTGACGCCTTGCGCTTTCAACACTGCTGCCATGCGCTGCACCTCGGCGTGCAACTCGGCAAAGGTGTAAACGCGTTCTTGGTCGGTCTCGGTGGAGACAAAAATCAACGCGGGCTGGTCGGCACGGTCTTTCAGATGGCGATCCACCGCGTTGTGGCATAAGTTGGTGGTGCCGCCCACAAACCATTTCGCAAACGGCGGGTTGCTGTAATCACAAACGGCTTGTGGCGGGGTTTGCCAGTCGATCAACCTGGCCTGCTCAGACCAAAAGGCGTCGCGGTCATCAATGGATCGACGGAAAAAATCAGCGTAGTTGGTCATGAGTGTCTCCTTGAGTTATGTCGTATTTATTGAACATGTTCGCACGGGCCAATGCACCGGTCACGTCCCGCATTGGCGTATCCAATGCATTCAAGCGGGTATCGGTACATTGTGGCAGGCAGGCACTTGCGTCAAGCTGACAGCCAGGTGCGCCGCCTTCGACATCACGCCGGAGCCTCATGCCAGATTCAAGACACCTGGGTCAAGGAACCAGCGCCAGTCAGCGCGCCGCTTTTTCCAGCCGCCGCGCGTTGTTCACCGCCCGCCGGTGCACTGGTGCCAGCCCGTGCAAGCCGATGTCCAGCATGGCGTTGGCCCAATGCTCACCGGCACGGGTCGAGACATGGCCAGCGGTGGGCCACCTGGTCCAGCCACTCATGGCCGCTCCCCACCACAAGCCGATCCACCAGTTGGCGAACTGCTGCTGCGACAGCGCCGTCTGCGCCATCATGGCCTGCCATGATTCGCCAAACGCCTCGAACTTTTCCGCCCCCATACGGAAAAACTCTTGCTGGTCGCTGGCGGCGGGCAGCCATCCCGCACCCATCATGCGGCCCATGCGCATGGCCACCACCTGGGGCACGGCTTGCGCCAGCTCGCCCGAGCGGCGAGACAGCTTGTATTGTTTGCTGGAGGTCATGGCATGGGTTCCCTGAATGCTGGTTGCGCCGCTGCCTGTGGCAACAGCGCGAAATACTATTATTTTAGTAGCTACATCCACCTTCTCAACAAGCGCTGTCAGCCAAAACGTGCTTAATTCCTGACCCACAAGACCAGCGATTTATTTGATGAGCATCTGCCATGCTTTGAACTGCGGGTGCTGGCTGTCGCGCAACCATTCAAATCCCACCATTTCGGCGGTCAGCAGCTCGCACCCGGCAGCGGCCAAGCGGTCAAACGCAGCATCGCGGTTACGGTCGGTGCGCGAGCCGCAGGCGTCGGTGACGACGCACACATCCCAATCGCCTTCCAGTAAATCGAGTGCGGTTTGCAGCAAGCAGACATGCGCCTCGCAACCGGCCATGACCAGCGTGCTGCGTTCGGGCGCTTGCTGGGCGGGCTGGTTTTTTTGCAAGTGGCGCGGCAGGCTGCGCGCGTTGCCGCGCAGCGCGGGTGCAGGCGGTGCCAGCAAAGGCTGCAACACGCTGGCAGCGCTGAACGCCATCTTGGGCACCACGCGGTCGCACTGCGCGACCAGGTCGACATCGGTGCCGCCCAGCTTGGCCGGGTTTTGCTCGGTGGCCCACACCGGCACTTGCATCAGCCGGGCCATGCGGGCCAGCCGCTGGGCGTTGGCCAGCACCTCGACACTGCCGTGAATGGCGGGCATCAAGCGGCTTTGGTAGTCCACCAGAATCAATTGGGATTGGTCAGCATCAAGCAGCATGGCGTTCTTTTGTGCGAATTTTTGGGTCGTGCGCGCGGCAGCGTATTGCCACGTTACACGGTTTTGCGCATGGCCAGCAGGTAGTTGACCGAGGTGTCGCCTGACAGGCGGTAGCGCCGCGTCAACGGGTTGTATTCCAGCCCTTTGGTGTGCTGCACAGTCAGCCCGGCATCGCGGCCAAAGCGCGCCAGCTCGCTCGGGCGCAGCAGCCGGGCATATTCGTGCGTGCCGCGGGGCACCAAGTTCAGCACGTATTCCGCGCCCACGATGGCGAACAAAAACGACTTCGGATTGCGGTTGATGGTGGAGAAAAACACCCATCCGCCTGGCTTCACCAGTGTGGCGCATGCTTGCACGATAGACGCCGGATTGGGCACGTGTTCCAGTATTTCCAGACACGTCACCACATCAAATTGGCCGGGCTGCTGCTCCGCCAAGGTTTCAGCGGCCACATTTTTGTACGTGATATTGGGCGTTTGCGCTTCGAGCGCATGCAATTGCGCCACTTTGAGCGATTTCTCAGCCAGGTCAATGCCCAATACATGCGCGCCTTTGCGCGCCATGGCGTCGGCCAAAATGCCGCCACCGCAGCCCACATCCAACACTTGCTGGTCCGCCAGCGGACTCAGGCCATCAATCCAGTCCAGGCGCAGTGGATTGATGTGATGCAGGGCCGCGAACTCACCGCTTTTGTCCCACCAGCGGTGCGCCAGCGCGGAAAATTTGGCCAGTTCGGATTCGTCAACATTGGCGGCATTCATGGCCTGATTGTCCCACGGCCAGCGCCGCTGCCACCGGCCGCAAGCCCGGTCTACGGCGGCAAGCCGTGCATTTGCGCAAACCGGGCGCGCTCGGCATCCACCTCTTGCTGGGTGATGCAGGCTTTGGGAGGCTGCTCGGCGCGCTGGTGCCAAAAATTGCGGTAATCATCACTCTGATACGGATCGGCAATCACATACCCAGCGCGCTCCGGGCAGATTTTGGCATCCGGGCAGTCGCGCCAGGTGGCACCGTAAATCACCCGGCCATCGCGTGTCAGGCCCGGAAAGGCGCTGGCCAACACACGGTGGCGCCCATGGGCCAGCCTGAAGGTGGTCGCCAAACCCCGGTCGTACACGTACACGTGCCCCAGGTCGCTGTAGGTCAGCCACGCAGACGTGGCCCCACTGGGGTAACCAAACACCGCCTTGCCGGGTGAAAAACCCAAATCAGCCCGTAAGTCGCACGGCGCTGGCTCTCCACTGGCCGCGCCCAGGCCATAGACGCGCATTGTGGGCTTGCCCTGGCGCGGCACCTGCGGAATGGCTGAAAACTCAGCGCCGTCGATTGAAATCATGGGCAATGCGTACACGTTGCCGTCCAGCGCCGCGCGACCACCGCAAATGAAGTGCGGGCCGTCGGTTTGGATGATTTGGGCTTGCTGGCCGTCATCGCGCACGGTCAGCGTAGCGATCTGCAAAGGCCCTACGCCTTGCTGGTCAGGATGGGCACTTTGGGGCCAGCTCAGCGAGCGGACAAATATCGTTTGCGGCTTTTCAGCAGTCGGCTTCAAAGAGCGTGCGTTCACTGCCATCTCGGACGCTGCGGCGTAAAACCCTGTCATGCCACCTTTGAACAAAGGCTTTGATTGCGCTTGCAAGCGCAGCACATCAGCAAAGCGGTAATGCGCACCGTTGACGTCCACCAGATAGCGCCATGTGCCCTGAACCGGGAACGCCTCATTGTCAAAAGGCGTTCGGTACGCCTTGATTGGGCCTGCTTCAGAAGCAGGCAACTCCATCAGCGACACCCGCCCCCACTGGGCACCAGAATAAGAGCGCAACACGTAGCGGCCATCTGGACTGATGCGCTCATAAGTGCCCAGCGCAGGTACGTCACGGGTATCCAAGCCAACCACCGCCCCATCCAGTGGCAGATAGCTGATGGGGGGCACGCAAGCGGGTGCGGCGCTTTCCTCACCTCGCGCGCCACCGCACAGCAGCGCCATTAAACAAGCGCCTACCAACGCTTGCTGGGTCTGCACGCGTGAGAAAGCATTCAGGGGCATGACAAGGTATCCCGGCGTTGCACCAAAACAGCGCGCCACATATCGCTGGGCATCACCCCAAAAACCGGCCAAGGATGGACTTGGCCACAGCGCGCCACCAGCGCACTGGGAAAATGGTTGAGCAAGCCACAAGCGGCGGCCAGTTGTGGCTCCATCACAGGGATGATGCTTAAATCGAGCATTCCTGCGGCTTCCAAAGCAGCCCGCCACTCGTTTGCAGGCACTTGTGGATCACGCCGCAAAACCACTTCAAATCCTGCCGCCTCAGCGGCCACGCGCATGCGCGGCCACTCATGCAGGGCGTAAACCATGCGCGGCGACAGTACCACCAGCACCGCACTGCGGGATGCAGGCCAGTTCAATGCGGATGCGGCGACCATGGCACAAGTCGCCGTCTGCACAGACTGCGCTGCAAAGGCAGGCAGGCACCCCAAAAAAAACCACCCAACCCCCACCATCCAGTAGCACCACGCCAGCCGGATCGATCTGCATAAAGCCCAAAGTCGCTGCCGCATAAAAAAAGCCTTGGGAGCTTGCACTCCCAAGGCTTTCTTGAGTCGTTATCCGGTGAAGCGGATTATTGACCTGCGCGCGTGCCAACCACTTCGATTTCCACGCGACGGTTCTGGGCGCGGCCAGCAGCGGTCTTGTTGGTAGCCACTGGCTGGGTTTCGCCCTTGCCTTCGGTGTAAACGCGGTTGCGCTCAACACCTTTGTTCACCAGATAAGCCTTGACGGCTTCAGCACGGCGAACCGACAGGCGTTGGTTGTAAGCAGCGCTACCCACCGAGTCGGTGTGGCCCACGGCAATGATGACTTCCAGGTTGATGCCCTGGATCTTGCTGGTCAGATCGTCCAGCTTGGCCTTGCCTTCAGGCTTGAGCACCGACTTGTCGAAGTCGAAGAAGGCATCAGCAGCGTAGGTCACCTTGGTCGGCACGACAGGAGCCGGAGCCGGGGGAGGCGGAGCAGCAGGTGTTGCGGCCGGGGCAGCGGCAGGCGCTGGAGCAGCAGCAGGAGCCAAAGCGCCGTCGCAGCCAGGAGCAGCCGTTGCAGGCGTCCAGTTGGCATCGCGCCAGCACAGTTCGTTGGTACCGTTTTTCCAGATCAGGTTGCCGTGGCCATTGCGCCAGTTGTCAGAGTTGATCGTCGAGCCAGCAGCGAAGGCGGAACCAGCGACGGTTGCAACGGCGAACATGATCGCTACTTGGTTGAGTTTCTTCATGGTTCTCCTCATGGGGAAAAAATCCGCAGCCGGGCTGCGATAAATCGGACGCTTCAAGTGACCACCACCAAAAACGTTGGGATTGATTGTGCCACACGTCTTCGTGCATTCTTACCAGAACGCGCATTGCGGGCGTCAGACAAGGCCGTAATTTTGAGCTTATGTTGCGCGATTGCGACAACCCAATGCCCCTAGAATTGATCCCTTTCGCCCGCCGTGGACTGCAACCTACATTTATGACTTCATTCGCCAAAGAAACGCTCCCTATCAGCCTGGAAGAGGAGATGCGGCGAAGCTACCTGGATTACGCCATGAGCGTGATCGTGGGTCGCGCGCTGCCTGATGCGCGGGACGGGCTGAAGCCGGTACACCGGCGCGTGCTGTACTCCATGCATGAAGCCAACAACGTCTGGAATCGCCCTTATGTGAAATGCGCGCGCGTGGTCGGTGACGTGCTGGGGCGCTTTCACCCACACGGGGATTCGGCCACTTATGAAGCGCTGGTGCGCATGGCGCAAGATTTTTCGCTGCGCCACCCGCTGATTGATGGGCAGGGCAACTTCGGCTCGGTCGATGGAGACAGCGCCGCCGCTTATCGCTATACAGAATGTCGGCTGGAGAAAATTTCCAGCGAAATTTTGGCCGATATCGACAAGCAAACCGTCGATATGGTGCCCAATTACGACGGCAAAGAGCTGGAGCCGACGGTACTGCCCACCCGGCTGCCCAACCTGCTGATCAACGGCTCGGGCGGCATTGCCGTTGGCATGGCGACCAACATCCCGCCGCACAACCTGAATGAGGTGGTAGACGCCTGCCTGCACCTGCTGCGCCAGCCCGAAGCCAGCATCGATGAGCTGATGGAGATCGTGCCTGCGCCCGACTTCCCCACCGGCGGCATCATCTACGGCATCCAAGGCGTGCGCGACGGCTACCGCACCGGTCGTGGCCGCGTGGTCATGCGCGCCAAGGTGCATTTTGAAGACATCGACAAAGGCCAGCGCCAAGCCATCATCGTTGACGAGATCCCCTACCAGGTCAACAAAAAGACTTTGCAGGAGCGCATGGCCGAACTGGTGCACGAGAAAAAGCTCGAAGGCATCAGCCACATCCAGGACGAGTCCGACAAATCCGGCATGCGCCTGGTGATCGAGCTCAAGCGCGGCGAAGTGCCCGAAGTCGTCCTCAACAACCTGTACAAACAAACCCAGTTGCAAGACACCTTTGGCGTCAATATGGTGGCGCTGGTGGACGGGCAGCCCAAGCTGTGCAACCTGAAAGATCTGATCGAGGTCTTCATCCAGCATCGACGCGAAGTGGTCACCCGCCGCACGGTGTTCGATTTGCGCAAAGCGCGTGACCGCGGCCACGTGCTGGAAGGTCTGGCGGTGGCGCTGGCCAACATCGACGAATTCATCCGCATCATCCGCGAATCACCCACGCCACCGGTGGCCAAGGCCGAGCTGATGGCCCGCAGTTGGGACAGTGCGCTGGTGCGCGAAATGCTGACCCGCACCCGCGAGGACGGTGCCACCATCAGTGCCGACGACTACCGTCCCGAAAGTTTGTCCCGCAGCTTTGGCCTGCAAGGCGACGGCCTGTACCGCCTGTCAGACACGCAAGCGCAAGAAATTTTGCAAATGCGCCTGCAACGCCTGACAGGGCTGGAACAGGACAAAATCATCGCTGAATACAAAGACGTGATGGCCGAGATTGAAGACCTGCTCGACATCCTGGCCAAACCCGAGCGCGTATCGACCATCATTGCCGACGAGCTGACCGCCGTCAAAACCGAATTTGGTCAAACCAAGAACGGCGCACGCCGATCCACCATCGAGCCCAACGCGCAAGACCTGGCCACCGAAGACCTGATCACACCCACCGACATGGTGGTCACGCTCAGCCACTCGGGCTACATCAAGGCCCAGCCGCTGTCCGAATACCGGTCGCAAAAGCGCGGCGGGCGCGGCAAGCAAGCCACCGCCACCAAGGAAGACGACTGGGTCGATCAGCTGTTCATCGCCAACACGCACGACTACATCCTGTGCTTTTCCAACCGGGGACGGCTGTACTGGCTGAAAGTGTGGGAAGTGCCTTCCGGCTCGCGCGGCTCGCGCGGGCGTCCCATCGTCAACATGTTCCCGCTGGCCGAGGGCGAAAAAATCAACGTCGTGCTGCCGCTCACGGGCGAGGCGCACAGCTTTCCTGAAGATCGCTACGTGTTCATGTCGACTTCGATGGGCACCGTCAAGAAGACCTCGCTGGCCGAGTTCAGCAACCCACGCAAGGCTGGTATCATCGCCGTCGGCCTTGATGAGGGCGACTATCTGATTGGCGCAGCCCTCACGGACGGCGCGCACGACGTGATGCTGTTTTCTGACGGCGGCAAGGCCGTGCGCTTTGACGAAAACGATGTGCGGCCCATGGGCCGCAACGCCCGCGGCGTGCGCGGCATGCAACTGGAAGAAGGCCAAAGCGTGATCGCCCTGCTGGTGGCCGAGTCAGAGGCCAGCGACAGCACTGCGGAACCAAGTGCCCGCACCAGCGTTCTAACCGCCACTGAAAACGGTTACGGAAAACGCACACACATTACCGAATACACACGCCACGGCCGTGGCACCAAGGGCATGATCGCCATCCAGCAAAGCGAGCGCAACGGCAAAGTCGTGGCCGCCACGCTGGTCAGCGTGGAAGATGAAATCATGCTCATCACCGACAAAGGTGTGCTGGTGCGCACGCGCGTGGCTGAAATCCGCGAAATGGGCCGCGCCACGCAAGGCGTGACCCTGATCGCACTCGACGACGGCGCCCAGTTGAGCGGCCTGCAACGCATTGTTGAAAACGACGCGCAGGATCCGGATAACGGCGATTCCACGGACACCCCAACGGAGTAAATCTTGAAAGCAACCCTCAACAAATTGCCAATCGCTATTTTTATAGTAGCTTCATGCGCTTTATCCACAAGCGTTATGGCTCAATCTGATTCAAAGCGTGCGTTGGCCGTCAAACTGGCCCAAATGCAAAGCAAGGCCGATGGCGAAGTGCTGTCGGCCCAGCTCACCGCCAGCGCCGTGCAGCCTTTGCTGGCCGGCTGGTCGCAACGCCTGGACGAATCCGTGCCCCCTGCCAAGCAAAAAGACGTGCGCGACAAGCTGGACGTAGAGCTGAAAAAGTTCACCGACAGCACGCAAAAGGCCGTCGACGCGCAAGTGGGCAAGGCGGCTGAAGCGGCCTTGGTGCCCATCTTCATGGAAAAACTGTCTGAAGACGAGCTGAAAACCATCATCACCTACCTTGAATCACCCGTCAGCGCCAAGTTTCAAGCCCTAGGGCCTGATGCGTCCAACGCCTGGGCCAAGCGCGTGATCGATACCACCAAGCCAGCGGTAGAAAATGGTGCCAAGACCTTCGATGCGGCCGCCACCCGCATCGTCAATGCCGCTTCCAGCGCACCGTCTGGCAGCGGCGCTGCCCCCAAGAAGTAAGCGCAAACGGTTACACTCTTGACGCCACAGGCCAACCTCAGGGTTGGCCTCTTTCTTTTCATTTTTGTCCATGAGCACCTCTCCCGTTCAGTCCGACGCGCTGGCCCAACTCAGAGTACAGATTGACCGTCTCGACACGCAGTTGCTGCAATTGCTGAACGAGCGGGCGGGCGTGGCCGAAGCCGTGGGCGAACTCAAGCGGCAAGAGGGCACCCCTTTTTTTCGCCCCGACCGCGTGGCGCAAGTCATTGCCAAGGTACAGCAAACCAATCCTGGGCCGCTGCAAAACCAGCACGTGGCCGCTATCTGGCGCGAAATCATGTCCGCCTGCCTGGCACTGGAAGTGCCGCAGCGCGTGGCCGTGCTCGGCCCTGAAGGCACCTTTTGCGAGCAGGCCGCCATCGAGTACTTTGGCAGCGCGGCCAATCTGGTGTACTGCAACAGCTTTGACGAGGTGTTCCACGCCACCGCCGCAGGCACGGCCCAGTTTGGGGTGGTGGGCATGGAAAATTCCACCGAAGGCGTGGTCACGCGCTCGTTTGATCTGTTCAGGCAATCACCCCTGCACATGATTGGCGAGGTCAGCCTGCTGGTGCGTTTCAACCTGCTGCGCCAGATCAACTCGTTGGAAGACATTGAAGTGGTCATGGGCCACCCTCAGGCATTAATGCAATGCCAAAAATGGCTGAACGAACATCTGCCCCACGCCGAGCGTCGCGCCGTGTCCAGCAACGCCGAAGGCGCGCGCCTGGCAGCGGTCCACCCCTCCTGGGCGGCCTTGGCGGGCGAGCGCGCCGCCGCGCAGTTTGGCCTGCACATCCTGGCCCATGCCATTCAGGACGAAGCCTACAACCGCACGCGCTTTGCCGTGATTTGTCTGCCGCAGACCATGGCCACGCCCGCCCCCACTGGGCGCGACTGCACCAGCATCGTGGTGTCGGTGCCCAATCGCCCCGGCTCGGTGCACGACATGCTGACGCCGCTGAAAACCCACGGCGTATCGATGACACGCTTTGAATCGCGCCCGGCCAAGTCGGGCCAGTGGGAATATTTTTTCTACATCGACTTGTCAGGCCACCCCAGCGAACCGCACGTCAAGGCCGCGCTGACCGATCTGCAAGCCATATGCGCTTTCTACAAAGTGCTGGGTGCTTACCCGTTGGGACAAGATGTTTGAGCAACTCGGATTAATCGGCTGCGGGCTGATGGGCGGCTCGTTCGCGCTGGCACTCAAGCGTGCCAGACTGGTCAAGCGCGTGGTGGGTTACAGCAAATCGCCTTCGACCACCGCGCGCGCGCGCCAGTTGGGCGTGATCGACGCCGAGGCCTCTTCGGCGCTGCTGGCCGTATCTGGCGCTGATCTGGTGCTGCTGGCCGTGCCCGTGGCCGCCACTGAAACCACGCTCAAAACCATTCGCCACCTGATCACGCCACAAATGCTGATCATGGACGTGGGATCTACCAAGCGCGACGTGGTCGATGCCGCGCGACGCACGCTGAAAATCCAGGTCGGCCAGTTTGTGCCCTGCCACCCGGTGACCGGGCGTGAGGTGTCGGGCGTGGACTATGCCGATGCCGACCTGTACACCAACAAACAGCTCGTCATCACCCCCATCGATCGCACCCAGCCAGCCAAGATCGAAAAAGCCGACGCCTTGTGGCGCGCCATCGGCAGCAACGTGATCCAGATGTCGCCCGAGCAGCACGATACGGCCTTTGCCGCCATCAGCCACCTGCCGCACATGATTGCCTTTGCGCTGATGAACAGCATTGCCGCCCAACCCGAAGGCAACACCTTCCTCTCTTTGGCTGGCCCAGGCTTTCGCGACTTCAGCCGCATCGCTGCCGGCGACCCGCAAATGTGGCGCGACGTGCTGATGGCCAACCGCGAAGAAATGGGGCACCAGTTGCAACACTTTCAGGACGCTCTGGCCGCGCTGACCAAGGAAATTGCCGAGGGCAACACCAGCGAGCTGGAACGCCTGATCAACCGCGCCAGCGTGGCCCGCGCCCGCTGGAGCACTGCGGCAGGCAAGCCTGCCGCGGGCTGACCACTCGTTTCTTTCCACCGTGTACGACATCGCCTTTCTCGATGTGCCTGCGCTGCGGGCCGTGCAAGGCAGCGTGCGCCTGCCAGGCTCCAAAAGCATCTCCAACCGTGTGTTGCTGCTGGCTGCACTGTGCGCTGGCCGCACCGTGGTGCACGACGTACTGGACTCGGACGACACCCAGGTGATGCTGCAAGCGCTGCGCCAATTGGGCTGCGGCGTCACCGTCAGCGGCACGCAAGCGGTGATTGAAGGCATCGGTGGTCGCAGTGACTGGCCACGCCAAGCCGATTTGTTCATGGGCAACGCCGGTACCGCCATGCGTCCATTAACGGCGGCGCTGGCCGTACTGGGCGGCAATTTCACCTTGCATGGCGTGCCCCGCATGCACGAGCGCCCCATTGGCGACCTGGTCGATGCCTTGCTGTCCCTGGGCTGCAACGTGCGCTACACCGGCACACCCGGCTATCCGCCGCTGCACATTGGCACGCCTGCGCTGCGACTGGACCACCCCATTGCCGTGCGCGGCGATGTGTCCAGCCAGTTCCTCACCGCGCTGCTGATGGCGCTGCCGCTGGCCGCCAGCCAGCCCGGTGCAGGCGATATCACCATCGAAGTCGTGGGCGAGCTGATCTCCAAGCCCTACATCGACATCACCTTGCAACTGCTGGCCCGCTTTGGTGTGCAGGTGCAGCGCCAGGGCTGGCAACGGTTTGTGATTGCGAGCGGCACGGCCTACCGCTCGCCGGGAGAAATTCACGTTGAGGCAGACGCATCATCCGCCAGCTATTTCATAGCCGCCGGCGCTTTATCAGAAAGCACAAACGGCCAAGACGGCTTAAAAATAGAAGGGGTTGGTGCCGACTCCATTCAGGGCGACATTCGTTTCATCGAGGCGGCCCGTCTGATGGGTGCCGAGATCACCAGCGGCCCCAACTGGCTCCAAGTCCGTCGCAGAATCTGGCCGCTCAAGGCCATCGACCTGGACTGCAACCACATCCCCGATGCCGCCATGACGCTGGCCGTGATGGCGCTGTACGCTGATGGCCCCAGCACGCTGCGCAACATCGCCAGTTGGCGCGTGAAAGAAACTGACCGCATCGCCGCCATGACCACCGAGTTGCGCAAACTGGGTGCCGAAGTAGAAGAAGGTGCTGACTACCTGCGCATCACACCGCCGCCCAGCACCCAGGCATGGCAAGCCGCCAGCATCCACACCTACGACGATCACCGCATGGCCATGTGCGGCTCGCTGGCAGCATTCAACCCGGCGGGCCTGCCCGTGCGCATCGAAGACCCCCAATGCGTGGGCAAAACCTTCCCTGATTATTTTGAAACCCTGTTCGCCATAGCCAAGCCAGACCAACCCGTGCCCGTGATCTGCGTCGACGGCCCCAGCGCTTCGGGCAAAGGCACGCTGGCCGCTGAAGTCGCCCGGCAACTGGGCTACCACTATCTGGACTCTGGCGCGCTGTACCGCCTGACGGGCCTGGCGGCGCGTCAACAAGGGCTGGAGCCAGACGTTGCCCACGAAGCCGACATCGCCACCCTGGCCCGCCAGCTGCCCGTGCGCTTTGAAGGCGAGCACATCTGGCTGGATACCGCCGAAGTGACCAACGCCATCCGCACTGAAGCGGCGGGCATGGATGCCTCACACGTGTCTGCCCTGCCCGCCGTGCGGCAAGCGCTGGTGGACTTGCAACACAGCTTTGTCCGCCTGCCCGGCCTGGTGGCCGACGGACGCGACATGGGCACCGTCATCTTTCCTCTCGCGCCACTCAAAATCTTCCTCACCGCCAGCGCTGCGCAGCGTGCGGAAAGGCGTTATAAGCAATTGATTTCCAAGGGAATTTCGGCTAATATCGACAGTCTTCGCGCTGACTTGGAAGCGCGCGACACGCGGGATCAAAACCGCTCTACCGCGCCTCTTCAATCCGCGCAAGACGCTCTGCTGCTGGACAACACCCAACTGTCGATTGATGAATCGGTGGCGCAGGTGCTGGCTTGGTGGCAAGCACGGCAACCTTTTTGATTGTTCAGCAATCATTATTCTGTTGTTGCAACCATCCTGGAGCTTAAGCCACAGGGTGTTTTTCAGGCCCTGTTGGCTTCCCTCCTGGCGCATTCCTGGCGCACCGAGCTGGCAGGTTGTTTAACTTTTTAACCGCGGTTACAGCCGCAGCCCTGCCGCCTCACAGCCTTAGAAACGATTGCACGGTGCCGTCGTGAACCTGTGTGCGCGCCAAAAGGAAATTTCATGTCTGAATCTTTTGCCCAGTTGTTTGAAGAGTCCCTGCAACGCACTGAAATGCGCACAGGCGAAGTCATCACCGCCGAGGTGGTGCGTGTCGAGCACAGCTTTGTCGTCGTGAACGCCGGACTCAAGTCTGAGGCTTACATCCCCATTGAAGAATTCAAGAACGACCAGGGCGACGTCGAGGTTGAGGCCGGCGCGTTTGTGCCGGTGGCCATCGGCTCCATCGAAAACGGCTACGGCGACACCATTCTCAGCCGCGACACCGCCAAGCGCCTGGCCTCGTGGCTGGCGCTGGAGCAGGCGCTGGAATCAGGCGAGTTTGTCACCGGCACCACCGCAGGCAAGGTCAAAGGTGGCCTAACCGTATTGGTCAACGGCATCCGCGCCTTCTTGCCCGGCTCGCTGGTCGACACCCGTCCCACCAAAGACCTCACGCCTTACGAAAACAAAACGCTGGAATTCAAAGTCATCAAGCTGGATCGCAAGCGCAACAACGTGGTGTTGAGCCGCCGCGCCGTGGTCGAAGCCAGCATGGGCGAAGAGCGCGCCAAGCTGATGGAGACGCTGAAAGAAGGTGCCATTGTCAACGGCGTGGTCAAGAACATCACCGAATACGGTGCCTTTGTCGATCTGGGCGGCATCGACGGTCTGCTGCACATCACCGACATGGCCTGGCGCCGTGTGCGTCACCCCTCAGAAGTGGTGCAGCCGGGTCAGGAAATCACCGCCAAGATCCTCAAGTTCGACACCGAGAAAAGCCGTGTCAGCTTAGGGTTGAAGCAAATGGGCGACGACCCCTGGCTGGGCGTGTCGCGCCGCTACCCGCAGGGCACGCGCATGTTTGGCAAAGTCACCAACATCGCCGACTACGGCGCGTTTGTCGAGCTGGAGCCGGGCATCGAGGGCTTGGTACACGTGTCCGAAATGGACTGGACCAACAAGAACGTGGCCCCGAACAAAGTGGTGTCGATGGGCGACGAGGTCGAGGTCATGGTGCTGGAGATCGACGAAGACAAGCGTCGCATCTCTTTGGGCATGAAGCAGTGCAAGGCCAACCCCTGGCAAGAATTTGCCCAAAACACCAAGCGCGGCGATCGCGTCAAAGGCCCCATCAAGTCAATCACTGACTTTGGCGTGTTCGTGGGCCTGGCCGCTGGCATCGACGGCCTGGTGCACCTGTCTGACCTGTCGTGGAACGAAACCGGCGAAGCCGCTGTGCGCAACTACAAGAAGGGGCAGGACGTTGAAGCCATCGTGCTGGCCGTGGACGTGGACCGCGAGCGCATCAGCTTGGGCATCAAGCAACTCGATCAAGACCCGTTCACCACCTTCGTGACGGTGAACGACAAGGGCCAGATCGTGTCAGGCAAAGTGAAAACGGTGGACGCGCGCGGCGCTGAGATCGATCTGGGCAACGACGTGGTGGGCTATCTGCGTGCCTCTGAAATCAGCACCGATCGTGTGGAAGACGCCAGCCAGGTGTTGAAGGTGGACGACGAAGTGACCGCCGTGGTGGTCAACGTCGACCGCAAGTCGCGCAACATCCAGTTGTCCGTGAAAGCCAAGGACGCCGTGGATCAGCAAGAAGCCATGGAAAACCTAAGCCAGCAAAACGCTGGCAGTGCAGGCACCACCAGCCTGGGCGCTTTGCTGCGCGCCAAGCTGGACAACAACGACAAGTAAAGCAGCGTTGTTTTTGTACCGACCGATCCCCATGGCCGCCCGCCATCAGGCGGTCGATGACTTCAACCGAACACAAAAAACCTTGGCTGCCATGACCCGATCGGATCTCGTAGAACTGCTGGCAGAGCGCGTGGGGCAATTGACCCACCGTGATGCCGAAGCCGCCGTCAAAACGATGCTCGACGCCATGAGCGACGCCTTGGTGCGCGGCCACCGCATCGAAATCCGTGGCTTTGGCAGCTTTTCGATCAACTGGCGTCCGCAGCGCATGGGCCGCAACCCGCGCACGGGAGAAAGCGTGCACATCCCCGAGCGGCGTGTGCCCCACTTCAAACCCGGCAAGGCACTGCGCGAAGTTGTGGGCAATCAACCCGTTGATGAGGCTCGCCCCAGCACGTAGCGCAAACCATATCGCTAGAATCTTCTGAATTAATTCTGAAGACTCATGACCACACTCACCCGGCTGCTCAAGTGGATACTGAAGGCAGCCATTTTTTTTGCCCTGTTTGCATTCGCGTTGAACAACCAGCAAGAAACCACCGTGCACCTGCTGTTCGGCCACCAGTGGCGTGCGCCCATGACGCTGGTGGTGCTGATAGCCTTTGTGATCGGCATGGCGGTCGGGGTGCTGGGCATGATGCCTGGCTGGTGGGTTCGTCGCAAGGCATCCATCACGCCAACCACCGGTATGGCTGAACACGCTGCAGAAGACGACACCATCAGCCCATCACCCCATGGAATTTGACCTCAGTTGGCTCCTGCTTGGCGTACCCATCGTCTTCGCCCTGGGCTGGCTGGCATCGCGGTTTGACCTGCGCCAGTGGCGCATTGAGAACAACCGCGCCCCCAAAGCGTACTTCAAAGGTTTGAGTTACCTGCTCAACGAGCAGCAAGACCAGGCCATCGACGCCTTCATCGAAGCCGTACAGCGCGACCCCGACACCTCGGAGCTGCACTTTGCCTTGGGCAACCTGTTTCGGCGGCGTGGCGAATACGAACGCGCCGTCCGGGTACACGAGCACCTGCTGGCGCGTGCCGACCTGAGCAAAAGTGACCGCGAGCGTGCCCAGTTTGCACTGGCGCAAGATTTTCTGAAAGCCGGTTTGATTGACCGAGCCGAAGAGGCCTTGCGCAAACTCATCGGCACGCCATATCAAAACCAGGCCTGGTTGACCCTGCTGTCGCTGCACGAGCGCGCGCGCGACTGGCCCCAGGCTACGGCCATTGCCCGCGATTTGCAGCAAACCGGCACCAGCGACTTCACCGCCCGTCTGGCGCACTATCAGTGCGAGCTGGCAGCCAACGTGCTCAACAAGCAAAAAGACCCGGCGACTGCCATGCAACTGCTGGAGCAAGCCATTGCCGATGCACCTACCGCTGCTCGCCCCCGCGTGCAGTTGGCCGGCCTTCTGGCGGGCCAACAAAACTGGGACGCTGCCTTTGAACAACTGGCACAGCTTGAAACCCATGTTCCACAAACCGTTCCTCTTATCGCCAGCGAGCTGGTGCGCATCGGTCAAGCTTGCGGGCGGCTACAAGACGCCATCACGCTGCTTGAGCGCGCCTACACCCAGACCCCATCCCTTGACGTGGCCGACGCCATCGTGCAAGCCCAAGTCGCCCTGGGCACCCCCTGGGAGCAGGCGCGCACTCCCTACGAACAACACATGGCGCAAGAACCATCCCTGATTGCCGCCACCCGCTGGTTAAGTCACGCCACCTTTGCGCCAGACGACACCCGAGCCATCGTGCAGCGCTCTTTAGAACACGCTGCACGTCCTCTGGCCCGCTACCGCTGCGCCGCCTGCGGCTTTGAAACGCAGGGCTATTTCTGGCAATGCCCTGGATGCCAGGCCTGGGACAGCTTTCCGCCAAGGCGAATCGAAGAACTCTGAGCCGCTGCACCCCACGTCAACGATACAACGCTCCGTATCGTTATGGAGATGGCGCACCGGCCGCCTTGAGTCGGTATCACCTTCATTCGCATCAAGGAGACATTCATGCTGAAAAAATTCCTGGCCGTGCTGGCCATGTTCTATGCCGCCATGGCATTTGCTGCCGTAGACGTCAATACCGCTTCGCCCGCCGATCTGGACAGCGTCAAAGGCATTGGCCCCAGCCTGTCCGGCAAGATCGTGGACGAGCGCAAAAAGAGCAAATTCAAGGACTGGGGCGACCTCATCAGCCGCGTCAATGGCGTCGGCGACAAAACCGCCGCCAAGCTCTCGGCTGAAGGGCTGACTGTCAATGGTGCGACCTATTCAGGTGCCGCCGCCAGCGCCCCTGCCAAAGCAGATACAAAAACAGACAGCAAAGCCAAACCGGCTGCCAAAAACAGCAACAGCACGAAATCCCCTGCAAAAACAGCCCCCAGCAAATCCGCCACTGCATCCAAATAAAGCATGGCAGCTCTGGCATAAAGCCGCAGCCTCAGTGCTGCGCTTTCAGCAAAAAGCACGCCGATAGGCGTGCTTTTTTTATGGCCCATCACATTCCGCCGTTCTGCCCCATCAATAGCGCCAAAGCACTTGTTGCAACTCAGCGGCGGTGTATGACTTGGCCAACGCCAAAGCCGTCAACAGGCGCGCTCGGGGCGGATTCTGATCATCCACCACCACACTATCGCAGGCATCGTCGTCAAAACTGGCGTTGCGAATCACTGGCCCGCTGCCCACCCGCGATGCACGCACCACGCACACCCCTTGCGCGCCAAGCTCGCGCAGCGCGGGCTGCAAGGCAAGCGGTACCGTGCCACCGCCAAAACCTGCGTACACGATAGCCTTAGCACCTAAGCTGGTCCAGGCGTCGAAGCTTTCGGACCGCATTTGCCCATGGCTGGTGACGATGCCGACCAGGGGCAGGTGATCGATCTGGCCAATACCGAACTCGCTGGCCGTCGTGTGCGGGCGCGCCACGACCCGGTACCAGCGCGGCACGCCCTCCACCACGCTGCCCAGCGGCCCGTAAGGCGAAGTGAAGGCGTTCACACGCATGGTGTGCGATTTGGTCACGTCACGGGCGCTGTGAATGTCTTCGTTCATCACCACCAACACGCCGCGCCCGCTGCTGCTGGGGTGCGCGGCTACCGCCACGGCGTGCAGCAAATTCAATGGCCCGTCGGGTGCCAGCGCCGTGCCCGGTCGCATGGCACCAGTCAGCACCACCGGTTTGGTGCTGGGCACGGTCAGGTGCAAAAAATAAGCCGACTCTTCCAGCGTGTCGGTGCCGTGGGTGACCACCACGCCGTCAATGTCGTCCTGATCGCACAGCGCGGCCACGCGGCGCGCCAGCAGCAACAGGCGTTCGTCGGTGAAGTCAGCCGAATCAATTTGCAGCAACTGCTCTGTTTTCAACTGCGCCATGCCGCTCAAACCCGGCACGGCGGACACCAGCTCGTCCGCCGGGGTGACAGCCGACTGGTAAGCGGCCGAAGGCGCTGCGCCAGCGTCAGGCTTTGGCCCAACCCCCGCTATGGTGCCGCCTGTTGCGATCAGGGCGATACAAGGCTTTCGGGTGCCATTCAGTGTGGTTTTCATGCGCTTATTGTGAGATGAAGCGCGTGCAGTATCCGCGCCAAATAGCATCAATTCACCACAAATCACGCCTTTGATGTCCGTGGCCGCGCCGCAAGCCGGTAAACTGCCCTTCAATCATTGATGTCAGGAGGTTGCCCGTGTCCATTATTAAAAGTACTTTCATCGTCGCCACTTTGTGGGCCGCAGCCGGTTCGGCGCAAGCTGCGCTGAGCGCCGTCAACACCGACGACGTACTGCCCAATTCGCCCTACAAAGACATTGGCATGCCCGATGCAGGCGAATTCAATCCCACTGGCGGCGGCGCTGATGCGCAACGCCAGATGGCCGCAGAGCCTTTTATTCCCGCCGCCACCACCTATTACCCCCCAGCCACCGTGATTGACGAGCGCCAGGTCAAGCCTTACGCCCTGGTGGCCGCGCCCACCCTGCCCTGCGCCCCGGTGTATTGTCCCCGCGCTGTGCGGGTGCGCGCTGACCGCAACTGAAACCGCCTTCATCCCCCTGCCCCATCAATGCGCCCCTGCGGCGGCGGCGCTGTCCACGGCACTGTCGCGGTGGCGGGCCAGCCAGACCAGACCAATCAAGGCCACAAACAGCAGCGCTGAGGCGTAAAAAATCTCCTGCGTCGAGATCATGAACGCCTGCTGCGTCACCAGTTGGTTGATAGCGGCCAGCGCCTGCTCATGACTCATGCCACTGGCCTGCAACTGCGTCAGCGCCTGTTCGGCAGGCAAACGGCCATAACGCACCGCCTCCACCAGTTCGGCATGGTGCATGGCCGCGCGGTTTTCCCACAGCGTGGTTGAGATCGACGTGCCCATGGCCCCGGCCGTGATGCGCGTGAAATTCGACAGCCCTGAAGCCGCCGCAATGCGCTCCGGTTCCAGCCCCGACAGCGTGATGGTCACCAGCGGCACAAAGAAAAACGCCATCGCCACGCCTTGCACCACTGTGGGCAGCAAAATCGTCATGAAGTCGGTCTGCACAGTGAACTGCGAACGCATCCACATCACCGCTGCAAACACCACAAAGGCAAAACTGGCGTACCAGCGCGGGTCGACCCGGCCCACCGTCAAGCCCACCATAGGCGACAGCACAATGGCCAGCAGGCCCACCGGGGCCAGCACCAGACCAGCCAACGTAGCGGTATAGCCCATGAACTGCTGCAACCACAGCGGCAGCAGCACCACGTTGGCAAAAAACACGCCGTAACCCACCGACGTGGCCAGCGACCCGGCCCAAAAGTTGCGCAGCTTAAACAGCGACAAATCCACCACCGGGTGTTCTTCGGTCAGCTCCCACACCAGAAAGTAGACGAAGCCCACCACCGCCACCACGGCAAAGGCGATGATCAGCGGCGAGTGGAACCAGTCCAGCTCCTTGCCCTTGTCCAGCATCAGTTGCAGCGCACCCACCCAGATCACCAGCAGCGCCAGGCCGATGGCGTCGATCGGCACCTTGCGGGTGGCGCTTTCACGATCACGGTAGATGATCCAGGTCAGCGCCGCAGCGGCCAGCCCCACCGGCACATTGATGTAGAAGATCCACGGCCAACTGATGTTGTCGGTGATCCAGCCACCCAGCAACGGCCCCATGATGGGGGCCAGCAGCGTGGTCATCGACCATATGGCCATGGCCGAGCCTGCCTTGGCGCGTGGGTAGCTGGACAGCAGCAGCGTTTGCGACAGCGGAATCATCGGCCCGGCCACAAAGCCTTGCAGCGCACGAAAGGCGATCAACGTCGTCATGTTGGGAGCCAGCCCGCACAGCCATGAGGTCAGCACGAACAACAGCACACTGGCGACGAACAGCCGCACCGTGCCCAGGCGCTGCGTCAGCCAGCCAGTCAGCGGCACAGCAATGGCGTTGGCCACCGCAAAACTGGTGATGACCCAGGTGCCCTGCACCGGGCTGACGCCCAGATCGCCCGAGATGGCGGGCAGCGACACATTGGCAATGGACGAATCCAGCACGTTCATGAACGTGGCCGCCGACAGCGCCAGTGTGCCCACTAAGCGCGTGCTGCCTTGCAGCGGCGGCAGCACCGCTTGCGGTGCACTCATGATGCCCCGCCGGATGGCCCCAGGTTCTGGGCAATGATGCGCTCAATCAGCGCCTGCACGCCCGCTGCGTCATGGGTGAACACCTGGGTTTGTCCCAGACTCTGCGCGTTCTGGCTGCTGGCCACGGCGGGGCCACTTTGATCGCTGATGTCCACCTTGGCCAGCATCGACAGACCCACGCGCAAGGGGTGTTCGCGCAACTGCTGCGCATCCAGCGCAATGCGCACCGGCACCCGCTGCACCACCTTGATCCAGTTGCCGGTGGCGTTTTGTGCGGGCAGCAGCGCCGACGCCGCGCCCGTGGCCATGCCCAAACCCAGCACTTGCCCGTTGAACACCACTTTGCTGCCATACACGTCGGCTGTCAGGGTGACGGGCTGGCCAATGCGGATCTGGCGCAACTGGTTTTCCTTGAAATTGGCATCCACCCACAACTGCTCCAGCGGCACCACCGTCATCAGTGGCGTGCCCGGCGACACGCGCTGGCCCAGTTGCACATGGCGCTGGCCCACATGACCCGACACGGGTGCAGGCAAGGCCATGCGCTGCACGGTCAGCCAGTCCTGGCGCACTTGGGCCGCAGCGGCCTGCACACTGGGGTGCTGGGCCACTGCCGTGCCTGCGGTCAGCGACTGGTTGCTGGCCAATTGCTCGCGCGCTGTGACCAGGGCCGCTTCTGCCGCTGTGCGGGCGGCCAGTGCCACCGCCGCCGTGTCGCGGGCATGGGCCAGCTCTTCGCCTGACACGGCCGCGCCCAGCCGCTGGCGGCGCGCCAGATCGTCTTGTGCGGTCACCAGCAAGGCTTTGGTGCGCGTCAGATCGGCCTGGCGCTGGCGCACCTGGGCTTGCAGCACGCCGTTGTTGACGTACAACGCGCGCACTTCGCGCACCGTCCGCCCCAGCGCTGCCTCGGCTTGCGCCAGCACCACCTGGGCGTCAGCAGCGTCCAGCTCTACCAGGGGCTGGCCTGCCTGCACCGGATCGGTCTCGTCGGCGCGAATGGCCACCACCGTGCCTTCCACCTGTGGGGTGATTTGCACCACGTTGCCCTGCACGTAAGCGTTGTCGGTTTCTTCGTAATGGCGCAGCACCAGCCAGTCGTAGGCCAGCCAGGCCAAGCCCGCCAGTATCAGCACCAGCGTCAGCCCCATCAACGTGCGCTGGCGGCGCGAACGGCCACCGGAGCGGCCCACGGCGGTTTGGGCTGGTGTGCTTTGGTTTTGGTTTTGATTTTGGTTTTGTTCAGACATACGGGCAGTCGGTCAACAGCCAAGCCACCAGTGCAGCGTCGGCCAGACCCTTGTTTGGTTAGGTATTTTTCCGTGTCGTGGCCGATTGCACCGGTGCAGCAGGCCCGTGCAGACCATCTTCAGCCAGCGCGCAGGCGTTGTGCCCCAGGCGGGTCAGCATCGCCTGCAATTGCTGCCACTCGGCGGCACTGAAACCGGCCAGCGCCTGGTTGTACACACGGCACAGCACCTCGGGCACGCGTTCGGCCACGGCGCGCCCCTGCGCGGTCAGCACGATGTGCACCACGCGCCGGTCGGTGGTCGATCGCTCGCGGCGGCACAAGCCTTTTTTCTCCAGCCGGTCGAGCAGCCGCGTCATGGTGCTGACGTCGATGGTGCATTGGCGCGCCAGCTCGGCCACGGTGTTGGCCCCGCCCTTGTGCGCCTTGAACAGCGGCAGCCACTGCGGCAGGGTGGATTCTTCCATCGCCAGTTCGCGGTTGACCGTGCGCCCCATGCCCACCAGCGCCAGGCGCAGCAGATACATCACGCTGGTTTCAGGACTGAACTGCTCGGGGGTAAAAAAATCAACCGGCGCGGCCATGCCTGCCATCAAAGTGGCGTGGGCCAAAGCAGGCGCTGGGTCAACCGTGGTGGCACACATGGGCGATCATGAAAATGGCGAGTTAAAAAATCAAGGCCGACCTGCCTGTCCAGCAAACACCAAAGACACCGGCCAAGCGACGGCGAGAATTTATTTGCAAGACCAAATATTGTCAATGCATCGACGCCATGGCATCACAGGCATAGGATCCGGATTGGGCGCTGTTCAAGCCTTGAATATTCAAGCAAAACTGGCCGTTAACGCTCTTGCATCAAGCCCAATACGCTATTAATCATGAAGCAAAAATAGCCTGTGCCTTGTAGCCGCTGTAGCCGCTGTCGTGCTTCCGTGTCGCATCAGCGCCATACATCCACCGCCCAGGTGATGTACGTCCACAGCGCCAGCGCCCACAGCCACAACACCGCGACATACGCCAGCCGACGCTGGCGCACCGCTGCCTAGCGCGCTTGCAGGCGCAGATTAAGCACCCTTGCAATCAAAAAGCCCAGCGACCACAACATCCCCACGCCAATCATGGCCGGCCAGACCCAGTCGCCATGCCACTGGCTTTCAGGCAGAAACCACGGCCAGAGCGCCGGCAGCACCGCGTAATACAAGGCCAGACCCAAAAGACCCATGCCCAGCAGCCCCCAGCCGGCGCTGATGAGAAACGCCAGCACCGAACGCTTCATGGGACACAGCCGCCGCGCCAGCGCGCGCCAGACGCGCATGACCGGCGCCCAAAAGTCTTGCAGCGCCTGCCAGGCCCGCGCCAGCAAACTGCCGCCCGGTGAACGATCGCTCACTTCAGCGCCTTGTAGCGCATGCGGTGCAGATGAAAAACCACCTATGCCTAGGGTCCTGAATTGCAAATCCGTTGAACAAATCCACTGAGAATCGACGTCAGGCGGCGTTGCAAAGCCTCGCGATACCGCCCGATATCGCTACGTTTTGCACCTTGCCTGGTGCCGATTTCGGCAGATTTTTCTTTTCAACGAACTTACAACTCAGGACATTAGCGAAGCCGAGCGATATGCTTGTCTTAGAGCGTGTTCAAAGTCTCTGCGCGGGTATGTAGGCGCGGCCTCGGGCGGTCTGCTGCGTTGCAAATGCTCGCGATACCACTAGGTATCGCTGCGGTTTGCGCCTTGCAGCCCATCCCGATCCGCATCCCACACCTCTCACGCTGAGACTTTGAACACGCTCTTAGGGAAGGTCTGCACAACCCCCGCTGCAGGGCGAGGTGGCGCGTGAATGTTCACATGGCGAAACGAGCGTTGAATTTCTCATCGTTTTGCGCTGTTTTTGGTTCGCTTGACCCTGATTTT
>NZ_JBKEEE010000003.1:0-7635 GCF_047975795.1 Ottowia sp. | reverse complement strand
TCCTTGTGGAGTTTCGGCGACCCACCATCCCTCACAGCCCCAGCGAGCGCACCTTCGGTGGCTCTTGCATGATCTGCACCTGCTCATGCGTTTGCTGCTGCGCCACCAACTCCTTTTGCGCATCCAGCGCCTGCATCTGCATCTGCTGCTGCGATTGCGCCTGCGGCGTATTGGCCGCCACTGAGCTGTCCAGCGTCACCTCTTGCAACCTGATGCCGTCGTACTGGCCCGCGCGAATCGTTTGACCGTCCGCATGAAACAGGTTAATCCGGCTCATCCCTTCAGTCTTGGCCTGGGCAGCAACCGCATAGGCGGTGTTGACCATCCCCTGATCCCAGGCCAGTCCATGACGATTGGCCACGTTCGAGACGGCCTGCACGCTGTCGCTGACCAACTGGCGGCTGAGCGTGTCCAATGACTGCGCCGGTAGGGAATCCATCACCACCGGTGCCTTGTGCTCGCTGGCTGTCTTGTGGGCGCCTGGCGGCTGCAACTCAGGCGGCAGCGCCGGTGGCTCCATGCCGCGCTCTTTGTAGGCCTGGCGCACGGCCGTCAGGTGTCCCGCGTCGCGCCATTGCTCGTCCAGCCCTTGCGTGATCCGCTGGGCCTGGCGCTGCTGGGCCAGCTCCTTGGGCCAGCCCTGATCCAGGTTGTTGTGCGAGTTGCCCTGGTTGGCCTGCAACGCTTGCAGCGCTTGGTGGCCCTGCATCATCTCGCTGAGGTACTGGCGGTGCTTGTCCGCAAGCTGTTCGTTGTTCAGCGCCCGGTAGTCCTCCAGCGGCTCATGGGGCATTTGGTACGGGTACTTCTGGCTGACCGCATCGCTGTAGGCACCGCGCGCTGCGTCCGTGGGGCGCTTGCCTGCGTCGATGTGCCTGTCCAGCGCGTCTTGCACGTCGTCCTTGTCCAGGTTGGCAAAGCGCTGGTGCATCTGCTCCCAGGCACGATCAATGCCACCTCTGGCCTCGAAGTAGCGTCCGTTGCGTTCGGCTTCTTTGCTGAAGGCGGCGCTGGCCTCATCGAATCGGCCCTGCAGCCGGGCGCGCTCGGCCGGGTCGGCGGCGCTGTCGAGCGCCTCTTGGAGGCGGCCCACCTGGCGCAGCAGGCGGCCTTCACGGCTGACGTAGTCGTAGCCCAGCTCGCCCGCTTCGCGCCCGAGGTACTTGGAAAATTGCTGCAAGCGCGAGTCTTCGTAGAGTTTTTCTGCGCCCACGGCAGCGGCGCTGCCGGTGGCCAGGCCACCGACTACGGGTCCCACGGGGCCGGTGACGGCACTGGTGAGCACACCGGCGGCTGCGCCGGGAACAGCACCAACGGCTGCCGCCCCGCCGGTGACGGCCGCCTTGGTGGCCTGGTTGGCCGTTTCTTCGCTGCCGTTGATCCACTGCTGGCGCGTGGAGCGGGCGCTGTCGATGGCCGCATCCACCTGGCCCTTGGCGTCCCAGGCACCGTAGGCGGCGCCCAGCACACCGGCGGCTTTGAGGGTGGGGCGCACGGCGCGGTAGCCACCGAATTCGTTGTGCAGGCGCTGCACGTCGCGCTCCACCTGGTCGGCCTGGCGCTCGTCCAGCAGGTGGCGCGTTGTGTCGGCGTCCAACTGATCATTAGGCAGTCGAGCGGGCAAGTCGCGGTGCCACTGGCGCTGTGCGCCGCTCAGCTGGTGCATCTCGTTCAGGCGTTCTTGGCTCAGCAGACGGCCAAAGCGGGTCTTGTTCAGTGCGCTGCCAGGCGATGCGTGGGGCGTGGTGCGCGAGTCAAAGTGCAGCGCACCTTCGCGGTCGAAGATCTGGATGGGCACACCGGTCTGTCTGGATACGTCGTCGAGCGATGCGGGAAGGCTCTTGTACACCGCCGCGCGTACGTCATTGGGGACGTGGCGACCGTGACCGAAACGATCTATGTCTTTGGTAAACCGGTTGTCGACGCCCAGCTCGCTTTCCAGCCGGTGGGTGGCAATGGCCCTGACTTCGACCTCATAGCCAGCCTCTTGCAAGGCCCGGATGACGTCGGTGCGGGGCATGGTGGTATCCACGATCAGGTGCTTGCGCTCGGCCATGGCCGCCTCGCGCAGTGTCCACGCCATCGTGCGGCCTATTCAGCAGCAGGTGCCCCCATCGCCATGGCCAGCCCCACCACCACCGGCCCCATCAGCGGCAGGATGACGTTGGAGATGGCGTACGTGACGGTGTAGCCAATCACTGGCGTGCCGTTGCCTGCTTTTTCCACCAACGCCGTCACCGTGGGCGTGCTGCAGTGCTGCCCGGCAATGGCCCCCAACAAAATCGGCGCGGGCAGCTTCATCACCCACCGGCCCAGCAGCAGCGACACCAGGGCCGGGCCCACTGAAACAACTACTCCCAGCACCGGCAGCACCAGCCCATAGGTTTTCAGTTGCGTGATGGCCGCAGGCCCAGCCTGCAACCCCACCGCAGCGATAAACACTGCCAGCCCAAAGTCTTTGGCAAAGTTGGACGCTGCCGTGGGCAGGGCACCCAGGGCGGGGCGGCGCATATTGATCCAGCCAAACACCAGCCCCGACACCAGCGCGCCGCCGCCCAGGCCCAGCGTCAGATCCATCTGGCCCACCATGATGCTGATGTGTCCAATCAATAACCCCACCACAATGCCCGCGCCCATAAAGACGAAATCGGTCTTGTCCTGCGGCGGCAGCTCGGTGCCCAGCCGGGCGGCAGCCTCGGCCACCACATCTTCGGGGCCGTACAGCGTGAGCACATCGCCTTGCTGCAACACTGTGCGCGGCAGCGACGGAATGGCGTTGCCCATGCGCCGGATGCCGGTCACGAACACGCCACGGCGCAGCTCGGGCGGGGCAATTTCGCCCAGCTCACGCAAGTTGGTGCCAAACGCTTGCGCAAACGACAAAATCACCTCTCGCGTGCTCACCCGAAAACCCACGCCGTGCGGCATCGGCACTTCTTGCCCCAAATGTTGGGCCACGCCAATCACGGCATTGCGCCGCCCGCGGATAAACAGGACGTCGCCTTTTTGCAAGGGCGTGCTGATGTCCACCTCCACCAGCGCATCACCGCGTTTCAGGCCGCTGACAGTGACCGCCCAGTTGTAGATGCGCTCAAACTCGCCCGCGCTCAGTCCCTGATCCAGCCCGGCGTGTTCATCCAGGTGAAAGGCGCGCTCGACAAAGGTGGGAAAGCTGCCCTCGCCTTCTTCGTCTCCACTCTGGCCCAGTTCTGCGGCCAGCTTGTGCGCTTCATGCCGCAGATTGATGCGCAGCAGCAGCGGTGCAATCTGCGTGGCAAACACCACAATGCTGACCAACCCAAACAAATAAGTCAGGCTGTAGGCCGTGGCCACATTGGCTTGCAGCGCCTCGATCTGGCTGGCGGGCAAATTCAGGTGCGAAATCGCCTCAGACGCCGTGCCCACCACCGCCGATTCGGTGGCCGATCCGGCAAAAATACCCGCTACTGTGCCAGGGTCAAAGCCAAACACCAGCGCAAAACCCAGCGTCAACGCCAGCGCCACCACCACCTCGATGACCGAAAACATGCCAAAGCGCCAGCCACCGCGGATGTTGGCAAAAAACTGCGGCCCCGCCGTAAAGCCCAGCGAGAAGATGAACAACGCAAACGCCGTGTTCTTCAAATCCGCGCTCATCGTCACGCCCAACTGGCCCAGCAGCAAGGCCACGAACAGCGTGCCGCAAATACCGCCAATCTCAATCGGCCCCAGCTTGATGCGGCCGATCAGATAGCCCAGCGACACCGACAAAAACAACGCAATGACCGGGTTGGTCAGCAAAGACATGGCGCAGCCCTCCAAAAAACGTCGCAATCAGCAGATATTTAAACAAAATATACTGAATATTGGAAGTTTTTTGGACTGCAAAAACGGTCGCTCAAATTACCATAAAAAAAGGCACCCGAGGGTGCCTTCAAGTCAGTTTATAAAAGTAGCTCTTTAGATTTAACGTCCTCCCAGCAACTGCCCCAGCATCGCCGTGATGTCGGCCTGGCTGCCCAGACCACCTTGCGGCGGCTGTCCTTGCGGTGTCAGCTTGTCGATCAGCTCTGGCAAGATGGCGGCCACGCCGCCCGCCGCCTGGCCTTGGCCCACGCCCAGTTGCGCGGCAATCTGGCTGATCACGTCTGGCCCCAGCGCCTGCGTCACCTGGTCTTCGCTGACCGACTGGTTGGCCCCGCTGCCCACCCACGAATTGGCCGCATCGCCCGCGCCCGCGCCGGTAAACTTTTCCAGCAAACCGCCCAGGCCGCCCTGGCTGCTGTTGTTGGACAGCATGCTCATCAAAATCGGGGCCAGCGCCACCAGCGCGCCCATGTTCAGGCCACCGGCCTGTGGCTCTTGCTGCTGGCCGCCACCGCCCAGCATGCTGCCCAGCACGTTGCCCAAGTCCAGGCCGCCGCCTTGCTGGTTCTGGCCCGCCAGCACCGAGCCGAGTACAGAGTCAAGCAATCCCATGGTTCATCTCCTTCAGAAGTTCAAAGAAAAGGCCGAAGTGACGAAGTCGCCCCGACCAGGCCATCCATTGTGCGTGCCATCGGCGCGCCCTGCGGGCTGGCCAAAAGCGACTGCCCAAAAGTTCTCAAACCTGTCGGCATGGGACAACGCAAAAAATCAATGCCAAATCAGGCTTCTGCGCCGATACAAAAAGCACGGACAGCTATCAAAAGAGGAGTTTTTGTACACGGTGCAAGCGTCCTGATGCTCGCACAGGCATCCATCGCCTTCACGCCGACGTGAAGGCCAGCCGCACGTAGATGGGTGCAAACGCCTCGGCCTGGGTGACTTCGACCAGATTTTCTTTGGCCAGCTCCAGCAGCGCGATCAAGGTGACCACCAGCACGGGCGCGCCGCGGCTGGGGTCAAACAGGTCTTCAAACGGAGCGAAGCGGCGGCCTTGCAGTTTTTTCAGCACGATGGACATGTGTTCACGCACGCTGAGTTCTTCGCGCGAAATCTTGTGGTGCTGCACCAGTTTGGCGCGCTTGATGATGTCGGCCCAGGCTTGCTGAATGTCGGCCAGCGCCACGTCGGGAAAGCGCGGTTGCAGCGCCTGCTCCACATACACCTGCGCACGCAGAAAGTCGCGCCCGAACTGCGGCACGTCGTTCAGGCGATGGGCGGCCAGCTTCATCTGTTCGTATTCGAGCAGGCGGCGCACCAGCTCGGCGCGCGGGTCTTCCGGCTCTTCGCCTTCGGCCGTCTTTTTGGGCGGCAGCAGCATGCGCGACTTGATCTCGATCAGCATGGCGGCCATCAGCAGGTATTCGGCCGCCAGTTCCAGGTTGCGGCTGCGGATTTCGTCGACGTAGCTCAGGTACTGGCGCGTCAGCGCCGCCATGGGAATGTCGAGGATGTTGAAGTTCTGCTTGCGGATCAGGTACAGCAGCAGATCAAGCGGGCCTTCAAAGGCTTCGAGGAACACCTCCAGCGCGTCGGGCGGGATGTACAAGTCCTGCGGCAGCGCAAACAGCGGCTCGCCGTACAGGCGCGCCACGGCCACATGATCGACCACCTCGGGCAGCAGGGGCTGATCGGGGTTTTCGGTCAACAGGGGGGCGCTGGCGTCGGTGGCCGACATGGCGTGATCTATGAGGGTAATCTATGAAATCAATAGCTGCCAACGCTTGCCACACAAGCGCCAGAGCCTTGTTTGGTGTTCAAATAAGCGGTGCAGCGGCGTGAATCAGCCGCTTGAATGGCTTGGGCAAACTCTGCCCGAATGGCGACCAAAGCCACCAAGCCGGGGGCGTGTCAATCTGCGCTGGGCGCGGTCTGGTAGACGTAAGGTTTTTGCGCCACGCGAGCCGCCTTGAACTCGGCTTGCAGGTCGCGGTCAACCTGCTTGTCCCACAGCAGGGCGCGGCCTTGCACCTGCTGCTGCGCCAATTCGGGGCGGGTTTGCTTGAGGTCGTCAATAAACTGGGTCACGTCCGAACGGTAATGCGGGCGCTGGAAAATGCGGGCGAGCGACATAATTGGTAACAGTAATGAAATCAAAAAAGGACAGCGCGCCAAAGCGCTGGCGCGTTACAACTTGGGTTTTCAAAGCATTTTACCGGGCCAATTCTTCACATGAACATTTCACATGAAGCACCTTTTTAACCACATCGGATACAAGCGCTTTGGCGGCTGGGGCGCGACCCTGGCGCTGGTTTTTTCAATGGCGCTGGCCGCCTGCGACCAGCAGGCCATCAACGAGCTGAAAAAAGGCGAGTCCACCGAAGCCGACGTGGTGCAGCGCTTTGGCCAGCCCGAGCGCGTGTGGCACGAGGCGGGCGGTGCCAAAACCTTTGAATACAACCGCCAGCCCGAAGGCACCAGCAACTACATGATCACCATTGGAGCCGACGGCAAAATGAGCGCGTTGCGCCAGGTGCTGACACCCGAAAATTTTGCCCGCATCCAGCCCGGCATGGGCGTCGAAGACGTGCGCCGCATGCTGGGCAAGCCCGCCAGGCAAGTGCCCTACAAGCTGAAAAACGAAGTGGTGTGGACATGGAAGTTTTTGCAGCCGCCCAGCGAGAAGGTGGCGTTCAACGTGATTTTCAACTCCGACTACCGCGTGCTGCGCACCGAAATCGGCCCCGATCCGGATGGCCCCGACATGCGCGGCGGTGGTCGATGAAAAGCGACCACCCCAGCGACGCCACTGACCTATCGCACCCAACATCGCCCGCAGCACGGCCGGTGCTGCACATCGACGGCCTGCGCTTTGCCTACAAGCGGCAGCCGCGACATCAGGCGCTGTACCAGGATTTGCACGTGATGGTGCGCCAGCCGGGCGTGTACGGCCTGTTTGGCCGCAACGGCAGCGGCAAATCCACCTTGCTCAAACTGATGGCCGGTTTGCTCACGCCCGCTGCGGGCCACATCGACGTGCTGGGCCATGTGCCGCGCCGTCGCACGCCCGCGTTTTTGGCCCAGGTGGTGCTGTTGCCGGAAGAGTTTCACCTGCCCAACTTAAGCCCGGTGCAATTGCGCCACCACCACGCCGCGTTCTACCCGCGCTTTAGCCCTGCGCTGTACGGCGAATACCTGCACGAGCTGCAAGTGCCCGAGGCGCAGCGCTTTGCCGAAATGAGCCTGGGGCAAAAGAAAAAAGCCGCCATCGCCTTCGCGCTGGCTGCACAAACTCCGCTGCTGCTGATGGACGAACCCACCAACGGGCTGGACATTGCCAGCCGCATGCAGTTCAGACGTTTGCTCGCCCGGCCCGAGCAGCGCACGCGCTGCGTGCTCATCAGCACGCACCAGGCGCACGATCTGGAAAGCACGCTCACGCACTTGTGGTTCATTGACGGCGGGCGCATCGTGCTGGATGCATCCATGCAGCGCGTGGCCCAGCGCCTGCGCATGGGCGTGGCCGCGCACGCTGACGAACTGCCCGACCCGCCTGAGCTGCTGTTTCACACCCCCGTGGGCGCGCAGTGGGCCTGGGTGGCCAAAGCCGGGACAGATCGGCCTGAGGCCATAGACCAGGCCACCACCGGTCAGGCCACCACCGTACAACTGGAGCTGCTGTACCAGGCCCTCAGCCTCGCGCCCGATGCGGTGCTGGCAGCACTGGGGCCAACCCCGACAGAGGTCCCAGCATGAGTGAATCCCCCATCTTCAGCCCGCACCGCTTCATGC
>NZ_JBKEEE010000073.1:0-1568 GCF_047975795.1 Ottowia sp. | reverse complement strand
CGTTCGCCCAGAGCACGCAAGGTCTTTTCGGTGTCGGTGTGGATGTCCCAGGTTCCGGGCTGCACCTCGTCCGCCAGGCCCAGGCGCTGCAAGTGTTGCAAACGGCCTATGAGCAGTTGCCTCTGGCTTTGTAGTTTTGGATCGTTAAAGCGTTTGATCTGCACCCGGTGCTCGTTGTCAGCCTCACGTTGCAGTGTACGATCCAGGCCCGTCCACCGTTCCTGTTCCACCTCGCGCTGCATGCTCTGCTGGATCTCCAGTTCTGTGCGTGGCCCCAGCCATTCCGTCTCCAGTTCAGCGGCTCGGTGGCGAAAGCCATGGGCAATGTAATCGCCAGCGATAATGAGGTCTTTGCCAGTGTCGTCACGCCCACGCACCACCAGATGCGTGTGGGGGTTGTCGGTGTTCCAGTGATCCACTGCCACCCAATCCAGCCGCGTACCCAGGTCGGCTTCCACCCGGCTCATCAGGTGACGTGTGTAGGTACGCAAATCATCCAACTCAACCCCATCTTCGGGCGAGAGGATAAAGCGGAAATGGTGTCGGTCGTCCTGACAGCGTTCCTTGAAAGTATTCAGGTCAGCCTCGTGGATCTGCGGCCCGTAGGCCCGGCCTGGTTCACCATCACGCCCCGCGCCGTCGCGTTCGATGTAGCGCAGGTGTTTCGCCAGCGACTGCGGGCTGGCCCGGCGTTGATTGACCAGCAGGGTTTTGATGGTGACTCGGCGAGAGAACGGCGTCAGGGATTTTCCCGTAAATTGAGCCGCCGTATGGCCACGGCCCAAACGCGAACCGGGGCGCTGGCCGGTGTTGCCCACCGATGTCTGACCCCGTGCCGAAGATTTGCCACCACTGGTCTTCCCCGTCTGTTTGAGGACTTTGGAAACGAAACTCTGACCCTTGCCCCGGTGTTTCGGGGTGCCGGGGCGGAGTCGAAAGTCATCATCACGCTGGTCACTCATAACCACGCCCCCAGCAAAGGGTGGCGTGCTTCGTCGTATGAAGCACGCCGGTATCTCAGAGTTGACGCAGGCTTCATACATCTCACGGCACGACGGCAAAGCCGCATCGTGCCGCATACCGCCCACGTGCAGACTGACTTTGCGGGCCGCCAGGTGCCGCCCCCTTTTGTCTTGCCTTCCGCCTTTGCCCCTCGCTGACGCTCAGGGCGTCGGCGGCCCGGCGGCGCTGCGCTGCTTGCAGCCAGCCCGACGGTGAACGCGCCAATTGCCACAGGCCGGGCGCGTTCGAGGCTAGACGTCTGCACATGGTAAGGCCGCGCGGTTGCACTCGCGCTGCATGCGTTGCGACACGCGGAAAGCCACCGGCTCGGTACGCCCGATGACACGATGAGATGCACGACAACGTGCGGCGAATCGGCAGCCATCATGGGCGGGCCTCCAGCCAAACCGGAGGCGCGATCCCGATCACGGCAGATACGTTGATCGGCCCAAAATAGCGGCTGTCGAATGACGCTGGGTTGGCTGTGCTCAAGAGGAAGAGTTCGTCAGCCCGAAGCTGCCGGCATTGCCGCCAGGATGGCAGCGGACGCCCCATACGATCAGCAT
>NZ_JBKEEE010000072.1:0-16440 GCF_047975795.1 Ottowia sp. | reverse complement strand
CTTGCGCGTGCGTTTGGCTGCAAGCTCGAATCCAGTGGTGGCAAGGCTTGTCTGTTGCATCGCTCCACTGTCTCAGATCAGGCCGTCATGGGGCTGACTTTTGCAGACCTTCCCTAGGTGCAGCACTAGACCAGAAGCGCGCTGATGCCAAAGCTCGTATTTCCGACATGCCAAGTCTTGCCGTTAATGACCCAAGTGTGCTTGCTCCTGTAGGTCCGTATTTTAAAAAATGGGATGATAATGTAGCGAAATGGCGAAAACAATTGTCCGAAGCCGGAATCACATTACCGGATCGCCCGCAAGAGCGTCTCCAACATCAAATCAGCATCACGCAAGTTCAGATTGCCACCGACTATAGGTTGAGTGCCTTGAAAGCCATTCGCGACGCGGTTCGTAACATGCAATGGCCAAAAGATGATGATTCGACCAAAGTAAGCAACTAGTCTCACCGACCAAAATTGGTAGCTACTCACGCTAGCCACACAAGCGCCAGAGCCACATTTCGCATTGCAAATCCACCCCCTCAATGCACCGCCCCAAACCGCCACACCCCCTGCGCATCGCGCGTGCGCCGCAGCCGGCCTGAGAACCACAGCCGGTGCAGGTGGGCCACAGCTTCGCCCAAAGCAAAGGTGGTTTGGTGCAAGTCCAGCGGGCGCTTGAACAGCACGGGCAGCACGTCGTAGGCGCTGACGGGCCGCTCACGTGCGGCGGCCATCACCTCAGCCAGCCGGTCGCGGTGGTGCTCGTGCAACTGCTGGATGCGTGTGTGCAGGCCGTTAAAGGGTTTACCGTGCGAGGGCAACACCAGCGTGTCAGCAGGCAGTGGTTTGAAACGGTCGATCGAATCCAGAAACAACCGCAGTGCGTCGGCCTCAGGCTCCATCTCGTACACGCTGACGTTGGTGGAAATACGTGGCAGCACCATGTCGCCGCTGATGAGCACGTTCAGTGGTTCGCAGTACAACGCCATATGCTCGGGCGCGTGGCCATAACCGGCGATGCAGCGCCAGGCGTGGCCGCCGATGATGATTTGACCGCCGTCGATCAGCCGGGCATAGCTGGGCGGCAGCGCGGGCACCAGGTTGCGGTAGTAGCTTTTGCGCTGGCGCAGCTGCTCCAGCTCGTCGGGGTTGGTCAAACCATGGCGGCGAAAATGCGCAGCCTGCCGCTCGCCGCCAAAGCTGTTGACCACTTCGCTGGCGTAGCGCGCCGCCAGGTAGTCGGTGCCACTGATCCACAAACGGCACTCATGCTCAGGACTGCTCCAGCGCTCGCACAGCCAGTGCGCCAGGCCCACGTGGTCGGGGTGCATGTGGGTCACCAGCACGCGCAGGACGGGCAGGCCATCCATCTCGCTGGCAAATACCTGCTCCCAATCGGCGCGCGACTCGGGGCGGTCAATGCAGCAGTCGACCACCGTCCAGCCCTCGCGACCGTCCAGCCGATCGCGCAGTAGCCACAGGTTGATGTGGTCCAGCGCAAACGGTAGTTGAATACGCACCCACTTGATGCCCGCAGCCAGCGCCAGCGCGCCGCCCGGCGGCGGCAGCGCATCGCCCTGCGGGTAATGCAGAGCGCGTTCGAGTTCAGCGGCTAACGACATGGGGCAAAATTTTCAGAGTAAAGGCAGGGGGTGCAGTACGATGGCTGGCGATGCGACCACGAGGCCATGCGCGGACATCGACGGACATCGAAATTTCATTCTATGAACGACTGGCCGCGCGGCTTTGCCACGCACGCGACAGCAGCAGCAATCGCAGCGACAACACCCACACCTATTCATGGTCACCACCTATTCCATCAGCGATCTGGCGCGCGAATTTGACCTGACACCGCGCGCCATGCGCTTTTACGAAGATATGGGCTTGTTGCAGCCCGCGCGCTCTGGCCCCGGCGGGCGCCAGCGCGTGTACAGCGGGCGCGACCGCACGCGCCTGAAGCTCACACTGCGCGCCAAGCGGCTGGGCTTGTCGCTGCAAGACGCCAAGGCGCTGATCGACATGTACGACAGCCCACGCGACACCGGCGCACAACTACAGCGGTTTATGCAGGTGTTGGCAGGCCACCGCAGCCAGCTGGAGGCGCAGCTGGCCGAGCTGCAAGCGACGCTGAACGAAATCACCGAGCACGAGCAAGAAGCACGTGCGCTGCTGGACAAACTGCAAAGCCAGTCGCCCAAACGCCGATCCCCTGCACGCAAGAAAAATCCAGGTTGACGTTAACGTTAACGTCAACCAAAATCACCCGCTGTCATGACCGCACCGACCACGCCCCAGCCTTCTGTCGCATCTGCTGAATTCCAGCGCGTAGCCACCAGCCTGGCCAGACAGGGCTTGATGCGCCACCTGGGGGCCGAATTGCGCCGGGCCGAGCCAGGGCTGGTCGAGATTTGGCTGCCTTATTCCGACAAGGTGACGCAGCAGCAAGACGGCTTTCACGGCGGGGCCATGGGCGCGCTGGCCGACATCGCAGGCGGCTACGCCGGGCTGACGGTGGTGGACGAAGGCATGGAAGTGGTCACGGCCGAATACAAGATCAACTTTCTGGGCAGCTACCAGGGTGGTGCCCTGCGCGCCATTGGCCGCGTGGTCAAGCCGGGCAAGCGGCTGATCGTCACCACCGCAGAGGTGACGCACGTGGCCGATGACGGCAAAGAGGGGCCGTGCGCGCTGATGCAGCAAACGCTGGTGCCGGTGCCGAAAAACTATTGAGATGGGTTCGCGAGATGCACCCTCTGTGTCGCTTCGCGCCTTCCCCCCTCTCCTGTGGGAGGGGGACACCGCTGGTGGCCGGGGAAGCCCCGGCCACGGCGTTCACTGGATTGGCCTGCTCCGCGACCAGTAGGTTTTTTTTGATTGTCAAAATTTTGAGGAGAACACCATGAGCCACCTTCCCGGCCTGAACTTTCAACTGGGCGAAGACATTGATGCGCTGCGCGATACGGTGCGCGACTTTTGCGCCGCAGAGATCGCCCCGCGCGCGGGCGAGATCGACCGCGACGACCAGTTCCCGATGGATTTGTGGCCCAAGATGGGTGCACTGGGCGTGCTGGGCATCACCGTGCCCGAAGCCTATGGCGGCGCTGATATGGGCTATCTGGCACACATGATCGCCATGGAAGAAATCAGCCGCGCCAGCGCTTCGGTGGGCCTGTCCTACGGTGCGCACTCCAACCTGTGCGTCAACCAGATCAAGCGCAACGGCAGCGAGGCGCAAAAGCAGAAATACCTGCCCAAGCTGATCAGCGGCGAGCACGTGGGCGCGCTGGCCATGAGCGAGCCGGGCGCGGGCAGCGACGTCATCAGCATGAAGCTCAAGGCCGAAGACAAGGGCGGCTACTACCTGCTCAACGGCACCAAGATGTGGATCACCAACGGGCCGGACGCCGACACCATGGTGGTCTACGCCAAGACCGAGCCTGAGATGGGCGCGCGCGGCGTCACCGCCTTCATCGTCGAAAAAGGCATGAAAGGCTTCAGCACCGCGCAAAAGCTGGACAAACTGGGCATGCGCGGCAGCCACACCGGCGAGATGGTGTTCAACAACGTCGAGGTGCCCGAAAGCCACGTCATGGGCGGACTGAACATGGGTGCCAAGGTGCTGATGAGCGGGCTGGATTACGAGCGCGCCGTGCTTTCTGGCGGCCCCATCGGCATCATGCAAGCGGTGATGGACAACGTGGTGCCCTACATCCACGACCGCAAGCAGTTCGGCCAAAGCATTGGCGAATTCCAGTTGATTCAGGGCAAGGTGGCCGACATGTACACCGTGTTGCAAGCCGGGCGCGCCTTTCTCTACACCATCGGCAAGAACCTCGACGCGCTGGGCACCGAACACGTGCGCCAGGTGCGCAAAGACTGCGCCAGCGTCATCCTGTGGACAGCCGAAATGGCCACCAAAATGGCGGGCGACGGCATCCAGCTTTTTGGCGGCAACGGCTACATCAACGAATACCCGCTGGGCCGCCTGTGGCGCGACGCCAAGCTGTACGAAATTGGCGCCGGCACCAGCGAGATTCGCCGCATGCTCATCGGGCGCGAGCTGTTTGCAGAGACCATGTGATAAACGGGCGCATCGATTCTCGCAAATGCGCTCAAAACAAGAGCTTATTGCGTTTTTTGCACCTGCACGTAATCCACTTTTTTATAGTATGTCCAATCCGCTGCAACACCTGATTGACCGCAACCACGCCTGGGCCGAGCGCGTGGAGCGCGAGCACCCCGGCTTTTTCAAAGACCTGGCAGGGCAGCAAACGCCCAAATACCTGTGGATTGGCTGCTCTGACAGCCGCGTGCCCGCCAATCAGGTCGTGGGGCTGGCTCCGGGCGAGGTGTTCGTGCACCGCAACGTGGCCAACGTGGTGGTGCATTCGGATTTGAATGCGCTGTCGGTCATCCAGTTTGCCGTCGACGTGCTGAAAGTGGAGCACATCATGGTGGTGGGCCACTATGGCTGCGGCGGCGTGCTGGCGGCGTTGCACGACAAGCGCGTGGGCTTGGCCGACAACTGGCTGCGCCACGTGCACGACGTGAAGATGCGCCACCGCGGCCGCCTGATGCACCTGTGCACGCACGCGCAGGAAGACGTGCTGTGTGAAATGAACGTGATCGAGCAAGTGGGCAACATCGCCCAGACCAACATCGTCAAGGACGCCTGGGCGCGCGGCCAGCCGCTGGCCGTGCATGGCTGGTGCTATGGCCTGAAAGACGGCAAGGTGAAAGATTTGCGCGTCACCATGGCCCGGCTGGACGAGGTGATAGACGTATACCGCGACGCCATCAAACGCTACCCGCGCGACAACACCAGCAGGGCGGACGATAACGGCCTGTTTACTGAGCTGATGGACAGCGAAGCCTGAGAGCGTGTTCAAGCTGCGCGGACTTCGTTCCGCTTGGCTTCCCTCCTCAAGAAGGCATCGCCAGTGGCCGGGTAAACCCCGGCCGCGGCGATCGCTGGCCTGGCCTGCTCTGTGGCCATCGGATAGGCAACTGAAACGAAATGAAACCACGCCCGGCGCGCGATACGCTGCCACCCACCCTCACCCCAATCCTCTCCCGCTGACGGGAGAGGGCAGAAGTGAGGGCCTGCGATATAAAAGCAGCGCCCTGCACATCGAATAATCCACATGCCCGCCCCACCACTCGACTCCCCCCTGGCGCGCGATATGGCGCAAGCGCTGGTGGATGGCTTTAACCGCCACTACACACTGTTTCGCACCGAATCAGCCCGCGCCAAACACCGCTTTGAAACCTGCGACTGGCACGCGCAGCAGCGCGCCCAGCGCGAGCGCATCGAGTTTTACGACCTGCGCGTGCGCGAATGCCAGCGCAGGCTGGAGCGCGAATTCAAAGCGGGCGCACAACCCATGGCCGTGTGGCAACAGGTCAAGCTGCACGTCATCGGCCTGCTGGTGCAACACCAGCAGCCTGAGCTGGCCGAGACGTTTTTCAACTCGGTTACCACCAAAATCCTGCACCGCAGCTACTTCCACAACGACTTCATCTTTGTGCGCCCGGCCATCAGTACCGAATACCTAGCCTCCAGCGACCCGGCGGCGGCGCCCACGTTTCGCGCCTTTTACCCGCAGCGTGCAAACCCTGCACAAGCTGATGCAAGCGCGTGCGATGCAGGGCCGGTTGATCTGGGTCAGGCTGATCTGGAACAAATCGTGCGCGACGTATTGCTGTCGTTTGGCCTGCGCTGCCGGTTTGAAGATTTAGGACGCGACGCGGCCCACGTCGCCCAGGCCATGCGGCGCGCGCTGGGCGCAGGCCGCGCGCGCCCCAATTTTCAGGTTCAGGTGCTGGCCAGCCTGTTTTATCGCAACAAAGGCGCTTATTTGGTGGGCAAGCTGATCAACGGCTTCAAAGAAGTGCCGTTTGCCCTGCCCATCCTGCACCGCACGCCGGGCATGGTGTACGTCGACGCGGCGCTGTTTGGCGAAGAGGACCTGCTGATCCTGTTCTCCTTCTCGCGCGCCTACTTCATGGTCGATATGGAAATCCCCAGCGCCTACGTGCAGTTTTTGCGCAGCCTGATGCCGCGCAAACCCCGCGCCGAGATTTACAACACCCTGGGGCTGGCCAAGCAGGGCAAAAACCTGTTTTACCGTGACCTGCTCTGGCACCTGCGCCACAGCACCGACCGTTTTCGCATCGCCCCCGGCATCAAGGGCATGGTGATGCTGGTGTTTGACCTGCCCAGCTTTCCTTACGTGTTCAAGGTCATCAAAGACCACTTTCCGCCGCCCAAAGACACCACGCCCGAGCAAGTGCGCGGCAAATACCAACTCGTCAAGCGCCACGACCGCGTCGGCCGCATGGCCGACACCATGGAGTTTTCGCTGCTGGCCTTTCCGCGCGCGCGCTTTGACGATGCGCTGATTGCCGAGATCGAGCAGCACGCCCCCAGCCAGCTTGAAATATCTGACCGCGATGGCGACGGGCAGGTGGAAGTCATCATTCAGCACGCTTACATCGAGCGTCGCATGATCCCGCTCAACCTGTACCTGCAAGAAGCCTTCGACGCGGGCGAGACCAACGCCGCCGCCAGCGCGCAAATGGAACACGCCGTCATCGAATACGGCAACGCCATCAAGGATTTGGTGGCCGCCAACATCTTCCCCGGCGACATGCTGTGGAAAAACTTTGGCGTCACCCGCCACGGCAAGGTGGTGTTTTACGACTACGACGAGATCGAATACCTCACCGACTGCAACTTCCGCCGTGTACCCGCACCGCGCAACGAAGAAGACGAGCTGAGCGGTGAGGTTTGGTACGCCGTGGCCAAGAACGACGTGTTTCCCGAAACCTTCACGCCCTTTTTATTGGGCAACCCCCGCGTGCGCGCCGCCTTCATGCGCCACCACGCTGATTTGCTGACCCCTGAGTTCTGGCAACAGGCCCAAACCAGCATTCGGGGCGGCGAGGTAATCGACATCTTCCCCTACGGCCAGCACCGGCGCTTTGACATCAACGGTGGCGCGGCCGGGGCGGGCGAGCTGGTCGACCCCGCCGCATCCAGCAGCGACACCCCAGCCGACCAGCCCGACACCTCAGCCCCCGAATCGGCCACAGAATCCGGAGAATGAACCCGGAGGAATAAAGCCCGAGGCCATCATTTGAGGCAATTTGAGGCAACCTGATGCCATAACGCGCTGCTCAACGCACGCTGGACACACCCAAATGCATGCCACAAACCAAAACCAGTGCTAAAAAGCGCGCACCTGACAAAACCGGTCACACGATGTGACACATTTGGTCGACACAAATTGTCACTACAGCCCCGGCACAACCCTCTTGGTGTGATCTATCGCACAAATCAGCCCCTGCTTGGCACGTCTGGCCCACCTGGCACGCCGGATGCAAACAATGAAGGCGTGCGGCGACGCACTCCAAGTGTCTCCAAGTTCTCTCAACCCCTCATGGAAGGAAATTGAAAATGAAATCCCTGCAAAAAGGTTTTACCCTGATCGAATTGATGATTGTTGTGGCCATCATCGGTATTCTGGCTGCTATCGCTCTGCCCGCTTATCAGGATTACACCATCCGCGCACGTGTTACAGAAGGCTTGATGCTTGCTGAGCCCGCAAAAACGATGCTCGGCACTGAGGTTGCTTCTGCCGCAGATCTCACTGCTCAGGCTACTGAATGGAATGCCCGCGCTGGTTCTACTGGTGCCACATCGAAGTTTGTAAACAGTGTTCAGGTAGATACCACCAGTGGCGTGATCACGGTGAATTACAATGCAACTAATGTTGGCGTGGGCGCTGCTGCTAATACGCTGTTGCTGACTCCTTGGACTCGTGATACTACAGCGGGTCAAGCGTATGCGTCGGCCTTGGCCGCTGGTGCTACAGGATCGGTTGACTTTGCTTGCACGTCAGTTGGTAACTCGGTAGCTACAGCACAAGGTATTACGGCCGCTGCAGGCACAATGCTGGCCAAATACGCACCTGCTCAATGCCGTTGATATTGAGTTTGTCATAAAAAATAAAAAGAGCGCTTCGGCGCTCTTTTTATTAATAATATTAAGTGTAATGTTGCAAAATTATTGATATGATGCACATTATTGCATTTTAATTTTAGTTATAAATTCATTACAGCAATAATAGTGGCATTGTTTAATACTAAGATCAAATATCTCTAAGCGACTAAAAGTAATGCGATCAGTCCTCTTCCGGGTACGCTTTGCTGGCAGTTATGCACTGCGTCACCTGGGTATATCTGCTGTGGTAGCGCTGCTGTTTTTTGCCTTTGTGTTTGGTTTGTTGTATCCGACACCATATCGTGCCTTGTTGGGGGTGGAATCAGTTTTTTTGTTGGTGCTTGTTGTGGATGTGGTGTGCGGCCCCTTGCTGACATTGATTCTTGCCAACCCTCGAAAGTCCCGGCACGAACGGTGGCTGGACTTTGGTTTAGTGGGGTTGATACAAACACTTGCTCTGGCGTATGGACTGTACAGCGTATGGATAGCACGTCCGGTGGTGCTGGCTTTTGAGGTGGATCGCTTCGTCGTGGTCACGGCCAATGAAGTAGACGTGGCAGCACTGCCCAAAGCGCCGCAGAACATGCGCAGCTTGCCCTTTTTTGGGGTGCGACAAGTAGGGACACGCGCGCCGGACAATTCTGACGAAATGCTCAAAAGCCTAGAACAGCAATTGGGCGGCTTGACTCCTGCCATGCAGCCTGACTGGTGGGTGCCATGGCAAGACAAGATTCAAGATATGAAAGCCCGCGCCAAGCCGTTGAGCGAGCTAATGGCGCGACGCCCGCAAGACGCGCAAGCCTTACGTGAAGCAGCCAATGCGGCTAAAGCCGACCCGGCCAAGCTGTTTTATCTGCCTTTAACCAGCAGTAAGGTCAAGGAATGGGTGGCGCTGCTGGATGCAGACATGAAGATCGTGGGCTACGCTCCGGTCGATGGGTTCTAAGAAGAACTTTTGCACTCGTTAGCGGCGCGCTAGACATGGGCAACTGGACACAGCGTCCTGACTGGTGCGGCCATTGGATCAGGTCTGCGGCAGAAGGGGGTTTTGCAGCAGCAATTGACCACCCAGGCGCTGACCGTGTGAAAAGTCTTCGCTGTACAGAACGGCGCAGCGGCTGCGCAGTGCCGCCTCGGCGATCAGCGCATCAAACCACGACAGTTGCTCGGCTTGGGCGAGTTCGTGCGCGTCCAGCACCATGTTGACGTGGGTGGGTACGACCTCGAACGCAGCCAAGCTGCTGAGCGCCAGGCGCACGTCTTGTGCAGAGAACGCGGGCTTGAACTTGTGCATGAGCACGGCGCGAAATTCAATCAGCACCTGAGTGCTGATCACGATGTCGTGCGCGTTGGCCAGCTCGCGCAGCCAGTGGGCGACACAGCGTGATTTGTCGTGGTCGCGTTGGTCGAGCCAGTACACCCAGAGATTCGTATCTACGAAAACGCGCATTGGCCGGGTGGTAGTTGCTTAACGCTGGTGTAACGATTCGCGTGACCAAGTGCCTTCGGCACTGGCAGGGCTGCGTGCAGCCAGAGCATCCAGCGCGTCAAGCGCTTCCAGTCGGCGCATCCGGCTGTCAGCGTAGCGGGTGAGGAAATTTCGCACCAAGGCGTTGACAGAGGTGCATTCAAGCAACGCTGCTTCGCGCGCTTTTTGCAGGATGTCGCTGTCAAGACTCAGCGTCAGATTGGCCATGGCATAAGCCTCATCCATATCACACGGAATATCACATCGTGGTATTGGCACATCGTTGATGCGCTTTCCGAGGAGATCGCCGCAGCTTGGGCACAATCGCGGCCATGCTGATGGTTGTTCAACGCGCGCTGCTGCTTTGCTTGCTGGTGCTGTCCTGGCTCTGGCCCCACACGTCCGGGCCGGTGGCGGCCACTGAGCCTTATCTGGTTTCTGTCACGGCTGCTGCGTTGCTGTTGGCGCTGTGGCCTGCGGGCGATGTGGATCGCGCCACGCGATGGGCAGCCTGGGGCTGGCTGGCAGCGGCGGTGTTGAGCAGCGCGATTGCATTGCTTCAATACTTCAATCTGGAAGCGCCGTTTCATCCCTTCATCAACATTGCCGACCCCGGCCAGGCGTTTGGCAATTTGCGCCAGCCGAACCAGTTGGCCTCGCTGCTGGTGATTGGTCTGTTGGCGTTGCGCTGGCTGGTGCAGGCCGGACGTCTTGCTTTCAACCGCGCCATTGAAATGGGCGTCCTGCTGGTGCTGGCGCTGGCGGCAACGGCCTCGCGCGCAGGGCTGGTGGAATTGCTGGCATGCGGGGCGCTGGCGCTGTGGTGGGCCTGGGGGGCACGCCAGCCACAGCGGGCACGGCGCACGTTCATGGTCACCGGCATGGGCGTGGGCGCGGTGGTGCTTGTGTACGCGCTGGCGGCGCTGGCCTTGCCCTGGGTGGCGCAATCGACCGAAGGGGTAGCCGGGCGCAACATGCTGGATCGCTTGCAGCACGCCGAATCCACCTGCGGCAGCCGCTTGATCTTATGGCGCAACGTGCTGCATCTGATGGCGCAAAAGCCGTGGACGGGCTGGGGCTGGGGCGAGCTGGATTACGCCCACTTCATGACGCTGTACGACGGCCCGCGCTTTTGCCACATTCTGGACAATGCGCACAACCTGCCGCTGCACCTGGCGGTGGAGTTGGGCGTGCCGGTGGCCTTGGCCGCATGCGCGGCGGCCGCCTGGCTGATCTGGCGCGGCAAGCCCTGGGCCGAGCAGCAGCCCACGCGTCAACTGGCCTGGGGCGTGCTGCTGGCCATAGGTATTCACAGTCTGGTGGAATATCCGCTGTGGTATGGACCGTTTCAGATCGCCACCGCCATTGGCGTGTGGCTGCTGTGGGTCACACGGGGCGCGACGCCTCAGGCGGCGGGCCAGGCCGCCGCATCAGACGGCGCATGGTTGAAAGCGCAGCGACCACGCAGGGCGCTGCCCGTGTGGCGCGGCGCGGTGGCGACGGCGATGCTGGCAGCCGCCGCTTATGCGGGCTGGGATTACCACCGCATCAGTCAGGTGTACTTGGCCCCTGAAAACCGCAGTGCGGCGTACCGCGATGCGCCAATGCAGCATGCCGAGCGCTCTTGGCTGTTTGCCGATTCGGTGCGGTTTGCGCAAATCACCAGCCGCCCAGTCACGCGCGACAACGCCGCCTGGATGCTGCCGCACGCCTTGCTGGCACTGCATTTTTCGCCCGAACCGAACGTGGTCACACGGGTGATTGAAAGTGCCACTTATCTGGGCCTGGATGATCTAGCCATGGCGCATCTGGCGCGCTTTGCGGCGGCGTTTGCGCACGAACACCAAGCGTGGATGGCGGGTAATGTGCAACAGGTGGAAGCAGCGCGCGCCAAGCAGGCGGCCGACTCTGGTGCAGCCTCAGCGACGGCACCAGAGGCGTTGGCGTCAGGTGTGGTTGCAGGCGCGTCAGCGGCACCTTGAGGCGGCTCGCAAAGCCCATTGCGTTGGGCTTAACCTACTCCGGAAATAATAGGCCTCATGAAATAGGCCCCGATGATGACTTGCACCTTCTGCCCGTTCCCGACCAACCGCATACTACCGCGCCCAAGAGGCCGTTTAGGCCGTTTTCAAGATGACCGGCTTGCCTGACACATCCGCTGCTGCCAGCCCCGCGCCGCACATGAACTGGCGCGACACGCTGCGCGTGTACTTGGCCCCCGAAAGTCTGCGCATGCTGACGCTGGGTTTTGCTGCCGGTTTACCCCTGCTGCTGGTGCTGGGCACGCTGTCGTTTCGGCTGCGCGAGGCGGGCATTGACCGCAGCACCATCGGCTACCTGAGTTGGGTGGGCCTGGCCTACGGTTTCAAATGGGTGTGGGCACCGCTGGTGGACCGCTTGCCGCTGCCGGGGCTGACGCGCTGGCTGGGCCGACGGCGCAGTTGGTTGTTGCTGGCGCAATGCGGTGTGGCAGCGGGTTTGGTGGGCATGGCGCTGGCCGATCCGCGCGCCGGGCTGACGCCGCTGGTCTGGTGCGCGCTGGCGGTAGCGTTTGCATCGGCCACGCAAGACATTGCGCTGGACGCTTACCGCATCGAGTCAGCTCCCACTGAAGAGCAGCCCGCGCTGGCGGCCACCTACCAGACGGGCTACCGCCTGGCCATGATCTGGGCCGGTGCGGGCGTGCTGTGGCTGGCCGCCCGGGCGCAAGGCGGCGTGGCGGGCTACGACAACGCCGCCTGGCAGGTGGCGTATCTGGTCATGGCCGCCTCAATCTTGGTGGGCGTGGTAACGGTGCTGCTCTCGCCTGAACCACAGCCACAGCCCTTGAAGCCCGCGCGCAGCGCGCAAGAGTGGATACAAAGTGCGCTGATCGAGCCATTTGCCGATTTTTTCAAGCGTTACCAATGGTACGCGGCGCTGATCCTGGCACTGATTGCCGTGTACCGCATCAGCGACGTGGTGATGGGCATCATGGCCAACCCGTTTTATGTGGACATGGGCTACACCAAGGACGAGGTGGCGGCGGTGACCAAGGTATACGGCGTGGTGATGACCTTGCTCGGCGCTTTCATCGGCGGCAGCCTGTCGTTGCGCTTTGGTGTGTTGCGCATTTTGATGCTCGGCGCAGTGCTCAGCGCCTTCACCAACCTGCTGTTCGCCTGGCTGGCTGGGCACGGGCACAGCGTGCCTGCGCTGATTGCCGTGGTGTCGGCGGACAACCTGGCCTCAGGCATTGCCTCGGCCGCGTTCGTGGGGTATTTGTCCAGCCTGACCAATATCAGCTATTCGGCCACGCAGTACGCGCTGTTTTCGTCGCTGATGCTGTTGTTGCCCAAATTCATCGCCGGGTTTTCGGGCGATTACGTCGATGCCTATGGCTACGCCCAGTTCTTCACCAGCACCGCGCTGCTGGGCCTGCCAGTGCTGGTGCTGGTGGCGCTGGCGGCACGGACGCAACGGCAAAACGCCCGCCAAGCGCCTGATTTCAAAAACAAAATATAGCTGTATCGCTTGATGCACAAGCACATCAAGCTATTAAAATTACAGCTTGCTCGGGAGGCCCATCCGTTTACTTATCTTTACCCCACATTCAACACAGGCTGGCGCTGCCGCACGATGATGCAGCGTTGAGGCCATCCCCATCTGGCTTGAAAAAACGCATGAACACACAACGCCTGTTGATGATTGAAGACGACGCTCGCTTAGCGGCGATGGTCAAGGAATACTTGGTGCAGTCGGGCTACGACGTGACGCACGCTGCCGATGGCCAAAGTGGTCTGACTGCGGTGCAGGACAAGCCGTTCGATTTGATCGTGCTGGACTTGATGCTGCCCGACATGGACGGGCTGGAGATCTGTCGCCGCATCCGCGCCTTGCCCGGCGACACGGCCCGCGTGCCGGTGCTGATGCTGACGGCCAAGGGCGATGCGATGGACCGCATCATCGGCCTGGAGCTGGGCGCCGACGACTACCTGCCCAAACCCTTCGAGCCGCGCGAGTTGCTGGCGCGCATTCGCGCCGTATTGCGCCGCCAGCAAGGCGGCGGCAGTGCCGAAAGCAAAGCGCTGTGCTTTGGTGCGCTGGAAATCGACCGCGACGCCCGCAGCGTCACGGTAAATGGACAGGTGGCTGATCTGACCAGTTACCAGTTCGACCTGCTGGTGGCTTTGGCCGAGCGCGCGGGCCGCGTGCTGACGCGCGACCAGATCATGGAAGCCGTGCGCGGACGCGAGCTGGAGGCGTTTGACCGCTCGATCGACGTGCACATGGGCCGCATTCGCGCCGCCATCGAGGCCGATGTGAAAAACCCCAAACGCATCCTCACGGTGCGCGGCGTGGGCTACGTGTTCGCCAAGCAGCAAGATTAAGCAAGGGCGCACCCACCACCATGACCAGCGCTCCCAACGCTGTCGCACACCGCCTGCATTGGCGCATCTGGCTGGCCGTGGCGGGCAGCGTGGCGGTGTTGAGCGTGCTGGTCGGCCTGGGTTGGAAATTGGCCGAGGATCAACGCGAGCGCGAACGCACGCCCTCCGCGCCGCGCGAAGAGCCTGCGCGCGACGTGCTGGTGCGCGACGCCACGGGCGCGGTGATTGGCATCGCCGAAGCCCAACGCCGCGGTCGTGGCCCTGGGCCAGAGCGGGTGCTGGAGTTTGACGTCACCCTGGCCGACGGGCAAATGCTGACGCTGGAAATGCTGCCGCGCCCACGTGGCCCTGGTGGCCCCAGTGCGCAATCAGAAACTGGCCCCAAGGCCGATCGGCCACCGGGCAGCGGCGGCCCGCACCATCGCGGCGACAGGCAGCGCGGCGCGCCGCCTCTGGGCTGGCTACTGCGTCCGCCCTATGGTTTTTTGTGGGTGCTGGTCTTGGCCGGGCTGGTGGTCATGGTGGGCGTGTACCCGGTGGCCCGGCGGCTGACCACCCGGCTGGAAGCGCTGCAACGTGGCGTGCAGCGCTGGGGCGACGGTGACTTGTCAGCGCGCATGCCCGAGGGCGGCAACGATGAGGTGGCCGATTTGTCACGCCGCTTCAATGCCGCAGCGCAGCGCATCGAGCAGCTCATGGACAGCCAGGCGGCACTGCTGCAATCGCAAAAATCGCTGCTGGCCAATGCCTCGCACGAGCTGCGCTCGCCGCTGGCGCGCATTCGCATGGCGCTGGAATTGATGGTACCCCCACACCCTCCTGCGGCAGAGGCTGCTCCCCTTCACTCGGTCAGCACCGCCCAGGCCGAAATTGCCCGCAACATCACCGAGCTGGATCAACTGGTGGAAGAAATCTTGCTGGCCAGCCGACTGGACGCGCAAGAAGCCGACCTGGGCACCGTGGAAGCCGTGGACCTGATGGGCCTGCTGGCCGAGGAATGCGCGCGCGTGGACGCCCAGATGGAAGTGACGCAAGGTACCGCCCAAGTGATGGTGCCGGGCGTAGCCAAACTGCTGCGCCGCGCCGTGCGCAACCTGCTTGAAAATGCCGTGCGCCACGGCAGCCGAACCGGGCGCGGTCATGAGGTGCGCGCTGAACTGACGGTGCAAAACCGCCAGGCGGTCCTGCACGTGGATGACCGCGGCCCCGGTGTGCCGCCTGAACAGCAAAACCGCATTTTTGAACCCTTTTACCGCTTGCCCGGTGCCAGCGAGCGTGAAGGCGGTGTGGGCCTGGGGCTGGCGCTGGTGCGCTCCATCGCCGAACGGCACCACGGCAGTGTGGGGTGCAGCAATATTGACAGCGGTGGTGCCCGATTTACCCTGAAGCTGCCTCTGGCGTAGTGGTTGGCACGTGGTTTGGACATCCTGCCTGAGGTTTTTATTGTGTAACCAAGCCACATCGCCCACCACATCAGGCTCAGGCTGAAACCCCCGCGCCGCATCAAAATCGCTGCCGTTGCACGCTTATTGCAAGCAGTTAACCCCAGATTCGATTGTTTTGTCATGTAACAACATGGCTGCGCAAGTCGGCGGCAGACGCGGCAAGACACCTACAATCGCCAGCCATGTCACGATGGCCCTGGGTTCGCTGGCTGGCTCTGTTCTGGGGCTTTGCGGTTTTCTTTCCGATCAGTTGGAGTTATCTCGCGCTGGTCGGCCTGTTGCTGGCCATACTGAAAGAAGGCGCTCTGCGGGCGCGGCTGGAGCGCTTGCGCGCACAACCCAACTGGCGGGCAGCGTGGGGCTATCTGGGGTGGGGCGCGTTGATCCTGATACTGGGCGCACATTACCCTGAAACCGCGTCGAACGCCTTTCATGCCCTGCGCATTGTGCTGACCATGTTTTTGGTACTGGCCTTGTCGCGCGAAGAAGCGGTGTGGGTGCTGCGCGGCTTTTGGGCCGGGGTGGTGGCCGTGCTGGTGTTGAGTGCGCTGCACGCGCTGATCGGCCTGCCCGATCACACGGTATGGCGCAGCATCGTGGTGTATGGCGGCAACAAATCCCTGTCCAACGCCGTGCTGATGGCGCTGGCTTTTTGCAGCGTGCTGATGTTGCTGCCGCATTTGCGTGGGCGGCAGCGCTGGATGGCCATCGTGATGGGCTTGGGTGCGTTGGCCGTGTTGTTGGGTGCCTTGCATTCGCGCACCGCCTGGCTGGTGCTGCTGCTGGGAGCCGTGGTGGGCACGGTGCATGCGGTGTGGTCGCGTTCTTCGCATGGACGTGTACATGCAGGGGCTTTGGCCTTGCTGCTGGCCGTGGCACTGGGCGTGGGCTGGTTGGTGCCGGATGTGCGTGAACGGGTGACGCTGGGTGCCAATGAAATTGCCCATGCGCAAGCTGGGCAGCAAGTAGATTCAACCAGCAGTTGGGGCATTCGGTTTCGCATGTACACCGAAACGCTGGAGATGGTGCGCGAGCGTCCGCTGACCGGCTGGGGCATGGGCGGATGGAGCACGCAATGGAAAGCGCGGGTTGAACCCGCACTGGCCGCATCCAACATGCCGCACAACGATTTTTTGTGGATGGGCGCGCAAGCCGGGGTGCCAGGCGC
>NZ_JBKEEE010000086.1:0-1514 GCF_047975795.1 Ottowia sp. | reverse complement strand
CAGGTCGGCCGCCGCCGTGGCGACATCGCCATGCAGCCGCGCCTGGGCGTAAATCTGGCGCAGCCCCATCTTCAGTCTCCAGGCCCTCGTGCTCTTGAGGTTGGCGCGCTGCAGCCAATGCATGGCCGTTGTCTGCGCAGCACTCCATCCCGAGGGGTTGCGCCGCATGGCCCACAGCACCGCGCGGCGCTCGCGCGCTGCCAACGGGCCGAGCTTTTCCTGCACGCGTGCGCCCTCCTGCTTCCATTCGGCGTTGCGCACCTCGTCCATCGCCTCGTTGGCCAGGGCCACCACGTGAAAGCGGTCGTAGCTGATCTGCGCCTGCGGCAAGGACGTGGCCACGCCCCGCGCGTAGGCCGCGCTCATGTCCATGCACACGTGCTCGATCTGCTCGGTCTTGCCCCTGTGGAGCACCAGCTCCTGGGCAAAGCGCTGCACGGTGCTGTGGTCTCGCCCCGTCGTGGCAAACAGCAGCTGCTTGGCAGCCAGGTCGTGCACCACGGTGATGTACTGCTGGCCACGGCTCACGCTGGTCTCGTCCACACCCACAATGCGCACTGCGCTCATGTCCTGGCGCGCGCGGGCCTGCTCGACGTAGTGCTCGATGCGCCGCCACAACTGCTTGTCGCTCACCCGCAGCATCTGCGCGGCCTGGCGCACGGGCAACTGCTGGCACAGCGAGATGGCCAGCGCCTCGAACAGCATCGTGAAGCCACTGCCCTCGCGCGCCCAGGGCACGGGCGCCTGGCTGGTCTTGCCACACGCCGTGCAGCCTACCCGAGGGATCGCAGCATGCAGCCAGGCCTCGAACTGAAAGAAGTCCAGATGACGCCAGCAGCGGCGTACCCGCTCGTGCACCGGCTGGCTCGCCGCCCCGCAGGCCGGGCATGCCAGACGAGCGCCCATGTTCACCACCTCGAAGTCGATGCGCCGTTTGGCTGTGTTCAGCTCGACCTTGTCCACCTTCCACGGCTCGGCCAAGCCCAGCGCCGCCGTGAACAGTCCTTCAACTTCCAATCCCGCCACTTCGCATCACTCCAATATGCAACGGCCCTAAGCGTACCGCCCCGCCTTGTAGTGCGGCGGGTGTGAAGTCAAGTTCCATGGGAAACGACGAAGGGCCCTAACTGGGCGCTGCAACGGACATTTGACCCGTCGGATTTTAGGGTCACGTCGGATTTTAGGGTCACCCATTAGCCGTCTCCGTCAATAGGCACAAACGCGATCCTGCGTTGGCACCCGCATTGCTTGGAACGTCATCGCCCCTTGTGTCCGGCATGCTCAGCCTTGTGAATCCGTGTGCGCACTTGGTTATCGAATGTTGGTTGCGTCGTTGCGCACCAGTCACCCAGCAAAGCCTGCATCTTGCAGGCCATCAACAAGCCAGTACCAGTTGAAGGTCGATTCGACGGCCACGCCAGCGAGCTGGCCTGGGCAAGAGCGCAAGGCTGCCACGATGGCAGTCACATCGTTGGGCAGGCGCCTGGCAAACACCTGCCTGTCGTGTTCATCGA
>NZ_JBKEEE010000036.1:0-173759 GCF_047975795.1 Ottowia sp. | reverse complement strand
CATGCGGCGTTGCTCGTCCTTGCGGGCAGCAAAGCCCGCAGCGTCCTCGCGCCTTGCCTGGCACGCCGATCACAGCACCATCGGATGCGTCCAACTGCCGAATCTAAGATGACCGCAACCGCATCCAGGCGGCGCGCACCATCAATCCATAGGCACGATGCGCAGGCTGGGCGTGCTTTGCTCGTCCACTGCGGCGGCGGCCACAAAAATGCGCCGATTGGCTTCATCCACACTCACACCTCGCAGCTTGGGCCAGCCGCTGGCCAGCACGCTCACCTTGCCTGCTGCATCCAGCGCAAACAAGCTGCCACCGCTGCCGCCGAAATACAGCGTGCCATCGCTGGCGGCGGCCATCAGGTCAATGCCGTCCAAGGTGGTGAACGTGGCCAGCACCTTGCCATCTTCTGCCGTGGCTGGGTTGGCACGCACAGCGCTGAGTGAATACTCTAGCACATGACCGCTATTTTGGTCACTGACCAACAGCCGATCACCCACCACGGCCACGCCCACCGGCTTGCCCAGCCCGGTGACCAGCTCGCTCTCTTGCGCTTGGCTGCCATCAACCAACAACTCGCTCAACGCACCGCTGCCGCCTTTGATGAACCAACCCACGATCAACGACCCATCCGGCGTGTTGGCCAGTCCAATCCGGCGGCGTGTGGCATCCAGCCCGGTCAGGTTGTAGCTATCACCCGCGGGAGAAACGGCAATCACCGTGCCATCCACGCCAAAACCAAACCGGGTGACATACAGCACGCCATCGCTCGCCCGCACGATTTGCCCCAGCGTGGCTCCGCTGGCAGGCGCATCCGGCAACGCTGCGGATTGCGAAAAGCCCTCGCTGCCGTCCCAGACGCGAAGGGCGTTGCTGGAATCGTCGGTCAGGTACAGCTTGGAGCCATCCGCATCCCAGTACAGCCCATTAAGTGAGGCCGTGGTGGCAATGGTGGTCGGGCCGCGGTCCACGTCATTGTTGTTGTCGCTGTCACCATCACCGCCGCATGCTGCCATGCCCAGCACCAAGGCTATGGCAACCAAGGCCAACAGCCAAGACTGCAGGTGCTCCTTCAAACTCAAAGCTCGAATCGATCGATCTGGGTCAATAAACATACATCCTCCTTTTGCATCGTGGTGAGTTAATGAATAACATCGCTATTCTATTATTGAATAACGATGTGCGGACACAATGAATCTTCAAATCACACGCGCCATCAGCAAGCGCCAGCACACAGGACGAGGGGTTTTATGCGCGGGATTGAGTCTGTGGCTGGCATCGTGCGGCGGCGGCTCAGGCGGCGAGACAACCAACCCCATCAAGCCTGAAGTTACGCCGTGGCAATGGACACTGCCCACAGGTTGGTCGCCCCCAGTGGTTCCAACAGACAACCCCATGAGCCAGAGCAAGGTTCAACTTGGCCGCCAGCTGTTTTATGAGCCACGCCTTTCCGGCAATGGCGCACTGGCGTGCAGCGGTTGCCATGACCAAAGCAGCGCTTTTACCGACAACAGGGCCTTGTCACGCGGAGCCACCGGCCAGGTGCACCCGCGCAATGCCCAGGCACTGACCAACGTGGCCTACAACACCAGCTTCAATTGGGCGCGCCCCGACGTGCGTACGCTGGAAGCGCAGATGCAAGCCCCCTTGTTCAATACCACGCCAGTCGAAATGGGCGTCAACGACAGCAACCGTCAAGCTGTGCTGACGCGATTGAAAAACGATGCCAACTACCCGCCACTTTTTGCACAAGCCTTTCCTGAGTCAACCGACCCGATCACCTGGGAAAACGTTATCAAGGCCATCGCCAGCTTTGAGCGCACCCTGATCTCAGCCAGCAGCCGCTATGACCTGGCCTTGGCGGGGCAAGCCACTCTCACCGATACCGAAGAGCGCGGGCGTCAACTGTTCTTTGGCAGCCGTGCGCTGTGCGCCCAATGTCATGGCAGCCCCAACTTCAACAACCAATTTGTGGACAGCACCAGCAATGGCATCACATTGACCTTTCACAACACCGGCTTGTTCAATATTGGGGGTACTGGCGCGTACCCAGCGCCCAACCGCGGCGTGTTTGAGGTCACTGAACTGACGCAAGACATGGGCCGCTTTCGCGCCCCCAGCCTGCGTAATGTGGCCCTCACCGCGCCTTACATGCACGATGGCAGCATTGGCTCGCTGCAAGAAGTGTTGGCAACCTACGCCGCAGGCGGGCGCAACGTGGGCAATGGACTTTACGCTGGCGATGGCCGAGCCAACCCCTTCAAAGACCCGCTGATTTCAGCCATTGAACTGAGCGCACAGGATCAACTTGATCTGGCGGCTTTCCTCCAGACGTTGACCGACGACACTTTTGTATCCAACCCTGATTGGGCAGCGCCTGGTGCACCGTAATCCAAGCAGACTTGAGCGCCAAAAATCACCCCCGCTGGCCCAGGGCGCGCTCGATTTTGCGGTCGGTCTTGTATTGGCTCAGCGCGTACACCGCCCAGATGGTGGCAGGTATCCAGCCGATCAGGGTGATTTGCAAAATCAGGCAAACCACACCCGCGATGGGTCGGCCGATGGTGAAAAACGTAAGCCAAGGGAGCAAAAAGGCAATCAGCAGGCGCATTCGATATATCTCACAAGTCAGGGATTAAAAATCAAGGCTTAAAAGACAGTACCACGTAGCTCCATCAGGATTGGGGAATGCGTCGCCCCACCCCCAGCGCGGCAAATACCGACAGCAGCAGGGTCGCCGCACCCGCCATCAGTGTGGCGGCAAACCAGCCCTTGTCCATCAGCGCGCCAAACAGCAGCGGTGCTAGGGCAAAGCCGGTGTCCAGACCCGAATACACCGTGCCATACACGCGGCCCGTGGCCCCCTTGGGCGTGGCGCGCTTGATCATCATGTCGCGGCTGGGGCCACCCACGCCGACCGCAAAACCGGTGATGGCCAGCACCGCCATGGTGCCCACACTGCCCAGCCAGCCGGTGGCCGCCAGCGCCATCAAGGCGGCACCTGCGGTCATGCACAAGGCCACCACGCGATCGCTGTGCAAGGGCATGCGCGCAGCGACAAAGCCGCCCACCAGCATACCGAAAGCACCACAAATCATGTAAGCCGTGATGGTGGAGGTGGCCGCTTCAAAACTGACGTGGTGCACCGCCTGCAAGATCGGCGAGGCAAAGTTTTGCACCACCGCCAGCGTCATGGTCGACAGCAAAAAGAAGCTGAAACACCACCACACCACTGGCAACTTTAAAAAACCCAGGCCCCCGCTGTCACTCGCCACACCTGCTGTGCCCGGCGCGTGCGTCACCACTTCGGTATGCAGCCGCTGGCGGTTCAGCCACAGCACCACCAGCACCACCACATACAACGCCATCGCCCCGACATAGCCCACGCGCCAGTTGGATTGTGCAAACACCATCAAAAACACCGGCGTCAACGCCCAGCCCAGATTGCCGCAAAGGCCATGCACACTGTAGGCATAACCCAGCCGGGCGGGCGACACGCGCTGGTTCAAAATGCTGAAGTCCACCGGATGAAATGGCGCATTGCCCAATCCGGCCAGCACCGCCACAGCCATCAACCCGGTGTAGCCATCGGCCATCGATCCGGTCAGCGCGGCCAGAAAAAAGCAAACGATAGACGCAAACAGCACTGGCCGCGCGCCCACCCGGTCCACCAAAAAGCCCGACAGCGCCTGCCCCGTGCCCGAAATGGCAAAAAACACCGTGCCCAGCAAGCCCAGTTGTGCAAAGCTTAGACCAAACTCCTTGACAAACACCGGAAACAGCGGTGCCAGCAACAGATGCGAAAAATGCGAGCTGGCATGCGCCAGCCCCACCAGACCAATGACCTTGGCGTCTTCGCGCAGCGGTTTGTAGCCCGGTGCAGCAGCAGGTTCTGGCGCAGATTCGACCGACGATGTGGGGACAGCAGGAGGCAGCGTGGCTGTGCTCATAAAAAAATACTGAAAGGATGTTCCGGCATGTTAGGCCACATTGCCCTGCGCTTCAGCGCAAAGCGACCGCCAGCACCTGCGCCAGCCACTGGCTGAAAGCCTGCATGCGCCGCGATACCTGACGTCGGTGCGCATACATCAGGTGTACCGGCATGCTGGGGCCGGGCCAGGTGGGCAGCACTTCAAGCAGTTCACCCGCATCCAGGTGCGCGCGTGCATCGTAGGCGGGTATCTGAATCAAGCCCAATCCCGCCAGACCGCAGGCGATATACGCCTCAACGTTGTCCACCGTGACCGGCCCGTGCATCGACAGGCTGCGCACCGTCTCGCCTTCCTGCCATTGCCAGGGTGCCGCGCGCTGCGCACTGGATGGTGCGTATTGCACGACGATGTGGGCTGCCAATTCGCCCGGATGCTGCGGCGTACCGTAGCGCGCCAGATAGCCAGGGCTGGCGCAATGCACCATCTTGAATTGGCCCAGCGGCCTGGCCACCAGCGTACTGGGTGTCAGCGCGCCGACACGCAGCGCGCAGTCCAGCCCTTCTTGCACCAGATCGACCACGCGGTCACGCGAGCTGAGGGCAACCTCCAGTCTGGGGTGCTGCGCCAAAAAAGCCGGTAACGCAGGCACCACCAAACGCCGGGCAATGCGGCTGGGCATGTCCACCCGCAGGCGGCCCGACACCCCTTCTGCACTTGGGCGAAACTGCTGCTCCAGCGCCTGCACATCGGCCACCAGAGCGCGGCCGCGCTCCAGCAGCGCCTCGCCATCGGACGTGAGCGTCACGCGCCGCGTAGTGCGGTGCAACAGGCCCGCACCCAGGCGTTCTTCCAGCCGCTGCACCGCCACCGACACGCTGGCCCTGGGCAGCGCCAGTTGCTCGGCCGCCTTGGTAAAGCTGCCTGTCGTGGCCACCTGCAAAAAGATGCGTAGCTGCTCGATGCGATCCATAACTTGAGCGAAATTGGGTGATTGTTCGGGTTTTTTGGACAGTCTATCTTTCCCCGCCCGGTTTATTCCGACAGGCTGCATCGATACAGTCAGGGGCCGTTTATTCACGTATCCCAAAAGGAAATCCGCATGTCGAACCAACACAGCATCGAAGGCAAAGTGGTGCTGATCACCGGAGGTGCCAAAAACCTGGGCGGCCTGATCGCGCGCGACATGGCCGCGCACGGTGCCAAGGCCATCGCCATCCACTACAACAGCGCCGCCAGCAAGGCAGATGCCGACCAAACCGTGGCCGCCATCGAGCAAGCCGGTGCCCAAGCCGTGGCCCTGCAAGGCGATCTGACCAGCGCCGCCGCCATGAAGAAACTGTTTGCCGATACCGTGGCCGCCGTGGGCCGCCCCGACATCGCCATCAACACCGTGGGCAAGGTTTTAAAGAAGCCCATGACCGAAGTCACCGAAGCCGAATACGACGAGATGAGCGCCATCAACGCCAAGTCGGCCTTCTTTTTCTTGAAGGAAGCGGGCCAACACGTCAACGACGGCGGCAAGGTCTGCACCATCGTCACCTCGCTGCTGGGTGCCTTCACGCCGTTTTACGCCAGCTACGCGGGCACCAAAGCCCCGGTGGAACACTTCACCCGCGCAGCCGCCAAGGAGTTTGGCGCGCGCGGCATCTCTGTCACCGCCGTCGGCCCCGGCCCCATGGACACGCCCTTTTTCTACCCCGCCGAAGGCGATGATGCCGTGGCATATCACAAGACCGCCGCCGCGCTGTCGCCCTTCAGTAAAACCGGCCTGACCGACATTGAAGACGTGGTGCCCTTCATTCGCCACCTGGTCAGCGACGGCTGGTGGATCACCGGGCAAACCATCCTCATCAACGGCGGCTACACCACCAAATAAGCCTGCGGCGCGACACCAGCGCCATGACGCGACGACGAAAAAATATATACAAAAGCGCTTGTAGAGCCTGTCTGACAAGCGCTACAAGCTATCAATATGATAGTTTTTGTAAGTTGCTTTCAAGGAAACCCTGCGCCATCCGCAGAGGTTCATTGACTTGAAGGTCGTCCCAGCTTTCAAATCAAAACGGGCTGCACCCGCAAAGTGCAGCCCGTGTTTGATTTCAAGCCGACCCGAGCAGGAGCAGCGCACCCAGCAGCTTCGTCGTCATTCTTTAACTTTGGCGGCTTTCTTGGCCGGGCTGGCCTTGAAGTGAAACACCCCCGGATCCTTGATCGGATCGACGGACACATCAATCTCGGTCTTGGGCGGGAACTTGCCTTCCAGCAAATCACGCGACAGCGGGTTTTCAATGCGCTGCTGAATAGCGCGCTTGAGCGGCCGGGCGCCAAACACCGGATCGAACCCGACCTTGGCCAGCTCGGCCAGCGCCTGGTCGGACACCTTGAGGTGCAGCTCCATCTTGGCCAGCCGCTCGCTGAGGGTCTTGAGCTGGATCTTGGCAATCTCGCCGATCTGGCTGGCGTCCAGGCCGTGGAACACCACGATCTCGTCGATGCGGTTTAAAAACTCCGGACGGAAGTGGTTCTTCAGCTCGCCAAACACCGCGTCTTTCACGTCATCGTACGGCTGCCCGGCCATGCTCTGGATCAGCGGGCTGCCCATGTTGCTGGTCATGATGACCACGGTGTTTTTGAAGTCCACCGTGCGGCCCTGGCCGTCGGTCAGGCGGCCATCGTCCAGCACTTGCAGCAGCACGTTGAAGACGTCGGGGTGGGCTTTTTCCACCTCGTCCAGCAAAATCACGCTGTAGGGTTTGCGGCGCACGGCTTCGGTCAGGTAGCCGCCTTCGTCGTAGCCCACGTAGCCGGGCGGCGCGCCGATCAGGCGGGCGACCGAGTGCTTTTCCATGAACTCGCTCATGTCGATGCGGATCAGGTGCTCGGCGCTGTCAAACAAAAAGGTCGCCAGCGCCTTGGTCAGCTCGGTCTTGCCCACGCCGGTGGGGCCGAGGAACAAGAAGCTGCCCAGCGGCCGGTTGGGGTCGGACAGGCCGGAGCGCGAGCGGCGGATGGCGTTGGCCACGGCGGAGATGGCCTCGTCCTGGCCCACCACGCGCTGGTGCAGTGCATCTTCCATTTTCAGCAGCTTCTCGCGCTCGCCCTGCATCATCTTGCTGACGGGGATGCCGGTGGCGCGCGAGACCACCTCGGCAATCTCTTCGGCACCGACTTGCGTGCGCAGCAAGCTGGGCGCGGCTTTTTCGCGCTGGCTCTCGCTGGCCTGGGCTTCTTTCAACTGCTTTTCCAGTTGCGGCAGCTTGCCGTATTGCAGCTCGGCCACTTTGTTGAAGTCGCCCTTGCGGGTGAATTCCTCGATCTGAAAGCGCAACTGGTCGATCTCCTTGCGCAGGCCGTCACTGCCCTGGGCGCTGGCTTTTTCAGCCTTCCAGATTTCGTCCAGGTCGGCGTATTCTTTTTCCAGCTTGGCCAGATCGTCCTCGATCAGTTGCAAGCGCTTTTGCGACGCCTCGTCGGTCTCGCGCTTCATGGCCTCGCGTTCGATCTTGAGCTGGATCATGCGGCGATCCAGCTTGTCCATCACCTCGGGTTTGGAGTCGATCTCGATCTTGATCTTGGCCGCCGCTTCGTCAATCAGGTCAATCGCCTTGTCGGGCAAAAAACGGTCGGTGATGTAGCGCGCGCTCAACTCCGCCGCGGCCACGATGGCCGGGTCGGTGATGTCCACGCCGTGGTGCACTTCGTATTTTTCTTGCAGGCCGCGCAAGATGGCAATGGTGTCTTCCACGCTCGGCTCGCCCACCAGCACTTTTTGAAAGCGCCGCTCCAGCGCCGCATCTTTTTCGATGTATTTGCGGTATTCGTCCAGCGTGGTGGCACCGATGCAGTGCAGCTCGCCGCGCGCTAACGCGGGCTTGAGCATGTTGCCCGCATCGATGGCACCTTCGGCCTTGCCCGCACCGACCATGGTGTGGATTTCGTCAATGAACAAGATGATGCGCCCCTCTTCAGCCGCCACTTCTTTCAGCACGGCCTTCAGGCGCTCTTCAAATTCGCCCCGGTACTTGGCACCGGCCAGCAGGCCCGCCATGTCGAGCGACAAAACCTGCTTGTCGCGCAGCGTGTCGGGCACTTCGCCAGCCACGATGCGCTGGGCCAGCCCTTCAACGATGGCGGTCTTGCCCACGCCCGGCTCGCCAATCAGCACCGGGTTGTTCTTGCTGCGCCGTTGCAGCACCTGGATGGCACGGCGGATTTCGTCGTCGCGGCCAATCACCGGGTCGAGCTTGCCGATGCGGGCGCGTTCGGTCAGGTCCAGCGTGTATTTTTTCAGCGCCTCGCGCTGGCTTTCGCCATCGGCCGAGTCCATCGTCTGGCCGCCGCGCACGGCGTCAATCGCCGCTTCCATGCTCTTGCGGCTCAAACCGCTTTCCTTGGCGATACGGCCCGCTTCGCCCTTGGCGTCGGCCAGCGCCAGCAAAAACAGCTCGCTGGGCACGAACTGGTCGCCGCGCTTGATGCTCTCTTTCTCAGTGGCTTGCAGCAGCTTGATCAAATCAGGGCTGGGCTGCACCTGCTCTTGCCCGGTCACGCTGGGCAGGCGCTTGATGGCCGCTTCGGCCTCTTGCGTCAGTTGGCCCACGTTCACGCCCGCGCGTTGCAGCAGCGCCTTGGGGCCATCGGGCTGGCGCAGCATGGCGGCCAGCAGGTGCACCGGCTCGATGTAGGCGTGGTCGTTACCCAGCGCCAGCGACTGGGCATCGGCCAGCGCTTCCTGGAATTTGGTGGTCAGTTTGTCGATTCGCATGTGTCAGAAATAAAAGTGGTTGAGATCCAAACCGCCCTGATGTCAACCGTCTGTCGGCAACAAAGCAAAGCGCTGTCAATGCCGTTTATTTGCGGTCTGTACATCCATTTTCAAGCGCTCTGCTATCAGCTGCAAGATCGGCTGCTCGACAAAAACTCAGCGCTGATTCCGCCCACAAGGCCCATGCTTGCGCCTGAAATCGGCTGGATATTCGGGCGCTGGGCGAGCAAACAATCCCCGCCCCACCTGCCGCGCCTGCGCCTGCGCTACCGCCAAAGGGTGGCGCCTGCTCAAGCGGCGCTCAGACCACGCCCAGCCCTGACTGACCATTGCTTCAGCCAGATCGCGTCCGTCCGAGACACGCTGCACGCGGGCAATGGCGCGGCCCCAACGGTCATGCGCCTGCACCCGCACCCGCACCGGCTGCCCATCGGCCAGTGCCTGCAAGGCGGTGCGCGAACGCTCCCCATCTTGCTGGCAAATCTCGGGCGCGTCCACACCCGCCAGCCGCAGCTTGATGCGCGCGCCCGTGTCCGCCGCACGCACCCACAGCGAATCGCCATCCACCACGTAGCTCACACGCGCAGTTATAGCTTTGCCCGCAACGGGATCAGCAGTGGTTTGCGGCATCGTCAAAGCAATGTCAGAAGCCAGCAGCCCGACCATCAAAACCAGCGCCGCAAAGCCCTGGGCTGATCTAAAAATAGACAAAAATTTCTGCGACACTGCGGCCTTCCAATTCACCCAACTGACCCCATCCATCCATCGTTGAGGAGACCAAGTTCATGCGCACCCCGCGTTCCGTACTGATCTTTGCTGCACTCGCACTGCTTGCCAGCGCCTGTACCACCGCCCCCCAGTCATCCACGGCAAGCGCTCAGCCGCCAGTGGGAGCTGCCGCAGTGGGCGAGCTGAAATTCGGCTCGCTCACCATCTACAAGGGTTATCTGGAACGCCAAGAATACCCTGACAGCCTGGCCTTGTTGCCCCCACCTCCGGCCCAGAACTCAGCCGCGCTGGCCGCTGACCGCGAAGCCTTCGATCAACTCACTGCCTTGATGAACGGCCCGCGTGGCGCACTGGCCAAACAAGACGCCAACCTGCACTTTCCTGAAGCCGCCAGCACCTTCTCTTGCGCACTGGGCATCGCCATCAGCGAACAAGCCACACCGCACCTCTACACCTTGCTGCGACGCAGCGCTACCGACGCAGGGCTATCCACCTACAAAGCCAAAAAGCACTACCAGCGCACCCGCCCCTTCGTGGCGTTCAACGCCGCCATCTGCACGCCCGAAGAAGCTGAACACCTGCGCAAAGATGGTTCTTACCCTTCAGGCCATTCGGCCCTGGGCTGGGCCTGGGCGCTGCAACTGGCCGAAATCGCGCCTGAGCGTGCCGATCAGGTTCTACAACGCGGTCGCGCCTTCGCCCAAAGCCGCGGCGTGTGCGGCGTGCACTGGAAAAGCGACATCGATGCCGGACGCAGCATCGGCGCGGCCACCGTGGCCCGCCTGCACGCCAACGCCGTGTACCGCGCCCAGGCGCTGCTGGCCACTGATGAAGTCAAAGCCGCCCGCGCCGCAGGCCAGTTGCCCAACCCCGCCACCTGCGCGTCCGAGGCAGCGGCGCTGTCCACGTCGGCCATGCTGGCACCTTGACCGCGCCAGCGGTTCAGGCTGCAAATGAAAAGGATGCGCTGCGACCGAATGTGTGCCCTATCAAAATGAAGAGCGGGGCACGTTCCGGTCATTGGCGGGTTAGGGTGGTGTGCCCAATGGTGAAACCGCCCCCTTTTTACGATTTCAAAAGCAAGGCTGGCTCTGCATCGACACAGACTCAAGCATTCCCCGCCTGAATTCCCCACCGCGCCAGCGCCGCATCGTCAGACACGCGCGCATCGACCCAGCGCGCACCTTCAGCGGTTTGTTCTTTTTTCCAGAACGGGGCCTGGGTTTTCAGGTAGTCCATCAAAAACTCGCACGCCTGAAAGCTCTCGCCTCGGTGGGCGGAGGTCACGGCCACCAGCACAATCTGGTCTTGCGGTTTGAGCAAGCCCACGCGGTGGATGATGCGCACGCCAAGCAGGTCAAACCGGCGCTGGGCGGCGTCGATCATCGCTGCAATGGCTTTTTCGGTCATGCCGGGGTAGTGCTCCAGCTCCATGGTGCTCACGGCCTGACCGTCACTGCGGTCACGCACGGTGCCCACAAACGCGCACACCGCCCCCACCTGGGGCTGACCCGCCCGCAGGCGGGCCAGCTCAGTGCTGAGGTCAAAGTCTTCGGTCTGGATACTGACACGCGGATTGCTCATACGCTGCGGTTCGTGCATGGCTTCAGGCCCGCCGTTGCAAGCCCAGAATAGACAGACCCGCCGCCACCAGCACCAGCCCAGCGCCAATGTTCAGGCCGCTGCCCGTGCGCGGGTGGCGTGCCAGCCAAGCCGACAGGCGCGACGCAAACGCGCCCATCAGCGTGAAGATGATCGCCGTGCACACCGCAAAAATGGTGCCGTACACCAGCATCTGCACCGGCACCGAACCGCGCTGGGCCGACACAAACTGCGGAATGAAGGCCAACACAAACAGCCCCGGCTTGGGATTGAGCACGTTGGACAGCACACCCGTCACAAACACGCGCCGCAGCGATTGGCGTTTGGCGGGTTCAAAACTGATCAAATCGCGCGAGCGCAGCGCCTTCAGTCCCAACCAGATCAAATACGCCGCGCCCACAGCCTTGACCACCCAGAACGCGGCGGGCGAGGCCTGGATGATCAGCGTCAGTCCAAAGGTGGCGGCCAGCGAATGCACCATGATGCCCAGCCCCGCGCCGATGGACGACAGGGCCGCCGCCCACGGCCCCTGGCTCAAACCCCGGCTGATGGCCAGCAGGTTGTCAGGCCCGGGCGAGATCACCACCACCAGCATGGCGATGCCGTAGGCCACAAGAACTTCAGGGGGAAACATGAGCATGGGGCGATTTTGACACCAAGCCGACCAGCGCAGACCGCAGCGATCGCCGAGCTATCGCGAGGATTTGCAACCCCGCCCTGGCGGCAAAAGCGCATTTTGATGTGCCAGATGGCGTCGAACACTTGCACTGGCATTCACCGCCACATGCCGTACACTGCCCCCGTGTTCGCCGCCTACCTTACAGCCCACCGCGCCCTGCCCTTGCAGGCGCTGGCACTGGCCGTGGCGGCATACAAAGCCAAAAAACCGAAGTCCATCTGACCGGGGCTTTGGCCTTTTCGTCAGATGTGGCACCTGACGGAAACGGCCCAAACACCTTTACCACCGGCTTGCTGCCCTGAACGCGAGAAGGATCCTCAAGCGGTCGCTTTTGTCCTTTTTGTGGAGCGTTCATGTCTGCACCTTCCCTCATTGACCTCAACCCGTTTCATGGCGTTTGGGCACCCATCATCACACCCTTCAGCGATGACGATCAGGTCGATCACACCGCACTCGGCCGACTGGCAGCGCGGCTGGCCACCTCGGGCCTGGCCGGTCTGGTGGTCTGCGGCAGCACCGGCGAAGCCGCCGCACTCTCGCCAGAAGAACAACTGGCCTGCCTGCACACCGTGGCGCAGCACGCGCCTGAGCTGCCCGTCATCATGGGCGTCAGCGGCTACCACCTGGGCAAGATGCAAGGTTGGCTGGCCGAGTTAGGCCGCAGCGGCCCGCCGCTGGCTGGCGTGCTGCTGCCCGCGCCGTGCTACGTGCGCCCATCGCAAGCAGGGTTGGCTGCCTGGTTCACCCAACTGGCCGATGTCAGTCCGGCCCCGCTGGTGCTGTACGACATCCCCTACCGCACCGGCACTGTGATCGACACCTCCACTCTGCTGGCGCTGGCCGCGCATCCAAACATCTCCGCCATCAAAGACTGCGGCGGCGATGGCACCAAAATGCAGGCACTGCTGCGCGACGGGCGGCTGGCCGTGCTGGCGGGTGAAGACGTGCAGATGCTCAGCACTCTGGCGCTGGGTGGCACGGGGGCGATCGCCGCCTGCGCCCAAGTGCACCCTGAACGTTTTGTCACCGTAGCTCGCGCTGCGGCGCGTAGCGACTTGGACAGCGCCCGCCAAGGCTGGCACGCCCTGGCACCGCTGGTGCAAGCTTTGTTTGCCGAACCCAACCCCGGCCCACTGAAAGCCTTGTTGGCCAGCGAAGGCTGGTGCCAAGACCGGCTGCGCCTGCCCATGACCAGCGCCAGTGCTGCCACGCGCGCGCACGTGATCGCCTTGAGCCGGACGCTGGGGCCGATGTTGTGATTCAGATCAACGCGTGAGAACTCTCACTTTTTGATAGCTGTTTGCTCTTTTGGCTCTAGTGTAGTGGTCGATGCTTGATGGCACTTATAAAAATGATGGATTTGTCGTCATGGCAAGGCGCAAACCGCAGCGATAGCCGTAGCTATCGCGAGGATTTGCAACGCCGCCATGGCGGCAAAGACGCGTTTTTATGTGCCAGATAGCGTCGAACACTACACTAGCGTCAAAGGCCGATTTGGATAAGAACTTATCCCCCCGTGACCGGTGGAAAAAACGCCACCTCATCCCCCGCAGCCAGCGCCGCCGCGTCATCGCACATGTCCTGATTCAGCGCGGCGCGCACCGCCTTGCCGCGCGCCAGCGTCTGGGCATAGGCACCGCCACGCGCCATCAACTCGTCGCGCAACGCACCCACCGTGGCGGCTTGAGTCGTTACCGCCTCGCTGCCCTGCCCCACGGCCTCGCGGATGCTGGCGAAATAACGCACAGTGACATGCATGTCAAATCCCCCCGACAGCACACACTACCGGCGCAGCCCGCGATTGACAGAAACGCCAGGCTACGGAGGAATAGGCCAAGCCAGCGAACGCCATGCTCGGGCTTGCACCGAGCATCGGTGCCTTCCCCCATCGCGCAGCAGAGGGGGAAAGGCGCGTCAGCGACTCAGGGGGGTGATTCACTTCAATACCTCCGCCATGGGAATGAAGCGCACCGTATCACCCGGCGCAATGGTGGTGCCTGCCGGGTTGTCCACCAAGCCGTCGGCCCAGTGCATGGACGTGAGCACGCCCGAGCTTTGGTTGCCAAACAAGTCCAGTCCGCCTTGCGCATTGCGGCGCACGCGCAGAAATTCGCGCCGCTTGTCGGCCCGCGTGACGGCAAAGTCGGCCCGCGCCATCTGTACTGCAGGTGCCCAGTGCGCCGCCCCTTGCAGCTTGAGCAAAAAGGGGCGAACCAGCACAAGGAAGGTGACAAAGCTGGACACCGGATTACCCGGCAGGCCGATGAAGTGCGCCGCACCCACACCGGCTTGCTGCTCGCCGCGCCGCACATGGCCATAGGCAAACGGTTTGCCGGGCTTGAGGGCGATTTGCCACAAGTCCAGCGCGCCCAGTTGTTCCACGGCGGGTTTGACGTGGTCTTCCTCGCCCACCGACACGCCGCCGCTGGTCAGGATGAGGTCATGCGCCTCGGCCGCGCTTTGCAAGGCGGCCAGCGTGGCGGAGCGGTTATCAGGCACGATGCCTAAATCGGTCACCATGCAACCTAGGCGTTGCAGCAGCGCGCGCAGGAAAAAGCGGTTGCTGTTGTAAATGCTGCCGGGTTTCATGCTCTGTGGAGCCACGTCGCCGGGCATGACCAGTTCATCACCGGTCGAAAACAACGCCACGTGCGGGCGCGCATGCACCGCCAGCGTGGCCTGGCCCACGCCTGCGGCCAGGCCCATGCCTGCGGGGCCGATGCGCTGGCCCGCACGCAGCACGGCTGCACCCTGTGCCACGTCTTCACCTGCTTGGCGCACCCATTGGCCCGCAGCAGGCACGGCCTGGATGCGCGCGCGCTCGCCGCCATCCGACGCCTTGGTATCCAGCGCCTCGGCGTCTTCCTGCATGACCACCGCGTCGGCTCCGGCAGGCAGCGGCGCGCCGGTAAAGATGCGCGCCGCCGTACCCGCCACCAGTGGGGTGCCCGCCTGTCCGGCAGCGATGCGCTGCGACACGGGCAGCTCAACGCCCGGTGCAGTGACGTCGGCAGCGCGCACGGCGTAACCGTCCATGGCCGAGTTGTCATTCGGCGGCACACGCAAAGGCGACACCACGTCTTGCGCCAGCACGCGGCCATCGGCGTCAAAGGTGCTGATCTGTTCAGTGCGCTCCAGTGGCCTGGCGTGTGCCAGCAGGCGCGCCAGCGCGTCATCGAGCGGGATCAACGGGGGACGACGGGCGGGATCAGGCATGGGTGGGGTTCAAACCTCGTCTTTCAAATAAAGATCGGCATCGTAGTCAAACCGTGCGCCGTGATCGAGCAGCCATTGGGCCACGGCCTCGGGCTGGTTCAAGTCCAGCACCGGCAACGCTGTCGGCGCAGGCAACTGCCCGGGCGCATCGGTGGCGATGGCGGTCATTTGTTCATCGTCCGGGTAACGGGCGGGGTGGCCGCTGGCGGGTCGCCAGACTTCCAGCTTGGGGATGTCGCTGCCCCTGAAGCCTTCCACCAGCACCCAGTCCACACCATCGTACAGCTCGGCCAACAGGTGGTGCACCGACAAATCCGCCTCTTGTTCAAACTCGCGCATCAGCGCCAAGCGGTGGCGCGAGGCAATCACCACTTCTAGCGCGCCCGCCGCGCGGTGGCGGTAAGTGTCCTTGCCCGCATGGTCGATGTCAAAGCGATGGTGCGCGTGCTTGACCACCGACACCCGAAGACCACGCTTTTTGAGCGCCGGGATCAGCCGCTCGATCAACTGCGTCTTGCCTGCGCCGGAATAGCCGGTGATGCCAACAACCTTCATGTCTTGTTTTGAAAACTATCAATTCAATAGCTTTTAGCGCTTGATACACAAGCGCTAAAGGCAAAATCAATCGAATTTTTACGCACACTCTTTCGCAATCAGCGCCTTCACCTGCGCTGCATCGGCAGGCATGACTTTGACGCGACGCGGCAGCGCCTCGATACCTTCAAACCTGGACGGGCGATCCGGTTCACGCCCCAGCGCCTCGCGGATGGTGGCGGCAAACTTGATGGGCAGCGCCGTCTCCAGCACCAGCATGGGCACACCTGGACGCACGTGCTGGCGCGCCACCTTCACGCCGTCGGCGGTGTGGGTGTCGATCATGACGCCGTGGCGCTCGAACACCTCGCCAATGGTGGCCAGGCGGTCGGCGTGCACGCTCTTGCCACTGACGAAGCCGTAGCGCTGGCGCGCTTGCTGGAACGCTGCGTTGCCCGACATGTCGAACTGTCCTGCTGCCGCCAACGCATCGGTGAACAACGTACGTGTTTGCGCCCCATCCCGGCCCAGCAGATCGAACACGAAGCGCTCGAAGTTGCTGGCCTTGCTGATGTCCATACTGGGGCTGCTGGTTTCGTGTGTGTCGGCGCTGGCGCGCACGCGGTACACGCCGGTGCGGAAAAACTCGTCAAGCACATCGTTCTCGTTGGTGGCCACCACCAGCTGGCCAATGGGCAGCCCCATCTGCCGCGCCACATGACCGGCGCAGACGTTGCCGAAATTGCCGCTGGGGACGGTGAAGTCCACCTGCTCGGAATCGTCATGCCCGCCGCCGGGCCGCCCCAAGGCGGGCGCGGCCCCCTCGGGGGGCAGCGAAGACGCGCCAGCGCGGAGCGTGGGGGCCTGTTGCGTGGCCTGGAAGTAGCCCGCGAAGTAATAGGCGACTTGCGCCAGCAGCCGCGCCCAGTTGATCGAATTGACGGTGCCGATCTTGTATTGGCGCTTGAACGCCAGGTCGTTGCTGACGGCCTTGACGATGTCTTGTGCGTCGTCAAACACGCCTTCGATGGCGATATTGTGGATATTGGCATCTTGCAGACTGAACATCTGCGCCTGCTGAAACGCGCTCATGCGCCCGTGCGGGCTGAGCATGAACACGCGAATACCCTGCTTGCCGCGCATGGCGTATTCGGCCGCACTGCCGGTATCGCCGCTGGTGGCACCCAGGATGTTGAGCTGCTCGCCGCGCCGCTTCAACTCGTACTCAAACAGGTTGCCCAGCAACTGCATGGCCATGTCCTTGAAGGCCAGCGTGGGGCCGTTGGACAGCGCCTCCAGGTACAGATCGCCTTCCAGCTTTTTCAGCGGCACGATCTCGCGCGAGCCAAACACCTCAGGCGTGTAGGTCTTGGCACACAGCGCTTTCAGCTCAGCGGCCGGAATGTCGTCGATATAGAGCGACAAAATTTCAAACGCCAGCGCGGCGTAGCCTTGGCTGGCGTACACCTGTCGCAACCCGGCCAAGCGCTCGGTGCTGATCTGCGGGTAATGGTCAGGCAGATACAAGCCGCCATCGGGTGCCAAGCCTTCAAGCAGGATGTCGCAAAACTGGCGCGGGGTGGTGTCGCCACGGGTCGAAAGGTAGTGCATGAGAGAGACGATATGAACTGCGGTGATTGTAGGCGCGGCGCGCTGGTCCCAACGCCGCACTGTGGCGGCCAAAATGGGGCTTATGAAAAGGAACCCATCATGAGCAAGACCGTTCTCATCACCGGCGCAGGCAGTGGTTTTGGCCTGGGCGTGGCTCTGGGGCTGGCGGCGCGCGGCCACCGGGTGATCGCCGGCTGCCACATCTGGCCGCAGGTGACTGCGCTGCGCGCGCGTGCAAAAGCCGATGGGCTGGCGCTGGAGGTGATCAAGTTCGACGTCACCAGCGAGATCGACCGTCAGCATGCGCTGGAACGCGAGGTTGATGTGCTGCTGAACAACGCGGGCGTCATGGAATCCGGGCCGACGACGGAGATCCCGCTGCCGGTGGTGCGTTCGGTATTTGAAGTCAATGTCTTCGCGGCGCTGGCGGTGGCCCAGGGGGTTGCCAAACAGATGGTGCGGCGCGGCAGCGGGCGCATTGTCTGGGTGTCGTCGGTTGCAGGATTGGTGAAAGTGCCGTTTGACGGTGCCTACGCCGCCTCAAAACACGCCGTGGAAGGCATGTGCTCGGCACTGCGTGAAGAACTCAAGTCCTACGGTGTGCAGGTGGTCACCGTCAATCCAGGTGCGTACCGCACCGGCTTCAACGACACGGGCATGGAAAGCGCTGACCAATGGTGGCACCAGGCCGAACGCACCGTGGCCCCCTGGCCCAAGCGCGAACTCAAACGCCAGAGCGACCCGGCCGAGATGGTGGCGGCCATGATCGAAGTGATCGAGGCCGAGCACCCGCCCTATCGCACCGTGCGCCCCGCCAGCGCCGAGCAGATGGTGCGCGAGGAACAGGCTGAGGAGTGGGCGTTGCGGGTGTGAATGCGCAGTTTGCCAGGCCGCGTAGCAGGCCACATCAGGAGCCGCTGCGCACGACCGCCCGATGCGGTCGGCGCTTCCACCTCGGGGAAAGCGCCGCAGGCGCACAGGGGGTGCCGTCAGGCGAGTTCTTCTTTCCGAATCCGCACAATCGGTGCCAACACGCTGGGCAGGGCCTGCAACTGGGCCAGCACGGCGTTCATGGCACCTTCGCGGGCGTCGTGGGTCAAGATGACGATGTCGGTCTGGGTGCTGCCTTCGCCGCCCACTTCGTCGGCTTCACGCTGCAAGATGGCGTCGATGCTGATACCCGCGTCGGCCAACAAAGTGGCCACGCGTGCCAGTACACCGGCTTCGTCGGCCACGCGCAGGCGCAGGTAGTAGCTGGTGAGCACCTCGTCCATCGGCAGCACGCTGACGTCGCGCATCTGGCCAGGCTGAAACGCCAGGTGCGGCACACGGTGCTGGGGGTCGCTGGTGGCCAGGCGGGTGACGTCGACCAGGTCGGCCACCACGGCGCTGGCGGTGGGTTCGGCCCCCGCGCCTTTGCCGTAGTACAGCGTGGTGCCTACGGCGTCGCCCTGTACGACGACGGCGTTCATCGCACCTTCCACATTGGCCAGCAAGCGTTTGGCTGGCACCAGCGTGGGATGGACACGCAATTCAACCCCATGACCTTCACGCCGCCTGGTCACGCCCAGCAGCTTGATGCGGTAGCCCAGTTGCTCGGCGTAGCGGATATCGGTGGCTGCCAGTTGGGTGATGCCCTCGACGTAGCATTTGTCGAACTGCACCGGGATGCCGAAGGCAATGGCGCTCATCAGCGTGGCTTTGTGCGCGGCGTCCACGCCTTCGATGTCGAAGGTGGGGTCGGCCTCGGCGTAGCCCAGGCGCTGCGCTTCTTTCAGCACCACGTCAAAGTCCAGCCCCTTGTCGCGCATTTCGCTCAGGATGAAGTTGGTGGTGCCGTTGATGATGCCGGCGATCCACTGAATGCGGTTGGCCGTCAGTCCTTCGCGCAGCGCCTTGATGAAGGGGATGCCGCCAGCCACGGCGGCCTCAAACGCCACCATCACACCTTTTTTCTGCGCGGCCTCAAAAATCTCGGTGCCGTGCACGGCCAGCAGCGCCTTGTTGGCGGTGACCACGTGCTTGCCTGCGGCAATGGCTTCGAGCACCAGATCGCGCGCCAGATCGTAGCCGCCGATCAGCTCGGCCACGATGTCGATGTCGGGGTTGCGGATGATGTCGCGCGGATCAGCCACCACCTGTGCCGCATCGCCCACAATGGCCTTGGCGCGCGCGGTGTCACGGCGTGACACCATGGTGACGGCAATGCCGCGGCCAGCACGGCGTTTGATTTCTTCCTGGTTGCGGCGCAACACCTCAAACACACCAGCACCCACGGTGCCTATGCCCATCAGACCTATTTGTATCGGCTTCATGACTTCAGTTTATGAATTAAATTGGCTTGTAACGCAGTCGCATCAAGCGCGAGCAGCTTCTTTTTTAGTAGCAATCGACAGCACCGGCGCAGCATCTGCATGGCGTTGGCGGTATTGCTCCAGAAATTTCGCCAGACGTGCAATGGCTTCGCGCAGGTCGTCCTCGTGCGGCAAAAAGACAATCCGAAAGTGCTGGTTGTCGGGGTAATTGAAGCCCGACCCCTGCACCAGCATCACGCGCGTGGCACGCAGCACTTCCATGAAAAACTGGCGGTCGTCATCGATGGGATACAGCTTGGGATCAAGACGCGGAAACATGTACAGCGCTGCCTGCGGCTTGACGCAGGTCACCCCGGGGATGGCGGTGAGCTGCTCATATGCGATGTCGCGCTGGCGGCGCAGGCGGCCACCTTCTTTGACCAGATCATTGATGCTCTGGTAGCCCCCCAGCGCGGTCTGAATGGCCCATTGGCCCGGCACGTTGGAGCCGAGCTTGAGGTTGGCCAGCATGTTCAGCCCTTCAACGTAATCGCCCGCGCGCTCTTTGGGGCCGGACAGCACCATCCAGCCCGCGCGGTAGCCGCAGCTTCGGTACGCCTTGGACAGTGAGTTGAAGGTGAGCGTGAGCACGTCACTCGACAGGCTGGCCATGGCGGTGTGTTGCACACCGTCGTACAGCACCTTGTCGTACACCTCGTCGACCAACAGCACCAGATCATGCTCGCGCGCGATCTGGATGATGCCCCGCAGCGTCTCATTGGAATACAGCACCCCGGTCGGGTTGTTGGGGTTGATGACCACGATACCGCGCGTGCGCGGCGTGATCTTGGCGCGCATGTCGGCCAGATCGGGCATCCAGCCATCTTCCTCGCGGCAGACGTAATGCACCGGTTTGCCGCCCGCCAGGCTGGCCACGGCCGTCCACAGCGGGTAGTCGGGCGAGGGCACCAGCAATTCGTCACCATCGTTGAGCAGCGCGGTGGTGGCCATCTGGATCAGCTCGCTGGCCCCGTTGCCCAGATAAATGTCGTCCAGCGTTACCCCGGCAATCCCCTGCTGCTGGGTGTAGTGCATCACCGCCTTGCGCGCGGCGAAGATGCCTTTGCTGTCCGAATAACCGGCGGAGTCGGGCAAATTGCGGATCATGTCCTGCTGGACTTCTTCAGGCGCATCAAAGCCAAACGGTGCCATGTTGCCGATGTTCAGCTTGATGATCTTTTGGCCTTCGTCTTCCATTTGCTTGGCCGCGTCCACGATCGGCCCGCGCACGTCGTAGAGCACGTTGGCCAGCTTGGCCGACTTCTGGATCGTTTTCATGGTCAATACCTCTTGCAGAGACAGGCGTTGCAGGGGAAACCTAGAATTGGAACACATCCTTTGACTTCACCCCGGATCAGCACCCATGAAATTCCAGCCCGACAAATTTGGTGCCGCCGTCACCGGCTACGGCCCCGGCTGGATCGAAGTGGCTGGCCAGCGCATCCAGCACAGTCTGGTGCTGCACAGCGACGGCCAGCGTCAGGCCTGGCGGCCCAACCGTTTTGAAGACCTGAGCGCTGCCGACTTCGCGCTGCTGGCCCAGCACCAACCCGAGCTGGTGCTCTTTGGCAGCGGTGAGCGCTTACGTTTTCCCAAACCTGCCTGCCTGCGACCGCTGATTGACGCACGCATCGGCTTCGAGACCATGGACACCCCCGCCGCCTGCCGCACCTACAACATTCTGGCAGGCGAAGGCAGGCGCGTGCTGGTGGCTTTGTTGATTGGCCCGGACAGCCCACCGCCAGGGTAGGCTAAAATAAGGGGTGGCTTGTGCCGCCCTGCTCATCCAACCAGTGCTTTGACCTGTGTTTTATGGATTGGAGCTTTTCCTGGTGAAAAGGCACGCATCAGCCGGTATTTCAGCATTAACTTTCGGAGAATCAAGCGCTTATGGCAGTCGTCGTCAATAAACCCCTTCCCGAATTCGAAGCGATTGCCACAGGTGGCGTTCAGGTGACCAACACCTCTCACAATGGTCAGGCATTGATTCTGTATTTTTACCCCAAAGACAACACGCCCGGCTGTACTACCGAGGCCATGCAGTTTCGCGATAAATACAAGAATTTTGTCAAAGCCGGTGCTGTGGTATTTGGCGTCAGCCGCGACAATATGAAATCACACGAAGGTTTTCAGGAAAAACTGGAACTACCTTTTGAATTAATCGCCGATACCGAAGAAAAAATGTGCCACATGTTTGGCGTGGTCAAAAACAAAATCATGTACGGTAAAAAGGTCAAGGGCATTGAGCGCAGCACCTTTTTGGTCAATGCCGATGGCATTCTGGTGCAGGAATGGCGCGGTCTGAAAGTACCCGGCCATGTGGAAGAGGTACTCAAAGCCGTCAAGCTGCTGAAAAAAGCCGCCTGATGCCTTGCAGCATGGGCCGTGACTGGCTCATGCATAATGATTCGGAATGTGCTCGCTGTCATTGCGCCCATCCATTTTTGAAAAGCCGCCTGGGCCGCCAGTGCGGCTTTTTCTTTGGGCGGGCAACTGAAACGCTTGCGCCCCTCTTGTTCTGTTGATTTATTGACGCCCACACTTTATGCCTTTGCCCCCTCCCCCCACCAAACGCGGCACCCGGCTTTCATCCAGCGTGATCGATCTGGCCGAACGGCGGCATGCATCACGCCCAGCAGCGGCTTCTGCCTTGTTGCGCCCAGCACCGTCCATGCCATCAGTGTCCGATACCCGCACCGTGGCCGATACCACCCTTTTGCAACCGGTGCCCACGCCGCCGCAAGGCCAATCACCATCACGCGCGCGGCGCGATACGCCTTCGACCGTCAAACCGTCCACCGCTCAACCCGCAGGCAAAACCATAAAAGCAGCCACTGGAAAATCAAAACGGACACGCGCCACCGGCCCCACCCGCCTGTTCGTGCTGGACACCAACGTGCTGCTGCACGACCCCACGGCGCTGTTCCGCTTTGAAGAGCACGACATCTTCTTGCCCATGATCGTGCTCGAAGAGCTGGACAACCACAAAAAAGGCATGACCGAAGTGGCCCGCAACGGCCGCCAGACCAGCCGCCTGCTCGATGCGCTGGCGGGGGTTAAAGGTGCTGACATGGCACACGGCCTGGTGCTATCGTCTACCGGCCAGACTGCGGCGGGCGGCAAACTGTACTTTCAGACCACGCCGCTGGACGCCACCATGCCCACCGCCCTGCCCCCCGGCAAGGCCGACAACCAGATTCTGGGCGTGGTCGCTGCACTGGAAAAGCAGCACACCCCACGCGAGGTGGTGCTGGTATCCAAAGACATCAACATGCGCGTCAAGGCGCGCGCCCTGGGGCTGGCGGCCGAAGATTACGAAAACGACAAGACGCTGGACGATGGCGACCTGCTGTATTCCGGTGCGCTGCAACTGCCACCCGATTTCTGGACCCGCCAGAGCAAAACCGTCGAAAGCTGGCAAAGCGGCAGCGCCACTTACTACCGCGTCAGCGGCCCGGCGGTGGTCAGTCTGGACATTAACCAGTTCGTTTATTTTGAAGCCCCGGGCGAACCCAGCCTGTACGCCCGCGTGGCCGAAATCCGCGACAAAACAGCGGTGCTCAAAACGCTGAAGGACTACACCCACCTGAAAAACGGTGTCTGGGGCGTGACCGCACGCAACCGCGAGCAGAACTTTGCCCTTAATCTGCTGATGGATCCAGAGGTTGATTTCGTCACCCTCACCGGCACCGCCGGCACCGGCAAGACCCTGCTGGCGCTGGCCGCCGGCCTGACGCAGGTGCTGGACGACCGGCGCTATACCGAAATCATCATGACCCGCGCCACCGTCAGCGTGGGCGAGGACATTGGCTTTTTGCCCGGCACCGAAGAAGAAAAAATGGGTCCCTGGATGGGCGCACTGGACGACAATCTGGAATTTTTAGCCAAGGGCGACGCCAGCGGTGCGGGCGAGTGGGGGCGCGCGGCCACCAACGAGCTGATCCGCAGCCGCATCAAGATCAAGAGCATGAATTTCATGCGCGGGCGCACCTTCATGAACAAGTGGATCATTCTGGACGAAGCGCAGAACCTGACACCCAAGCAGATGAAAACGCTGATTACCCGCGCTGGCCCTGGCACCAAGATCATCTGTATGGGCAACCTGGCGCAGATCGATACGCCCTACCTGACCGAAGGCTCCAGCGGCCTGACCTTTGCCGTCGACCGCTTCAAGGGCTGGCCGCACGGTGGCCACATCACATTGGCGCGCGGCGAACGTTCACGTCTGGCCGACTTTGCCAGCGAGGTGCTGTAACCGCCGTAGTCCCCTAACCGGCCCGGCAGTTGCCCCCCGCTTAAACCACGCCTTGCGCCAGCATGGCATCGGCCAGCTTGACGAAGCCCGCCACGTTGGCCCCCACCACGTAGTTCACGCTGCCATCGGCCCGGGTGCCGTGGTTGACGCAGTTGGCGTGGATATCCTTCATGATGGCGTGCAGGCGCTCGTCCACCTCGGCGTGGTGCCAGGACAGGCGCATGGCGTTCTGGCTCATCTCCAGACCCGAAGTGGCCACGCCACCCGCGTTGCTGGCCTTGCCCGGCGCGTACAGCGTACCTGCCTGCAAAAAGGCTTCCACCGCCTCCAGCGTGCTGGGCATGTTGGCCCCTTCGGCCACGCAGCGCACGCCGTTGGCAATCAAAGTCTTGGCGTCGGCCTCGTCCAGCTCGTTTTGCGTGGCGCAGGGCAGCGCGATATCAACCGGCACCTGCCAGGGACGCACGTCGGGCTGAAAATCCATGCGCTGCTGCGCAGCAAAGTCGACCAGCCGCCCACGTTTGACGTTTTTCCAGTCCATCAGATCAACCAGTTGCTGCTCGGTAAAGCCCTTGTCGCACACCAGCGTGCCGCCTGAATCAGAGAAAGTCACCACACGCGCGCCCAGCTCAATGGCTTTTTCTGCCGCGTACTGGGCCACGTTGCCTGAGCCAGAGATCGACACGCGCCGCCCGTCCATCCCTTCGTGCGCACGGTGCAGCATTTCTTGGGCAAAGTACACCGTGCCGTAGCCCGTGGCCTCCGGCCGCATCAAGCTGCCGCCATAGGCCATGCCCTTGCCGGTGAACACGCAGGCGGCGTTGTTGCTGATTTTTTTCAGCATGCCCGCCATGTAGCCTACTTCGCGCGCACCCACGCCAATGTCGCCCGCGGGCACGTCGGTGTCTGGCCCCAGATGGCGGTACAACTCGCTGATCAACGCTTGGCAAAAGCGCATGACCTCGCCGTCGCTTTTGCCTTTAGGGTCAAAGTCGCTACCGCCTTTGCCGCCGCCCATGGGCAGCGTGGTCAGTGCGTTTTTAAAGCTTTGTTCAAAGCCCAGAAACTTCAGAATCGACAGGTTGACGCTGGGGTGAAAGCGCATGCCGCCCTTGTACGGCCCAATCGCCATGCTGTGCTGCACGCGGAAAGCGCGGTTGACCTGGGTCTGGCCTTTGTCGTCCACCCAACTGACGCGAAACTGGATCGCCCGGTCTGGCTCTACCAACCTCTCTAGCAACGCTTGATCGCGGTATTGGGGGTGCTTGGCCAGATAAGGCCACAGGCTTTCCATCACCTCGCGCACGGCTTGCAGGTATTCGGGTTGGTGCGGATCGCGCCGGGCGACGCCTTGCATGAAGGTTTCCAGATCGGTGGTCAACAAGATTTCAGACTCCTCAAAAAAGCGCGACCCACGCTACAGGTCGCCAGACCTTCCGATCATGCACCAAAAAAGTACCGCTTCAGGAGCCTGCCTTTTGGCACGCCCGCTGATGGTGCGGCGCATGGGCGCAGCGCGGCACACGCTCACCATTCAGGTGCATCCGCCTCATCAACGTGGACTCAAACGCGCACCGCAATACCGCGTTCGGCCATGCACTGCTTGGCCTGAGCCACGGTGAAGTCACCGTAGTGGAAGATGCTGGCGGCCAGCACAGCGTCGGCCAGGCCGTATTGCACGCCGTCGGCCAAATGCTCCAGCGTGCCCACGCCGCCCGAGGCGATCACCGGCACCGGCACCGCCTCGGCCACAGTGCGGGTCAACTCCAGATCAAACCCGGTCTTGGTGCCATCTTTGTCCATGCTGGTGAGCAGGATTTCGCCTGCGCCGTAATCGGCCATTTGTCTGGCCCAGGCAATGGCGTCCAGCCCGGTGTTCTTGCGCCCGCCGTGGCTGTACACGTCCCAGCCTTCGCCACGCGCCATCACATCGTCGCCAAAGCGGCGCTTGGCATCAATCGCCACCACGATGCACTGCGCACCGTATTTATCTGACGCATCGCGGATCACCTGCGGGTTGGCAATGGCCGCTGAGTTGAAGCTGGTCTTGTCAGCCCCGGCGTTGAGCAGGCGGCGCACGTCGTCCACCGTGCGCACGCCGCCACCCACCGTGAGCGGAATGAACACCTGCGAGGCCACGGCCTCGATGATGTGCAAGATCACATCGCGCCCGTCGCTGGTGGCGGTGATATCCAGAAATGTCAGTTCATCCGCGCCCTGCTCGTTGTAGCGCGCAGCCACCTCGACCGGATCGCCCGCATCGCGCAGTTCGACAAAATTGACGCCTTTGACCACGCGACCGGCGGTCACGTCCAGACAGGGGATGATGCGTTTGGCAAGCATGAAAGTTGAAAAAAATCAGGGTTGAGGGGCCGTGAATTCGACCGTGTTCTAAAACAATACAACGCAGTCGCAGGTGCTGCACGCCCTGAAGCTTACCTAAATCCAGGTGCCCAGCGATCACTTAGCGGCGCTGGTGCCGCAGCCCAGCAGCCAACAGCAGCGTCGCCAGCACCAGCAGCATGAATGGTCGATTCACAGGCACCGGCGCAGGTGTTGAAACGGGTGTCACCACGCTGCATGGCAGATCACTGAAGCCAAGGTACGACACGCCCGGTGCGCCATCGGGCAGACCGGTATCGGCCGGGTTGGGCTTGGACAAGGCGTAAGTGCTGGCACCCGCGCTGCCCAGCTCCGCCAGCGCTGCCGATTCGGTACCCGTCACGCCGTAATACATGCTGAAGCGGACCGATGCCCCTGCCGCCAAATCACCCAAGTCCAGATCAAAAGTGGTGAATCGTCACCACAAACCGGAAGGTGTTGGCCGTGGCCGGTGCCACTGCGTGGGTCACACGAAACATGCCCGCACCGCTCGTCGCCGTGCTGACTGCGCTGGTAAAACTGTCAATCGTCACGGTGCTGCCTGTCACCGCCGCATGTCCCTCGGTGGATGTCAGAGTGTCGGCCAGCCCCCAGCCCTCGAAAGGGTAGTTGGCACCCACGATCTCAGTGCGCTCAGGCACGTCATAAAGCCCGTAATACACGTCCGATGTGGGATAGATGTAGCCCGGTGGCGTGCCTTTGGGCGCAATCAGCGCGCCATCGGGGCGCAACCCCAGCAATACCTGTTCGCCCGGACTTACCGGCGCAGCCAGCACCGCTTGTGCATGGGCACCTGTGGCACACGCCAAATTTGCAAACAAACCCAAAAGAACTAAAGAAAATTTCAATTTCATAGAAATTCCGCAGAATATCTAATCATAAAGTATGGAAATTTTCTTCAATCGCCCCAATCAGGTGGTGCCCTTGACGGCGCATCAGGCGGTGTATCTGGCGAGGATAGCGGCCAACACGCCGCCACGCCCGCTGCAATCAAGCTTGGCTGTCCAGCGCATCGGCCCTGGCCTGCGCCTTGGCAAAGTCCAGATCGCCCGAATAAATGGCCCGTCCGGCGATCACGCCCTCGATGCCCTCGCCCTCCACCGTGCACAGCGCCTCGATGTCGGCCATGCCAGCCAGCCCGCCGGAGGCGATGACCGGGATCGACAGCGCCTGCGCCAGCTTGACGGTGGCGTCGACGTTAATGCCGCTGAGCATGCCGTCTCGCCCGATGTCAGTGTAGATGATGCTTTCCACACCCCAGTCCTGGTATTTCTGCGCCAGATCAACCACCTCGTGCCCGGTCATCTTGCTCCAGCCATCGGTGGCGACCTTGCCGTCCTTGGCGTCCAGACCAACGATGATGTGGCCGCCAAAGGCGGTGCAGGCATCACGCAAAAAGCCGGGATTCTTCACCGCCGCCGTGCCAATGATGACGTAGCTGATGCCCGCGTCGATGTATTTTTCGATCGTGTCCAGATCGCGGATGCCGCCGCCCAATTGGACCGGAATCTCATCGCCCACCTCGGTCAGAATGGCTTTGATGGCGTTCAGATTTTTCGGCTTGCCTGCAAAGGCACCGTTCAGATCCACCAGATGCAGACGCCGCGCGCCCTGGTCGAGCCAGTGCGCGGCCATCTCGGCGGGCGCTTCGCTGAAGGTGGTGGATTGGTCCATGTCGCCTTGTTTCAGGCGCACGCAATGGCCGTCTTTGAGGTCAATGGCAGGAATGAGCAGCATGATGCGATAGCTAAAGGAAAACAGCTTTTGTGCTGATGAAAACTGCGAGAATTGCTATTGAATATATAGTCAATAGCAAGTGGTCACGGACTCCAGTGCAAGAAGTTGCGGTACAGCGCCAAGCCCTGATCGGCGCTTTTTTCAGGGTGAAACTGGGTGGCAAAAATATTATCGCACGCCACGGCGGAGGTAAAGCGCGTGCCGTATTCGGTTTCGCCTGCGCTGTGCGCTGTGTCAAGCGGCCTGGCATAAAAGCTGTGCACAAAGTAAAACCACTGGCCATCGGGCACTTGGCCCCACACCGGATGCGGGCGGTTTTGCCACACGCGGTTCCAGCCCATTTGCGGCACTTTGTAGAGACTGCCATCGGGTTGCTTGTGGCCCAGCAGATCAAACTTGATGACTTGCCCGCCAATCAGCCCCAGCCCGGGCGTGCCCTGGCCGTCACGGCCTTCAGCGCTGTGGTCGAGCAGCATTTGCATACCCACGCACACGCCAAACAGCGGTTTGCGCGCGGCGGCATCCAGCACCGATTCGAGCAAACCGGATTCGCGCAACTCACGCATGCAGTCGCCCATGGCACCCTGGCCGGGCAACACCACGCGGTGGGCGGCGCGCACCGCGGCCGGGTCAGCAGTGATGACGGCGTTGACGCGCGTGTCGGCGGTGGCGTGGATCACCGCCTGCGCCACCGAGCGCAGGTTGCCCATGCCGTAATCAACCACGACAACGGTTTGGTTTGCTACTGAGTTCATAGCTGTCTACGCTTTACATACAAGCGATACAGGCCGATTTAGCTTATAAACTACCCTTGGTGGACGGAATCTGCCCCGCCGCGCGTGCATCCGGCGTCAGGGCCATGCGCAGCGCGCGGCCAAAGGCTTTGAAGATGGTTTCGGCCTGATGGTGCGCATTCACGCCCTTCAGGTTGTCGATGTGCAGCGTGACCTGCGCGTGGTTGACAAAGCCCTGAAAGAATTCGTGCAGCAACTGGGTGTCGAAACCACCCACCATGCCGCTGGTAAAGCACACGTCAACCGCTAACCCAGGGCGGCCTGAAAAATCGATGACCACGCGCGACAGCGCCTCGTCCAGCGGCACATAGGCGTAGCCGTAACGGGTAATGCCGCGCTTGTCACCCACGGCTTTGGCCACCGCCTGGCCGATGGTGATACCCACGTCTTCCACTGTGTGGTGGCCGTCGATGTGCAAATCGCCTGCGGCCTGCACGTCCAGATCGATCATGCCGTGGCGGGCGATTTGGTCGAGCATGTGGTCAAAAAAACCAATGCCGGTGTTCAAACTGGCGCGGCCCGTGCCGTCCAGGTTGAGGCGAACTTTGATCTTGGTCTCGGCCGTGTCGCGCGCGACTTCGGCGACTCGATCAGAACGGATGGGGATGGTGGTCATAAGGTGGCTTGCAATGCGGCCAGCATGTGCGTGTTTTCGCTTTCGGTGCCCACCGTCAGGCGCACGCATTGGGCCAGCAATGGGTGCATTTTAGAAACGTTTTTGATCAGCACGCCACGCGCGCGCATGCCCTCGAAGGTTTTTGTCGCATCGGGCACACGCACCAAAATCATGTTGCCCTCGCTGGGAAAGGCCACCGTCCCGGGCATCTGGCCCAGCGCGACCAGCAGGCGCTGGCGTTGGGCGCAGATGTCGGCCGCCTGCTGGGCAAACACCTCGGCATGCTCCAGCGCGAACAGCGCGCACTCGGCGTTCAACACGCTGATGTTGTAGGGCGGGCGCACCTTGTCCACCTGGGCGATCAGCGCCGCATCGCCCATCATGTAGCCGATGCGCACGCCCGCCAGCCCAAATTTACTGAGGGTGCGCATCACCAGCACGTGGCGGTGTGCTTCAGGCGCAGCGCGGGCATGGTCGATCCAGCTTTGGGCGGCAAAAGGCTGGTACGCCTCGTCCATCACCACCAGGCCACCTTGAGCGCCTTGCGCATCGATCAGGCGCTGGATGACGCCCGCATCCCACAGCGTGCCGGTGGGGTTGTTGGGATAAGCCAGGTACAGGATGGCTGGGCGGTGCTGGGTAATGGCAGCCCGCATCGCCACTTCATCCAGCGCAAAGTCGGCCGTCAGCGGCACGCCATGAAAGGCCAGTCCCTGCAACTGCGCGCTCATGGCGTACATCACGAAACCCGGCACCGGGGCCACGATGGCCGCGCCCGGCACGTCGCAGGCCATGGCCAGCAGGCTGATCAGCTCGTCTGAGCCGTTGCCCAGCATCAGCGCCCAGCCTTCGGGCGGCTGGGCGTGGGTGTGCAGCGCGGCTTTCAAGTCATCAAGCCGCGCACCGGGGTAACGGTTGATGGCCACCGCGCCCAATCGCTGCCCCAGCTGGGCCTGTAGCGAGGGTGGCAGCGGGTGGGGGTTTTCCATCGCGTCCAGCTTCAGCAAGCCTGCCGAATCCTGCACGGCATAGGCGTGCATGCCCTGCACGTCGGTGCGGATGCGGGCCAGCGGGTCAGCAGCGGCGTTGGGGATAAAGGCTTCAACTGACATGGTATTCAGGCAAGTCTTGAGGGCGCACCAGGAAAGGGTTGAGCACCTGCACCGCATCAAAGTGCTGTTGGTGCTGCATATCCTCACTCAACAACACATTGCAGCCCTGCTGCTGGGCAGAGGAGACGATCAGCGCGTCCCAATAGCTGAGCGCATAACGATCCTGCAACGCCCAGGCACCGTCGATGGTGTAGGTGTCCAGGTGCGGAGGCTGCCACTGGCGCAGGTTGCGCACCTGCGCACGCGCCTGCTGCACCGGCATGGTGGCGCGAAATTTGGTGATGGCGTTGTTGTAAAACTCGTTCAGCACCTGGGTGCTGATGCGGCCCGCTCCTTCAGTCCAGCACCAGCGCAGCCACTCGCGCGCCTGCGTTTGTTTGGCAGCGTCGCGCTCGTCCACCGCGTACAGGTGGACGTTGGTGTCAACGAAAACGAGCGCGCTCATACAACTCGTCGCGGCCCAGGTACGGCCCGTCACTGGCACCCCAGGACTCGAAGCGCAGTGCTGCGCGCATGGCCTGCGCGTAGGCATCGTCCTGGCGCATCTTCTCGGCCAGCATCTCGCCAACCATGCGCGAAACGCTGCTGCCGCGCTTGGCGGCCTCGATGCGCGCCCACTCAAGCACGCCATCGTTGACGGTAATGGTGACGTTTTTCATTCAATTGAGTTTACACGAAATTCGTGCATCACGAAATTATTGCAGCGCGAGTTGGCAGCGATTGTGCGACGTCAACCCTCGGATGAGATGCACTTTGGTGGCCGCACCTCAGCGCTTCAGCCGCATTTCAGCCGCGCCCGCATGCGCCTGCAAACCCTCGCCGCGCGCCAGCACACTGGCAATGCGGCCGAGTTTTTGCGCGCCTTCGGCGCTGACCTCGATCAGGCTGCTGCGTTTTTGAAAGTCGTACACGCTCAAGGGGCCTGAAAAACGCGCCGTGCCGCTGGTGGGCAGCACGTGGTTGGGGCCTGCGCAATAGTCGCCCAGGCTTTCGCTGGTGTAGGCACCGAGGAAGATGGCCCCAGCGTGTTTGAGCAGCGGCTCCCAGCGGTGCGGTTCGCGGCTGCTGACTTCCAGGTGTTCGGGTGCGATACGGTTGCTGAGGGCACACGCCTCTTGCATGCTGCGGGTGTGGATCAACGCGCCGCGATCCGTCAGGCTTTTGGCGATGATCTCGGCGCGCGCCATGGTGGGCAGCAGGCGGTCGATTTCAGCCTGCACGTGGTCGATGTAAGCAGCGTCGGGGCTGAGCAAAATGCTTTGCGCCAACTCGTCATGCTCGGCCTGGCTGAACAGATCCATCGCCACCCAGTCCGGCGGCGTGCTGCCGTCGGCCAGCACCAGGATTTCAGACGGGCCGGCAATCATGTCGATGCCCACGGTGCCAAACACGTGCTTCTTGGCGCTGGCCACGTAGGCATTGCCGGGGCCGGTGATTTTGTCCACCTTCGGGATCATGGCGGTGCCATAGGCCAGTGCGGCCACGGCTTGCGCGCCGCCGATGGTGAAGGCGCGCGTGACGCCCGCCACGTGCGCGGCGGCCAGCACCAGCGGGTTGCGTTCGCCTTTCGGCGTCGGCACCACCATGATGATTTCAGCCACACCGGCCACGTGGGCCGGAATGGCGTTCATCAGCACGCTGCTGGGGTAAGCGGCCTTGCCGCCGGGCACGTAGATGCCGACCCGATCGAGCGGCGTGACTTTCTGACCCAGCAGGGTGCCGTCCTCGTCGCGGTAGGTGGCGGTTTCGCCACCCTGGCTTTTTTGCCATTCGTGGTAACGCCGTACGCGGGCAGCGGCTTGCTCCAGCGCGCTGCGCTGCTCGGGCGGCAGGCTGTCGAAAGCGGCTTGCAACTCGGCGGTGGTCAGCTCCAGCGCGGCCATGTGGTCGGTTTGCAGGCCATCAAAGCGCGCGGTGTACTCCAGCACTGCGGCATCGCCGCGCTGGCGCACGTCGGCCAGGATGTTCGCCACGCGCTGCTCGATCGCATCGTCCTGCTCGGCGCTCCAATGCAGGCGGGCCTGAAATCTGGCTTCAAAATCAGCTTCAGAGCTTGACAGGCGTACTGGAGAAGCTATGAATTTCATAGTATTCAAACCGTTGTAATGGCGGCAGCAAAGGTGTCGATGATGCGGCGAATCGGCGCAGTTTTCAATTTCAACGCGGCCTGATTGACCACCAGGTGCGAGCTGATGTCCATGATGTGTTCCACCTCAAGCAGGTGATTGGCCTTGAGCGTCTTGCCGGTGCTGACCAGATCGACAATGGCGTCGGCCAAACCAGTGAGCGGAGCCAGCTCCATGCTGCCGTAGAGTTTGATCAAATCAACGTGCACGCCTTTTTCAGCAAAAAACTGGCGTGCCATGGCGGTGTATTTGGTGGCCACGGTGATGCGCGAGCCTTGCCGCACGGCGCTGGGGTAGTCAAACCCGGCGGGTACGGCCACGGCCATGTGGCATTTGGCGATTTGCAAGTCCAGCGGCTGGTACAGACCCACGCTTCCAAAGGAGCCATCCTGATTCGCACCGTGCTCGATCAGCACGTCCTTACCCGTCACGCCCAGATCGGCCCCGCCGTATTCCACATAGGTGGGCACGTCAGAGGCGCGCACCAGCACCACGCGCACATCGGGCTGGTTGGTGGGCAATATCAGCTTGCGCGATTTTTCGGGGTCTTCCAGCACCTCGATACCCGCAGCGGCCAACAGCGGCAGGGTTTCATCGAAGATGCGGCCTTTGGACAGGGCCAGAGTAATCATGTCGAAATCCTCTCGATATCCGCCCCTACGCCGCGCAGTTTTTCTTCCATCTGGTCGTAACCACGATCAAGGTGGTAGATGCGGTCGACCAGCGTTTCACCTTCAGCCACCAGGGCCGCAATGACCAGGCTGGCCGAAGCGCGCAAATCGGTGGCCATGACGGTGGCCCCCGACAGCCTGGCCGCACCGTCGATCATGGCGTTGCGGCCATCGACGTGGATGCCAGCGCCCAGACGCACCAGCTCGTTGACGTGCATGAAGCGATTTTCAAAAATGGTTTCGGTCACCATGCTGGTGCCTTGGGCCACGCAGTTCAGCGCCATGAACTGCGCCTGCATGTCGGTAGGAAAACCAGGGTATTCGGTGGTGCGAAAGCTTTGCGCCGCAAGCGCGGCCGCCCCGGCGCTGCGCACGCGCAAGGCGCAAACGTCGTCGGCAGCGGACGTGTCCACGGATTGAATCTGCACGCCCGCTTCGGTCAGTTTTTCAATCACCGCATCCAGATGATCGGCGCGGGCGTGTTGCAACACCACGTCGCCGCCAGTGGCGGCCACAGCGCATAAAAAAGTGCCTGCCTCGATGCGATCAGCCACCACATGATGCGTGCAGCCGTGCAGGCGCTCCACACCCTGAATGCGAATGCGGCTGGTGCCCTGCCCTTCAATGCGCGCGCCCATTTTGATGAGCATCTCGGCCAGATCCACGATCTCGGGTTCTTGCGCGGCGTTTTCCAGCACCGTCTCGCCCTCGGCCAGGCAGGCGGCCATGAGAAAGTTTTCGGTGCCGGTCACGGTGACCATGTCGGTGCTGATGCGCGCGCCCTTCAGACGTGTTTGCCCTTCAGGCAGGCTGGCCACCATGTAACCATGCTCGACCACGATGTCGGCCCCCATGGCCTGCAAGCCCTTGATGTGTTGATCGACCGGACGCGAGCCAATGGCGCAGCCGCCGGGCAGCGACACCCTGGCACGGCCAAAGCGCGCCAGTAACGGCCCCAGCGCCAGCACCGAAGCGCGCATGGTCTTGACCAGCTCATAAGGCGCTTCTGGTGTGATGGGATCGGCCGCGTGAAAGCTGATACCTCCGCGCTCACCATGCGTTTCGGTCTGCACGCCCATGTGGTCCAGCAGACGGCGCATGGTGCGCACATCTTGCAGGCGCGGCACGTTGATGAGCCTGACTTGCTCATCGGTCAGCAGCGTGGCGCACATCTCGGGCAGCGCGGCGTTCTTGGCTCCTGAGATCAACACCTCGCCGTTCAAGGAACGGCCACCACGGATCAGCAATTTGTCCATAACTCAGTTTTACAATTAAAAACGGCTTTTACGTTACAACCATCTACTCAATACGCTATCAAATCGATAGTTATTGAGAGCTGGCCGCAGCCCATTCAGCGGGCGTGAAGGTTTTCATCGACAAGGCGTGCACGGCGTCGGTCTTCAGGTGATCGCCCAGCGTGGCGTACACGCGCTGGTGGCGCGCAATGAGGCGCTTGCCCTCGAACTCGGGCGAGACGATGGTGGCAAACCAGTGGCGGCCATCGCCCTCCACCGTCAGGTGTTCGCACGGCAGGCCCGCAGCAATCAGGGCTTGAATCTGTTCAGCAGTCATAAAACAATCACATCAAAAATCAATAGCGCAGCTTGTAGCCGGTGTGCAACAGGCGCAGCGTCAAGCCCGTCACGGCCAGCAAAGAACCACCGGCTACGGCCAGACTGAGCCAGGGCGAGACATCGCTGACGCCAAAAAAGCCATAGCGAAAGCCGTCGATCATGTAAAAAAACGGGTTCAGATGGCTTAAGGTTTGCCACACGGCGGGCAGCGAATGGATGGAATAAAACACCCCCGCCAAAAACGTGGCGGGCATGATGATGAAGTTCTGAAACACCGCCATCTGGTCAAACTTGTCGGCCCACAGTCCGGCCAGCAGGCCCAGCACGGCCATCATGCCCGCGCCCAGCAGCGCAAACACCGCCACCCACAGCGGCGCAGCCGCTTGCGGTGGTGCATACAACAGCGTCACCACGTACACCCCCACGCCCACCAGCAGGCCACGCAGCACCGCTGCACCGACATAGGCCACAAACCAGTGCCAGGCCGACAACGGCGTGAGCAGCGTGAACACCAGGTTGCCCATGATCTTGCTTTGCACCAGGCTGGAGGCGCTGTTGGCAAAAGCGTTTTGCAGCACGCTCATCATCACCAGACCGGGCACCAGAAAAGCCACGTAGGTGACGCCGGGGTAAACCTGCACGCGCTCGCTGAGCACGTGACCAAAAATCATCAGGTACAGCACCGAAGTCAGCACTGGCGCGGCAATGGTTTGCAGCGCCACGCGCCAAAAGCGCAGCACCTCTTTTTTCAGCAGCATCTTCCAGCCGTCGTCCGGCGCTTGTGGCGCTTGCAAGCGCGGCGACAGCGGCGGCAACGGCGTCACCGATGGTGGTGAAGATGTGGCAGATGAAGGTGCCGTGCTCATGCCGCTTCCTCCAGCGTGCCGAAATTCGATGCCGATGGCGCGTTCATCAGCGCAATGAACACGTCTTCCAAGTCGGCCTTGCGAATCTCGACATTTTCGGCCTGCACACCGGCCTGGCGCAGCGCGGCCAGATGGCTTTCAATGTCTTGCGGGCTGTCGGCGGGCAATTCAACAATGCGCCCCGTCACGCGCGCCAGCGTGGCCAGTGCAGGCGGCAGAGCCTGGTCGGTCTTGAAATGCAGCACGCTGGACGACGCAGAATTGAGCAGCGTGCTGGTGTTTTCCAGCGCAATCACGCGCCCGCGCTTGAGCATGGCAATGCGGTCGCACAGCGCCTCGGCCTCTTCCAGGTAATGCGTGGTCAGCAGCACGGTGTGGCCCTTGCGGTTGAGGTCGGCCACAAACTGCCACAGCGTCTGGCGCAATTCCACATCCACCCCGGCGGTGGGTTCGTCCAGCACGATCACCGGCGGCTTGTGCACCAGCGCCTGCGCCACCAGCACGCGGCGCTTCATGCCGCCGGACAGCATGCGCATGTTGGCTTGTGCCTTGTCGGCCAGGCCCAGACCGGTCAGCAGCTCATCAATCCAGGCGTCGTTGTGGCGCAGCCCAAAGTAACCGGACTGAAACACCAAGGCTTCGCGCACCGTGAAAAACGGGTCAAACACCAGCTCTTGCGGCACGATACCTAAATGACGGCGCGCCTGCACATAGTCAGTTTGCACATCGTGGCCGTACACCTTGACGTGGCCCGAACTGGCACGCGCCAGCCCCGCCAGAATGGAAATTAGCGTGGTTTTACCCGCACCGTTGGGGCCGAGCAAACCAAAAAATTCACCGGCCTGAATGTCGAAATTGACATCGTCCAGGGCTTTGAAGGGTTGGGAGCCGGGTTTGCCAGAGGCCGGATAGACCTTGGACACCGACTGAAAAGAGATCGCGGGCATGAAGCCGCTTATTTTACTTTTCTGTCCGCCCGCGTGCTGACCGGCGCAGGCTGGAGGGTGGACTCAGGCGCTGACTTCGGCCGCCTGATCTACCGCCAGCCCTACCATCTCGGGCGCGTGCAGCAAATCGGCGATGCCGTACAGCTTGGCAAGATCTTGCAAGCGCGCTGGCACGCCGCGCACTGCAAAGCTTTTGCGATCCAGCAGGCTTTCGCGTCGCAGCGCCAACAGCACGGCCAGCGCAGACGAATCAAACCGGGCCAGCGCCGTGGCATCCACCAGCATGTCGGGTGTTTTTTCTGCCTGCGCCGCTTGCAGCAGCATGTTCAGGCAGGTTTCGGCCTGTGGGTGGGTCAGCTCGGCAGGCAACACCAGCATAGGGAGCTTTGCTCGGCCTCAGGTCAGCGCATCAGGCCGCATTGGCCTTGTTGCGTTCTTCCAGCAGCTTGATCAGCCCATCGATGCCCGAGGCATTGATTTGCTGGGCAAACTGGGGACGATAAGTGTCGACCAGCCACACGCCCATCACGTTCATGTCGTAAATCTTCCAGCCTGCACTCTGGCCACTGGTTTTTTCCATGCGGTAGTCGATCTGCACCGGATCACCCCGGCCTTTGACCAGTGTGCGCACCAGCACCTCTTTGTCACCAGCACCGCCGCGCATGGGGCGTACCTCAATGGTCTGATCAGACGCCCGCCGGAGCGCGCCTGCATAGGTGCGCACCAGCAGCGTTTTGAACTCTTGTTGCAATTGTTGACGTTGATCCGCCGTGGCACGCCGCCATGCCGGGCCGGTGGTGGCGGCGGTCATGCGCGTGAAATTCACATACGGCATGATTTTGGCGTCCACCAACGTCATCATGTGCTGAATGTCGCCGCCTTGCACCTGCTGATCGGTACGGGCGGTTTGTAACACCTCGTTGGACAGGCGCTGGATCAGCGCATCCGGCGCTTCATCGGCGGCCCATCCGGGCGCAGACATGCCCAATGCCCCCATAGCAAATACGCTGGACACGACGGTAGAAACAAACGTGCGACGATTCAACTGACTCATAAGTATTCATTCCCTGATGGAGACATTCCATCTGAAGCGTTATAGATTTTGCCAAGGCCCGCAGGTTCCCGCAGCAGGCGGCAACTTGCGGGTCATTGTGTTGCGGGTGTGACTTGGCAGGTGTAACTGTGCGTAGCACTGGGCACGGCACACGCCGTGAAAATGCCAGCCAGCCACTTGCTGCGTTACGTCTGCGTTACGTTACGGCTCGCGCCTGGAACTGCCCGGTGCAAAAGGGGCCGTCGGCGGTGGATCCAGGTCGTAGCGCTCTTCTGGCGTCGCCGAACTGTCGTCATCTACCCGGTGCACACGCCGCTGCAAATGCGCTTCGCGCCGCAAGGTGTAGGGGTCGAGCGCGGCCGCGTCCAGCAAGTCACCCGCCTCCAGAAAGCGCGCCCGCACATCCACGATGCCCAAAGCGGTTAGCCCGTACATCCAGCCTTTGTCATTCATCTGGCTCAAAGGGTAGCCATACCAATCCACCGGCAAAGCCGCTGCATCACGCAACGTGAACGACCCCAGAAACGGCAGCACCACGTAAGGCCCCGCGGGCACGCCCCAGTAACCCAGGGTCTGACCAAAATCTTCGCGCTGCTTTTCCAGCCGCATCTCGCTGGCCGGATCCAGCACGCCGCCCAGGCCCATGGTGGTGTTGATGGCGACACGCCAGAACGAGCTGAGCGCCGCCTCTGGCTTGGCCTGCAATACATTGTTGACCAGCGACCACGCATCGGCCATGTTGCCAAAAAAGTTGCCCACGCCAGTGCGCACCATGCTAGGCACCACATCCTGATAGACCGTGGCCACAGGCTTGAGCACCACCTTGTCCACGCCGTCGTTGAACTCGAACACCGTCCGGTTGACCGACTCCCACGGATCACGCGGATCGGGCGATTGCACCGTGGCGCATCCCGTCAGCGCCGCCAGTGCCACAGCACCCAGAGTCACCGCCGCCCGGCGCCATGAAATGATGGATAAAAACTTCATAAATATTCTTTTTTCACCAGCACTTGACTGGTTTTTTTGTCTGGCATTTTGATTTCGCCATAGCCCTTACTTGCTGCCCGGATCACTGGCGGCGGTGTTGAACAAAAACTGGCTGATCAGGTTTTCCAGCACCACCGCTGACTGCGTACGGCTCACATTATCACCGGCAGCCCAGTTTTCGTCTTCGGCCCCCGGCTCTATACCGATGTACTGGTCGCCCAGCAAACCACTGGTCAGCACTTTCAGACTACTGTCTTTGGGAAACTGGTAGCGCGTCTCCATATCGATGGCAATCTTGGCCTGAAAGCGCTCTTCGTCAAAGCCAATGTCCGCCACACGGCCCACCACCACACCCGCGCTGCGCACGGCTGCTTTGGGCTTTAAGCCTCCAATATTGTCGAAGTTGGCCGTAATCCGGTAAGTGTTCTGAAAATTCAGCGACAGCAAATTGGCCGACTGCAAGGCCAAAAATGCCAGTGCCGCCACGCCCAGCATCACAAACAGCCCTACCCAGACGTCGTTTTTGGATCGTCCCATACGCGTTTTCTCCTTCGCCTTAACTGGCGAACATCAATGCCGTGAGCAAAAAGTCCAGCCCCAGCACCATCAGCGAAGCCACCACCACCGTGCGCGTGGTGGCCTTGGCCACCCCATCCGCTGTGGGCTTGGCCCGATAGCCTTGCAACAGCGCCACAAACGTCACCGCCACGCCAAACACCACGCTTTTGATGACGCCATTGCCCAAATCGGCCCACCAGTCCACGCTGGACTGCATCTGGCTCCAGAACGCGCCAGGATCGACGCCAATCAGCGGCACCGCCACAATCCAGCCCCCCAGTACACCCACGGCGCTGAACACCGCCGTCAGCAACGGCACCGTGATCACCCCGGCCCAAAAGCGCGGGGCCACCACACGCTGCACTGGGTCGATCGCCATCATTTCCATGGCCGATAACTGCTCGCCCGCTTTCATCAAGCCAATTTCAGCCGTCAACGACGTGCCCGCGCGGCCCGCGTACAGCAGCGCCGTAATCACCGGCCCCAGCTCGCGCAGCAGCGACAGTGCCACCATCATGCCCACTGCCGCCGACGAGCCGTACCGGTCCAGAATGTTGAACCCCTGCAAGCCCAGCACAAAGCCCACAAACAGGCCCGACACCGCAATCACCGCCAGCGAATAGTTGCCCAAAAAATGAATCTGGTCGCGCACCAGCGCAAAGCGCCGGAACGTCGGCCCGAACAGGCGCACCAGTTGCACGAAAAACCGCGCGGCATAACCAATATCAGCCAGCCCGGTGCGCACGGCATGGCCCACGTCTGACGGACGCCACCAGCTCATGACCGCGCTCCCACGCCAAAATCCTGCTCGACCGACGGGCCAGGGTAGTGAAAACGCACCGGCCCTTCCACCGCCATGCCAATGAACTGCTGCACCAGCGGGTCGGTGCAGGCGCGCACCTCGGCGGGCGTGCCCGCCATCGCCACCTTGCCATGCGCCAGAATCACCACATGATCGGCAATGGTCAGTGTCTCGTGCACGTCGTGCGACACCAAAATACTGGTCACGCCCAGTGCGTCGTTCAACTGACGGATCAGCGACGCCGCCGTGCCCAGCGAAATCGGGTCAAGCCCGGCAAACGGCTCGTCGTACATCACCAGTTCAGGGTCCAGCGCAATCGCGCGCGCCAGGGCCACCCGGCGCGCCATACCGCCTGAAATTTCAGATGGCATCAAATCACGCGCGCCGCGCAAACCCACCGCATCGAGCTTCATCAGCACAATGTCGCGAATCAGCGCTGGCGGCAGCCGGGTGTGCTCGCGCAAGGGGAAAGCCACGTTCTCGAACACCGACAAATCGGTGAACAGCGCCCCAAACTGGAACAGCATGCCCATGCGCCTGCGCGCGGCATACAACTGCGCCTGGGACATAGCCCCCACGTCCTGCCCAGACAGCAGCACCTGCCCCGACTGCGCGCGGCATTGCCCGCCAATCAGCCGCAGCACCGTGGTCTTGCCGCCACCGGATGCGCCCATTAATGCCGTGACCTTCCCCTTGGGCACTACCAGCGACAGCCCGTCCAGCACCGGACGTTCGCCGTAGCCGAACGTCACGTCGCGCAAAGCCACCAGCAAATCACTTGCCGGTGTGGATGATGATGAAGGTGATGCAGTCACTGGCACAACAAACAAGCCGCCAGTCCAAGCTGCGGCTTTACAGGGTTTTCACCCATTCTATCTACTCAGCGCCCTGCTTGTAACAAACATCCGATGGCCCCACATCCAGCGCCTGCCAACCTTGTTCACCCAGTTTTTCCAGCGTGGCGATGTTGGCCTCATAAATCATCTCTGCCTCAGGGAAAGCAGCCACGGCGCGGTCGATACTGGCTTCGCGAATCAGGTGCAGCGTGGGATACGGCGCTCGGTTGGTGGCGTTGCTGATGTCGCCCTCATCCGTGCCGGCAAACTGAAAGCGCGGGTGAAACGGCGCAATTTGCAGCACGCCTTGCAAGTCCAGCGCGGCCAGTTCAGCGTCCGCCTGGGGTAAAAAGAAATGCATGTCCAGAAAATCGGGCCACAGCCTGGGGGCGATCAGCAGCGTGGTTTCACGCTGGGCCGCATCGGCCTGAGCCAGCGCCTGCAACTCGGTGCGCAGATCGACCAGCAGCGCCACCTCATCCGTGGCATCGCTCACGGCGTAGTGGACTTGCCCTTTGACGTGCGGAGCCTTGGCAAACGGGCACAGGTTCAGGCCGATCACCGCGCGCTCCAGCCAGCGGCGGGTGTCGGCCATGGCGGTAGCGTGCAGGTCAGCAGCGTTCAACTTGGTCATACCGCAATTACACCGCACTCGCACTGCAATCACACCACAATCACTGGTGGCCACCAACGGGGTCTGCGCGCAAGTGGCGCGCCATTAATCCGGCCAGCACCGCCCCGGCCACGCAGCAGGTGCCGGTCACCATCCAGCTCCACTGCCAGCCCTCGGCCTGCGCAGCCACCCAGGCCACCAGCGGCGGCCCGGCAAACTGGCCAATGCCCGACCACTGCTGCATCCAGCCTACGGTGGTGGCAATGGTTTGCTCGCTGGGAGCCAGGCGCGGCGCTTGTGCAAACAAAGTACCCGGAATCAACCCGCCCAGCGCCGAAAACAACAGCGCCCCGCCGTAACGCCACACCGGGCTGTCTGCCGTTACCGCAGAAAAAGCCAGGAAAGTCCCCAACGCCATGGCCGCATAACCCATCCACAGCAGCCATTGCGGCGGCACGCCGCGTTGCAGCAACCTGCCTGCACCCACGTTGCCCACCATGTTGATGCCCGCCACCAATGCCGTCAGCACCGCGCCCAGCGCACCACCCCAGCCCGATTGTTGGTACAGCGAAGGTAAAAAGCCAATCACCGCCAGCCACTGCGCCGAATACACCGCAAACGCCAGCGCCAGCAGCCACGGCCCGCTGGCGCTTAGCGTGGTGGCCAGCCGCTGCGGCCAAGGCGCGGCTTGGGGCTGCGCGCCATGCCCTGCCGCCGCAGGTGACACCTCCACAAACGGCACATCCGCAGGCACCATGCGCGCCACGGCATACGTCATGGCGGCAGAAAAACCGGCTGCCAACCACCACCAGGCAGGCCAGCCCAGCACCGCGATGACCAACGGCCCCAGTAACAACGCAGTCGCTGTGCCCACTGGCATGAAAGCGCCCCATACGCCCAGCCGTCGCGTGGCCTGCGCCGCCAGCGCCGTGCGACGCACCAGGGACGGCGCGGGCACCGTCACCAGCAAAAAACCCACCCCTTCCAGCCCCCGCAGCACCAGCAAGGCGGCAGCACTGTGCACCAAACCACCGGCCGCACCGGCAACAGCCAGCAACACCAGCCCCGCCATCATGCAGCGGCGCAAGCCCAGCCCATCAGCCAGCAGCCCAGCCACCAGCCCAAGCAGCATCGACGCGCCTTGCACCAGCGACAGCAAAAAGCCCGCCTGCACCCATGTGATGCCCAGCTCCTGCTGCAGCACCGGCAGCGCCGGAGGCAGTTTGCCCACGTGCAGCGCGGCGCTGATGCCCGCCAGCAGGATGACGACAAAGGCGCGCTCCTGCGCTGGCGCGGCAGCGCTCATGCCAGCAGGCGCTGCCCGGTCAGCCGTTCATGCTCGCGCAGGGCAAAGCGGTCGGTCATGCCCGCGATGTAGTCGGCCACGGCGCGCTCGCGGTCGGGGCGGCGGACAAAGCTGGGGCGCAACTCGCTGGGCCGCGCCAGATAGGCTGCAAACAATTCGCGCACCGCCTGCTGGCCCTGGCGGGTGTTGTGCAGCACCTGCGGGTGGCGGTACAGGTTGGCCAGCAAAAAACGTTTGAGCTGCACCAGTTGCGCCCGCATCTCGGCCCCAAAGCGCACCAGCGGTGCGGCGCGGCGCGCGGCGTCGGCGCTGACAGGCGTAGCGGCGTCCAGCGCCTGCTGAGTGGCCGCGATGACGTCGTACACCTGGGCCGACAGCATGCGGCGAATGGTTTCGTACAGCAGCCGTCGCCCGGCCAGCGACGGATGCCCAGCCAGTGCTTCGGCCTGAAAGCGCGCAAACAGCGGCACCTGCGCGACTTGTTCCAGCGTGAGCAGGCCCGAGCGCACACCGTCGTCAATGTCGTGCGCGTTATAGGCAATCTCGTCGGCCAGATTGGCCAGTTGCGCTTCCAGACTGGGCTGCGTGCCGTCGATAAAGCGGCATGCCACGCCACCCGGCTCAGCCGCTTCGAGCAAGCGGGCGTTGACCGGTGCGCAGTGCTTGAGAATGCCCTCGCGCGTTTCAAATGTCAGGTTCAGGCCGTCGTGATCGGGGTAGCGGTGTTCCAGCGCGTCCACCACACGCAAGCTTTGCAGGTTGTGCTCAAAACCGCCGTGCCCGGCCATGCATTCGCCCAGCGCATCTTGCCCAGCATGGCCAAACGGCGTGTGGCCCAGATCGTGCGCCAGGGCAATGGCTTCGGTCAGGTCTTCGTGCAGGCCCAGCGAGCGCGCCATCGAGCGCGCCAGTTGTGCCACCTCCAGCGAATGCGTCAGCCGGGTGCGGAACAAATCGCCTTCGTGATTGAGAAATACCTGGGTTTTGTAAACCAAGCGGCGAAAGGCGGTGGAATGAACGATGCGATCGCGATCGCGCTGAAATTCGTTGCGCGTGGGCGCGGGCACAGTGGCGTAGCAGCGGCCACGCGACTGGGCGGGGTTGCTGGCATAGGGGGCCAATCCACCGGTTTTATGCATCAAATCAGGTTTCAGCGCGTTGCCCAAAAGCGCAAGCACCTATCAAAACAATATCAAACAACGCGCATCACCGCCCCAACTTCAAAGATTGGCTGGCTGCGGAGCAGGCCATGCCCGGACCTGCGTCCCGGCATCAGCGTTGTCCCCCTCGCACAGCAAGAGGGGGACGGCGGCTCAGGCGGTGCACTGTTGCTTCACACACAGCACTTTTCAATCACCTGCCGCACAAGCTCATCGGGCGCGCGGCGCACCACGGCGCGGCCTGGCCCATCGATGACGACAAAGCGAATCTCGCCGCCTTCGGCTTTTTTGTCCACCCGCATCAGTTGCAGGTAACGCCCGGCATTGTCGGCCGAGTCGATCACCGCGCCGCGCGTGGGCAAGCCAGCGCGCTCAATAAGACGCCTCAGGCGCTGCACAAAAGCCGCATCCACCAGACCCAATGCGTGCGACAGCTCTGCGGCCATCACCATGCCCGCACCGACGCCTTCGCCGTGCAGCCAAGTGCCGTAGCCCATGCCCGCTTCGATGGCGTGGCCAAAGGTGTGGCCAAAGTTGAGGATGGCGCGCAGGCCAGCTTCGCGCTCGTCCTGACCCACCACCTCGGCCTTGATCTCGCAACTGCGCTGCACCGCATGGGCCAGCGCCTTGGTATCGCAGGCGCGCAGGGCGTCCACGTGCGCTTCCAGCCATGCAAAAAAGGCCATGTCGGCAATCGGCCCATATTTGATGACCTCGGCCAGCCCGGCCGACAGCTCGCGCGCAGGCAGAGTGCGCAGCGCATCCAGATCGCACACCACCGCCAGCGGCTGATAGAACGCGCCAATCATGTTCTTGCCCAGCGGGTGGTTGATGGCGGTTTTGCCGCCCACCGACGAATCCACCTGCGCCAGCAGCGTGGTCGGCACCTGCACGAAAGGCACGCCCCGCATATAGCAGGCGGCGGCAAAGCCGGTCATGTCGCCCACCACCCCGCCGCCTAGGGCGTAGAGCGTGGTTTTACGGTCAGCACCCTGGCCCAGCAACTGGTCAAAGATCAGGTTCAGCGTTTCCCAGGTTTTGTACTTCTCGCCATCGGGCAGCACCAGCGTCTGCACGCTGGCGTGACGCGATTGCAGCGCACCCGCCAACTTGTCGGCGTACAGCGGCGCGACGGTGGTGTTGGTAACGATCAGCGCCTGCCCGCCGCTGGGTACTGCCTGGTAGGCCGCCGCATCGGCCAGCAACCGGTTGCCGATGCGGATGGCGTAACTGCGTTCGCCCAGCGCGATGGGCACCGAGCAATGGGGATCAAAAGCGCTCATGCACGAACCCGGTGAACCTGTCACGCCTCGGGGTCAAGCCTTGGCAGTGGCCGACGCATCGAGGTCAAACGCGCGGTGCAGCGCACGCACGGCCAGCTCCATGTATTTCTCGTCGATGACGACCGAGGTTTTGATTTCGCTGGTGGAGATCATCTGGATGTTGATGCCCTCCTCGCTCAGCACGCGAAACATTTTGCTGGCCACACCGACGTGGCTGCGCATGCCGATGCCCACGATGCTGACCTTGCAGATCTTGTCATCGCCCACCACGTTGGTTGCACCCAGCTCGGGCACCACCTTGTCTTTGAGCAGATCGGTCGCGCGCGCGTAGTCGTTGCGGTGCACGGTAAAGCTGAAGTCGGTCTTGCCGTCCTTGGAGAGGTTTTGAATGATGACATCGACCTCAATGTTGGCGTCGGCCACAGCGCCCAGAATCTGAAAGGCAATGCCAGGCTTGTCGGGCACGCCCAGCACAGAAATCTTGGCCTCGTCGCGGTTAAAGGCAATGCCGGAAACAACAGCTTGTTCCATTTGGTCGTCTTCCTCGAAAGTGATCAGGGTGCCGGAGCGGGCTTCTTCGGTGATGTCGATGTCCCAGGGCGTGAAGCTGGAGAGCACGCGCATGGGCACCTTGTATTTGCCTGCAAATTCCACGCTGCGAATTTGCAGCACCTTGCTGCCCAGGCTGGCCATTTCCAGCATTTCTTCAAAGCTGACGGTGTGCAAGCGGCGCGCTTCGGGGACGATGCGCGGGTCGGTGGTGTACACGCCGTCCACGTCGGTAAAGATCAGGCATTCGTCGGCCTTGAGGGCCGCTGCCACCGCCACCGCAGACGTGTCCGAGCCGCCTCGACCCAAGGTGGTGATGTTGCCGCCCGCGTCAATGCCCTGAAAGCCGGTGATGATGACCACCCGGCCCGCCGTCAGATCGGCGCGCACGCGCTGGTCGTCGATGCTGTCGATGCGCGCCTTGGTGTAAGCGTTGCTGGTTTTGATGGGCACCTGCCAGCCTGCGTAGCTGACGGCGGGCATGTTCTCGGCCTGCAAGGCCATGGCCAGCAGCGCCGACGAGGCTTGCTCGCCCGTGGCGGCCAGCATGTCCAGCTCGCGCAGGTAGCTGGTGCCCGGCTTGGTAGGTGCCAGTTCCTTGGCCAGGCCAAGCAGGCGGTTGGTTTCGCCGCTCATGGCGCTGGGCACCACCACCATCTGGTGGCCTGCGCGCGCCCATTTGGCGACGCGTTTGGCGACTTGGGCGATGCGCTCGGTCGAGCCCATCGACGTGCCGCCGTATTTGTGGACGATCAATGCCATGGCATGTCAAAAGAAAAACAAAACACCACAGTACTGCTCCAGCACTGTGGAAAACCCGGTATTTTAGTCACCGGATGCCGCTATCCATGCCAGCACACTCCCTTGCCGCACCACCCAGCCGGTGCCGACTTTCAGCCGGATGCGGTGCCCGCGCGTGGTGCAGGCGGTGATCTGCACTTGCAGTGCGGTCAATTGCGCGCTGCTGGGTACTTGCCCGTGGTGCGCTATCAGCCAGTGACGCAGCACATTGGCTTGCCGAGCGGGTGTGAACGCCTGCAAAGCGCTGATATGCGGCGGCACGCCGCAGCGCCCCAGATCGTCCGCGGCCACCTCGTTCAAGATGTCGTGCGCCTGCGCCGCGTGCGCCGCGCTGCGGCCAAAGGTCGCGCGAAACTGCGGAAACGCTTCAGCCAGCGCAGGCAACAGACACGCACGAATACGGTTGCGCGTGTAGCGCAGATCCTGATTGCTGGGGTCTTCCACCCACTTTTCACCCCGCGCTTGCAGCCAGGCGCGAATGGCAGGCCCGGGCACCGTGAGCAGTGGCCGCCAGTAACTGACCGCGCCGCGCTGCCAACGCGCCGGCATGGCGGCCAGGCCGGGCAAGCCCGCCCCGCGCGACAGGGCCAGCAGCACCGTTTCGGCCTGATCATCGGCATGCTGCGCCAAAACCACTGTTTTGATGGCTTGTTTCGCTTGTCCTGATTCCGCCAGATCATCAAAGCATGCATAACGATGACGGCGTGCCACGGCTTCCGGGCTTTCGCCTGGGCCGTGCCGTGCATCCACCCGGCGCACCTGCAAAGGCACGCTCAGACGGGCGCACAAATCGGTGCAATGCCGCTCAAAGTCATCGGCGGCAGTTTGCAAACCGTGATGCACATGCCAGGCCACCACTTGCTGCGGCCAGCGCTCGACGCACGCCAGCAGCAGCGCTGTGGAATCGGCCCCACCGCTCAAAGCCACGGCCAGAGGCAAAGCAGGAGCCTGGGCGGCAAACGCGGCCATGGCTGCATCCATCAAGGCCGGGGCCTGCGCAGGATCGGGCGCGTTGGTCGGCAATGGCGACAATGAAGGCGATGATGGCGGCAGCAAACCCATGTTGACCGCATCGTAGCGTGATCTGTTGGCACACAGGCGGGCCAGCGCGGGCAGATCATGTGCGGGATGCCATGTCCGCCAATGCCTGCGCGCTTGTCATCCCCCGCCCTGCCCCCACGTTATAAAAGGCGTTGGTGCGGCGCAGTGGCTGCACACCAGTTTTTGAAGGAGGTGCCCCCATGTGGAAGCTTGGTCGAATCTTTGCCCTGTTTCGCAAAGAATTGCTGCTGGCCTGGGCCGTGCTGCGCGACGCCCGTGCGCCCTGGTCGGCCAAGCTGGTGACGGTGCTGGCGGTGCTGTACGTGGTCAGCCCGGTGGATCTGGTGTCTGACCTGATTCCCGTGCTGGGCTGGCTGGACGACGGCCTGATCGCCTACCTGCTGCTGCAACTGGCCTTCAAGTTCCTGCCGCCTGATTTGATGGCCGCGCTGAAAAACAAGGTGAATACGCGCGTGCGCCCTGTAAGCCACTGAAGTCGCACCCCATATCAGAAGGCTGCAGAGCAGGCCAGATCAGCGAATGCCGTGCCGGGCTTGCACCGGCCACCAGCAGCAGCCGCCTCCCGCACAGCGAGAGAAGGGGCAAGCGGCGTCAGTCGCTCAGGGGGATGCTCTTTCTTTCGTGTCGTTAAACCGCCCGTAGCTTTGCAGCCGTTCGTAGCGACGATCGAGCAACTCCTTGACCTTCAGATCAGCCACCTGACGCCAGGCATCGCCCAGCGCGCGCTTCAAAAAAGCCGCCATCTGGCGCGGATCGCGGTGGCCGCCGCCCACAGGTTCGTTGACGATTTTGTCCACCACGCCCAACGCCTTCAGTCGGTGGGCGGTGATGCCCAGCGCCTCGGCGGCTTCCTGCGCCTTGTCGCTGGTCTTCCACAAGATGGATGCGCAGCCCTCGGGGCTGATGACCGAGTAAATCGAATACTGCAACATCACCACCTGGTCAGCCACCGCAATGGCTAGCGCACCGCCCGAGCCGCCTTCACCAATGATGGTGCTGATGATGGGCACTTCGAGCTGCGCCATCTCGTAGATGTTGCGGCCAATGGCCTCTGACTGGCCACGCTCTTCGGCGTCGATGCCAGGGTACGCGCCCGGCGTGTCCACAAAAGTGAACACCGGCAGCCTGAACTTTTCTGCCGTTTTCATCAGCCGCAGCGCCTTGCGGTAGCCCTCGGGCCGGGTCATGCCAAAGTTGCGCAAGGTGCGCTCCTTGGTGTCGCGGCCTTTTTGGTGGCCAATCACCATGCAGGCGTTGCCGTTAAAACGCGCCAAACCTGCCACGATGCTCTGGTCATCGGCAAAGTGACGGTCGCCGTGCAGCTCGACAAAATCGGAGACGCACTCGCGGATGTAATCCAGCGTGTAGGGACGCTCCGGGTGCCGCGCAATTTTGGTGATTTGCCACGGCGTCAGGTCGGAATAAATGTCTTTGGTGAGCTGCTGGCTTTTTTTGTCCAGCTGGTTGATTTCTTCAGAAATATCAACCGCGCTTTCAGTTTGCACATAGCGCAGTTCTTCGATCTTGTTTTCAAGCTCGGCAATGGGCTGCTCAAAATCAAGAAATGTCCGTTTGGCCAACATAGGCTCCTTGGATGCCAAATATCCGCTGATGTTACCGGAAGCATCTGCCCCAATTTCACGCCGCAGTCCGCGTTCCAATCCAGCGACCACCGTGGCCGGAGTTTGTCCGATCACCAGTGGTACCCCCTCGCGCAGCAAGAGGGGGAAGCGGCGTCAGCCGCCCAGAGGGCACCCTAATACACCACCGGCGCAGGCTCCAGCGATCGCCACATGTACCAGGTGGCCACGCTGCGCCACGGTGCCCAGCCTTCGGCCACTTCGCGCGCTTCGCTGCGACTGACCGGCTCGCCCGAAAAATAGTTGGTGCTGATGCCATTGATCAGCCCCACATCGTCCAGCGGCAGCACATCAGGGCGCAGCAGGTGGAACATGAGAAACATCTCCGCCGTCCAGCGGCCAATGCCACGAATGGCCACCAGCTCGGCAATGATGGCTTCATCGTCCATCGACTCCCACTGTTTCACATGAATGCGCCCGCTGTCGAAGTGCAGCGCCAGATCGACCAGGTATTCCACCTTGCGCACCGACAGCCCTGCTGCGCGCATGTCGTCCACTTTCAGTTTGAGCACGCTGGCCGCCGTCATGCGCCGGGGCAGCACCTCGAATTTGTTCCACACCGACTGCGCCGCCTTGACCGAAATTTGCTGCCCCACGATGGCACGCGCCAGGGTCACGAACGCATCGCCGCGCGACTCCAGCCGGGCATCGCCAAAGCGTGGAATCAAGCGCTTCATCACGCGATCACGTCTGGCCAGATGGGCGCACGCCTGCGGCCAGTAATCGGGCGTGATGCTCTCGTTGGCTTGTTTTTTCATAGCTGTCATCGCCATATTTACCAGCGCCCAAGCCTGGAAAAGCTTGCAATGGGAATCACTGCGCTGCCTCCCAGGTGGTGCCTTGCGGTGAATCTTTCAGCACGATGCCTGCGGCCAGCAGTTCGGCGCGAATGCGGTCGGCTTCGGCAAAGTTTTTGGTTGATTTGGCGACAGCGCGGGCTTCGATCTGTGCGGCAATCGCTGCTTCATCCAGCGTGTTGCCCGCCCGCAAAAAGGTTTGCGGATCGCCTTGCAACACACCCAGCACACCGCCCAACGCGCGCAACAGCCCCGCATCTTCCGGCCGACGGCTGCGATTGACCTCACTGGCCAGATCGAACAGTACGGCCACCGCTTCGGGCGTGCCAAAGTCCTCGTCCATCGCCGCCTTCAAGCGCGCCGCAAAGGGGTTGCCCCAGTCGATCACCGCATCCACCGCATCCACCGCATCCAAAGCGGTGTACAGACGTTTGAGCGCCGACCGCGCATCCTGCAAATGAACGTCGCTGTAATTCAGCGGGCTGCGGTAGTGGGTGCGCAGTAAAAAGAAACGCACCGTCTCGGCGTCAAACTTTTGCAGCACCTCGCGAATGGTGAAGAAGTTGCCCAGCGACTTGGACATCTTTTCGTTGTCGATATTGACAAAGCCGTTGTGCATCCACACCTTGGCCAGCGGCACGCCGTTGGCCCCTTCGCTCTGGGCGATTTCGTTTTCGTGGTGCGGAAACTGCAAGTCGGCCCCGCCGCCGTGGATGTCAAAGGTATCGCCCAGCAGCGCGCAGCTCATGGCCGAGCATTCGATGTGCCAGCCGGGGCGGCCCAGCCCCCAGGCACTGTCCCACTTGGCACCTTCAGGTTCGGTGGGTTTGGCGGATTTCCACAGCACAAAATCGAGCGGATCGCCCTTGCCTGCGGCCACCGCCACGCGCTCACCGGCTTGCAATTCGTCCAGCGATTTGCCCGACAGCTTGCCGTAGCCTGCGAACTGGCGCACCGCGTAATTCACGTCGCCGTTGCTGGCCTGGTAGGCCAGCCCCTTGGCTTGCAGTTTGCCCACGATGTCCAGCATTTGCGGCACGTAGTCAGTGGCACGTGGATCGTGTGTGGGGCGTTGCACGCCCAAGGCGTCGAAGTCGCGGTACATCTCGGCAATCATGCGGTCAGTCAACTGGCGGATGGTTTCGCCATTGTCCAGCGCACGGCGGATGATCTTGTCCTCGATGTCGGTGATGTTGCGCACAAAGGTGACCTTGTAGCCGCTGGCCTGCATCCAGCGCTGCGCCACATCAAAAGCCACGGCCGACCTGGCATGGCCAATGTGGCACAGGTCGTACACCGTGATGCCGCACACGTACATGCGCACGTGGTCAGGTTCGATGGGCGAAAAATCAACCAGAGCACGCGCCAGCGTGTTGTAGATGCGCAAGGTCATGAAAAAGCAAAGTTCGCATTCATCAGGCAGCGGTCTGTCTGCATGATTGAGACAGATTGGGCCATGAGACAAAAACACCCGTCCAAGGCTGCTGGTCAAGCGGCCAACCCGCTTTGATGGCCCCTTCTGTGAGGCCCAAACCGCTTGGCTACAATGGCCCGCAGTATATGACGCGCCCCGCCTGAGGGCACCTCGTCGGCATCCTGCTGACACCCCGCTGGCATATCCTTGCACATGAACCCAGCGCGCGCGTCTTTCGGCTTGATGGACTGTTGATGAACCCCTTCTTCGTGCTGGCCCCCTGCATTCGCCGCCACCTGATTCCTGCTGCCTGTCTGATCGCCAGCCTGTCTGTGTGGGCACCCGCATGGGCCGACGACTATGCCGAAGTGCAACAACTGCAAACCGCCGGTAAAACCAGCGAAGCCTTGGCGCGTGCCGATCAGTACATCGCCGCGCATCCGGGCGATCCGCAAATGCGCTTCATCAAGGCCAACCTGCTCAGCAGCCAGCAGCGCACCGACGAGGCCGAAGCCTTGTTGACGCAGCTGACCCGCGACACCCCCGAGCTGGCCGAGCCCTGGAACAATCTGGCCGTGCTGCACGCCGCCCGTGGTCAGCTCAATCAGGCCCGGCAAGAGCTGCAAGAAGCCCTGCGCATTCATCCGAACTACGCCACCGCGCTGGAAAACCTGGGCGACGTGCAAACTCGCCTGGCCCTGCAAGCCTTTGAGCATGCGCAAAAGCTGGACGCCAAAAACCACCGTCTGGCGGCCAAAATCAACGCTTTGCGCAACGCCACAGCAACATCCACGGCATCTTTGTCGACATCACCCACGACACCGCCATCTACGCCAACGTCTGCGGCATCACCGGCATCAGCCCCTGCGCCGCAGTCTCGTCCCTGAATTTGTCACGTCAGCCCAGACGCACGCCTGGCCCGCCCAGGAACTCTGCTGCAACCGCCACACACTAAATTTTTTATTGATTGTTTTATTCAGGAGTGATTGACCATATGCCCCTTCATCGCCGAACCCTGGCCCGTCTGGCCCTCAGTCTGGGCGCTGCCGCCGCTTTGGGCACTGCCCTGCCCGCGCACGCGGCCGATCCGCGTGTGAAATTCGTCACCAGCGAAGGCGAATTCGTGATCGAGGTCTACCCCGATAAAGCCCCCAAGACGGTCGAAAACTTTTTGCAGTACGTGAAAGACAAACACTACGACGGCACCATCTTTCACCGCGTCATTAAAGACTTCATGGTGCAAGGCGGCGGCTACGACAAGTCATACAAAGAAAAAGACACTCGTCCCTCGGTCATCCACGAAGGCCGCAAAGCCGCCGCCAAGGGCCTGAAAAACACCGTCGGCACGGTGTCCATGGCGCGCACCAGCGATCCGCATTCGGCGACCTCGCAATTTTTCATCAACGTGGTCGACAACGCCCGGCTCGACCCCCTGGCGCTGCCCGACGGCGACCCTGTAACCTTTGATTACCAGGGCCGCAACTACAAGGACATTCCCCGCAAGCAGGTGGAAAACCACCCGCAACTGATGGGCTACACCGTGTTCGGCAAAGTCGTCAGCGGCATGGACACGGTCGAAAAAATTCGCAACACCCCCACCGGCAAAGGCGGGCCGTTCCCTACCGATGTGCCACAAAAAATGGTGGTGATCGAATCGGCCAGAATCATGTAAGCGCCACCTGGCAACCGTCGTCTGACGCACGCACTGAAAAACAGCCACTCACAACCCAACCAACCACAACACCCATTCACTGAACATGAGCAACCCCAAAGTAGAACTGCACATCAAAGACCGCGGCGTCATCACGCTGGAGCTGGACGAAGCCAAGGCCCCAAAAAGCGTGGCCAACTTTCTCAGCTACGTGCAAAACGGTCATTACGACGGCACCGTGTTTCACCGCGTGATCAAAAACTTCATGATCCAAGGCGGCGGCTTTACCCCCGACATGAAGCAAAAGCCCACCCAGGACCCCATCAGCAACGAAGCCGACAACGGCCTGAAAAACGATCAGTACACCGTCGCCATGGCCCGCACCAGCGATCCGCATTCGGCCACGGCGCAGTTTTTCATCAACGTGGTGAACAACGACTTTCTCAACTTCCAAGCTCCCAGCGCACAAGGCTGGGGCTACGCCGTATTTGGCAAGGTGGTCAGCGGCCAGGACGTGGTAGACGCCATCAAGGCCGTGCCCACGGCGCGCAAAGGCTTTCATGATGACGTGCCGCGCGACGATGTGGTGATCGAAAAGGCCGTTGTGGTTGCATAAACCACCGCACAGCACAACCGTGTCCACCGCACCTGCCTTTGTCACGCTGGATGCGCCTGCGCCATGGCGCACAGTGGACTTCATTTCCGACCTGCATCTCAAACCGGACGAGCCGGGCACCGTCAACGCCTGGGCCGACTACCTGGCGCGCACCGCAGCCGATGCGCTGTTCATCCTGGGCGATTTGTTCGAGGTCTGGATTGGCGACGACAGCGCCACGCCCGGCAGCTTTGAAGCGCATTGCGCCGATCTGCTGCACGCCGCCAGCGCCCGCATGGCGGTGTACCTGATGGTGGGCAACCGCGACTTTCTGATGGGCAATGATTTACTTGCCCGTTGCGGCGCACAAGCGCTGGCCGATCCCACCGTGCTGCAATTTGCAGGCCAACGCTGGCTGCTTACACACGGCGATCAGTTGTGCATCAGCGACGTGGCCTACCAGCAGTTTCGTCAACAGGTGCGCACGCCGCAGTGGCGGCAGGCCATCCTGTCCAAAACCCTGCCCGAACGCCAGGCCATCGGCCAGCAAATGCGCCAGCAAAGCGAAGCGCAGCAGGCAGGCGGTAATTTCTATGCCGACGCCGATACCGATCTGGCGCGCCAGTGGCTACTGCACGCCCAATCGACCACGCTCATCCACGGCCACACCCACCGCCCCGGCAACCATGCGCTGGGTGCTGACGATCAGGCCCGCCCGCTCACCCAGGTGGTGTTGAGCGACTGGCACGTGGCAGGCACCACCTGCCGCGCCGAAGTGCTTCGACTGGCTGCCGCAGGCGGCCTTCAGCGCCTGCCGCCCACTCAAGCCTGATCCGCTTGTCGCACCGGATTTTCCCGGTATTGCATTTACCCAGCGCGGCCCCAACTGGCCCAGATGAACGATACGCAGGACGCCACCATCCGACGACTTGGCGTGGCCGCATCACCTGTCAGCCCATGCTGAAAACGCTGTCAAAGTGGGTGCGTCGCGCCATCGGCGATCCCCGCCCTATTCCCGACAGCCTATGGCTGTCCACGCTGCTGCACTACGCCTTTTTGGCGCGCCTGAGCAGCCCCGAGCAGGCACGTTTGCGGCAACTTGCCACCCACTTTCTCGACCGCAAGGAATTCACCGGCGTGCACGGCCTGCAAGTGACCGATGCCATGGCCGTGGCAGTGGCCGCACAAGCCTGCCTGCCGCTGCTGCATCTGGGTGACGCCGACACACCCGCAACCGCCCTGCACTGGTACGACGACTTCGTGGGCATCGTCATGCACCCGGGCAGCGCCGTGGCGCGCAGGCACGTCATGGATGGTGCGGGCGTGGTGCATGCCTACGACGAAGTCTTGGCCGGCGAAGCCATGCACCGTGGCCCGGTCATGCTGAGCTGGCCCGCCGTGCAGCAAGCCGGCAGCGACGCCCACGCCGGTTACAGCGTGGTGATTCACGAGTTCGTGCACAAGATGGACATGCAAGATGGTGGTGCCGATGGCGCACCGCCGCTGCCGCGCGGATTCATGGGTGCACGCGGCCCGCGCGAAGCCGCCCGCCACTGGGCGCGCACCTGGGCACCAGCTTACGAACGCTTTCGCGAGCAGCTCATCACGGCCCAGCGCTTTGGCACCCCCGCGCCCTGGCTGGACGCTTACGGGGCCAGCGCACCGGAAGAATTCTTTGCCGTGGCCTGCGAAGCGCACTTTGTGCAGCCTGAGCGCTTTGCGGCCGAGTTTCCCGAACTCAGCACCGCGTTGCGGGCGTTTTTCAGGCAGCCCCATCCGCCCGAAAGTAGCCGTTGATCGTGCGTGCAACCGCCTTGAAAACCGCACATCGATTGGCCGCAACCGCTTCGATCACCTTCACCTATAAAGGGGCAAGAGCGTGTTCAAAGCGCACTATGCGCGCCCTCAACGGTACACACGCTGCAACAAGGCGATGAGCTGCGCACGCTCGGCATCCGACAGATCGGCCGTCACGTCCACTTCCAGCGCAGCCACCTCGCATTCGGCTTGCGCCAACAGGGCTTGTCCGCCCTCTGACAGGCTCAGGCCCACGGCACGGCCATCTTCGGGGTGTGCCTGGCGCCGCACCAGCGCGCGCTGATCCAGCCGTGCCAGCAGCCGCACCAGATTGGGGGCCAGTAAATGCAGCTCACGGCAAATTTCGCGCGAAGTGATGCCGGGGTTGTGCCCGATCAGGCACAGCACTGAAAAATCCACTGGCCGCAAATCCAGCGGGGCCATGCGCTGGATAAACACACCCATGATTTGCAGCGATGCACGGCGTGCGTTGTAGCCCACCAGGGTGCGCAAAAAACGGCTGTTGATGGGCTTGCGGGGCGGCCTGTTCATGGCGGCAAATTGTGCCAGCGCGCGGTTGGCGTATACAGCCCGCCATCAAGGCGCGTTCAAGGCGCGCAGCAGCGCCGCATCAAACGCATCAGGCGCTTCAAACTGCACCCAGTGCCCGGCACCAGCGATGAGCTGCATGCCGCGAAAGTCGGGCGCGCTGGTGGCAAAGGCGTCTTCAAGCTGGTGCACGTAGTGGCGGTAAATGGCGTCGTGCTCGCCATAGATCGCGTGCACCGGGCAGCGCACGCACGGCAGCGTGCGCGCCAAAATGTCGGTGTGCGCCAGTCGGCGGCGCGGCGCACGGTCACGCAGCACATTGGCAATGTGCACCTCCAGCGCCAGACCGTCGATCAAGTCATGGTCGTGCAGCATCAGCACGCCCAGGTTGTGGCGGTGGATGGCCTCTTGCTCAGCCGCGCTTTTCAGGTGCCGCCAGGCTTTCAGCTCGAACTGCCTGCCCGGCACCACGCCCATGGCGGGTGCGCCCACCAGCACCAAGCGGTGCGCCAGATCTGGCGCATCCGCCAGCATCAACCCGGCCGTCAGGCCGCCAAACGAAAAGCCCACCAAATCGCAGCGTTCGCCTTGCAGCAACTGCCGCAGACTATCGGCCAGCACCGGGGCTATGGCATCGGCATCGCTGCCTGCCGCAGGCAGGCTGGATTGGCCAAAGCCTGGCAAGTCGGCGGCCAGCACAGTGCGGCCTGCGTCCAGCAAAGGGGCGATGTTTTGCACCCAGTGCGTCCAACTGCCGCTGCCGCCGTGAAACAGCACCAGCGGCGGTGCATCGTCTGTGTGTGCTTCAAGCGCGGGCCGCCAGCGGTGCCAAACCAATTCACCGGCTGCGCCCGCCGCAGCGGACATCGGGGTGGTCAGGCGCTCGCCTTCGGCCAGGCGGATACGTTGATCCAGGGGCAGTAGGGAAGGAACATCCATGCTCATTATTTATAGTCTTTTATGGCTGCAACTCTTTTATACAAAGCGTCATTAGCTATTGAAAAGGAAGCAAAATCGGGTTTCCGCACGGCTCATTCATTCCGTGGAAGCTGGGCGCTCCAGCGTTCGTCCCAGTCACCGCCGCTTCCCCAGTCGCGCCGGGTGCGGTCGATGTCACGGCGGTCACGCTTGGTGGGCCGCCCATGGTCAATAGTGTGCGCGGGTTCGGGTGCCAAACGCTGCCGGGCAGCAGCCTGCTCACGTGCGACCACACTCTCTGGTGTTTCTTCATAAAGCTGTTCGGCCACAGGGGCTGGGCCGCGCTGAGCGCTCAGGCCGCGCACGATCACCGTGCGCTGCATCTGCGGTTGGTGTACTTCGATCACGTCGCCAGACTTGACTTCGCGCGCGGGCTTCATGGCTTGCCCCGCCAGCAGCACGCGCCCGCGCTCAATGGCTTGCACGGCCAGCGCGCGTGTTTTGTAAAAGCGCGCGGCCCACAACCATTTGTCGATGCGTTGCCGTTGCAGTGAAGTTGCCATGTGGGTGTTGCTTTGTGGCTGTCTTTTTTTGGATAACGATTGTGCCTTTACCCGCGCGCTAACATTCCGGGCATGGCGCTGCCCTCCTCCCCGCCCTCAGCTTCCAGTTTGCCCAGCGACGCCACCAGCATCCTGGAGCTGGCCGCGCGCAGCATGTTCGATCTGTTCGCCAGTGCCAGCGAAGGCATGCTGCTGGTGGATCGCCAGGCGCGGGTGGTGTGGATCAATGACCAGTACCGGCGCTTTCTGCCCGCGCTGGGTTTTGAACGTGAAGAAGATTTTGTCGGCCAGCCAGTGGCCAGCGTGGTGCAAAACACGCAAATGCACCAGGTGCTGCGCACCGGCAAGCCGATTTTGATTGACCTGCTGAGCAACCGCGCGGGCACCTTCGTGGTCAGCCGCATTCCACTGCGCGATGCGCAGGGCGAGGTCATCGGCGCGCTGGGCATCGTGCTGTTTGACCAGCCCGCCACCACGCTGCAACCGCTGATTGGCAAGTTCGCACAATTACAGCAAGAGCTGGACGATGCTCGTCGTGAATTGGCGATCAAAAATGCCTCCAACGTATACAACAAGCGCACTACACGCTATACATTTGCAAGCTTTATTGGCTCCAGCACACCTGCGGTTGAAGTCAAGCGCCAGGCGCGGCGCGCCGCGCAATCACACAGCCCGGTGCTGCTGCTGGGCGAAACCGGCACCGGCAAAGAGCTGCTGGCCCAAGGCATTCACGCCGCCTCGCCGCGGGCGGGCGGGCCGTTTGTCAGCGTCAACATTGCGGCCGTGCCCGACACGCTGCTGGAGGCCGAGTTCTTTGGTGTGGCCCCCGGCGCGTTCACCGGCGCTGACCGCAAAGGGCGCATCGGCAAATTCAAACTGGCCGATGGCGGCACCTTGTTTCTGGACGAAATTGGCGACATGCCCCTGGGCATGCAGGCCAAGCTGCTGCGCGCGCTGCAAGAAGGCGAGATCGAGCTGCTGGGCAGCAACCGGCTGGTGCCGTTTGATGCCCGCATCATCGCCGCCACCAGCCGCGATTTGCCTGCGCTGGTGCGCGAAGGACGCTTTCGCGAAGACCTGTATTACCGCCTGAACGTACTGCCTGTGCGTGTGCCGCCGCTGCGCGAGCGCCGCAGCGACATCCCGGCGCTGATCGAAGTGCTGGGCGAAGACATGGCCCACCGCGGCAGCCCACCGCCCGAGTTGGATGCACAGGCCGTGGCCCTACTGACCGCGCAGCACTGGCGCGGCAACATCCGCGAGCTGCGCAACGTGCTGGAGCAAGCCGCGCTGCGCGCCGACTCAGACCGCCTGGGTGCCGCGCAGATGGAAGCGCTGCTGCGCCAATCGGGCCTGGCGCAGGTGCAGCCCGTCTTGCCACCCGCACCTGCACCTGTCGACGCCAGCGCCTTGCTCAGGCCGCTGGATGAACAAGTGGCCGAGCTGGAGCAGCGCGCCATCCAGGCGGCCCTGCACGCCACGGGCGGCAACAAACTGGCCACCGCACGCTTGCTGCGCGTATCGCGTGCCACGCTGTATGGGCGGCTGAGCCAGCGTGCAGAACGCACAACACCTCGTATAAACCCTGACTTAATTTCAGGCAAATGTCTGAAATAAATGCAATTTAGCAGTCTGTTTTTTAGACATCTGGGTATCCGGAAATCGCTTTAATCCAGTCCCATCAAGCACTTAGCGTTTGGCATGGCTTGTGCATGCACCAGGTTTGCTTTCGTATACACATCCTGAGGAGACAGCACCCATGCAACGCCGTTCCACCATCGCCCTGGCCGCATCCCTGGCCGCTTTGGCCACCACCTTCAGCCTGCCCGCACTGGCGCAATCCGACATCAAGATCGCCCACATCTACAGCAAAACCGGCCCGTTGGAAGCCTATGGCAAACAAACCCAGACTGGCCTGATGATGGGCCTGGCCTACGCCACCGGCGGCACCATGGCCGTGAATGGCAAAAAAATCACCGTGCTGGAAAAAGACGACCAAGGCAAGCCCGATCTGGGCAAAAGCCTGCTGGCCGCCGCCTACGCCGACGACAAGGCCGACATCGCCGTCGGCCCCACCTCGTCGGGCGTGGCGCTGGCCATGCTGCCGGTGGCCGAGGAATACAAGAAAATTTTGTTGGTCGAACCTGCCGTGGCCGACTCCATCACCGGCGACAAGTGGAACAAGTACATCTTCCGCACCGGCCGCAACAGCAGCCAGGACGCCATCAGCAACGCCGTGGCCATGGACAAGGACGGCGTGCAAGTGGCCACGCTGGCGCAGGACTACGCCTTTGGCCGCGATGGCGTCAAGGCGTTCAAGTCGGCCCTCAAGCACGCCAAAATCGTGCACGAGGAATACCTGCCGCAAAACACCACCGACTTCACCGCAGGCATCCAGCGTGTGGTCGATGCGCTGAAAGACAAGCCGGGCCAAAAGGCCATTGAAGTCATCTGGGCCGGTGGCACGCCGCCTTTCAACGCGCTGGCCGCGCAGGATTTGAAAAAGCGCTATGGCATCGACGTGTTCACTGGCGGCAACATCCTGCCCGCCATGTCCGCGTACAAGAACTTCCCCGGCATGGAAGGGGCCACCTACTACTACTTCGGCATCCCCAAAAACCCGGTCAACGAAGCCCTGGTGTCGGCGCACTACAAAGAATTCAAGCAGCCACCTGACTTTTTTACCGCAGGCGGTTTCTCGGCGGCGATGGCACTGGTCACCGCGCTCAAGGCCACCGGCGGCGACACCAGCACCAACAAACTCATCCGGGCCATGGAAGGCATGAGCTTCGACACGCCCAAGGGCAAGATGACCTTCCGCCAGCAAGACCATCAGGCCATGCAAAGCATGTATCACTTCCGCATCAAGAACGACCCAGCCTTTGCCTGGGGCGTGCCTGAGCTGGTGCGCGAAATCAAGCCTGAGGAAATGAATGTTCCAGTGAAAAACAAGCGCTGAAAAGCGCTGGCCCCCTGTGGCGCTAACGCGCCTTCCTCGACTCTCTTTCGGACGGGGAAGCGATGCCACTGGGATGGCTTGCTGCCGCAATCTTTGGTTGAGATGTGCGAGCCTGCGCCAACGGTGCCGACAGGCTTCCGTCATTGATCCGTTCGCGGCTGAGGTTGCCCAAACCCTTGCGCGCTATCGCCCCCACAAGACAAACCGCTTCTGATGCTTGAAACGCAAGACCTCACCATCCGCTTTGGTGGCCACGTGGCCGTCAACGCGGTCACGTGCGCTTTTCAGCCGGGCACGCTGACAGCCATCGTCGGCCCCAATGGCGCGGGCAAGACGACGTATTTCAACCTGATTTCCGGTCAGCTCAAAGCCACCGCAGGCCGTGTGCGGCTGAACGGCAAAGATTTGTCAACGCTGTCGCCCGCCTTGCGCACGCGCGCGGGCTTAGGAAGGGCGTTTCAGCTCACCAACCTGTTTCCCAGCCTGTCGGTGCTGGAAAACGTGCGCCTGGCCGTGCAGGCTACGCTGGATGGCCCGCACCGGCGCGGTCTTCGACTCTCCAGCATCTGGAGCGACCACCCGCGTTTGACGCAGCGTGCGCTGTCTGTCCTCGATTCGGTGTCCATGACCGCCCAGCAGGCCATGCCAGTGGCCAGCCTGCCGCACGGCGATCAACGCAAACTGGAAGTGGCGCTGTTGATGGCGCTTGATCCGCAGGTCTACATGTTCGACGAACCAACGGCGGGCATGAGCCACGACGAAGCACCGGTGATTCTGAATCTGATCCGTCAGCTCAAGAACGACAAAACCAAAACCATTTTGCTGGTCGAGCACAAAATGGACGTGGTGCGCGAGCTGGCCGACCGCATCATCGTGCTGACCAACGGCACGCTGGTGGCCGACGGCGAACAGGCCGAAGTGATTGCTTCGCCGGTCGTTCAAGAAGCTTACCTGGGCGTCAGCGCCGATTCAAAAGATGAGGTGCTCACATGAGCGATATCGCACTCCAACTGGACGGCGTACACACCCACATCGGTGCCTACCACATCCTGCACGGCGTCAGTCTGCAAGTACCACGGGGGCAGCTCACCATGCTGCTGGGGCGCAACGGCGCGGGCAAAACCACCACGCTGCGCACCATCATGGGTCTGTGGCAGGCGTCGCAGGGCCGCATCAGCTTCAACGGGCAAGATGTCACCAAGAAACACACGCCACAAATTGCCGAGCTTGGCATCGCCTACGTGCCCGAAAACATGGGCATCTTTGCCGATCTGACGGTAAAGGAAAACATGCTGCTGGCCGCCCGCAGCGCACGCGCCACCTCGCAAATCGACCAAGCCCGGCTGCAATGGATTTTTCAGCTTTTTCCGGCCGTGGAGAAGTTCTGGAACCACCCGGCAGGCAAGCTCTCTGGCGGGCAAAAACAGATGCTGGCGGTGGCCCGCGCCATCGTCGAGCCGCGCGATCTGCTGATCGTCGAGGAACCCAGCAAGGGCCTGGCCCCGGCCATCATCAACAACATGATCGGCGCCTTTCAACAACTGAAAGAAAGCGGTGCCACCATCTTGCTGGTGGAGCAAAACCTCAGCTTCGCCCAGCGTCTGGGTGACACCGTGGCGGTGATGGACGATGGCCGGGTGGTGCACGCGGGCAGCATGGCCGCGCTGGCCCAGGATATTGACCTGCAACAGCGTCTGCTGGGTTTATCACTTTGATTGTCATAAGAAAAACCGCCTTCAACGCCTGTATACAAAGCGCAACAAGCTACAAAATATATAGCTATCGTCATGAATTCACTGGACATTGATTACAAGCCCTTGCTGCTGGTACCTGCCTTGCTTGTGCTGGCGCTGCCGCTGGTGGGGTCGTTTTCCACATGGCTCACGCTGTCGATGGCCGGGCTGGCGATGGGCATGATCATCTTCATCATCGCCTCGGGGCTGACGCTGGTGTTTGGCCTGATGGATGTGCTGAACTTTGGCCGCGGCGTGTTCATTGCCCTGGGCGCTTTTGTGGCCACCAGCGTGCTGGGGGCCATGGGCGACTGGACAGCCTCTGGCCAGGTGTGGCGCAACCTGGTGGCCGTGTTTCCGGCCATGGTGATCGCCATGCTGGTGGCGGGGGCTGTGGGCTTGGTGTTTGAGCGCCTTATCGTGCGGCCGGTGTACGGCAACCACCTCAAACAAATCCTGATCACCATGGGCGGCATGATCATTGGTGAAGAGCTGATCAAGGTGGTTTGGGGGCCGCAGCAAATTCCGCTGCCGCTGCCCGCTGGGCTGCAAGGCTCCTGGTTTTTAGGCGATGCGGCGATAGAGCGCTACCGCGTGTTCGCCGTAGTGGTGGGCGCGGCCGTGTTCGCCCTGCTGGCCTGGACGCTGGCGCGCACCAAGCTGGGCTTGCTGATTCGCGCCGGGGTGCAAGACCGCGAAATGGTCGAATCGCTGGGCTACCGCATCCGTCGTCTGTTCGTCGGCGTGTTTGTGGCTGGCAGTGCGCTGGCTGGTCTGGGCGGCGTGATGTGGGGGCTGTACCAGCAAAGCGTGGTGCCGCAGATGGGCGCACAGGTCAACATCCTGATCTTCATTGTCATCATCATCGGCGGACTGGGCAGCACGCTGGGCGCGTTGATTGGCGCGCTGCTGGTGGGCCTGATGGCCAACTACACCGGTTTTCTGGCACCCAAGGTAGCGCTGTTTTCCAACATTGCGCTGATGGTGGCGATCCTCTTGTGGCGACCGCAGGGGGTGTGTAAATGAACACCCCCCTGAGTCGCTTCGCGCCTTCCCCCCTCTTCCTTCGGGAGGGGGGACAACGCCACTGCCCGGTGCAAGCCCGGGCACGGCGTTCGCTGGCATGGCTGGCTCCGCAGCCTTCTGCGTCACCTTGGACTCTTTTCCCATCCCTCTTCAAAAAAGGGGGGCAACGCCACTGCCCGGTGCAAGCCCGGGCACGGCGTTCGCTGGCATGGCTGGCTCCGCAACCGCTTGATCACCAATCTCACCGAGGTGCGGCATGCTGAGCCGCCTGCTCTCGCACGATCTGCCGCGCAGCCGGGTGCTGGCGGTGGTGCTGGTGCTGATTTTTCTGGGGCTGGCGTTGGCACCGTTCCTGTTCCCGGGCGTCAAGGCGCTCAACGTGGCGGCCAAGGTGCTGATCTTCATCGTGCTGGTGGCCGCGTTCGATTTGCTGCTGGGCTACACCGGCATCGTCAGCTTTGCGCACACCATGTTCTTTGGCATCGGTGCCTACGGCATCGCCATTGCCAGCACGCGCATGGGCGCAGGCTGGGGCGCGCTGGCCGTCGGCGCGGGCGCGGCGCTGGGGGTGTCGCTGGTGCTGTCGCTGGCGATTGGCCTTTTTTCGCTGCGGGTGCGGGCGATTTTCTTTGCCATGATCACGCTGGCGGTGGCCGCCGCTTTCCAGACGCTGGCCTCGCAACTGTCGGAGTTCACCGGTGGTGAAGACGGCCTGACGTTCCGCATGCCCGAGTGGCTGCAACCGAGCTTCGAGCCGTTTGAAAGCGAATTCCTGGGCGTGCTGGTGGACGGCAAGATTTTTGCCTATTACCTGCTGTTCGTGCTGTGCGTAGCGCTGGTGCTGGCGTTGCTGCGCATCGTCAACTCGCCCTTTGGCCGCGTGCTGCAAGCCATCCGCGAGAACGAGTTCCGTGCCGAGGCCATTGGCTACCGCGTCGTGGTCTACCGCACTTTGTCCAGCGTGCTCTCTGCCCTGTTTGCCTGCGCGGCAGGCTGCATGCTGGCGATCTGGCTGCGCTACAACGGGCCGGACACCTCGCTGAGTTTCGAGATCATGATGGACGTGCTGTTGATCGTGGTGATTGGCGGCATGGGCACTATTTACGGCGCGGTGATTGGTTCGGTGTTGTTTCTGGTGGCGCAAAGCTACCTGCAAGATCTGCTGCGGTTGGGCCATGAAGCCACTGCCAGCGTGCCACTGCTGTCCGCCCTGCTCTCGCCCGATCGCTGGCTGCTGTGGCTGGGCGTGTTGTTCGTGCTGTCGGTGTACTACTTTCCCACCGGCGTGCTGGGCAAATTGCGAACGCGCTCTGCATCAGCCACGCATTGAAACCCGCCGCCCTTGTTCATCACCCCTTCATCACACTGATTGCCACCACCGCCATGACCGCCTCATCCCAGTACCTCACCTGCGCCGGACGCGAGCTGCATTACATGGACTGGTCACCCCAAGGCCCTAGGGTGCGCGGCACCGTCATTGCCTGGCACGGCCTGGCACGCACCGGGCGCGACATGGACGATCTGGCCGCCCACCTGGCGGCCCGCGGCTGGCGTGTGCTGTGTCCCGACACCGTGGGCCGTGGTCTGAGCCAGTGGGCCGTCAGCCCGAAGAACGAGTATTGCCTGGCCTTTTATGCCCGGCTGGCGTGTGATCTGTTGGAACAACTGAATGTCCAGCAATGCCACTGGGTCGGCACCTCAATGGGCGGTGCCATCGGCATGGTGGGTGCGTCAGGTTACTTTGAACCAGAACTAAAAAAGCGCATTCGCAGCTTGGTGCTGAACGACAACGCACCACAACTGGCGCAACCTGCCATCGAGCGCATCAAAGCCTATGCAGGCCAGCCACCCGCCTTTGCCACCGTGGCCGAACTGGAGGCGTTTTTTCGCACTGCCTACAAGCCCTACGGTTTTTTGACTGACGCCCAATGGCGGCACCTGAGCGAAACCAGCACCCGCCGCCTGCCCGACGGCCGCGTGACACCGCATTACGACCCGGCCATCGTCGGCCAGTTCATCCACTACCCGGACGACTACCTGCTGTGGCACCACTACGATGCGCTGCACATTCCGGTGCTGCTGCTGCGCGGGGCCGAGTCCGACCTGGTGCTGCGCGACACCGGCGCGCAAATGCAAACGCGCGGCCCCGGCGCGCGCGGCCAGCTGCAATGGGTGGAGGTGCCCGGCTGCGGCCACGCACCCGCGTTGAACGTACCCGAACAACTGGAACTGGTCAGCGGGTTTATCGATGCCGTAGAGGCACCGGCTACCTGAGCGGGCGCGCTCTTATTGATCCGGCATCAACCACAACTTGAACCGTTCACGTTGAGCCTGTCCCAAGCGCCGCGCAAGGCTTCGACAGGCTCAGCCCGAACGGATTTTTCAAGTTTAAAGATACCGACTCAATAAAGTTACTTAACGCCGCCGCAAAGCCCGTCGCAAACCCTTGAGCGACGTGACGCCCCAGTCGTCGTAAGCGCCCAGCCTGTTGGGCGCGTATTCTCACCTGTTTTCTCGCCTGACCAGAACAATCGCCATATCAAAATTTGTGTTGGGCGAACTCGCGTGATAAATCAGGCCCACACGCGGCGCGTTGCCGTCGGGTGGCAGCGCACCTGCTTCTTTCAAACCTCTATAGTCGTAGGCCTCAAACCAGCCGCGGCCCAGTGTATCGAACGTCACACCATCCAGAGTGATGGTGCAGATATCCCTGGCAAAGCGGTGCATGGGCCGCCAACCTTCTTGCAGCGTGATCTTTGCGCCTGACGGCAGGGTGATTGTCTGGCGCAAACCAGTAGGCTTGACGGCAGCCTCTGCCAATGGCAGCTCGGCGGGCGGGTCCGGCTCGGGTGCCGACAGCCAGACAGGCTTCTGGCTCGACGCGTCGCAGTGAACGGACGACGCCTCAGCACACGGCACTGCATGCGCTGCACCGCCCGCCATCCAGGGCACGGCCAGCCACCAGAACATCTGCCAAACATGGACAAGTTTCATCGTTTCAAAACCTCGTTAATCGCCCGCATCCTGCGTCAATCCACGCTTTGACGCTGCACGCCACGCGTAGGCCAGCCCTGCATGTGGTCTTGGGCGATTTCGGCCAGCGCGGTGACCCATGCGGGCTGGTCGTTCAGACAAGGGATGAAATGGAACTCTTTGCCGCCAGCGGCCAGGTAGGCATCGCGCCCTTCGATGGCAATTTCTTCCAGCGTTTCCAGGCAATCGCTGACAAAGCCGGGGCACACCACGTCCACCCGCGCTGCGCCGCTGCGGCCCAGTTGTTCGAGCGTGGCTTGTGTGGCCGGGCCAACCCATTGGGCCTTGCCAAAGCGGGACTGAAAGCTCAGACACCATTCGTCGTCCTTGAGCGCCAGGCGGCTGGCCAGCAGCCGGGCAGTTTGCTGGCATTCGGCCACATACGGATCGCCCAGCGTGCGGGTACGTTCGGGCACGCCATGAAAGCTCATCACCAGCTTGTCTGGCCTGCCGTGGCTTTGCCAGCTTTGGTGTACGGCGCGCGTCAGGGCGCGGATGTAGCCGGGGTCGTCGTGAAAGCGGTTGACAAAGCGCAGCTCGGGCACATGGCGCGTGCGCCGCGTCCAGGCGCTGACGGCATCGATCACGCTGGCGGTGGTGGTGCCCGAATACTGCGGATACAAAGGCAGCACCAGCACGCGGGTGCAGCCGCGCGCGGCCAGTTCATCAAGCTGCGAGGCGATGGACGGGCTGCCGTAACGCATGGCCAGCCGCACGCTGACGGCGTGGTGCCCACGCTCACCCAGGTAGCCGCGCAGCATCACGGCCTGCTTGCGGCTGAACACCATCAGGGGCGAGCCTTCGGGCAGCCAGATGGTTTTGTATTTGGCCGCCGATTGCGCGGGCCGGGTGCGCAAAATCAGGCCATGCAGCACGGGCTTCCACAGCGCAGCGGGAATTTCCACCACGCGCCGGTCACTCAAAAATTCAGCCAGAAAGCGGCGCGTCGCCGCAGGGGTGGGTGCATCGGGCGTGCCCAGATTGCACAGCAGCACGCCAGTGCGTGCGCCCTGCCCAGTTGCGCTATCAGAATCGACTTGTAAAACCATGCGGTATTTTCGGCCAAAGCGGTTGGGGCATAAAACAGCATGTGTCCGAGACCACCATCAGCGCCCCTGCTGAATCACGCCCACAAAAAACGGCGAGCATAGACAATAGGCGTTTTCGCACTTTCACCGACGAACACCATCATGCGACTTCTGCACACCATGCTGCGCGTGGGCGATCTTGATCGCTCCATCACGTTCTACACCCAGGTGCTGGGCATGCAACTGCTGCGCCGCTCGGAAAACCCTGAATACCAATATTCGCTGGCCTTTGTCGGCTATGGCGGCGGCAATCCCAGCCAGGCAGAGATCGAGCTGACCTACAACTGGGGCACCACCAGCTACGAACTGGGCACCGCCTACGGCCACATTGCGCTGGGCGTGCCCGACGCCTATGCCGCCTGCGAACGCATCAAGGCCGCAGGCGGCCAAGTCACGCGCGAGGCCGGGCCGGTGCTGGGCGGCAGCACGGTGATTGCCTTCGTGACCGACCCAGATGGTTACAAGATCGAACTCATTCAGCGCACCGATGATGATGCAGGTCAAGGCTTACGCTGATCAGCAAAACACTATTAATGCTCATTAATTGATAGCTTATAAAGCATACAATACAGTCGATTCAGCCATATTTTTATTAAATCTTCAGCCAACAACGCACCTTCAGCACGCCTGATGCCGTTTGCATGCCGTTTACATGCGCTGCCTACACTCGCGGCTTCATTGATCCAACAAGGGAGCTACTGGCCATGCTGCGTTATCTGAGTGTTCTGTTCAGCGCTTTGCTGTTGACGATAGGCCTGGTGGCCTGCGGCGGCAGCGACGATTCGTCGAGTGACGACACCAATACCGGCAGCGCGCCAGTGATTACATCGCAGCCGCAGTCGGTCAGCATCGCCAGCGGTGCCACCACCACGTTGAACGTGGCAGCCAGCGGCACCGCCACTTTGAGTTACCAATGGCACCTGAACGGCAGCGCCATCAACGGCGCCACAGCCACGTCTTACACCACCGGCGCGGCAGGCAGCTACACCGTGGTGGTGAGCAACGACTACGGCAGCGTGACCAGCAACGCAGCCACCATCACGGTGACTGACACCGACAACGACACCACCAACGCCACGTGGAACATCCTCACCGGGGCCTATGCACCCGATCTGGCCGACACCAGCGGCTACCTGCCTTTGACAGTTGCGCTGGACACGCTGAGCGTGAGCAGCACTTCATCGCGCCTGAGCGTGTCCAACACCAGCACATCGGTGGTCACGGTGGCGCTGGACGGCGCGGCCGCCATCACCCTCACGCGCGACAGCTATGGCCTGACGGTGCGCAGCACCCTCAGCGGCGGCACGCACATGGCCTATCAGTTGACGGGCACCGGCAGCACGCCCCTTACCGTGTACAGCGACAACGACTACAAGCTGGTGCTCACCAGTGCCAACATCACCAGTGGTGACGGCCCGGCACTGAATTTGCAATCCAAGCAAACCGCCTTCATCGAACTGAGCGGCACCAGCGTACTGGCCGATTCGTCCACCTACAGCGACCGCTTGGACGACGATGGCGACGACATGGATCTGAAAGCCACCCTGTTCGCCGAAGGCCCGCTGGTGTTCAGCGGCAGCGGCAGCCTGCGCATTAACGCCACGCCCAAGCACGCCTTGGCCAGTGACGCGCATGTGCGCCTGCTCAGCGGCACCGTCACGTTGAATGCAGCGGCCAAAGACGGCCTGCGCGCCAACGACGCTTTTGTCATGGACGGCGGCAATTTGAACATCACCACACCCGCGGGCAAGGGCATCAAGGTCGAAGGCCAGGAGGACGATTCGCAGCCGCTGGGCTTTATCGCCATCAACAGCGGCACCATCGCCATTACCAGCTACGACAAGGCCATCACCGCGTCGTGGGAAGGCGACGAAGACGGCGACACCGCCACCACCGCAGATGACCCCGATCCGCGCGTGACCATCAACGGCGGCACCGTCACGGTCACCACCACCGGCACGCCGTACGAAGACAACAACACCGCCGACGGCGACGATTCGCTCTCACCCGAAGGCGTTGAATCCAAATCCACGCTGACCATCAACGACGGCACCCTCACCATCAACGCCACCGACGATGCGCTGAACGCGGGCACCGCCATTGCCATGACCGGCGGCCACGTGTACGCCAACAGCAGCGCGGGTAACGGTTTTGACTCCAACGGCACCATCGCCATCTCTGGCGGCGTAGCGGTCGCCATCGGTGCCGCCCAGCCCGAAGCAGGCATGGACAGCGACAACGCCACCTTTGCCGTCACCGGCGGCGTGTTCGTGGCCATCGGTGGCAGCAACAGCACGCCCACCGCCAACGCCGCCACGCAAAACCTGGTGTCGGTGCGCAACGTCAGCACCGGTTTGTGGGCTTTGCGCGACGCCTCTGGCAACGCCGCGTTTGCTTATCAAGTACCCAGTGCGGCTGGGGCCATGCTGATCAGCTCGCCGCTGATTACCACCGGCACCACCTACAACGTGGTCACGGGCGGCACGGTAGGCAGTGCCGATGAAACCTATCAGGGCCTGTACATCAATCCCACCACGCACAGCGGTGGCACCACGGGCCGCAGTTTCACCGTGTCCAGCCGCGTCACTTCGTTCTGAGCATCGCCCCTGCACCAGGGCACTTTGCCCTGGTGCAGCCTAAGAGCGTGTTCAAAGTCTCTGCGCGGGTGTGTGGGCGCGGCCTCGGGCGGTCTGCTGCGTTGCAAATCCTCGCGATACCGCCAGGTATCGCGAGGATTTGCGCCTTGCAGCCCATCCCGATCCGCATCCCACACCCCTCACGCTGAAACTTTGAACACGCTCTAAACGAATGCGGCCGCCTTTCAAAACCGGTAGCCAAAATACACCGTAAAAAAATCCATGCCCGGATTCGGTTTTTTGATGTTGGCGTTGCTGATGTGCTGATAGCGCACCCCCAGCGTGGCGCGGCCTTCGCGGCCGAATTGCAGACCGGTGCCGATCTCGTCGCTGAACTGAAAGGCCGTGCTCATGGTATGGCTTGGGCTGACGTGCACGTGCGACAACAGGCGCATGCCAATACCGGCTTCAACAAAAAACACGGTGCCGCCCAGCATGCCTCCTATAGGCCGTTGCAGGCGAAACATGGGGGTATAGCCCGCCTCGGCGATATCTTTGGCATAGGGCACGTGCCACCCCCCTGCCTCGATCTCGTGGCGCAGGCGGATGCTCCAGCTTGCCCCCTGCCATAGCGGCTGTGGGCGGTTGTAGGCTGCGATCAGGCTGTACTTTTTGACGCTGGCCTCTTTGGCATGGCCGTAGCGAAAGCTGAAGTCCCAGTGCTCGCCCCAGTGCCCTGCATCTGAGGTGGCCGGGGCCAGTGTCTCAGGGGTGGCCGGTTGCGTCCAGGCTGGCGCAGCTTCCACGATCAGCGCGGCCACGCACACCGCCATCGTCATGCATCTGACCAGGCGCACGCGTGGGGGCGCAGACTCAGTGATCGGCGCAGCGATATAAGAAAATAGAAAACAAGGTTGAAAAAACATGGCCGACACTCCCGTGTTGCATATTTCTGCCGGACCTTTCAACAAGCAAAATTTTGATGGACTGGCCCAGCCACTCACGCATTCCGCCTGATCAGCGCTAGATTCAGTAGGCTGCCCCCTCGGCATCAACCCGTGCACCATCTTTTGGAGCGATCCATTCTTGATTAAAAAGATGCATTCAACAAGCACCGCGCATTAACCCGAGCGAGGCACTTGGGTATCCAGAATCAACGTGTTGCATCAGGACGTTTTCCGCACGCTGGTGCCGGTACGCCAGCGCTCCCAACCCGCCGAGCGCAGCGCGCACGCCGGGCAGCGACCACAGCCATAGCCCCAGGCGTGGCGATGCTGGCGATCCCCTTCGTAACAGGTATGGGTGTGTTCGACAATCAGCTCGACCAGCACATCGCCACCTTGATCAGAGCCGCTTTGCTGTCCCAAGCCATGTGCCATTTGCCAGGTTGCTGCCTTGTCAATCCACATCAGCGGGGTTTCGACCACGAAGCGCCTGTCCATGCCCAGCGACAGCGCCAGTTGCATGGCTTTCATGGTGTCGTCGCGGCAGTCGGGGTAGCCGGAATAGTCGGTTTCGCACACGCCAGTGACAATGACTTGCAGCCCGCGCCGGTAAGCCAGCGCCCCGGCCAGCGTCATGAACAGCAGGTTGCGCCCCGGCACAAAGGTGTTGGGCAAGCCGCCTTCGGCCATCTCGAAGACCATGTCGCGCGTGAGCGCACATTCGCTGATCTGACCGACCACGCTGGCGTCCAGCAGGTGGTCTTCGCCCAGCCGCTCGCGCCAGGCGGCAAAGCGCGCCCGCAGCGCGCGCAGCACCACGCTGCGCTGCGCCAGCTCCACCCGGTGGCGCTGGCCGTAGTCAAAGCCCACAGTCTCTACCCGCTCATAACGGGCCAGCGCCCAGGCCAGGCAGGTGGTGGAATCCTGCCCGCCTGAGAAAAGCACCAAAGCGCTGCGTGCAGACAAGGTAAAAGAAGGGCTGGTCATGGTTTGCTTTCAAAAAACCGCCTGCGCCGCGCGCGGGCCGGGGTGCTGATTGTGCAAGCTCTGTGCCAACTTCTGCGACCATCTGCACATCCATCAAGCGCACGGCGTACACCACTGCGCTCAAAATGCACCCAGTGCAGACGCTTTATTCAGGCAATGCGATGATCTTGAACTGCGTCAGGATGGCCTCGGTCGGGGCACCGAACCACTGCCCAAACGAAGAGGCAAATTCAGGGGCGCGGTAAAAACGTGACAGCGCTGTATCGACCACCAGACGCATACGCTCGGCGTCACGCGGTAGGCCCAGCGCCATGGTTTCGTGGGTGTAGTAACGATCCAGCACTTCCAGATCGTCACCCACGGTGGCCCGGCGCACGGCGTCCATCAGGATGGCACGATCACCGACGAAAACACCCGCTGCACCAGTCAGCACGCGATCCACGCCCGCTGCGTAATCTCGTGAAGGCACCAGCTTGACGACCAGATGCAGCTTCGAGATGGTGTTTTTGACCACTTCATCCGCGCGGGTGCCGGGCACCGCCGTCACCACGGTGCGCTGTAAAAGCTGGTCGGCGTTGGAACGCCAGACGGGCGTGCTTTGCGGCTCTCGCCCCATCAGCAAATCCTTCAGCCGTTGGGGTGCGTTGCGGCGCAAAAGCGCTGCCGTGCCACTGGCAAAGGCCGGGATGGAATATGACACCTGTTGGCGCGTGGCCAGCGTGGGCACCGTCAAATCACACAGCACATCAATCTTGCCGCTGGACAGGGCAGGCAGTTGCTCGTCACGCGGAACCTCAACGTACTCTACCGCCAGATTGGGGTTACTCAGTGCTGCGCGGGTTTCATCAGCCACGCGCGCGCACAAATCAATGCCAAATCCGGCAGGCTTGCCTGATTCGTCCTTGAAGGTGAACGGGCGTGAATCCGCGCTGTAGCCAAACTTGATACGGCCAGTGTTGCGGATGTTGTCCAGCGTGTCGGCATGTGCATGACCGGATGGCCAAGCCACCATCACCAGCGCAGCAGCCACCATAACGATGCTGATCGACGCCAGGCTTGAAGCGGCGGCGCTGCCGATGCTGGCTGCACCACCGTTCTTGCCCGTAGCCTTGGGCTTGGGTGCCAAGGACGGAAAACGCGGAGCCAGATAGCCGTAAATCATGTAGGTCAGCGCCAGCACGATCATGCCGCCCAGCACCGCATCTTTACCTGATGCATAGATGGCATACACCGAATACAGCATGGCCACGGTGACGATGACGGTATTGCGCTTGAAAGCTCCCTCTTCGGCTTTGCCCACACGCATCATCAAGAACAGCGAAGACAGCGCAATCACGTAAGGCACCACGTTGGTCACCACGGCCAGATTGACCAGGGCATTGAATTGCTCAGACAAGGTGGGTGAGATGGTGGACAGTGCCATCAGCGACTGCACGACGCCCATGATGACCATGCCCGCCACGGGCGCGCCCATACCGTTGATTTTGCTGAACACTTTGGGAAACAGACGATCATCGGCGGCGGCCTTGGCCGTCTGCGAGATGGTGAACTGCCAGCCCAGGAGCGATCCCAGGCACGACACGATGGCGCACACCATGATGATCGAACCCACGGTAGGGTTAAACATGTGTGCATAAGCTAGGCCGAATGGGCCAGTGGACTTGGCCAGCTCGGCATTAGGGACAATGCCCTGGATCACGGTGGTCGAGGCCACGTAAACCACCGCCGCCCCCAGGGTGCCGAACATGCAGGCCAAAGGCACGTTTTTCTTGGGATTTTCAACCGCATCAGAGTTTTGGGCTGCTGATTCCATGCCCAGAAATGCCCATAGCGTGAGCGCAATAGACGATCCCAGACCATCGCCAATGCTCAGACCCTTGGGGTTCCAGGCTTGGCTGAAGGTGTCGGCGCTGAACCAGAACCATCCAATCAATGACAAACCGGCCACCGGAATGATCACTCCCCAAACTGTGAAGGTGCCGATCTTGCCGGTGACCGACGGCCCTCCAAAATTGGCCAGCGTGGTCAGCCAGATCAGAACAATCACCGAAATGGCGGTGGCGATCGGCGTGGCCGCAGCAGCCGGCACAAAAGCCGCAAAATAGCCCACCGCCGAAATGGCGATGGCCACGTTGCCGATGGCCAGCGAAAAAAAGTACAGCAAAAACACCAGAAAGTAGCCCGGTTTGCCGTAAGCGTCTTCAGCGTAGGCGGCCATGCCGCCAGGGCGATGGTTGAACAGGCCGCACTGGGCAAAGCCGTAGGCAATCGCCATGGATCCAACGGCGGTGACTCCCCAGGACAGTAGCGAAATCGCCCCAACCTGGGCCATGTTGGTGGGCAGCATGATGATGCCGGAACCCATCATGTTGACAGCGACGAGGATCGTCAACTGCATCAAACTCATCTTCTTTGGGGTGCTGGGTGTGCTCATGGTTTTTCTCCTGCGGGCGGGCGCGGCGTTGGCTGAAATGGCGTCAGGGCTTGATGCACAACACGTGATAAGCGCCGTCGATCAACTCAGCACCCTCGATCACCCCGGCAAAGCCAGGAAACTGGCGTTCACGTTCTTCCATGCTCTTGAGGTAGCGGATCTGCGGCGACTTGCTGTCACCAAAGCTCTCGCCCGACATCAACATCGGAATCCCCGGCGGGTAAGGCATCACAGCATTGGCGGCCACGCGGCCCGCCAGGGCACTGGAAGGCACCAGTTCAACTTCGCCAGCGACCAAGCGTTCGTAAGCGGCGCGTGGCGTCGTCATTGGAGTTGGCAGCGCTTCGTACGCGGCGTTGAGCACCTCGTTAGGGCGGTTCTTGCGCAGGTACTCAAACAGCTCATTGCCCAAATCGCGCATGCCCAGCGCCTCATACCGATCGGGATACTGCGCGGCAATTTCCGGCAGTGCCTCAGCGATGGGCTGGTTGGCGTCGTAGGCGCGTTTGAAGGCCAGCAAATTGGTCAACAAAGTGGCCCACTTGCCCTTGGTGACGCCCATCGTGAACAGAAACATCACCTGAAAATCAGTCACCCGGGTTGGCACCACGCCAAAGCGATTGAACCAGGCGTTGACCAATGCGGCCGGTACACCGGTTTTTTCAAGCTGGCCGTCAGCCCCCATGCCTGGTGCCAGAATGCTGACCTTGATCGGATCGAGCATGCACCAGTTGTCGGCGATGGTGTCAAAGCCATGCCACAGCTGTCCAGGGCGCAAAATCCACGGTGCTTGCGACCGGGTCAATAACTCGGTGGGCGCATCGGCGAAAGTCCATTCTTTGCCGGACTTGGCATCGCACACGGTGTCGACGTTCCAGGGCTTGAAAAACCATTCGCCGCGCTGCGTGAATTCGCGCTCCAGGCGTGCCACGGCCTGACGGAAATCCACTGCTTCGTCGATCACTTCCTGCGTCAGCGACAAGCCGCCAGAGCCATCCATCATGGCCGAGGTGATGTCGTTGGATGCCACGATGGCGTACAGCGGCGAAGTGCTTGTATGCATCATGTAGGCTTGATTGAAGCGGTGGTGATCAATCGGATTTTTGCCATCACGCACGTGGATGTACGAAGCCTGCGACAGCGCCGCCAACATCTTGTGCGTGGAATGCGTGGCAAACACCGTGGGGCCTGTGTGTTCAGCCGGATCACCGCGCATGGCGCAATGGCCTTCGTACATGGGGTTGAAGCGGGCGTAGCCGTACCAGGCTTCGTCCATGTGAACGCGATCCAGCGACTGGGCCAGCAAAGACTCAACCCGACCAGATTCGTAGCACAGACCGTCGTAGGTGCTGTTGGTCACCACCGCATAGACCGGTTTCTGGCTGCTCAGATCCTTGGTCAGCGGACTGGCAGCGATCTTGGCGCGCACGCTGGCAGGTTCCATCTCGGCGGGTGCGATCGGCCCGATGATGCCGTAGCGATTGCGCGTGGGCACAAGATACACAGGGCGCGCACCAGTCAGCATCATGCCCTGCTCGATCGACTTGTGGCAGTTGCGGTCAACCACGATCACATCGTCGGTTTTCATGCAAGCCTGCATGATGCTGCGGTTGCTGCCCGAAGACCCGACAATGCCCGAATAACTGCGGTGCGCCCCAAACACACGCGCCGCATATTTTTCCGACGTCGCCACCGGGCCGGTGTGATCGAGCAACGACCCCAGTGCACCGCGCTCGATACCCATGTCGGTGCGAAAGATGTTTTCGCCCATGAAATCAAAGAACACGCGCCCGACAGGCAATTTGGTGAACGCCACGCCCCCTTGGTGGCCTGGGGCCGACCAGGAGTGTTCGCGCAGCGCTGCATATTTGGCCAACGCCTGGGCATAAGAAGGCAGCAGTTGCGCCTCATAGCGTCGAATGGCCGCCAGCACGCGGCCCGCGATGAAGTCAGCCGTGTCTTCCAGTTGCCATACGAACTCGTCCACCATCTCGGCCGCTTCCAGCGTGATGCTGCGTTTGACGCTTTCACGATCGGCCAGCAGAAACACCGGGGCGTTCGGGTGGCGCTCTCCCATCTTGTGCAACAGCCGAATGGCTTCAGTGTGCGAAGCCTCGCCGTCGGTGCCCAGATTCCAGTCCAGCAACAGTGCGCGCAAAGATGCGTCCACACTGAGAACGGCAGAAGCGTCGTCGTAGGACAGCGCACACACCACATCAATGTTGTGGTTTTCCAGTGTCTTGGCCAACAACTGAACCGACCGACCACGCGCTGTGGTCGGTTCTGCAAAGCTGTCGTCCACGATCAAGACGCGAGAGCGGTAAAACTGGGTGTTGGGATTAAGCATAGGGGCCTTCTCTTGATGAAACGGGCGATGGGCATATCGTCATTCGCGCACGACGTAGGTATGAAAGACGATTCGACCGTCCACCACTTCCTGGTACACACCCTGGACTTCGTAATTGAAGCCTAGGAAACGATCAAACGACTCCTGGAAAGCGCAGAAATATTGGTACATCGGGCGGGCGCGCTCGTCCCAGCGTTCACCTGGTAGCACGACGCCGATACCGGGCGGATAAATCAGCGCCAGCGTAGCGCTGATGCGACCTTGCGCCGCATCCAGCGGGACGTAGTCGACTTCATTGCCAACCAGCTTTTGATAAGCCTGTTGAGGACTCATGGCCAGCTCAGGGAAGCTCTCGGCACGAAAGCACAGGCGCTGTAGCTCCTTGATATTGGCCCGCTTGTAGAACCCATGCATCTCGTTGCACACCTGTCGCAGCGAATAGCCGTGATAGCGTTTGCTGTGCGTAGCGTACAGCGTAGGCAGCACTTCGGCCAATGGCGCGTCACGATCCCACATGTCTTTGAACTTCACCAGCTTGGCCAGCAGCGTATTGAGCTTGCTGGCGTCTTCAGCGGGCGTCATCAAGAAGAGAATGCTGTTGAGGTCGCACTTTTCAGGCACGATTCGCTCCTCGCGCAGAAAATTCGCCAGTACCGTGGCAGGTACGCCAAAGTCAAGGTATTCACCGGTAGCGCGGTCAATACCCGGGGTGATGAGCATGAGCTTGTTGGGGTCGACCATGGCGTAGCCGTCGGCATAACCGGCATAGCCATGCCAGCGCGCCCCAGGCTCGAACGCCCAGCACGACTGCTCGCGCTTGAGGGTTTCTGTGGGCAGGTCTTCCCACGGCACGGGGTGTGCCGACGCGCCCGCAACAGCGGGCACCTGCACCACATCCGGAACGAAAGGATCGAAGAACCACTGCTCGTCAGGCGTGCGCCCGGTGCTGCGGTAATGGCGGCCAAATTCGCGCAGTTTTTTGCGCGCCTCGATACCCAGCTCAATGCAACGATCCCACAACATTTCGCCGCCGCGCCCCGCATGCACCTTGGCGTTGACATCGATCGAGGCGAACAGCGGATAGAACGGCGAGGTCGAAACCAGTTGCAAAAACGATTCGTTGAAACGCTTGTGCTCAACGTAGCGCGGTTGACCGGCTATGTGCTCATCGCGCTTGTGAATCTGCGAGGCTTGAGAAAACCCTGCGCCCTGTTTGTGCACCGACTGGGTTGAGAAAAGCCCAGGGCTGTCCGGCCCCAATGAACCGACCCGCATCGGGCTGTGGTCATGGAACAGGGGGTGAAAAGCGTTGTAGCCAATCCAGGCTTCGTCCCACAGCACGTAATCGCAAAGGTGGCCAATTTTTTCCAGCACCTTGCGCACGTTGTAAATCGTGCCGTCGTAAGTGGCCAACTGGATGCAGGCCAGACGAAAAGGCCGTGGCACCTGAGCGCGTGACTTGTCTTTCAACTGGGGCGATGCCTTGATGGCTGCACGCAGGTGCGATTCTTCCCAGGCGCTCCAGTCGACGGCTCCAATCATGCCAAAGGCGTTGCGCGCGGTAGGTAAGAAGACCGGTATCGCCCCGGACTGGATCAGGGCGCCTTGCATCACCGACTTGTGGTTGTTGCGGTCGAACAGCACCAGATCACCAGGGCGCAGCAAGGCGTTGGTGACGATCTTGTTGGAGGTGCTGGTGCCGTTGAGCACGAAATAAGTGCTGTCGGCACCGAATACCTTGGCCGCGTGCTTTTGCGCCTCGGCGGCGGCCCCTTCGTGAATCAGCAAATCACCCAAGCGAACGTCGGCGTTGCACAGGTCGTTGCGAAAGATGGATTCGCCCAGATGCTTGAAAAACAATTGCCCGGCGGGCGAATGGCGATAGAACTGGCCGCCCTGATGCCCTGGGCAGTCGAATGCAATATTGGCTTCGGCGTCGTATTCGACCAGGCCGCCAAAAAACGGGGGCAGCAATGAACGCCCATAGCCAATCAAACTGCTTACCACCTGTTTGGCGTAATAGTCAGGCGATTGCTGGCCAAGGTAGAGAAATCCGGCCACCTCACCAGTGACTTCGGTCACCGACATATCTGCAATGGGGGTGTTATCGGCCATAGCCCACAACGGGGTATCGAAACCGGCCGCACGCACGGCCTGCGCCAGCCGGGTGGCCGTGGCAGCCTGTGGCCCATCAATCGCCACCACGTAGGCACCTACGTCCGCGTCTTCAGCAACGTCACGATCGACGGCACAGGTCAGTTCGACCACATAGCCGTGTGCACGGATGGCCTCGACAATTTCGATCACCTGTGTGTTGGCAGGGTCTGCGATAACGACAATTTTGAATAGACCCTCAAATGTCACGGCGCTTTCATTTGCCATGGTGTTTGACCTCCAGTGATTGGTGGCTTGCGCGCTTTAGGAGTGGCGCAAGCACTGAACAAACTGCTGACCGTCGCGAACTTCAATGCCGTGGGTGTCGTGGCTGAACCCCGGAAAACGTTGATCCCAGTCACGCAGCGCACGCAGATAGGTGAGATATGGCCCGTTCTCCGCTCCGGCCTGCTCGCCCGGCATCAGCATGGGAATGCCGGGCGGATAAGGCACCACGCTGGTGGCCAGCACACGACCAGCCAGTTGATCCAGCGGCAGGCTTTCCACTTGGCCCAGCACCAGTTGGCGATAGGCCGCAGCCGGGGTCATCACAGGGGTTGGCAAGGTGGAAAACGCCTTGGACATCGCCTGCGTCTGATGGCTGGTCTTGAGTTGCTCGAACATCTGATCGGCCAGCCCCCGCAAGCCCAGCTTGGCGTAGTGCGCTGGATGGCCTGCCACCAACTGCGGCAGCACCTGCGCCAAAGGCGCATCGGCGTCGTAATCGCGCTTGAAATCCAGCAACGCGTTGACCAGCGTGCCCCATTTGCCTTTGGTAATGCCAATAGAGAACAAAAACAGAATGGTGAAGTCAGTGGTTTTTTCAACCTGGATGCCTTGCTGATCGAGGTAGGCGGTGAGCAGCGTGGCGGGAATGCCGGTTTGGGCCAGCGTGCCGTCATCGTTCATCCCCGGCGTAAGCACCGACACTTTGATCGGGTCGAGCATGCAGTAGTCGTCAGGCAGCGTGTCGAAGCCGTGCCATGAATCTCCGGGGTGCATCACCCAGGCGCTGGCGTCGGTGGCCAAAAACTCCGGCGGTGCCTCGTGAAAAGGCACCCGCCGCTTGCTGCCCGGCACCGTCACCAGTTCGGCATTCCAGGTTTTAAAGAACCAATTGCCCTGTTTGGCCAGCTTGGCTTGCGCTCGGCCAATGGTTTGCCGGAACGCCACCGCTTCCTCAATCGACTCATTGGTCAGGGTTTGACCGCCGCGTCCGTCCATCATGGCCGATGTGACGTCATTCGACGCAAGAATGGTGTACAGCGGAGAAGTCGAGGCGTGCATCATGAACGACTCGTTGAAGCGTTCATGCGCAATTGCCTGGCGCCCGTCGCGCACATGCAAAAACGAAGCCTGTGACAGCGCCGCCAGCAGCTTGTGCGTCGAGTGCGTGGCAAAGATGGTAGGCCCCTGGTGGTCTTTGGGGTCGCCGCGCATGGCATGCCGATCTTTGTAAATCGGGTTGAAGCGCGCATAGCCGTACCAGGCTTCATCCCAATGCAGGCGATCCAGCGTGGGATCAAGCAACGCCTCCACCTCCTTGGCGTTGTAACAAAGGCCGTCGTAGGTTGAGTTGGTAATGACGCCGTACACCGGCTTGTGGCTGGACTTGTCTTTGACCAGCGGATTGGCCGCAATGCCGTCCTTGATGGCCTTGGGCTTGAAGTGATCTGGGTGAATCGGACCAATGATGCCCAAACGATTGCGTAGCGGCACCAGGTACTGGGGAATAGCGTCGGTCAGCAGCAGGCCGTGCTCGATCGACTTGTGGCAGTTGCGGTCGCACAACGCAATCTGGCCCTGGGTGACGGCGGCCATCATGACGACCCGGTTGGACGTCGAAGTGCCGTTGGTCACGCTGTAAGTGCGGCTGGCCCCAAAAACGCGGGCAGTGTATTTCTCTGATTCGCCAATCGGCCCGCTGTGATCCAACAAGGAACCCAGCTCGCCCACGCTGATGGACAGGTCTGAACGCAGCAGGTTTTCGCCAAAGTAGTCGTAAAACAGGCGACCAACTGGCGACTTCAAAAACGCCGTGCCGCCGGTATGCCCCGGCGTGTGCCATGAATATTCGTGCGTGCGCGCAAACTGTCCCAGCGCCTTGGCCATGGGCGGCAGCACTTGTTCGACGTAGCGCCGCGCAGCAGCTTCCACGCGCCCACTGACAAAGGCTCCGGTGTCTTCCAGCGTCCAGACGTATTCGTCCGTCATCTGCATCACGTCGATCGGCAGCGCAGTAGCCTCGCCGCGCTCGGCCATCAGGAAAACGGGAATCCGATCATTGCGGCCACGGATGTAGCGCAGCAGGGTGAGGGCCTTTTCATGCGTTTGGGCGTCGTCATCGCCCAAAGTCCAATCCAGCATGACGGCATGAATGGCCGCATCTGACATAAACACCGCCATGCCGTCGTCGGCAGAAAAGGCTTGAATGACCTCCATGTTGTGCGCCTCGATATCGCGCACCAAAGACCGTGCAGACCGGCCTTCGGCGGTCTCGGCCGCCAGCTCGTCGTCAACGATAAGCACGCGCATCCGAATAGGAATGAACTTGTTTTCCAGCATGGCTTCTCCTTGTTTAGGTGGAGGGCATCCCAGACCCCCATTGGTCTGGTGAAATCAGACGGTGACAGCAGGTTTTCAGCGCACGAAGTCGTACTGCAAGCTGAACTGAATGCGCGTGTCGTTGGCCGAGCGGCCATCCATGGTCTTCAGGCGGCCGTACAGCAATTCAGCCCCCACGTTGAGCGAACCCCAGGGGTTCCAGATCAGGTTGGCGGAGTAGTACTGGCTGTTCTTGAACGAGGTGCCCGCCATGGCACTCGAGCGGTCCATGCCCAGATAGCCTGCAACCCCGGTGGATCGCAGCTTGGGTGTCCAGTAATGGGTGTACGCCAGGTAGCCACCGTAAGAGGTCAATGCATCCAACTGCCCGTTGGGTTTGGCCACTGCATCCCAACTGTTGCCCGACAAATCAGACACATAGCGCGAAATGCCCTTGCCCCACACCGCACCACCGGCCAGGTAGTCGCTGCCAAAGGTGGTGTAAGTGCCTGCCACGTTGAGGCCGTAACCCCAGGCGTCGTCGTGCCCGTCATCATCACGGTAAGCCAATCGGCGCAGCAGCCCTGAGGCTTGCAAGTGGCCCGCGTCAGTTTCATAGCGGCCAATGGCCACCAAATCGGGCATCGTGCTGCGGCCATAGCCGCTGTCACTGGTGGTGATCTCTGAATTGGGTCGCTCAGCCGCCAGTCCAAAGCTGTAGTTCTTGTTGATCTTCCAAGTATAACGTGCACCTGCTGTAAGCAAATACGGTGCAGCACCCGGACCTTCAAAGTCCAACGTATCGGGCAGCGCATCGTTGTCCATAAAAGCGCTGAATCCATAGCCTGCCGCTATATTTCCAAGCTGTCCATAGGCATGGCGCAGCCGCATTTCATAACCACCTGAGTCATAGCCCCAGCTTGCATCACCAAAAAAATCGCCTTCAATGAACATCCGAGCCTTACCCACATCAGTCTGACGCCGGATATCCAGATTAATGCGCGTTTGTTTGGCATGCACCGTAAACTGCGTACCGCGCCGACGATTGGCACCAGAAGTAGGCAGGGCCGATGTAATAAAGTAATCGTAGGTGCCGATGGGTTTGGTGTCGTAAATCAAATCCAGCTTGGCGTAGCCGCCAAACTTCATGATGGTGTCTGTGCCTGGAATTCGGAAGAAGCCTTTAAGTTCAGGATCAATCGTGGCGTTGTCCACCCGCAAGGCCGCAGTCTCGTTGTCTTTCAAGGTGGACGCAGGGATGAAAGTGGCCGTTTCTGCCGGAGACAATGGCGCAACCGGTTGTGGCGCGTTAACCGTGGCGGCCGCTTGCTGCTCCACCACTTTTTTCTGCTGCTGCTCCAACGCATTCACACGCTCTTGCAGCTCCCGAATGGTGCGCATGGCCGATTCCAATTCAGCTTGAATGGGCTTCACAGATCCAACACTGGAATCAGAATACACCGCCTGCGCATAAACATTTGATGTTGCGGAAATCAACACCAATCCATATATTCCAAATAATTTAATATTTCTGAACGCAGAGCAATCCATGTCGACCTCACAGAAGACAGAATAAGTTTAAGCATTAAAAACAATTTACTACAGAAATAAATTTAATCACATCTAATTTGGATATTAATTGGAATGTACATGGACTTTGATCTAAATCAACAACTGTTTCGATTACTTATTCAATTTACATATGATTTCAATTTATTTGAATTAAATATTTAATTTTTGGATTTTTTATGGCATTTGATATGTGCCTGGCTTGATTGACGGCCGACCTGCTGCCCATCCGGACATGAGTGCTCAACACATGGTTCGGCAGGTGTCGACATGGGACATGGCATGCACAACAGCAGCGATCTAGCGATCCAGCGCACCAGCCCACCCAGCGGGGTTTGAGATCGCCAACGTGCGCGTAAAGTGCATCGCCAGCGCACACAGGCAAAGAAAGCTCAGCTAAAAAAGACCTGCCAGCGCGAAACTGCGTGTCGGTCAAGAGCGCTGGGGGCACCAAGCCTTATCGCCACCGACAGCGTTGCACGCGCCAAGCCCCATGAACAGATCAGCTCAACACCCGTGCCTGCGCGGCCTGCCAAAACGCCTGCACCGTGCGATTGGCCAGCACGGGAGGGCGGTACAGCCTGATGGTCAGTGGTACCTGCCAGCGGGTGTCGTCCGTGGCCAACACCAAGCGTTGGTCAGCCAGATCTTCATCCAGCAAGCTGCGTGGCAGCCAGGCCACGCCCCGCCCGTCCAGCGCCATGCTGCGCAGCACCGACGCCAGATGCGCCGTAAAGACGCTGCTTGCATCCAGCGCTTGCAGCCGCTGGCCCAGTACAGCCCGCAGGATGCGGCCCAGGCCCGACACGTCGGAATAGCCCAACAACGGCGACGGCGTGCCCGTCGTGTCCAGCCGGTACTGGGGCGCTCCATCGCGCGCCGGGGCCGACACCGGCACCAACGCATCCACACCGACCTGCACAGACAGCGCCGCATCGGCATCCAGGCTGGTAGGTGCGGTGGCATGGGCATGGCTTAAAACAAAATCCACCCGCCCCTCGGCCATCAAGGTTTCGCAACGCGCCAGCACGTCCGAGATCAGCTCCACCGGCCCCAGCGCCGAACCTGATGCAGATACAGATGCCATGACACCCTCCAGGCTGCGCAGCCAGCGCGGCCAGAAGGCAAACGACAGTGCGTGCGTGGCCGCCATGCGCAGCCTGCCGGTGTTGGCCTCGGCCACTTGCTGGGCTTGACTGGGCAGGCGCTGGGTGCGCTGCACCAGATCTTGCGCCACACCGCGAAACCACACGCCCGCTTCGGTCAACTGCACGGGCTGGGCGCTGCGGTCAATCAGCGGCGTACCCAGCCAGTCTTCCAGCGCCCGGATGCGGCGGCTGAACGCCGGTTGCGAGCTGTGCCGTTGCTCGGCCGCGCGCGAAAAACTGCCGCTGCCAGCCAGCGCCAGAAAGTCTTCAAACCAAACGAAGTTCATGGGCGGTTCGTGCCATGCATGGATGCAGGCAAAAGCAGCATTGGCCAGATGGCGCGTGGCGGTCGATGATGCACACCGTCATTCACTTTTTTTACAGGCCGCCCCATGAAGATCGTTGAAATCCGCGAGCGAACCATCCCTATCAGCTCGTCCATCCGCAATGCCTACATCGACTTTAGCAAAATGAACCTGAGCCTAGTGGCCGTCATCACCGATGTCATTCAAGACGGCAAGCCGGTGGTGGGCTATGGTTTTAACTCCAATGGCCGTTATGGTCAGGGCCAGATGATGCGCGAGCGCTTTATCCCACGCATCATGGAGACAGCCCCAGACAAGCTGATCGACGCCAGCGGCCACAATCTCGACCCGCACAAGATCTGGGCCACCATGTTCACCAATGAAAAGCCGGGGGGACATGGCGAACGATCAGTCGCCATCGGCACCATCGACATGGCGGTGTGGGATGCGGTGGCCAAGATCGAAGGCAAACCGCTGTTCCAGTTGCTGGCCGAGCGCTATGGCAATGGTCAGCCCAACCGCCAAATCTTTGTCTACGCCGCAGGCGGCTACTACTACCCCGGCCAGGACTACAAAAAGCTGCAAGACGAAATGCGCAGCTACATTGACCGCGGCTACACGGTGGTCAAAAAGAAAATCGGCGGGGCCTCATTAGACGAAGACCTGCGCCGCATCGACGCCATCATGCAGGTGCTGCAAGGCGGCCAGAAGCTGTGCGTGGACGCCAATGGCCGCTTCGATCTGGAAACCGCCATCCAGTACGCCAAGGCACTGCGCCAGTACGACCTGTTCTGGTACGAAGAGCCTGGCGATCCGCTTGATTTTGAGCTGCAAGCCACGCTGCGCCAGTACTACCCCAACCCCATGGCCACGGGAGAAGACCTGTTTTCGATGCAAGACGCCCGCAACCTGATCCGCTACGGCGGCCTGCGCCCTGACCGCGACTGGTTGCAGTTCGACTGCGCACTGTCTTACGGCCTGGTGGAATACCTGCGCACGCTGGACATGCTGCGCGAACACGGCTGGTCGCCCAGCCGCTGCATCCCGCACGGCGGGCACCAGATGTCGCTGAACATCGCCGCCGGACTGGGCCTGGGTGGCAACGAAAGCTACCCCGATCTGTTTCAACCCTTTGGCGGCTTCCCAGACGGCGTGAAGGTGGAAAACGGCCACGTCACCCTGCCCGACTTGCCCGGCATCGGCTTTGAAGGCAAGGCCGATTTGTACCAGCAGATGCAAGCGCTGTCGGCTTGAATCTCCAGCTCATCAAATGCTTTTGTTTTGATAGCTTTTGACGCAATACCAACATGCGTCAATAGCCTAAAACAGTTAAAAACTGAGCGGTTTCAGGACGCACGCGCGGCGGCTTGGTACGCACCACCGTGCCCATGCTGATAAAGGCCAGCGCCTGCTCGTTCGCGCTCAAACCAAACAGCGTGCGCAGTGGCTCAGATTGCAGGGCTTTGCCGCTGGTCAGCGCCGCACCAAAGCCCATGGCGTGCGCCATCAACAGCACGTTTTGAATCGCGCAGCCTGCCGAAACAATGCGCTCGTGCGGGGGAACGTCAGCGCTGTAAATAGCCTCTGCATCCGCCTTGTCATCATGCAAACGCACCACCGCCAGCAGCAGCAGTGGTGCACGCGCTGCCTTTTCGCGCGCCTGCGCCAGTTGCTCAGGCGTGGCGGCGGCATCGCGCTGCTGCAAAGCCAGGGCAAACGCCTGGCCCAGCGCCGCGCGCGCTGAGGCAGGCACCTGCACAAAACGCCAGGGCAGCAACTGTTGGTGATCAGGTGCCGCCGCCGCCGCACCCACGATAGCGGCCAGTTGTTCGCCGCTTGGGCCGGGATCGCCCAGACGGCGGGGCAACACGGTCTGGCGGGTGTGGATGATCTGGCTGACCAGCTCAGCCAGCTCAGAAATGGTGTGCGCGGCAACGGTGTGCGACATCCAGATAGCTTAAAGCGTTCCGTCAGACTTGCCTCATCCCGGCTTGCCATCAAAGCGCGGCCTGCCCAGCCAGTTGCCATAGCGCAGCGACCACAGCAGCATCACCACCGCCCACAGCGCGGCCGCCAGCAGCGTCAACCACACGGGCGCGCCCGACACCGCCGCCGCCAAGCGCACCACCACCGTCACTTGCAGCGCCAAAAACAAGACCCACACCAAATCGTCGGCCACCAGCGCCCGTCCGCTGTGCCCGCAACACACGCGCGTGACCATGGCCACCATCATCGACCCCAAAAAACCCATGGTCAGCGCATGCAGTGCGCCCAGGCCCAGTATGGCCTGGCCCGTGCCCAGCCACAGCCCCTGCGACAGCGCGCTCCACACCAGCGCCAGCCCCAGCCACATGAAACCCAGGTGCAACATGCCCAGCAGGCGGATCTTGACGCTTTGCACCAGCCCCCACACCACCGCCAGCCACAGCAGCACCCCCCCGGCCACCGCCTCCACCACAATCACCAGCACCGTCCACGCAGGCCATGCGTGGAGCGAAGGCGCAGCCCAGTCCACCCACACGGCCAGCACCTCAAAGGCGGCAATGCCCAGCATCAACCACAGCACCCAAAAGGGCCGCCAAATCTCGATCATGGGCAGCGCGCTGGAGGTAAAAAACGGCAGCATCCGGTGCGCCACGGCGGCAAACGTCACCACCACCCAGCCCCACAGTGCGGTGCGCGCCAGCACCAGCGCCAGGTCGGCGTAATAACCCAGCAGGGTCGTCATCAACACCCCCGCCAGACACACGATGCCCACCAAACCACCCACGCCCACGGCCATGGCGTGCACCCGGTCGGCCGCTGTGCTGCGCCAAATTAGTTGCCAGAACAGCAAGTACATCGCCACCAGCCCGGCCAGCGCCAGCGTCAGGCCCAGCACCGCCATCCACACGGGCAGGCCCGAGCCACCCAACAGCCACAACAGCCAGCCTGCGGCCTGCAACAGCAAAGGCACTTGCAGCCGCGACACCGGCCAAGGCTCCACATTCAGCCAACGCGGCCCGGCGGTGAACAAAAACCCGGCAAAAAACAGCGGCATAAAGCCCATCACCATCACCACCGCATGCGTCAGTGTGGCAGGCACGCGAAAGCCCGTCTCGTTCAACCCAGGCACCCCCCATATCCTGCCCCATTGCACCAGTACCCACCAGCCGCTGGCCGCCACCAGCAGCACCATGGCCAGCAAAAAACCCAGCCGGTGCGGTGCCACCCGCACCGTGGCCCAGCGCCAGCGGCTGGCCGCAGGCGGTGCGGGCCGCCCACCCCCATCAGGCGGAAGGGGTGCCACGGGGCGCACCGGAATGGATCGGGCGGATAGTTTGGGAGGTGCTGAAGAATCGGTCATCAACGCGGTTTGTACGCGCGATGGCCCTGCCCTTACGATGACCAAGGTCAAAAATGCCGAAAACCCTGATAGGCAAAAGGTCTGCAAACCACTTGCGCCGCACCTGCCCAGCGCCAGCCTTGGCGCACTGCGGCAAAATCCCCCGCTCAAACCATGAAGCCATTCATCCGCCACCAACTTGCCCGCCATGCCGAGCGCCTGCAAGAGTTGGACTTTCTGCTCTCGCGCCCGGACATCATGGCCGACATGGGCCAGTTTCTGAAACTCTCGCGCGAACACACTGAGGTCAGCGCCGCCGCCAGCCGCTGGGCGCGCTACCAGCAGCGCGAGGCCGATCTGGCCACCGCGCAAGAGCTGCTGGCCGACCCCGACATGGCCGAGATGGCGCAAGAAGAAATCACCGCCGCCCAGGCCGAGCTGGCCGCGCTGGACGCCGAGCTGCAACGCATGCTGCTGCCCAAAGACCCGGACGACACCCGCAATGCGTTCATGGAAATCCGCGCCGGAACGGGGGGCGACGAATCGGCCCTGTTCGCGGGCGATCTGGCGCGCATGTACACGCGCTACGCGCAGGGCCAGGGCTGGCGCGTGGAGGTCATGAGCGAATCGCCCGCCGAGCTGGGTGGCTACAAAGAACTGGTGCTGCGCCTGGAAGGCCAGAACGTCTATGGCGCGCTGCGTTTTGAATCCGGCGGCCACCGCGTGCAGCGCGTGCCCGTCACCGAAACACAGGGGCGCATCCACACCAGCGCAGCCACCGTGGCCGTGATGCCCGAGCCAGACGAGGCCGAGGCCATCACCCTCAACCCGGCTGATTTGCGTATCGACACCTTTCGCGCCAGCGGCGCGGGCGGCCAGCACATCAACAAAACCGATTCCGCCGTGCGCGTGGTGCACCTGCCCACCGGCATCGTGGCCGAATGCCAGGACGGCCGCAGCCAACACGCCAACAAGGCGCAAGCGCTGCGCGTGCTGCAAGCGCGCCTGCAAGACAAAGAGCGCAACGAGCGCGCCGCCAAAGAAGCCGCCACACGCAAGGGCCTGATTGGCTCGGGTGACCGCTCAGACCGCATCCGCACCTACAACTTCCCGCAGGGACGATTGACCGACCACCGCATCAACCTCACCCTGTACAAGCTGACGCAAACTATGGAAGGCGATTTGCAGGACGTGGTCGATGCTCTGCGCGCTGCGCGTGAAGCCGAGCAGCTTCAGGATCTGGAGCTGTCGGCATAAGCCGTCAAAATACTACGCTCGTCAACTGACCGAACGCTACGGCTTGCTTTGGGATCAGGGCATGAACAACCAGAGTCCTCGGTTCTGATACGGGCTTGATCGATGAGCTGTATATGATTGTTGATGATTGTGCAGCGATAGATAGACTGCCGCTGCATCTGACAAGAGTGAAAGCTACTCAGGCGAGGCAAAGATGAAGGCAAACAGACAAAGGCAGCGACCCAACAAAGCATTGGTTGGTGGGGCACTGGCCCTATCGGTGGGAATGGCGGTATTCAGCACGGCTTGTATGGGGGCAGATATGGACCAGAGCGCGGAAAAAGTCACGCTCGTGAAGGCGTGGAACATGAAGATGACCCGCAAGGACGCGGGGCATGTCCTCATTTCTTATCAGCCGTTGATGTCTAGCGCGCTCAATTACCCGGGCGCGAACTTTACGAGCGACGGAGAGACTCTGCGTGTCAGTCTGCCGAACTGCCTTGTCACCCTCAAATGCCGTGTGATGGCGCCCTCTACCGGCAACGAGGCCCCCAGCAAGGGCTTCTGGTATGAGGTGGTGATTCCGTACGCCGGGGAGCGTGTGATGGTCGATGGTGCAGGCCCTGTGGTGGAAGAGCTGCCAATGTCGAACTGAGGTGCGGTATGTCTGATGTGATCTTGGGGATTCACAGCAACGTTCGCCCTGGGCAGATCGATCCTGCGACCGGCAAACCTCGTGAGACAAGTTTCACTGATGGTCATGGCTGGCTGTCGGTGACCCGGGATGGCAAGACCACCAACTACGGGCTCTGGCCGGACGATCACCCGCGAGTTGTTCGCCGAGGGTGGAACAACGGCACAGGAAGTGATGTTCGCCAAGGTCTGGAAGACGACATGCCGTCTGTTGCCAGCCGTTACTACAAACTCACCCCGGAACAGGCCGCTACGCTGGAAGCGAAGCTGAAAGAAAACGTCACCTGGGGCTACGCCGCCAACTGCTCCTCGTGGGCCAGTGAAACGCTGGAGGCGGTGACCGGACAGCGGATCAACGCCGATGAGCCTTACACGGCAGGTGCCGTGGAAACCCCCCGCGTGCTGGGCGAAAGCATCCACCGGCTGGAGCAGCAGGGCCGCACCAGCATCGGAGCACCTGCTACGCCGCCGCCAACCGAAGATCGCTCATCCAGTTCGCTGTCTGGCGCAGGGAGCGCGCAGGATTCACCCACCTTGTCGGAGGCGGTTCTATCTTCGCAAGCACAGGCTCTTTTGCGCGATGCTAAATACCACGTTCATCAACTGGCCGACCGCTACGGCTTGTTTTGGGATCAGGGCATGAACAACACAGCGGCCGCCGTGGCACAACAGGCGAGCGACCACGGGATGACCGGCATTGATCTACTCACGGTAAAAAATGGTCAGATCGGCTTCGCCCAGACCAACGGCCACACGATCAAGGAAGGCTCTGTGGATGCTCGGATAGCGGCAAACACGCCAGAGGCAACATCGCGCGAAGGACTGCCCAAAGATGATGGGCCGATGAGTTTGGCACGCCAAGAGCAAGAGACACACGTGACCGAGCACCATCGAGCACGTTAACTTACTATCACAGGCTGGCCGATCTGACAGTGGCAGTGTGGTGTTGCCGCAGGCGGTGGCCTATGCCACTATTGCAAGTGTCACGCCAGTGCATACAAACAGACGCTAAGACTGCTGCGCGCATACGATTCAGGCCGATACAAGAAACGTAAAGACGTAAGTACAGGTCATGCAGCTTCCGGGACGAAAACTTTTTGGTCGGCGAATTCAAATACGAGGTGCAACACGGTTTAACCAAAGGCACACTACCCAGTGCCAGCGCCTTCCGCTAAAGCCCCTCAGGCAGCCTGACCATGATGCGCCCTCATGGGCTGCACTTGTGATGGCAAGCCCGCAAAAAACAGGAACACTCATGCGCTACCAACGCCTTACACCACCGTCCGCACCCCGCACGCCGGCCATTCGTGGGCTGGTCCTCTGCGCACTGGCCCTGACAACCCTTGCCGCATGCAGCGGCGGCACGCCCTGGGGGGCCACGCCGCAAAACCTGCCACAGGTCAACCTCAACCTGCCCAGCGTGGAAAACATCAGCGCCCGCATCGGGGCCAGCACCAACACCGGCTCACAGCAACTGGCCGAGCGCGTGCGTGGCACGCTGATGGGGCAAAGCGCCCTGGCTGGAGCGCAACTGGGGGTTGAAGGGTTTGAAGGCGGGCTGATCGTGCTCAGCGGCCAACTGGCCCACGCCGACCAGCGCGCGCTGGCACTGTCGGCGACGCGCAGCGTGCCCGGCGTGGGCGACGTGGTCGACCGCATGACGACAGCCCCCTGAGGTCACAACCCTTTCAGGCCACGCCGCATCACTGGCGCTTTTCAACCTAGATCCGGCAGTTGGACGCATCCGATGGTGCTGTGATCGGCGTGCCAGGCAAGACGCGAGGACGCTGCGGGCTTGCTGCCCGCAAGGACGAGCTACGCCGCATGGCGCGGCGAGCGCAGTGCCAGTGGGTACCAATGGGTGCGTAGCGCCTTGACCTCCAAGCTGAGCGTGGGAAAGGACAGAAAGTTGTGTATTCATGCCGCTTTCAAGAAGAACTCAAACGGTCAACTGCTGGATCTAGGCTCAATGGCCTGAGGATTCTTTTGGTGACGGCGACGGCGCTTCAGCCATCGCCATGCGCGTGATCAAAGGCTTGATGCTCAAGCCCTGCACCAGAATCGAAAATACCACCACCACGTAGGTCAGCATCAAAATCACATCCCGCTCCGGCCCCGCAGGCAGCGCCAGTGCCAGCGCCACCGAAATGCCGCCGCGCAGCCCGCCCCAGGTCAGCACTTTCCAGCCTTGTGCAGGCAAACCAAACCAGTTCGGCCACAACGCCGCTGGCCCACCCACAGCCAGCGCGCGCGCCGTCAGCACCAGCGCCAGCACCAACAGCGAAGCGCCCACCAAGCTGCCCTCAAACGGCACCAGCACCACTTCCAGCCCCAGCAGCACGAACAGCACGGCGTTCAATATCTCGTCCAAAAGCTCCCAAAACCCATCCAACTGCTGCCGCGTCTGCTGCGACATGGCCATCTCGCGCCCATGGTTGCCCACGATCAGCCCCGCCACCACCATCGCCAGCGGGCCAGAGATGTGCAGCGCCTGGGCCAGCTCGTAACCGCCCAGCACCAGCGCCAGCGTCAACAGCACTTCGGTCTGGTAGTTGTCGATGCTGCGCAGCAGCACAAACGCCAGCCAGCCCAGCGCCCCGCCCAGCAGCACGCCGCCACCGGCTTCCTGCGCCAGCAGCCCCAGCACTTCGCCGGAGGTGGGCACATGGTCGCTGGTGGCCATGCCCAGCAGCAGCGCGAAATACACCACGCCCACCCCGTCGTTGAACAGCGATTCGCCCGAAATCAGCATGCGCAGCCGCGCCGGTGCGCCGGCCGAGCGCAAAATCGCCAGCACCGCAATCGGGTCGGTGGGCGAAATCAGCGCGCCGAACAGCAGACAGTAAATCAGCGGCAGCTTCAGCCCCACCCAGGGCAGCGCCCACCACAGTGCCAGCCCCACCAGCGCCGTCGACACCGTAGTGCCCACCACCGCCAGCAAACCCACCTGCCAGCCAGCCGCGCGCAACTGGCGCAAATCCACATGCAGCGCACCGGCAAACAGCAGCATCGACAACATGCCGCCCACCAACACGCTGGAAAAATCAATCTGGCGCAACAGCGATTCTTCAAACGCATGCGGCCCCGGCACACCCAGCGCATTCAGCCCGATCAGCCCCAGCGAAAACAGCATCGCCACCGCCATCACGCCAATGGTGGTGGGCAAGCGAATGAAGCGCACGTTCACGTACGCCATCAATGCAGTGATGACCAGACAGATAACAGCGATATGGAACATGGCAGATTCAAAAACGCGGTGCGCAAAAAAGGAGTGACAAGGTGGGTAGCCCGCAAGTTTACCCATAGAATTTGCCATTTTGCGCAATCCACACCAGCGCTATACGCTACTTAATTTGAAGCAAATGACTTATGTACAAGCCCTGCAACAGGCCCAACAGGCGGGCTTGCCACGGATTGAAGCGCAAATGCTGCTGCTGCACGTGCTGGGCCGCCTGCTGCACGAGCGCGCCTGGCTGCTGGCGCACGATGACGCGGCCCTCACGCCCGAGCAGGCTCAAGCGCTGGCCGCTCTGACCGCCCGGCGGCTGAATGGCGAACCCGTGGCCTACCTCACTGGCCGCAAAGCCTTTTACGGGCTGGAACTGGCGGTGGACGCGCGCGTGCTCGACCCCCGTGACGACACTGAAACCCTGGTTGACTGGGCGCTCGATCTGCTGCCAGCCGATGGCCTCGCCCGCGCGCTGGATTTAGGCACCGGCAGCGGTGCCATCGCCCTGGCGCTGGCCGCGCAGCGCCCGCAAGCTGAGGTGTGGGCCGTCGATACCAGCGCCGATGCCCTGACCGTGGCACGCGCCAATGCCCACCGGCTGGGCCTGAACGTGCAATGGCTGCATGGCGACTGGTTCAGCCCCACCGCAGGCCAGCGCTTTGACGTCATCGCCAGCAACCCCCCTTACATTGCCCAGGGCGACCCTCACCTGCCCGCGCTGGTGCACGAGCCGCAGCAAGCCCTGGTCAGCGGCGCAGACGGTTTGGATGACATTCGCCGCATCGTGCAGGGTGCCCCGCCCCACCTCGCCCCCGGCGGCTGGTTGCTGCTGGAACACGGCTGGCATCAAGCCGCTGCCGTGCGCCACCTGCTGGCAGCGGCGGGCTTCACCCAGGTGCAGTCGCGACGCGATTTAAACGATGTTGAGCGCTGCTCTGGCGGCCTGTGGAAAGCCCCGTAAAAGCCCAGCGAAAGCCCCTATCCCAACGCCCGCGCCAGCCGGGCCACGCCTTCGCGGATCTTGTCTTCGCCCACAGTGGCGAACGACAGGCGCAGCGTGCTGGCATCCGGTTGGGCGCAAAAAAACGGCGCGCCGGGCACGAAGGCCACACCCTGCGCCACCGCTGCTTTGGCAAAAGCTGCGCCATCGGCCAACTTGCCGCCCGCACCGGTCAGCCGCGCCCAAATGAACAGGCCGCCCTTGGGCTGCACAAAATTGATAGCCTCGCCCAGTTCGCTGCGCAGAGCATCGCCCATGGCCTGCGCGCGCGCGCCATACACTTGCCGCACGTGCGCCAGTGTGTCAGGCATGCGCCCGGCGGCCAGGTATTGCGCGGCGGTGGCCTGGGCAAAGGTGCTGGTGTGGGCGTCGGAAAACTGCTTGCACATGGTGGCCTTGGCCAGCAATTCGGGCGGTGCCACCATCCAGCCGGTGCGCAGACCGGGCGAGAGCACCTTGCTCAAACTGCCGCAATGCACCAGCCAGTCGCGGCTGCCGGGCACGGTGCGGCTGAGCGCCAGCAGGCTGGGCGGCGGCGCAGCGTCAAAGTACAAGTCGCCATAGGGATCATCTTCCACGATCAAGGTCTGATACTGCACCGCCAGCTCCAGCAGGCGCTGGCGGCGCGCCAGACTCAGCATGGCCCCGCTGGGGTTGCCGAAGGTGGGAATCACGTAGACAAATTTGGGGCGGTGCGTTTTGATCAACTGCTCCAGCTCATCGACCTGCACACCCTCGCTGTCGATCGGCGCGCTCACCAAGTCAGCCCCGTAGAGCCTGAAGCACTGGATGGTGGCCAAAAAAGTCGGCCCTTCCACAATCACCTTGCTGCCCGGATCAACCAGCGTTTTGCCCAGCAAGTCCAGCGCCTGCTGGCTGCCGGTGGTCACGATCAACTGCTCGGGTGCCACCCCCTGCGCACCCTTGGCCTGCATGAAGGCCGCCAATTGCGCGCGCAGCGGCTCATAGCCCTCAGTCGCGCCGTACTGCAAGGCGGCACCGGGATCATCCGCCAGTGCTTTGCTGGCGGCCTCGCGAATGCCTTGCACGTCAAACATGGCGCTGTCGGGAAAGCCCCCCGCAAAGCTGATGATGCCCGGCTTGCCCAGCAGCTTGAACAGCTCGCGGATGGCCGAGGTTTCGACGTTATTCAGGCGCTGGGCGAAAGGAAGGCTCATGGCGGTGCTCTGGTGAAGGTGATGGCTTATTGTCGCCAAATGCGTCTGGGCACCCACACCTCGGCCCCCGCGCGCGGACAATGGCCTCACCCAAAATCACCCAGGAGACCCGCATGACACAGAAACCAACCCCCTCATGGCACGGCGTGATGCCGTATCTGGTGTCGCCTTTGACCGCCCATGGCGAGGTCAACACCGAGGTGCTGGCGCGCCTGGTGGACGATTTGATCGGCGCTGGCGTGCACGGGCTGTCGCCGCTGGGTTCAACCGGTGAGTTCGCTTATCTCAACCCGGCACAGCGGCTGGCCGTGGTGCAAGCCACGGTGGCCGCTGCCAAAGGCCGGGTGCCGGTGATTCCCGGTGTGGCGTCCTGCGCCACTCAGGATGCGGTGGCGCAGGCGCGCACCTATGAGGCGGCGGGGGCCGATGGCATTTTGGCCATCATGGAGGCGTATTTTCCGGTCGGTGATGACGGCGTGGTGGCCTACTTTCAAAGCATTGCCGAAGCGGTGTCGCTGCCGGTGGTGCTGTACACCAACCCCAACTTCCAGCGCTCGGACTTGAGTCTGCCAGCCATCGAGCGGCTCAGCCACGTGCCCAACATCGTGGCCATTAAAGATGCATCGTTCAACACCGGTCGGCTGCTGTCGATCATGGCGCGCGTGCAGGGGCGCATGGACGTGTTCGCCGCCTCGGCGCACATTCCAGCGGCGGTGATGCTGATCGGCGGCAAAGGCTGGATGGCCGGGCCTGCCTGCCTGCTGCCGCGCCAGAGTGTGCAGTTGTACGAACTATGCCGCGCCCAACAGTGGCCCGAAGCGATGGCGTTGCAACGCCAGTTGTGGGGTATCAACCAGGTGTTCGCCCAATACAACCTGGCGGCCTGCGTCAAAGGCGGCCTGCGCATGCAGGGCTATGACGTGGGCAACCCCGTGCCGCCGCAAGCGCCGCTGTCAGAGGCCGGACGCCAGGCTGTGCGCCAGGTGCTGGAGCGGCTGGGCGCATTGCCGAACCAAGGGGGTTGACGTGTGTGATCCGCGCCCGTCACATCATCACCTTGCGGGTGCTGCACATGGGCGTTCAGTGCGCCAGCAACCGGGCACGCCCCAGCATCTGCTCGGCCAGCTTGACCACTGGCGCATCGACCATGCGCCCGTCCAGCGTGAACACGCCGCCTTGCGCGGCGGCAAAGCCTTCAACCACGCGCCGCGCCCAATCAGCCTGTTGGGGCGTGGGTACAAACGCCGCATGCACCGCCGCCACCTGCGCCGGGTGGATGCACAGCTTGCCACCAAAGCCGCCACGCAACGCACGGGCGGCGTGCTGCTGCACCAGCGCCATGTCTTTAGTGTCGGGCGTGACGCTATCCACAGGCGCAGGCAGGCCCGCCGCGCGCGCAGCCAACACGATGTGCAGGCGCACGGGCACCAGCTCTGCCTCGTCCGGGCCGCAGGCCAGCCCGGCATCGGCCTGAAAATCGAGGTGGCCAAACAACAGGCGCAGCACCTGCGGTGCAGCGGCCAGATCGCGCACCGCGTCATACCCGGCGACAGACTCCACCAGCGGCAGCACCGCACCTTGCGCGCCCAGCGCATCAGCCACCACCTGCACGCCCGCACCGCTGTCGGCCTTGGGCAGCACCACGGCACACAAACCCTCAGCGGCCAGTGCAGGCAATGCGGCCAAGTCATCGGCATGCCACGGCGTGCCTGCGGCGTTGATGCGCAGCGCCAAACGCCCGCGCTCGACAGGACTCAGTTGGCCCAGCGCCTCGGCCAGCGTGGCCCGAGCAGCGTCTTTATCGACCGGTGCCACCGCATCTTCCCAATCGACGATCACGCCGCCCGCCCCGCTGGCCAGGGCTTTGGCAAAACGCTCAGGGCGGGTGCCGGGCACGAACAGCAACGAGCAGGCCGCAGCCAGCGGATGGGCACTTGATAGCGCATTCATGAGCGCGCTCATGTAGCACGCTCCGGCAGCAAGCGTGGCGTGTTTGCCCAGGTGGCCGCCTGCCACAGCGTATCGACGGCGCGCTGCATCTCGTCCGCACTGGCACCGCCGCTGTGCGCGGCCAGGCGCAAGGCTTTGGCGGTAATTTCATCGCGGGTCAGCGTGTTGCCGGGATCGCCCTTGGGTTCGTCCACGCGGCCATGCAGGGTGCGACCGTCGGTGGTGCTCACCGTGACCTTGCCGATCCAGCGCTGCGGGTAGGCGCTGTCCACTTCCGCGTCCAACACCATGCGCACGCGGTCGCGCAATTGTTGCGTGGTGCTGCTGAGGTAATCGCGGTCAAACTCGGTCAGTCCCGCGTGGCTGTGCTGGGCCACCAGCGCCAGCACCGTGCCCATGCTGAACTTGCTTTGGTGCACCGTGGTCGGCTTGACAACCGGCCCCAAAACGTCAATGGCCCCCTGGTGTACATGGGTCACCACCTCGGCAATGTCTTCAGGTTTGAGTTGATTGGCCTGCATCACCGCCAGCAACGCATCCGCTGCCGGGTGGGTGTGGCGGCAACTGGCGTGCCATTTGAAAGACGTTTCAGCCGTGGCCCAGCGCGTGCCAAGGCCGTCCGTCAGCCTGCCCGCATCCGCATCGCTGCTCATGCCTGCGGCCATGCCTTGCGGGCCGGTAAAAATGTCGGCTGCGCCGGTAAAACCTTCTTTGGCCAGATATGCCGCCATCAAGCCCGCGCCAGCGGCATGCGCAGTGTGCAACTGCTTGCTGTCTGCGGCAGTGCGCAAAAACTCCCACAAACCCGCCGACTGTGTGCCGGCAGAGCCAAAGGCGTGCTGCATCTGCGGCGCGTTCAGACCCAGCAGATTGCCCACCGCAGCCGCAGCGGCCAGCGTGCCCGCCGTGCCGGTGGTGTGGAACACCTTGTAGTGCGAACGGCCCAGAAATTCGCCCACGCGAATGCCCACCTCGTAACCTGCCACGCAGGCGGCCAGAAAGCGTGGGCCGCTGGCCCCGGTGGCCTGCGCCACGGCCAGCGCGGGCGAGAACACCACCGTGGCCGGATGGAACACCGAGCCGTTGTGCACATCGTCCTGCTCGGCCACGTGCGAGGCAGCGGCGTTGGCCATGGCCGCCATGTACGGGCTGCTGCTGGCGCGCGTGGGCAGCACTTCGCTGGCTCCACTGGCTGCGCCCTGCCCTGAACCTGTGCTGCTTGGCCCCATGGCCTGGGCGAAAGCGGCAATGCGCATCACTGGCCGCGAGCCATGCCCGGCCACGGCAGAACCAAACCAATCGACCAGCAGGTTTTCGGTGAAACGGATGACAGACTCAGGGATTGCCTCAAAGCGCAGTCCGGCGGCAAAAGAGGCGAGTTGTTCGGCAGGTGTATTCGCAGGTGTATTCATATGGCTTTGGCTTTCTTGAGTTGGGCCAGATCATCATCGCTGCGACCCAGCTCACGCAAGATCGCTGCGGTGTGTTCGCCCACCTTGGGCACCGCATCCATGCGGTAGGCGAAGGCGTTGCTGCGCCCCGGCGGCAGCAATGCGGGCACCTCGCCAGCGGGCGAGCCGACCGGCTGCCAGCGTTGGCGTGCCTTGAGTTGTGGATGTGCCCACAGGCCCGCCATGTCGTTCATGCGGGCATTGGCAATTTGTGCTTCGTCCAGACGCGTCTCGACCTGGGCAGTGGTCATGCCCGCGAAGGTCTGCACGATCAGGGCCTTAAGCTTATCGCGGTGGGCAGTGCGTTTGGCGTTGGCGTCAAAGCGCGGGTCGGTGGCCAACGCAGGGTTGAGCAGCACCTTGTCGCAAAAAACCTTCCACTCGCGTTCGTTTTGCAGGCCCAGCATCACGGTGCCACCATCGCCCACGGCAAACGGGCCGTAGGGGTAGATGCTGGCGTGGCTGGCACCGGTGCGCGGCGGCGGTGCCGCACCTTCAAAGACGTAGTACATGGGGTAGCCCATCCACTCGCCCAGCGATTCGAGCATGGACACGTCGATGTGGCTGCCCTCGCCCGTTTGGTGGCGCAGCAGCAGCGCCGACTGGATGCTGGTGAAGGCGTACATGCCCGCTGCAATGTCCGCAATCGAGCAGCCCGCCTTGGCAGGCACCTCGGGCGTGCCGGTGATCGACAAAAATCCCGCTTCGCTCTGGATCAGCAAGTCGTACGCCTTCTTGTCGCGGTAAGGGCCATCGTCGCCATAGCCCGAGATGTCGCACACGATCAGCCTGGGATGCCTGGCGTGCAGCGCCTCCCATGCCAGGCCCATGCGCGCAGCGGCACCCGGTGCCAGGTTTTGCAGCAGCACGTCGGCGCTGGCCAGCAAGTCCATCAGCGCGGCCAGCGCGTCGGGGTTTTTCAAATCGAGCGTCAGGCTTTCCTTGCTGCGGTTGCACCAGACGAAGTGCGACGCTTCGCCGCGCACGCGTTCGTCGTAGGCGCGGGCAAAGTCGCCCACGCCGGGGCGCTCCACCTTGATCACGCGCGCGCCCAGATCGGCCAACTGGCGGCTGGCAAAGGGTGCGGCGATAGCGTGTTCCAGCGAAACGACGGTAATACCGTCGAGCGGACGAGGCTGTTTGGAATGGGTCATGTGCTTTCAATCCAGAGGCTGCGGAGCAAGCCAGACGGGTGAACGCCGTGGCCGGGGTTCCCCCGGCCAGTGGCGTTGTCCCCTCGCGCAGCAAGAGGGGGAAGGTGCCGCAGGCGACTCAGGGGGTGTCAGTAAGACTTAGGAAGGCCCAGAATGTGCTCGGCCACGTAGCTGAAGATCAGGTTGGTGGAAATCGGGGCCACCTGGTACAGGCGGGTTTCGCGGAATTTGCGCTCCACGTCGTATTCGCAGGCAAAGCCAAAGCCGCCGTGTGTTTGCAGACAGATGTTGGCCGCCTCCCAACTGGCCTTGGCCGCCAGGTACTTGGCCATGTTGGCCTGAGCACCCGCGTTCTGGTGCGCATCGATCTTGGCGCAGGCTTGCCAGCGCATCAGGTTGGCCGCTTCCAGCTCGATGTGCGCCTCGGCAATCGGGAACTGCACGCCCTGGTTTTGACCAATGGGGCGGCCAAACACCACGCGCTCCTTGGCGTATTGGGTGGCGCGGTCGATGAACCAGTAACCGTCACCAATGCACTCGGCGGCGATCAGCGTGCGCTCGGCGTTCAGGCCGTCCAGCAGGGTCTTGAAGCCCTTGCCTTCAGGGCCGAGCAGGTTTTCTTCCGGGATTTCCAGGTTGTCGAAGAACAGCTCGTTGGTCTCGTGGTTGACCATGTTCAAAATCGGCTGCACCGTCAGGCCGTTGCCCACCGCCTGCTTCAGATCGATGAGAAAGCAGCTCAGTCCCTCGGAGCGCTTTTGCACCTGATCGAGCGGCGTCGTGCGGGCCAGCAAAATCATCATGTCGCTGTGCTGGATGCGGCTGATCCACACCTTCTGGCCGTTGATGACCCAGCGCCCGCCCTTGCGCACGGCGGTGGTTTTGAGTTTGGTGGTGTCGCTGCCAGTGGTCGGCTCGGTCACGCCCATGGACTGGATGCGCAGCTCGCCGGTGGCTATTTTGGGCAGGTATTGCTGCTTTTGCGCCTCGCTGCCGCCGCGCACAATGGCGTTCATCACATACATCTGGCCATGGCAGGCACCCGAGTTACCGCCCGCGCGGTTGATCTCTTCCATGATCACCGAGGCTTCGGCCATGCTCAGGCCCGAGCCGCCGTATTCCTGCGGAATCAGTGCGGCCATCCAGCCGGCCTGGGTCAACGCCTGCACAAACTCTTCAGGGTAGCCGCGCTTCTCGTCGATCTTGCGGTGGTACTCGTCGGGGAACTGCGCGCACAAGGCGCGCACGGCGTCGCGGATTTCGGGGTAGCTGTGATCGGTGGTGGTGCTCATGATGATGAATTTACTATTTAATTAGTAGCTGATAACGCATATGTGTGCTGCGATAAAGCCTGATTTGTTTTATAAAATCAGGCCAGCTCGGCGCTGCCCTGCATGGTCAGAAAACCCTCGTGATCGTGCGCCCACAGGTGCACTTGCTGGCCGTCGGCCGACGGCTTGCCGTTGACGAAAAACGGGTTCAGGTCGAACGTGGGCCGCACGGCACGGAACTCAAAACGGCGCAGCACCGCACCGGCTGCCGCATGCCGCCGCACCAGATCGGTCAGCAGCGTGGCAATCAGCGGGCCATGCACGATCAGGCCCGGATAGCCCTCCACCTGCGTCACGTATTGGCGGTCGTAATGAATGCGGTGACCGTTGAAGGTGAGCGCGCTGTAGCGAAACAGCAGCACGTCGTCCGGCACGATCTGGCGTCGCCACGGGGCGCTGGTTTGGGCAGCCTTCGGCGGCGGCGCTTTTTCACCCGCGAACACCGACGGGCCGCCCCTAGGTGTGAGGGCCCCCTCGGGGGGCAGCGACGGCGCGGCAGCGCCTAGCGTGGGGGCAGAATGCGCCGCCGCGCGGTAGACGATGTCGTGCTCCTCGCTCAACGACAGGCCCTGGGCGTTGTGCACTTCGTGCCTGACCAGCACGAACACCATCTCGCCCGATCGCCCCTGCTTGTGCGTGACCGACTCGATGCGCGAGACGCGCCGGGCTTCGTCGCCCACGCGCAGCGGGTTGCCCGGCTCCCAGACCAGTCGCCCGCCGGCCCACATGCGGCGCGGCAGCGGCACCGGAGGCAGAAAGCCCCCGCGTTTGGGGTGCCCATCAGGCCCAATCTGGCTTTGCGGGGCATGTGGCAGAAAGTACAGCCAATGGCCCAGCGGCGGCAGCGGCGTGCCGCGTTCTGGCGGCGGATCGTCGCGGTCCAGCGTGGCTGAAAAACCGCGCAGCGGCGCGGCGGCCAGCGTGTCTTGCAGTGTCTCGCTGCGGCCTACCCAACTGCGCAAATGGGTGATGGCCGCTTCATCCAGGGGGGCGCTTTGAGGTGTCTCCATGCCCCAATGGTCACCGACCCATCACTCTGACACAATCGGAAATATCGAAACTTAGCTTTCGGTTTTAACGAAATCTTGCCACTTAGAGCGTGTTCAACGTCTCAGCGTGAGGGGTGTGGGATGCGGATCGGGATGGGCTGCAAGGCGCAAACCGCAGCGATACCTGGCGGTATCGCGAGGATTTGCAACGCAGCAGACCGCCCGAGGCCGCGCACACACCCGCGCAGAGACTTTGAACACGCTCTTACTGACACACCACCCATTGGATGCCATGCAATTCGATCTGACCGATTTGCGCCTGTTCGTGCGCTGCGCCGACGAAGGCGCACTCACCCGCGCCGCCGCCCGCCAGCACCTGTCGCTGGCCGCCGCCAGCGCGCGGCTGAAGAATCTGGAAGCGCAGGCCGGTCTGCCGCTCATGTTTCGCCAACCGCGTGGCATGGCACTGACCCCCGCAGGCGAAGCCTTTTTGCGCCACGCGCGTGGCGTGCTGCGCCAAACCGAGCAACTACGCGCTGACCTGCTGGACTACGGCGGCGGCCTGCGCGGCCAGTTGCGGGTGCAGGCCAACACCACGGCGGTGATGGAATTTTTGCCCGCCCTGCTGCCCGCCTATCTGGCCCGACACCCGCACATCAACATCGATCTGCGCGAGCGGCCCAACGCCGAAATTGCCCGTGGCGTGCGCGACGGCAGCGCCGATTTAGGCATCGTCTCGGGCCAGGTCGATACCTCTGGCCTCACGGCGGTGCACCTGTCCACCGACCAGCTGGTGCTGGTGGTGCCGCGCGGACACCCATTGGCCTGCAAAAAAACCGTGGCCTTTGCCGACACGCTGGACGAAGACCACATCGGCATGCACGAAGGCAGCACCTTGCACGCCCACTTGCGGCTGGTGGCCGACCAACTGGGCCGCACCCTGCGCCACCGCATTCAACTGGCCAGCTTTGACGCCGTGTGCCGCCTGGTCAGCGCCGGTGTGGGCGTGGCCGTGGTGCCCGAAAGCGCCGCCGCACGCAACCTCACGCCCATGCGGCTGGCCAAAGTGGCCCTCAGCGACGACTGGCGCTGGCGCGACCGCGCGGTGCTCAGCCGCGAGCACGAAACCCTGCCCGACTACGCCAGCGATCTGGTCGACGCGTTGCGGCGTCACTTTGCGCCGCCCACATCAGGCGATGCACCACCCCCTTAATGAGGGTTGGCAAAGATATTTAAATAATTAATATATTAGAACCACTTAATATTTTATTTTAGTAGGCGGTAGCTTCTGGGAAAGATGCTGTACAAGCACGCAGCCACTCGGGTTGCACTTATTCAATTTTTTAGCGAAATTCCTTGTAACAAGCGGGTTCAGCCTCAGCAGCTATTGCAAAAGCTGCTTGCTTGCACCGGTTTATCAAAGCAGTATCCGCCATTGTTCTGATATTTTATGTCTATTACTTTTTACGTATACCCTCGTTCGATAGCTGCCGCACTGGTGGCACTGGCATGCAGCAGCACCGTCTGGGCAGGCAGCGTCACTTTCAACTTCACCGGCATGGACGACAGTTGGACGGTGCCTGCAGGCGTGACCAGCATTGACGTGGAAGCTGAGGGTGGCGGGGGCGGTGGCAGTGCTGGCAACGGCACCAACAGCGGCAGGGGCGGCAGTGGTAGCAGCATTCAGATCAATGGCGTCAGCGTCAGCTCGGGCACTACCCTGTACTACTTTGTCGGTGGTGGTGGAGCCGGTGGCGCGGGCACCGACGGCGGCGGCGGCGGCGGTGCCACCCAACTGGGGAGCGATCCCAACGATCCCTGGCTGATTGCAGGCGGTGGCGGTGGTGGTGGCAACGGCAACACGGGCGGCAACGGCGGCAACGGCGGTAACGCCTGCCCTGCCGGGGGCACCGGAGGTGGCGGTGGAGGTGGCAGCGGAGGTGGCGGCGGGGGCGGTGGCAGCAATGGCACAGGCGGCTCCATCGACGGCGGCAACGGCGCTGGTGGTAGCGGTGGCAATGGCGGCGGCAGCCTCGGTGGCAGCGGTTACTCCGGCGGCACTGGCTGGGGCGGTAATGGTGGCAGCGACCCCGGCGGTGGCGGTGGCGGTGGTGGCTACGGTGGTGGTGGCGCGGCTATTTTTGGCGGCGGCGGTGCAGGTGGCAGCCGGTGGCCCGGTATGACAGTCGCCTCAGCCAACAGCCCGGCCTGTGCACCCGCCAACAACGGTGGTGCCTATGACAGCGCTGGCAGCAATGGCTGGCTGACCATCACCTGGGTCGACCCCGTTGCAAGCACGCCAGTGGCCGTATCTACCGTTGGTGCGCTGGCCCTGGCGCTGTTGGCGCTGGCCACAGCAGCCTTGGGCATGCGCCGTCTGGGCAGCCACCGCAGTTAGAGCGTGTTCGCTGTCTCAGCGTGAGGGGTGTGGGATGCGGTTCGAAATGGGCTGCAAGGCGCAAACCGCAGCGATACCTGGCGGTATCGCGAGGATTTGCAACGCAGCAGACCGCCCGAGGCCGCGTCCACACACCCGCGCAGAGACTTTGAACAGGTTCTTAGGCCCTGGTCTGGCCACTGCAGATCACTCCTGAAGTGCGCTCGTGCCAGAAATGCCCCACGGCACCTGCCAGCCCCCGCCCAGTGCCTGTACCAGCGTCACCGCCGATTGCTGGCGTTGCAGTTGCAATTGCATGACCGAGCGGCGGGCATTCAGGGCACTGGCTTGCGCGATGACGACTTCGGTATAGGCCGACAGGCCCGCCTGGTAGCTGTTGAGGATGCGCTGCTCGGCCCCGCTGGAGGCTTTGGCCGCAGCGCGCACACGCTCAGTTTGCGCGGCCAGGGTGCGCAAGGCGGTGAGCTGGTCTTCCACCTCGCGCATGGCGTCCAGCGCGGTCTGGCGGTAGGCGGCCGTGGCCCCCTGGTGCGCGGCGATGGCCTGATCCACAGCGGCTGTGCGCGCGCCGCCGTCAAACACCAGTTGCGTCAGCGACAGGCCCAGCGACCACATCAGGCTGGGCACCGACATGGCGTTGAGCAAGTCGGTGCCGCTGGCGCTCAGGCCCCCGCTGAGCGTCAGGTCAGGAAAGTACGCTGCACGCGCCACGCCAATGCGCGCGTTGGCGGCGGCCACGTCGCGCTCGGCCGCGGCCACATCGGGGCGGCGCAGCAGCAGCGCACTGGGCACGCCCACGGGCACGTCGGGCACGGCTTGCGTCCAGGTTTGCGGCGGCAGCGCAAAGTCGGCCGGGGCGCGGCCCAGCAGCAAGGCGATGGCGTGTTCGGATTGCTGGCGGCTGCGTTGCAGCGCAATCAGGTTGGCACGGGCGTTTTCCAGCGTGCTTTGCGCTTGCAGCGCGTCGGTGCGGGCGACCACACCTTCTTCGTAGCGGTTTTGGGTGATGCGGGCGTTGCGCTCGTAGCCGGCAATGATGCTTTGCAGCAGCGCCATTTCGGCGTCGGCTTCGCGCACGGCAAAGTAAGTTTGCGCCAGACTGCCCTGGGCCGACAGGCGGGCTGCGGCCAGGTCGGCTTCGCTGGCCTGCACGCTGGCCCCCTGGGCACGGGCGGCATCGCCCAGCTTGCCCCACAAATCGGGCGTCCAGCTGGCAGAAAGACCCACCGAGCCGCCGTGCGTGGTGGCCATGTCGCCGCCGCCGGCGCGGCTGGAGCTGCCGCTGGCGCTGACAGTAGGCCATAGTTGTGCGCGCTGCTGGCGCAGCAGCGCCTGGGCTTGTGCCACATTGGCCACGGCCTGGGCCAGGTTCTGGTTGCCCACGTCCACCTGCGGCATCAGCGCATCAAGTTGCGCATCGCCAAACAGCCTCCACCACTGTCCAGAGTGCCAATCCATGGCTTGCTCGGCGTTGATCCAGCCGGGCTGGGGGGCAGCTTCTTTCCAGGCCGCAGGCACCGATACGGCTGGGGTTTGCTCTTGGGGCGCAAAGCTACAAGCGCTCAAGATCAGCGTCGCTGCCAAAGCAAAAGGCCATGATGAAAAACGGTTGCAACGCTTTTCTGTCAAGCGTGAGAAGCTATTGTTTTGTGAGTTTTTCATAGATGTCATCATGGTACCGGCCCTCGCCCCTCTGGTCAGGAAAAGCTTGAGGTGATGGCTTGGGGTAATTGGCCTCATGACGCGCCCACCGCCACGCCCCGCGACAGGTGCGCCTGGCTGACGCGGCGGCGGCTCAATTTGTCGAGCAGCACATACACCACGGGCGTGGTCAGCAGCGTGAGCAACTGGCAGGCCAGCAGCCCGCCGATGATGGTCACGCCCAGCGGACGGCGCAGCTCAGTGCCTTCGCCAAAGCCAATGGCCAGCGGCAGCGCGCCCAGCATGGCGGCCAGCGTGGTCATCAGGATGGGGCGCAGGCGCAGCAGGCAGGCTTCGCGCACGGCTTGCGCAGCGGCAAGGCCCCGGGCGCGTTGCGCATCCAGCGCAAAGTCGATAATGAGGATGGCGTTTTTCTTGACCAGGCCAATTAACAAAAAGATGCCGATCAGCGCCATGATGGAAAACTCCATCTTCAGCGCCAGCAGGGCCAGAAAAGCACCAAAGCCCGCGCTGGGCAAAGTGGTGAGCACGGTGATGGGGTGAATCAGGCTTTCGTACAGCATGCCCAGCACCAGATAAATGACGCCGATAGCCGCCACGATCAGCCAAAGCTGTTGCCCTTCTTGTTTTTGCGCATCGGCCGCATCGCCGCTGAACGCGCCGCGCACCTTGTTGGGCAGGCCGATGGTGTCCACCGCTTCCAGCACCGCCGCGCGCCCTTGCGCCAGCGACACGCCTTCGGGCAGATTGAACGACAGCGTGGTCGACAGCTCGCCCCCATCGTGGCGCACCGAATACGGTGCCAGCCGCTCGGTCAGGCTGGCAAAAGCCGACAGGGGCACCATGGTGCGCCGCTCGGTCGACACTGGCGAGCCGGTGGAGGCGTTGCGCAAGCCGGGGTTGGCCGAGGTGTCGTCATCGTCGTCGTCAAACAAGGTGCTGGACGCCGTGCGCCTGGACGGCACGCGCACGTCTTTCAGCGCCACGGGCGACTGGGCGAACTCCTGCGCCCATTCCATCACCACGGCATACTGGTTCAGATCGGAATACATGGTGGCCACCTGCCGCTGGCCAAAGGCGTTGTACAGGGCTGAATTGAGCGTGCGCGCGGTCACGCCCAGCTCAGTCGCCTTGTCGCGGTCGACCTGAAGGTAAGACTCCATGGTTTCCGAGCCACGGTCATCGTCCACGTCCACCAAGCGATCATCGGCCCGCAGGGCACCGGCCAGTCGCTCGCTCCAGATCTTCAAGTCATCTTCGCTGTCGGCCTTGAGGGTGAACTGGTAGTTGGAATTGGTGCTGCGCGCCCCGCCCCCGCTGGGAAACTCCTGATCCGGGCTGAGAAATATCCGCAGGCCCGTGATGGTGCCCAACTTGGGCCGCAGACGATCGACCACCTGCTGGGTGGTGGCATCGCGCTCGCCCCTGGGTTTGAGCGTGCCTTGTAAAAATCCGCCGCTGCCGCGCCCCGAATAACCCACCACCGTGGCCACCGCCGGATCGCTGCGGATGATGTCCACCGCCTGTTGCAGCTTGTCGGCCATTTGCGTGGACGAGGTGCCACGGTCAGCACTCAGGCCACCGCGCAACTGCCCGCTGTCCTGGCGCGGAAAAAAGCCCTTGGGAATCGACACGAACAGATAACCGTTGAGCACCACCACCACCGCCAGCACGGCCACCACCAGCCAGGGCGCAGCCAGCGCAGCGTCCAACGCGCGCAGGTAGCCGCGCTCCAGCCCCCGCTGTCCACCAGCCAGCGCATTGGCGATCCGCTGGCGCAGCCAGCCTGCGGCCGACTGACGCACGGGCGTGGCTTTTTCAGTGTGGGCACGCGGCAACAAAAACGCGCACATCATGGGCGTGGTGGTCAGCGACACCAGCAGCGAAATCATCACCGCCGCCGACAGCGTGAGGGCAAATTCGCGGAAAAACGCACCAATCACGTCGCCTTGCACCAGCAGCGGCAAAAACACCGCCACCAGCGATACGCTCATGGTCAGCACCGTAAAGCCCACTTCGCGCGCGCCGCGCAACGCCGCCTGCTGGCGTGGCATACCGCCCTCGATGCGGCGGGCAATGTTTTCCATCACCACAATCGCATCGTCCACCACAAAGCCGGTGGCCACCGTCAGCGCGGTCAACGACAGGTTGTTCAGGCTGTAGCCCAAAAAGTACATCACCCCAAACGTGCCCAGCAGCGACACCACCGTGGCCACGGCCGGGATCAGCGCCGCGCGCAAACTGCGCAAAAACAGCCCCACCACCACGATCACCAGCAGCACGGCCACCACCAGCGCCACCTCGACCTCAAACACCGAAGCGCGCACCGAGCCGGTCTGGTCGATCGCTTTTTCCAGCCGGATGTCGCTGGGCAGTTGCGCGCGCAACTGCGGCAGCAGCGCGTCAATGGCATCGGCCGTCTGGATCAGGTTGGCCCCCGGCTCTTGCGCAATGCGCACCACCACCGCCTGGTCACCATTGAACATACCGCGCGCGCGCGTGTCTTGCACGCTGTCGGTCACGGTGGCCACATCTTTCAGGCGCACCTCGCTGCCGCTGCGCATGGCCACCACCACGTCGCGGTAGTCGGCTGCGCGCAAACCGGGCGCTGGCGTCAGCACTTGCAAGGCACGGCCTGCATCGACCCCGCCCAGCTCGATCACGCCTTTGGGGCGGCTGGCGTTGTTGGCCTGGATGGCCGCGCGCACATCTTCGCCGCTGATGCCAAGCGCATCCAGCGCCAGCGGGTTGATGGCCACGCGCACGGCAGGCAAAGACGAGCCGCCAATGGTCACATCGCCCACACCCGGTATCTGCATCAACTGCTGGGTCAGCACGTTGTTGACCAGGTCGTACACCTCGCCCAACGGCCGGGTGGTGGAGCTGAGCGCCAAAATCATGAACGGCCTGCCCGCCGGGTTGAACTTGCGCAGCGTGGGGTTGCTGCGTAAATCGGCGGGCAGATCGATGCGCGCGGCATTGACGGCCGCCTGCACCTCGCGCGCGGCGCTGTCCACATCGCGCCGCATGTCGAAGCGCAGGATGACTTCGGTCGATCCACTGCGGCTTTGCGAGGTCATCTCGGCCACGCCGCTGACCGTACCCAACACGCGCTCCAGCGGCGCAGCCACGCTGCGCGCCATGTCCGCCGGGCTGGCACCGGGCATGTCGGCCCGTACGCTGATGACCGGAAAGTTGACCTCCGGCAGGCGCGAGACAGGCAACATCAAAAACGCCACCACGCCCGCCAGCGCCAGCCCGATGGTCAGCAGCACCGTGGCGATGGGGCGCTGGATGAAGGGGCGGGAGAAATTCATGGCTTGCCCGCCACCTGGGCACGAGGGGGCGGGCAGGCAGATTCAACCCCAGCTTGCAGGTGGCGTTGCTGGCCAAAGCGCTGCCCCAGCCGGTCAAACCACAGATAAATGACCGGGGTGGTGAACAGCGTCAGCAACTGGCTGAGCACCAGGCCACCAAAAATGGCCAGCCCCAGCGGACGGCGCAATTCAGCGCCGTCGCCCCAACTCAGCATCAGCGGCACGGCCGCAGCCAGTGCAGCGAGTGTGGTCATCAAGATGGGGCGAAAACGCTGCAACGCCGCCTGGTGAATGGCCTGCGCGGGCGAGTGGCCCTGGGTGCGTTCGGCATCCAGCGCAAAGTCGATCATCATGATGGCGTTTTTCTTGACGCTGCCGATCAGCAGCACCAGGCCGATGATGCCCACGATGTCCAGCGCGTGCCCGGTCAACCACAGCATGAGCAGCGCACCCACGCCCGCCGAGGGCAGCGTGGACAGGATCGTCAGCGGGTGCACGTAGCTTTCGTACAGCACGCCCAGCACGATGTAGACGCAGACGATGGCCGCCAGCAGCAGCCACAACTGGTTGGACAGCGAACTCTGGTACGCCGCCGCCGAGCCGGTCATGCGCAGGGTGAGCGCGGCGGGAAAACCTTCGGCCTCGGCGGCGGTGCGAATGGCCGCAACCGCTGCCCCCAGTGACACCCCCGTTGCGGTGTCAAAACCCACGGTGGCTGACGGGTACTGCGCCACGCGCGTGACTTGCAAGGGCATGGGTTGCTGCGCTACGGTGGCAAAACTGGACAGCGGCGTGGTACCGCCGCCGCTGGTGACCACTTGCAGATCGCGCAGCGTGCGCAGGCTGGTGGCTTGATCGCGCGCGGCTTCCAGGATGACGCGGTATTGGTTGGTCTCGGTGAAGATGGTGGAGATGATGCGCTGGCCGAAAGCGTTGTACAGCGTGTCGTCCAGGCTGCTGGCGGTGACACCCAGACGCGCGGCGGTATCGCGATCCACCTGCACCATGGCGGCGGGGCCGGTCATGCCCGCATCGGTCATCACCTGGCCCAGCTCAGGCAGTTGCGACAGGCGCTGCGTCAGGCGCACGGCCCATTCATCCACCAGCTCGGTGCTCACGCCTTCGATGTCGAAGCGGTAAGCGGTGGCACCGACGGCGCTGTCCACCGTCAAGTCCTGCGTAGGCTGCACGTACAGCGTAGCACCGGGCACTTGCTGCGCCACCTGCTGGCGCAAGCGCTGCATGATGGCCGATTCAGACTCGCCAAACACGCCGCGCGCGCGCAGGTTGATCATCAAGCGTCCGGCATTCAGCGTGGTGTTGTTGGCGGCATCGACCCCCACCACGGCGTTGACCGACTGCACCGCCGGATCAGCCAGCGCCAGCCGGGCCACACGCTGCTGCATGGCAGCCATGCGATCAAAAGACACGTCAGGCGCGGTCATCACCGTAGCGCGCAACTGGCCGGTGCTTTGGGTGGGAAATAGCCCCTTGGGAATAGCCCAGTACAGCAGCACCGTCAGCACCAGCGTGGCCAGCGCCACCAGCAGCGTCAACGTTTGATGGCGCAGCACGGCCTGCAAGGCGCTGTCGTACCAGTGCACCACGCGGTCCAGCACGCGCTGCACTGCCTGGCCCATGCGGCCACCGGCATGATCGAGCGGCTCCAGCCAGCGCGCCGACATCATGGGCACCAGAGTTAATGACACCAGTGCCGAAATCAGGATGGTGATGGCCAGCGTGACGGCAAATTCGCGAAACAGCCGCCCGATCACCTCTTGCATGAACAACAGCGGAATCAGAACCGCCACCAGCGACACAGTGAGCGAGATGATGGTGAAGCCAATCTGCCCTGCGCCATCCAAAGCGGCCTGAAACGGCGTCTTGCCCATTTCTCTATGTCTGGAAATATTCTCGATCATGACAATCGCGTCGTCCACCACGAAGCCGGTGGCGATGGTCAACGCCATCAGGCTCAGGTTGTTGAACGAAAAGCCCAGCAGGTACATCAGCCCCACCGCACCCAGCAGCGAAATCGGCACCGCGATGCTGGCGATGATGGTGGCGCGTACGCTGTGCAAAAAGAAAAAGATCACCAGCACCACCATCACCACGGCCAGCAGCAGCTCGATCTGCACATGCTCGACCGAGGCGCGGATACCCAGCGTGCGGTCACTCAGCACATCCACCGACACACTGCCCGGCAAGCTGGCAATCAGCGCAGGCAACTGGCGCTTGATGGCGTCCACCGTGGCCATGGCGTTGGCCCCCGGCTGGCGCTGCACATTGACGATGATGGCCGGGTGCAAAAGCTGATCGGTTGGCGTGGTTTGCTGGGCCGGAGATGGAAGCGTTTTTTGTTCCTGATGCGCATTTACATTGAATGAATCGCTCTCATTTTTGGTAGCCGACCAGGCCCCAAGCCGGGTGTTTTCAGACCCATCGACCACGCTTGCCACATCTTTCAGGCGCACTGGCGCACCGTTGCTGTAGGCGACGATCAGCTCACGGTAGTCCTCGGCACTCAGCAACTGGTCGTTGGCGTTGATGGTGTACTGGCGCAGCGGGCCATCAAAGCTGCCCTTGGCACCGCTGGCATTACCGTCGCTGATGGCGCTGCTCAGATCATCCAGCCCCAAGCCCAACGCGGCCAGCGCCTCCACGTTGCCCTGCACCCGCACGGCGGGGCGCTGCCCGCCCGCCAGCGTCACCAGACCCACACCGCTGATCTGGCTGATCTTCAGCGCCAGCCGCATGTTGACCATGTTTTGCACCTCGGTCAGCGGCAGACTACTTGAGCGCACGGCCAGCGTGAGCACTGGCGCATCGGCCGGGTTGACCTTGGCATACACCGGTGGCGCGGGTAAATCGGCGGGCAGCAGCGAATCGGCGGCGTTCATGGCCGCTTGCACCTGCTGCTCAGCCGTGTCCATGGATTCGGTCAGCACAAACTGCAAGGTGATGCTGGACACCCCCGCTGCACTGGTGCTGGACATGCGCGCCAGGCCCGACATCTGACCAAACTGCCGCTCCAGCGGCGCGGTGACGGTACGGCTCATCACGTCCGGGCTGGCACCGGGGTACAGCGTCTGTACCTGAATGGTCGGGTAATCCACTTGCGGCAGCGCAGCCACTGGCAACAGCCGCAAGCCCAACAACCCCGCCAGCACGATCGCCAACATGAACAACGCCGTGGCCACGGGGCGCTGGATGAAAAGGCGGGAGATGTTCATGGGGTGGTTGAAGGCGGGCCAATCAGTCAAAGGCAGATACAGCAGATTCTCTGCTGCGCAAGTAAATTAGCGTAAACCGTCCGTGCCCATGCTGGCCCTCAAGAAAAAAGCTACCGGAGCAGCACGCTGCCCCGGTAGCTTTTGGTTTCTCGCCAAACCCTTTTCAAACCCTTTTGGGGTCAGCCATCTTCTTGGCCGGCGTTGATCCGGGTTTTGCTTTCACCCCCCCTCACCATTGAGGTGGGTAAAAGCGATGCCGATCACGACAAGTGCTGGTTGATCAGCTTGGTCATCTCGAACATCGACACCTGGGCTTTCTTGAAGATTTCCTTCAGTTTGGCATCGGCGTTGATGTTGCGCTTGTTCTTTTCGTCTTGCAGTTTGTTGGCCTTGATGTATTCCCAGATCTTCTTGGTGACCTCGGTGCGCGGCATGGGCTTGGCACCGATCACGGCGGCCAGTGCCGGGCTGGGCGTCATGGCCTTCATGAAGGCTGCGCTGGGGGTACGCTTTTTGGCTGGAGTGGCTTTTTTAGCCGGAGCTGCTTTTTTGGCGGGTGCGGCCTTCTTGGCCGCAGCCTTCGCGGGTGCTTTCTTTGCAGTTGCCATGATTGAAGATCCTCTTTATTGGAAGTTGGTTTTCAGGCCAGCGAAACACGTTTGCCCGACTGGCTGAACGCGATGCTACTGGATAAATAGCACGCCTCCAAGAGAAAAAAGCGCTTTCTCAGAAATCTGCGTTGTTTTTTTTGCCGCTTGATGTTCTGGACGGTCATTGTGCAGGCATGCCAGCGCTGCCCTTAAATTGATAGCATGCCTGGCAGTGACTTCAGGCGTTGCCACATAAAATAGCTGCAACGTGGCGTGGTTATTGGGTTTTACGCTTTCAATCATGATGTTTCACAGAGTTTCCAGCATATGCTTTGAAGCGGTTTTCTTCCTGTACACAAGCAGCTAAGCAGCACAACAACTGGTTATGCTTGCGACTGGGCCACTGTCGCCCCCAGCCGACATGGCTGTGAACTGAACGAGGTTTTTTGATGCACTCCCCTGCCGCCCCCGCCTTCTCCACCTGTGATTTCTGCGACGCCCACGAAGGCGACACCAGTGGTGCTTTTCGCGTCTTGCCGCCTGTATTCCACAACTTTGGCGCGCCGCAGTCTTTCAGCGGCCCAGTCCACACACTGCGGGCGCCGGAAGACAATTCGCGCGTACGCGAAGCCGTGAACAGCCCCGGCCAAGGGCGCGTGCTGGTGGTTGATGGCAGCGGTTCACTGCGTCGCGCGCTGGTAGGCGGCAACCTGGCCGTGGCCGCAGCCAAGAACGGTTGGGCTGGCATCGTGGTGGATGGCTGCGTGCGCGACGTGGCTGAACTGCGTGCCGCCGACATCCCCATTCGCGCGCTGGCCTTGATGCCGCTGCGCACCGAAAAACGCGGCGAAGGCCAGTCGGGTGAACCTGTGCAAATACAGGGTGTGTGGGTACGGCCCGGCGACTGGTTGTACGCCGACGACGATGGCATGGTGGTGACCAACAAGGCGCTGACTTGATCTTCGCAAGCGCGCCAAGTCAAGTTATCCGGATGGGCCTATTACAATAAGCCTTGACGGGCCTTCCCGCATGGTGAAGGAGCCAACCGGGTCAGGTGGGGAACCAAGCAGCCCTAACTTTGTAGTCAGTGCCGGGGTAAAGGCTCGTCACCCTTGTTCACGTTTTTAGCGCAGTATCTATCCAGCGCTTTTGCGGCAGCTGTAAAAACCACCCTATCGCAGGATCAAGGTTTGTTTGCGCCTTTGGTGGCCGAGGTCGACTCCTCTGGCTTCAAGGCTATCCCCCCGGTTGCCGCATGATTGCGCGCCTGCATGGCTGGGGTTAAATCTGTATCCGCATTGCCCTGAGTTGCCGCACGCGGCTCGGCCCGGTCATCCACATACACCGGATCAGGCGTGCGCACTGCCAGATACACCGTCACCATGGAGGCCAGAATCACCACCACGGGCCCGCCAATCACCATCCACAGGTGACCATACTTCCACCAAGGTTGGGTATCTTTCTGTAGCGACGGCGTATTCATGAGCGACTGATTTATCTAGGGAACATGAAGGCGGATTTTTCTCTCACCTCGCCCTCTTCTGAGCGTATCAGGAAATGGATTTCATTGGACCCCGGCTTGCCAGCGTCGTAGGGTGCTTGCAGGCGCACGGGCACCCAGACTGAGTCGGCCGCATCGACCACCACTTTGCCATCCGACGTATCAGTGATCAACTCCAAACCCGGCACGCCCTCTGCCGACAACTGGAAGGTATGCTCTTTTTCCTGTGCGTTCATGATTTGCAGGCGGTAGACGTTTTCAACTTTGCCGCCTTGAACAATGCGCGCCAACGTCGCCCGGTCACGCACGATATCCACTTTGAAAGGGGTGCGCAGAAACAAACTGGCCAGCATGGCCAAGGTGATGATGGCCAAAATACTGGAGTAAATCAGCACCCGCGGGCGCATGATGTGGCGCACGATTTCACGGCTGCCCCAGCCCTCACTCAAGGCGTGCTCTGTCGAATATCGGATCAGCCCGCGTGGGTAGCCCACTTTGTCCATCACTTCGTTGCACACATCAATACAGGCGGCGCAACTGATGCACTCATACTGCAAGCCTTCACGAATATCAATGCCGGTTGGACACACCTGCACGCACAAAGTGCAGTTGACGCAGTCGCCCAACCCCATGGCTTTGGGATCGGCCTTTTTGGAACGCGGGCCACGCGGCTCACCACGCTGGGCGTCGTAGGTGACGATCAGCGTGTCTTTGTCGAACATGGCGCTCTGAAAGCGCGCATAAGGGCACATGTACTTGCACACCTGCTCGCGCATGTACCCGGCGTTGCCATACGTGGCAAAGCCATAAAAGAAGATCCAGAAGGTTTGCCACGGCCCCAGCGTCCAGGTGGCCACATGATGGGCCAACTCACGAATCGGGGTGAAGTACCCAACGAAAGTAAAACCCGTCCACAGCCCAAACGCCACCCAGGCCACTTGCTTGGCCACCTTGCGAGTCAACTTGGCAGGCGACATGGGCGCGGCATCAAGGCGCATGCGCGCTGAGCGATCACCCTCAATCTTGCGCTCCATCCACAAATAGATTTCGGTGTACACCGTTTGCGGGCAAGCATAGCCACACCATTGGCGGCCAGCCACGGCGGTGAATAAAAACAGCAGCAGCGCAGAAATGATCAGTATGGCGCTCAGATAGATCACGTCCTGCGGATACAGCACCAGGCCAAAGATGTAAAAACGCCGCGCCTCCAGGTCAAACAGCAAGGCTTGGCGCTGGCCCCATTGCAACCATGGCGCGCCATAGAAAAAAAGCTGCGTCGCCCAGACGAAAAACCAGCGCCAGCGCGCAAAAACCCCTGTCACGCTGCGCGGGTAAATTTTCTTCTGCGCCTCGTACAGAGACACCATCACGTCTTTTTCGCCTGCGTCTTGCGCTGCAGACGGCTTGGAGGGGTTGTTATCGGTCACCATGGTCTTTATAAGCGTTTGCTTATTATCAGTGCTGAGTCTAATGCAGCACCAACTTTTCTACCAGCGTTGTCCGCAATACCAACGCTCATGCAAGGAAATTCTCTTCGCCCAAACACTCATCCATCTTGGGTGCATGATCTTGTTGAAAATGCAAGGCCCTAAATGACTGTCGGCCGCAATTCGGCCGACAGCGTGGCTTGCCCATCATGCAAGCCTATTATGAAAATGCGGATGGAATAAGCCGTGCGTGTATTTCAGCCCAAAGACACTTCAACCCGGCGCGCTTGTGCGCCAGAGCCGGCATCAATGCCTTCAGGTTTACGCAACTCAATTTGGCTTTCGGGCACACCCAGCGCCTGGAGTTTTTCCCGCACGGCAGCAGCACGCTGCTTGGCCAGCTCTTCATTCTGGGCTGCACTGCCACTGCTGTCGACATAACCGCTGACCAGCACTTTTTTACCCGCTTGCGCACCAGCCAGAATGTCAGCCAACGCTTGATCCGCATCGGCAGCCACATCGGCCTTGCCTGTCGCAAAATAGAACTTAACGGCGCTGCCATCGACAGCTACTGAGGCGGCATCAGATGATCCAACAGCGTCTGAAGTTGCAGCCGAACCAGCAGTCGATGGATCCACCACGCCACCGCCTTTGCCCCAAACATAGGCCGTCAACACCTTCAACTGCTCGGGCGAGAACTTGCTTTCCCAAGCAGGCATCACGCCGGTTTTACCGTTGTTGATCATGTTCACGATATGCGACTCCACCCCAGGGCCATGCGTAAAAATGCCCGTCGTCAGATTGGGCGCGCCCAACGCAGGATTGCCCTTGGCATCCTGGCCGTGGCAAGCCGCACACGCCACAAACTTGGCCTTACCCAGATTGGCGCGAACCGAATCGTTGGGCGAATTGGACAAGCTCAGTACGTAGTTGGCCAGATTGCGCACATCATCGGCTGAGCCAACCGCCGCCGCCATCGGCGTCATGATGCCCGTGCGGCCACTGGTGATCGATGTCTGAATGGCCTCCGGCGTTCCGCCCCAGCTCCATTGCTTGTCCGTCAGGTTAGGAAAGCCCGGCCCTCCGCGCGCATCAGAGCCGTGGCACTGGGCGCAATTGTTCAAGAACAGACGATCCCCAATGGCCATCGCCTGCGTATCTTTGGACAAGTCTTCAACACCTTTATCAGCGAATGCGGCGTAGATCGGGGCGACTTGCGCATTACCTCGCTCAATCTCTTTATTCAACTGCTCAACTTGTGTCCATTTGAGCGAGCCGCCATAAGACCCCAGCCCTGGATATAAATACAAATAAGCAAATCCAAACACACACGTAATAATAAATAAACCCACCCACCAACGAGGCAGTGGATTATTCATTTCACGCAAATCGCCATCCCAAACGTGACCCGTGGTGTTGTCCGAATCGGTCATAGCCTTGGTTTGACCGCTGATCCACAGCAACACCAAGCATCCCACGATGCCCACCAAGGTAATGCCAGCGATGTACACCGACCAGAAGTTACTTGTAAAGTCGCTCATTTTCGTTCCTTACCTGACTACAGAGGTACTGGATTCGACCAATCTTCAATCTTGTTCAAACGGCAGTCGCGCTGCTTCCTCAAAGCGCGACTGGTTTTTTCGGGACCAAGCCCAGATCACAATGCCAACAAAGACGATGAATGCCACCACCGTCACAATGCTGCGCAGCATATTGATGTCCATGACATTCATCTCCTTGTTTATTTGCGGTGGACACCCAGCACCTGCAAATAGGAAATCACCGCGTCGAGCTCCGTCTTGCCTTTGACTTCCTCGGGTGCTTGCGCAATTTCTTCGTCGGTATAAGGTGCCCCCAAGGTGCGCAGGCCACGCATGTGCGCCTGCACGGTGCTGGCATTCGCTGCATTGCGCTCCAGCCAGGGATAGGCTGGCATATTGGATTCAGGCACCACATCGCGTGGATTATTCAGGTGCGCACGATGCCAATCATCGCTATAGCGGCCACCCACGCGCGCCAAATCAGGGCCGGTGCGCTTGCTGCCCCACTGGAACGGACGGTCGTACACAAATTCGCCTGCCACCGAGTAAGGGCCATAGCGCAGCGCCTCGGCACGAAACGGCCGAATCATTTGCGAATGGCAGTTGTAGCAGCCTTCCCGGACATACACGTCGCGCCCCACCACCTGTAAGGCGGTGTAAGGCTTAAGACCTTCCACCGGCTGGGTGGTCGATTTCTGGAAAAACAGCGGCACGATTTCAACCAATCCGCCCACCGCGACCACCAGCAAAATCAGCACAATCATCAGAAAGTTGCTGGTCTCGACCCTGGCGTGCCCTGAAATATGTTCTTGAGCCATGATGATTTTTACCTCCTCACATCAGGCGTGCGCTGCGGCCACACCAGGAATCTGCACCGGCACAACGCGTCCAGCCGTGGCAGTTTTCACCGTGTTCCACAGCATGATGACCATGCCACTGAGATACAGCAAACCACCCAGAAGGCGCAGCACGTAGAACGGATAAGTGGCCTTTACCGATTCAACGAAGGTATAGGTCAAGGTGCCATCGGCGTTAACGGCACGCCACATCAGCCCCTGCATCACCCCAGCAATCCACATCGCAGCGATGTACACCACGATACCGATGGTGGCCACCCAGAAGTGCACCTCAATCGCGCGAGTACTGAACATCTGCTTGCGACCAAACAGGCGCGGGATCAGGTAATACATGGATCCCATGGTGATCAAACCCACCCAGCCCAGCGCACCCGAGTGCACGTGGCCGACCGTCCAGTCGGTGTAGTGCGACAGTGCATTGACCGTCTTGATGGACATCATCGGCCCTTCAAAGGTGGACATGCCGTAGAACGACAGCGACACGATCAAAAAGCGCAGGATGGGATCGTCACGCAGCTTGTGCCAGGCACCCGACAGCGTCATGATGCCGTTGATCATGCCGCCCCAACTGGGAGCCAGCAAAATCAGCGAGAACACCATACCCACCGACTGCGCCCAGTCCGGTAACGCCGTGTAATGCAAATGGTGCGGGCCGGCCCACATGTAAGTGAAGATCAGCGCCCAGAAGTGAACGATGGACAGGCGATAGCTGTACACCGGACGCTCGGCCTGCTTGGGGATGAAGTAATACATCATGCCCAGGAAACCCGCCGTCAAGAAAAAGCCCACCGCGTTATGGCCATACCACCACTGCACCATGGCATCTTGCACACCCGCGTAAGCTGAATAGGACTTCATCGGCCCCACTGGCAATGCTGCACTGTTGACCACATGCAGCAAAGCCACGGCCAAAATGAAACCGCCATAAAACCAGTTGGCCACGTAGATGTGTTTGACCTTGCGTGTGCCCACCGTACCAAAAAATACGATCGCGAAAGACACCCACACCAGCGTGATCAGAACGTCGATAGGCCACTCCAGCTCGGCATATTCCTTGCTGGTGGTGTAACCCAACGGCAGCGAAATAGCCGCCGCCACAATCACCAACTGCCAGCCCCAGAACGTAAACGCCGCCAGCTTGTCGCCGAACAACCGCACCTGGCAGGTGCGCTGCACCACGTAATAAGCCGTTGCAAACAGGGCCGAACCACCAAACGCAAAAATCACCGCGTTGGTGTGCAGTGGCCGCAAGCGGCCATAACTGAGCCACGGAATACCAAAATTAAGTTCAGGCCATGCCAGTTGTGCCGCAATGATGACCCCCACCAGCATACCGACAACGCCCCAGACCACCGTCATGATGGCGAACTGTCTGACGACCTTGTCGTTGTATACCGTGGATTGAGTGTTGGCGAACGTCATTTCCACCTCTTCCTAAAGTAAGCTTTCATAGTATCCAGAAACCCAGTATGGTCATGATTGATGTTTATCAATCATTTCTCAGAATGCGCTCCCCTTCGCGGTCCAAATCGTCAAATTGGCCACGGTCAATCGCCCACCACAGCGCACCCAGAATGATGAACACCAGCACCACTGACAAGGGGATGAGCAAATAAAGAATATCCATCGCCAATCTAAGTGCTAAGCGTATCGTCTTTCGACAGCCGCAGTGCGTTGAGCACCACCACCAAAGAGCTGCCTGCCATGCCCAAGCCAGCGGCCCACGCAGGCATCCATCCCATCACAGCCAATGGGACGCCTACGGCGTTATAGATGCCTGCCCAAAGTAAATTTTGGCGCACCACTTGCATGGTTTTACCTGCTTTTCGGTAAGTGGTAACTATAGCGCTCAAATTCTCGCTCAAGACCACCACATCCGCCTGTGCCTGCGTCAAAGGCACCGCGCGCCCAAAGGCAAAGGACACGTTGGCTCCTGCCAACACGGGGCCATCGTTCAGCCCATCGCCCACCATGGCCACTTGCCCACCCGCACGTTGCACGTCATGAATGACAGACAGCTTATCGCTGGGCGAGCACCCCCCCAGCGCCTGCTTGACCCCCAATTGCTGCCCAACACGGGCCACCGCCTCAGGCCCGTCACCGGACAAAAGACGAACATGCACCTTCGCTCGCTCAAAGGCATTGATCGTCGCACGCGCATCGCCTCTGACTTCTTCATGCAGGTAAAAGCTGGCCAGCCAACCCCGCGCATCACTCAAATGCGTGCCCAGCCCGTCTTGCACAGGCACCGTTACGCCGCAGAATGCGGCTGACCCCAAGCGCAACGCCAGCTGCTTACCCGCCACGTCAATGACTTGCGCAGCCACGCCTTGCCCGGCCACTTCCTCTGCATGCTGCACGGCCATCTGCTCGACAGGCAGCCCTTGTTCTGCCGCAGCATGCACCACAGCGCGCGATACCGGGTGCAAACTCGCGCCCGCCACGGCAGCCGCCAAACCCAGTACATCGTCGCGCGTCATGTCTTCGCGCCACACCACCTGCTTGAGCACAAATGCATCGCGCGTCAGCGTGCCGGTTTTGTCAAAAATCACTTCATCCACGCTGGCCAAGGTTTCCAGCGCCTGTAAACGGCGCACTAACACTCCTTGTCTTGCCAAAGTGCCCGCGCTGGCGAGCATGGCTGCTGGCGTGGCCAGAGAAAGTGCGCATGGACATGTGACCACCAAAATCGCCACCGCGATCATCAGCGCACGCTCGGGATCAGTGTGCCACCACCAGGCACACGCCAGCCCCGCAGCCAGCAGCACCAGAAGCAAAAACGGCTTGGCCAGTCGGTCTGCCAGTTGCGCCATCTGCGGGCGACTGGTCGCAGCTTGTGCCATCAGCGCCACAATCTGCGCATAACGGGTTTGGCTGCCCACCTGGTTGACCTGTACTTCCACCGTCGACGTCAGGTTATGACTGCCTGCAATGACCTGCGCGCCCACACCCCGAGCCAAAGGCGTTGACTCACCGGTCAGCAATGCCTCATCCACCGAGGTGCCCCCTGACACCAGCGTCCCGTCCGCAGGGAACGACTCACCCGGGCGCACACGCACCACGTCGCCCACACGCACACGGCGCGCCGCCACACGTTCCCAGCGCCCATCAGACGTGCGCCGCTCAACGCTGTCGGGCAGGCGGTGCATCAAGGCTTCCAGCGCACCGGCGGTGCGATCACGCAAACGCAGCTCCAGCCAACGGCCTGCCAGCAGGAAGAAAACGAACATGGTCAGCGAGTCAAAGTACACCTCATGCCCAAATACCCCTTCCGGCTCAAAGGTACCCAGCGAGCTGACCACAAAGGCAATCGCCATCCCCAGCGCCACCGGCAAATCCATGCTGACGCGGCGCAAGCGCAAGTCCCGCAAGGCGTTGCCAAAAAAGGGCTGGCACGAAAACAAAATCACCGGAACCGACAGCACCCACTGCGCCCAACGCAGCAGATGGATGATGTTGTCTTCAATCTCGCCAGGCGCGGTGAAATACGACGGCGTGGCGTACATCATCACCTGCATCATGCACAGACCGGCCACACCCAGACGCCAGGCCATCTTGCGCGTTTCGGCCTGCCGCTGGCTGCTGGCCAGTGCATTGTTGGCGGGCAATGGCGCATAGCCCACGCCCTGCGCCGCCTGCATCCAGCCGGACGGCTTGACCACCGCCTCGTCCCACACCACGCGCCCCCGATGGCTGGCAGCGTTGACATCGGCCTCCAGCACGCCGGGCGTGGTGCGCAAGGCTTCTTCGATGGTCACCGCGCACGCCGCGCAGTGCATGCCGCCAAATACCACCGTGGATTCCCAGCGCTGCGCCTGATCCGTCGGTGCGCCATCCAACGGTCTGCTGAATTCCATCCACTCGTCGCGTTCATCCAGCAGCGCAAAACTCGGCACCATGGCAGCCCCTGTGGCTCCATGCACCGGCATCGCCTTCGCTGCGGAAGGAGGCGTTGCAGCGAGAATGCCAGACGTTTGCATATACGGTGACTGTAGCGGTTTTGGCTGAACTGGAATTGACAGGTGTCAAGCCATAAATCGACCTTGGCGTTACCCTAACAAGGTATCCGGCAGCTTGCGCCGCCTTGCGGATACTGATCAGTGTTTTGAGGAGAACCCCCATATGTACCAACGTATTCTTGTCGCCACCGATGGCTCCAAACTGTCCAACAAGGCCGTCAACAACGCCATCGCGCTGGCCGCCAGCTTAGGCGCAGAGCTGATTGCGCTGAAAGTGGTGCCCCGCTATCCCCAAAGCTATCTGGAAGGGGCCGAAACCTTGAGCGCTGACGAAGCCGCCCGCGTCGAAGACCGCTGGGCCGCGTTGGGACACGAGGTGGTGGATGCCGTGAAAACCGCAGGCGAAGCCAAGGGCGTCAAAGTCAAGGCCATCATCGCCAAATCAGATGTGGTGTCTGAAGCACTGATTGCTGCGGCCAAAAAACACAAAGCGGACTTGATCGTCATGGCCTCGCACGGCCGCAAAGGCGTCAAGCGCCTGCTGCTGGGCAGCGAAACCCAGCAGGTGCTCACGCATTCTGAAATTCCGGTGCTGGTGCTGCGCTAAAACCTTTAGCCTGCGCCGCGTTATTGAGGCGTACCGATCAACCGGCAGCCCCTCTGACTTCAGCGCGGTACCGCGTTGCCGATCGGATCCTGGCCGTCATCGTCGGTAGGGGCCACATCGGGCGGCAGACTAACGTGGCGCACTGACGTCAGCGCTGGCGGCACATAGCTGGCCAAGCCTTCGCGCAAGCCCATTTCCAGACGATCCACGCGGGAATGCAGATCCCGGTTGTGGCTTTCCACGGCCTGCACCAGGCGTGCCACGTCGGCATCCACCGGCCGGTCGCGCAAGCCCATCTCGGCGCGATCCACGCGCGCCAGGGTCTCGCGCGAACTGCTGTTGACCGACTCGTTCAGCTTGGCCACTTCCTGATCCAGATGCGCACGCAGCTCGGTAAAGCGCGACGCCTCGGCCTTGTCGGCCAGCTCGCGCTGTGCCGTCAGCTCTTTGGCGTGGCGGCGGGTTTCGGCCAGCACCACGCCTTGCTGGTAGGCCACCAAGCCGACAAACAGCACCGACAGAAAAGCCATCATGCCCACCAAAATCAGCCCCAGGGGTGCCTGCACCTCAGTAAACACCAGCGACAAAGTGGTCAGGCGCGTCATCTCGGCCCAGTTGACGCCCACGAAGGCCGCGATGGCTCCGCCCACCAACAGCAAAAGAATGGCTCTCAAGGACACGTGGTGACCTCCTTTCTAATTCAAGCAAAAAACCGTCGCTGCATGATGCAACTGGTCATGGGCCAAGTTTAGCCGCCCCGTGCGAATTGCGGTACCGGTTTGCAATTTCCTCGCATGTTGTCTTGCGTATCAGGACGAGGCAAACAGGTCTTGGTACTTTTGACGCAGCAGATTTTTCTGCACCTTGCCCATGGTATTGCGCGGCAATTCGGCGGCCAAAAAGCAGCGCTTAGGAATTTTGAAGTTGGCCAGTTGGGCCTTCAGCGCTGCCAGCAGCGCCTCGGCATCCAGCACCACACCGGGTTTGGCGATCACCACGGCCACACCGACCTCCCCAAAATCAGGGTGTGGCACGCCCACGATGGCGCTTTCAGCCACGCCGGGCATGTCGTTCAAAGTGCCTTCAATCTCAGCCGGATAGACGTTGTAGCCACCACTGATGATCAAGTCTTTGCTGCGCCCGACGATGGTCACGTAACCGCTGGCATCTTGCTGGCCCACGTCGCCGGTCTTGAAAAAGCCGTCGGCGGTGAACTCTTCGGCCGTCTTTTCCGGCATTTGCCAATAGCCTGCGAACACGTTCGGCCCTTTGACCTGAATGCCGCCAATCTCGCCTGCACCCAGCGTTTGCCCGTCCTCGCCTTGCACTCGCAGGCCCACGCCCGGCAACGGAAAGCCCACCGTGCCACCGCGCCGCTTGGCCTGCCCCGCATAACGCGCGTCAGCCTGATACGGATTGCTGGTCAGCATGATGGTCTCGCTCATGCCGTAACGCTCCAAAATGGTATGGCCAGTGCGTGTTTGCCAGTCGTTAAAGGTCTCGATCAGCAGCGGAGCCGAGCCGCTGATGAACAGCCGCATGTGCGCTGCTTGCGCCCGCGTAAGCGCCGCCTCGCCCAGCATGCGCACATACAGCGTGGGCACCCCCATGAACACCGTGGCACGTGGCATGTCGGCAATCACCGCCTTCGGATCAAACTTGCCATGCCACAGCATCTTGCTGCCATTGAGCAGCGCGCCGTGAATGGCCACGAACAAGCCATGCACGTGAAAAATGGGCAGCGCGTGGATCAGCACGTCACCACCTTGCTGTGGCGTTCTCCAGCCCCAATAGTCTTTCAGCATCACCGCGTTCGACAGCAGGTTGCCGTGCGACAGCATCGCCCCTTTGCTGCGCCCCGTGGTGCCGCTGGTGTACAAAATGGCGGCCAACGCATCCGGCTGGCGCTGTGCAGGTGTTTGCTGATCGCTGCAATGCGCAGCGCGCTCCAGCAAGCTGCCGGTGCGGTCATCGTTCAGCGTGAACACGTGGCACGTGCCCGCCTTGAAAGCCAGTTGGCTCACCCACGGAAAATGTTGGCCCGTGCACACCACCACCGCAGGTTGGGCGTTGCCGATGAAGTATTCGATCTCCGCACTCTGGTACGCCGTATTCAGCGGCAAAAACACGAAGCCTGCCCGCAGCGCACCTAGGTACAGCAGCATGGCCTCGACCGATTTATCAACCTGCACCGCCACCCGCGGCGGCATACCGTCCGGGTCTTTGGCAATGTCCAGCGACGCCAGCAGGTTGGCGATCATGGCGCTGGCGCGGTCCAGGTCGCGCCAGCTATAAACCAGGCCGTGATCGGTCTCGACGGCCACGCTGTCCAGATCAGACGGGAACGCCGCCCGCAGTGCGGCAAACAGGTTGTGGTTGGTAGGCATGCTGGTCATCCCTTGAAGGTGGACGAAAAGTCAGGGGGGCGCTTTCCCAAAAATGCCTGGACACCTTCGCGGTGTTCAACACTGCTGGCATAGTCGTAAGCCGATTCAACTACTGATTCAATAGCACTGTTCGCTTGATTTAACTGCATTGAAGCATGATTTTGCTCTGAAAATTTAGCGGCCTCATCATCCCGGCAGCCATCCAGCATCTGGCGCAGCATGCGCTTGGTCATGCGTGCGGCCTGGGGTGCCAGTTGGGCCATGCGGTCGGTGCGTGCGCTGATGTCGGCCAGCAATTCGGCGCGCGGCACCACGCGCGACAAAAAGCCCCGCGCCTTCATCTCATCGGCGTTCAACACGGCCGCTTGCAGCAGCATCTCGCGCACCGTCGCTTCGCCTGCCGTGCGCAGCAGCAATTGCAACTCACGCGGAGCCATGGGAAAACCCAGCCGCGCGATGGGCGCGCCAAACTGGGTGTGCTCAGCGGCCACGCGGATGTCGCAGCAACTGACAATCTCCAGCCCACCACCCATGCAATGGCCGTCGATAGCGGCGATCAACGGCACCTCGCACGCCAGCATGGCCGACAGGCCGCCCCACACGTCTTGCTCATGAAAGTCGCGCAGACTGTCTGGCTCAAACCGGAACGACGGGTATTCGCTGATGTCGCCGCCGGCGCAAAAGCTGTCGCCCTCGCCCGTGACCACCACGCAACGCAAGCGGCTGTTGTGCGCCACGGCGTCAAACACCTGGCGCAGCTCGCGCCACATGGCGCGCGTCATGACGTTGAGCTTGCCGGGGTTGCTCAAAGTCACGCGGGCCACCGTCCCGCCTGGGCCGTCGCTGGGGTTGAAGCGGATGTGTCCTTGCGAATCGGCCATGGTCGGTGGTTGTAGAACGGGTAACAAGGTGCAGGTAAAAAAGGGCCACCGAAAAGGGCTGCAACCAGCCCTCGACAGCGCGGACGCTAATCTTGCAGGCTTTGGACTGCACCCGAAACCGGGATTTCCCCGCTGGCCAGCAACGTGCGGTGTTTGTCGAGTTTGCCCAGGTCGTACAGGTAGTTGACCATCAGCCCATACGACTGCTTCAGCCCCTTGGCCGAAGGATCGCCCAGCCAGTTGATGCGCTCCACGCGCGCGCCGTTGCCCAAGTGAAAGCGTGCCACCGCATCCAGCGGCCGCCCGCGCCGGTCAGTGGCATGCCCCAGATAGCGCGCACCTGCGCGCAGCAGCCAGGCGCGCAGGGCTGATTTTTCAGGCAATGCCCTCAGCGCATCAGCATCGTCCAGGCGTGTCAATATCTGCTCGACACTCAAAGGCTCGCTGTCCAGTTCGCGCTCCAGCACGCGGCGTTGTTTGTCGGGCATGGACACAATCAGATCTTCGGCCTGCCCTTTGAGCCAGTGACGCAAACCGGGTATGGGCGAGAGCGTGGCAAAGGTTTTAAGTTGCGGAAATTCACGCTTAAGCTCGGCCACCACCCGCTTGATGAGCGAATCGCCAAAGCTCACGCCCTTCAGCCCTTTTTGCGTGTTGCTGATGGAGTAAAAAATAGCCGTGCTGGCTTTGGGCAGATCCGCCGCATCACCTTGCTCGTCCAGCAGCGGTGGGATGGCGGCGGCCAGCTCGCGCAACAGGGCTACTTCGACAAAAATCAGCGGCTCGCCGGGCAGGCGGGGGTGAAAAAAACCGTAGCAGCGACGGTCATCGTCGAGCCGATTTTTCACGTCGGCCCAACTGGTGATGTCGTGTACTGCCTCGTACTCGATCAACTTTTCGACCAGCCGCGCAGGCGAATCCCAATTGATGCGCCGCAAATCCAGAAAGCCCACGTCCAGCCAGGTCGAGAACAACTGCTCCAACTCAGCATCCAGCGCGGCCAGGCGCGGGTCATTTTTCAGCTCAGGCAGAATTTCGGCACGCAAATTCACCAAAAACGCCATGCCCTCGGGGTACGCCGCAAAGCGTTGCAGCAAGCGCGTGCGCGGCGTGACGATGGCGCGGCGCAAGGCCACTTCAGCGCGCGCTTCTTCGGGCGTGCGCAGCGCGGCTTCGTAGTCGGCACGGGCTTGCTCCAGCGCACTCACGTCGGGGGCGAACTGCTCGCTCATCAGCAGCCAGGTATTGCGGCGCGATTCAGCGCTGGCCTGGGCATACCAGGCAGCCACGCCAGCGGCCAGACGGCCACCTTCCACATCGCTCAAATGTGGGTCATTGATGGCCTTCAACTCGTCCAGCGTGCGGCGCAGCTCGCGTCCATGCCAAGCTTCCTGCACGCGCGAGAGCATGTCACCCAAACGCTCGCTCATGGTGCGCAGGCTCAGGCTTTCGGTGCTGGTTTCAGGTTTTTTTGCTACATCATTCATAGCCAAATCTCCTTATCCGTACCGCGCAAGATAACAAAATACGGCTCAACCCGTGGGCGATGCAGCCGCGTTGCGACGGCTCGCCCATCCCCACATCGCCACACCCGCCAGCACCATCGGCACACACAACCATTGCCCGCGCGACAAGCCCAGCGCTTGCAGGCCCAAAAAGGCATCCGGCTCACGGAAATATTCAGCCACAAAGCGGAGTACGCCGTAGCCCACCAAAAAAGCCCCGCTCACCTGCCCCGTCTGGCGCGGCTGGCGTGCGTACAGCCACAGCAACACGAACAGCAACACCCCTTCCAACAAAAACTGGTACACCTGCGACGGGTGTCGCGGCAGCGGCCCGCCGTGCGGAAACACCATCGCCCAGGGCAAGCTGGCATCGGCCACACGGCCCCACAACTCGCCGTTGATGAAGTTGCCCACCCGACCCGAAGCCAAGCCCAGCGGCACGCAAGGCGCAACCAAATCCGTCACCTGCAACCACGGGCGGCCACGCTTGTGCGCCCACAGCGCCATCGCCACAATCACGCCCAGCATGCCGCCATGAAAACTCATGCCGCCCTGCCAGATGGCGAAAACCTCCAGCGGATGAGACAGGTAATACACGGGCTTGTAAAACAGCACATAGCCCAGTCGTCCGCCCGCAATCACGCCCAGCACGCCCCAGAACAACAAGTCCTCAATGTCTTGCCGCGTCCACGGCGCGGGCTGCTGGATACTGGCAAACGGCCGGTGGCGCAGGCGTCGCGTGGCCAAAAAGAAAAACAGCGCAAAGGCCACCAGGTAAGTCAGCCCATACCAGTGCACGGCCAGCGGCCCCAGGCGAATCGCCACCGGATCAATCTGCGGATAAGTCAGCATGGGGCCGATTGTGCACGGGACGGCCAGGTTGCCCGCTGGACTGTGGCAGCCACCCGGCCGACGGCGAGCACCAGTAAACTACTGCCCGTGTGCTGGCCTCCATTCAGCAGACAAGCCTTCTTTGAGCCACTGAAAACACTCGACCACCCGGAACTTATAAACATGAACGACATGGATACCCCGTCCCAACCGCCCGCCACGCAGCCGTCCAGCCCATCGGCCGACAAGGCATCATCCGTTCAAGAGCACCAATGGGGTATGTTTGCGCACTTGTCCGCCCTGGCCGGATTCATCATTCCCTTCGGCAACCTGCTCGGGCCGCTGATCGTGTGGCAACTCAAGAAAAATGAGATGCCGTTTGTGGACGATCAGGGCAAAGAAGCACTGAACTTCCAGATCACCGTCACCCTTGCCCTGCTGGTCAGCCTGCTGCTTATCTTCGTGCTTATCGGCTTTGTGCTGTTGCCCATCGTGGGCCTTGTCGCATTGGTGCTGGCCATCACTCCCTTGGCGAGGCACCTTGCGCGCAAAACAGTCCGTGCCGCCAGCGGACTTTTCGGTGCCATACACGCGCACCGACAGCGCATGGGCTACCTGCGCGCCAAAGAAGGGAAAAAGTACACCAGCGCCGTGATGGTCACCACGTAAAAAAGCACTGCGACCAAGGACACCAGCAGCGTCAAACCGTATTTCTGCGGGGTGCTTTTGGCGGAAAGAAATATCTTGACGTTCAGACCCATGGCCGCGCCGCCGCACAACCCGCCCAGCGCGCCTCCCACCGTGAACAAAAGCAGGGGCCAGCCCGCCCACACGTATTCAAACCACCGCAGCTTCTGCGCTGGTTTGTCTGAAAGAGGGTCATCAACCACGGCCCGTTCTGCGGCCTGCCCTGTGTCTGTGGCTGGTACTGCTTGGCTGCCGCGCCCGCCATGGTTTTTAAGCAAAGCGGCCAATTCGTCGTCTTGCCGCACCATGGCGATGCCCAGCGCGGTCAGCCCCTCGTGGTTGCGGGCGTTGATGTCAGCGCCCTGTATCAGCAACCGCTCCACCACATGGATGCCCTCAGCGCTCTCGGCGGCCAGGTGCAGCGGGGTGTTGCCCCGCACGTCTCGGGCTTCGATGACTGCGCCATGCGCCATCAGAATATCCACCATCTCCGGGTACGCCGCCAGATGCAAGGGCGAGATGCCTTCGTCGTTGCGCGCATCCACATGCGCCCCCTTGTCGATCAACAGCGCAGCCATGTCGAAGTGGTGCTCACCCACCACGCCATGCAAGGGGGTAAAGCCGTATTCATCGGTTTGATTGACCAGCGCTGCATCTTGCGCCAGCAATTGCTGCACACGCGCGAAATCACCTAAAACCGCTGCGCCGTACAGCTTGTCTGCATTCATAAGATACAGGTCTTTTTGCGGCACCTGCTCGGGTGCAGAATCGTTTTATTTTACTATTATTTATATAGCTGATAATTACAATATATAAAGCATCAATGGTGATTTCTTTTGAGTTCCTGATCTTTCATAGACACCCCATGCGCTCGTATCCAAACCCCTAAAATCTGCTTTTTATCCATTTGAATGCTCATGCGCACGACGCTCGGGCGCAGGCCAGCGCCCTGTCGCATCCAGTTCTCTCCCAGCTTCTTCACGGCTTCAGCCGCCACCTGCCATGTCCAGCACACCTTCTCAACCGGGGCTTGCAAGCCTGTCCAAATCGTTTGAACCGGCCGCCATCGAGGCGCAATGGGGACCGGCCTGGGAAAAGGCCCATCTGGGTCAAGCAGGCTGGCGCGGCACGGGCCAGCCCAACGCCGAGGCAGCGGCCAAGGGCGAGAACTTCGCCATCCAGCTGCCGCCGCCCAACGTCACCGGCACGCTGCACATGGGGCACGCGTTCAACCAGACCATCATGGACAGCCTGACGCGCTACCACCGCATGAAGGGCTACAACACGGCCTGGATTCCGGGCACCGACCACGCCGGCATCGCCACCCAGATCGTGGTGGAGCGCCAGTTGCAGGCCCAGGGCCAGAGCCGGCACGAGCTGGGGCGCAAGAACTTCGTCGCCCGCGTGTGGGAGTGGAAGCAGCAGTCCGGCAACACCATCACGCAGCAGATGCGCCGCATGGGCGACAGCGTGGACTGGAGCCGCGAGTACTTCACCATGGACGACAAGCTCTCCAAGGTGGTGACCGAGACCTTTGTGCGTCTGCACGAGCAGGGCCTGATCTACCGCGGCAAGCGCCTGGTCAACTGGGACCCGGAGCTGAAAAGCGCCGTCAGCGACCTGGAGGTGGAAAGCGCCGAGGAAGACGGCTTTCTATGGCACATCGCCTACCCGCTGGTGGGCGACCCGGCGCAGAAACTGGTGGTGGCCACCACCCGCCCCGAAACCATGCTGGGCGACGTGGCGGTGATGGTGCACCCCGAGGACGATCGGTATCAGCACCTGATCGGCCAGCAGGTGACGCTGCCGCTGGTGGGCCGCGCCATCCCGGTGATTGCCGACGATTACGTGGACAAGGACTTTGGCACTGGCGTAGTCAAGGTCACACCCGCGCACGACGCCAACGACTACGCCGTGGGGCAACGGCATGGGCTTCCAATGATCGGCGTGCTGCATCTGGACGCCACCATCAACGACGAAGCCCCCGCCGCCTACCGCGGACTGGACCGCTTTGCCGCCCGCAAGCAGGTGGTGGCCGATCTGGACGCGCAAGGCCTGCTGGTCGAAACCAGGAAGCACAAGCTGATGGTGCCGCGCTGCGCCCGCACGGGGCAGATCATCGAGCCGATGCTGACCGACCAGTGGTTCCTGGCCATGAGCAAACCCGACGCCACCGGCAAAAGCATTGCGCAAAAAGCCATCGATGCCGTGCAGTCGGGCCAGGTGCGTTTTGTGCCCGAAAACTGGGTCAACACCTACAACCAGTGGATGGGGAACATCCAGGACTGGACGCTCAGCCGCCAGCTCTGGTGGGGGCACCAGATTCCGGCCTGGTATGGCGAGGATGGTTCAATTTTTGTAGCACGCGATGAAGACGAGGCGCGCGCAAAGGCCACCAAAGCGGGTTATTCCGGCCAGTTGGCGCGCGACCCGGACGTGCTCGACACCTGGTACTCCTCAGCCATGGTGCCGTTCAGCAGCCTGGGCTGGCCCGAAAAAACAGAAGATTTGTCGCTTTACCTGCCCAGCAGCGTGCTGGTGACCGGCCACGACATCATCTTCTTCTGGGTCGCGCGCATGATCATGATGACGACCCACTTTATCGGCCAGGTGCCGTTCAAGGACGTGTACATCCACGGCCTGGTGCTGGACGCGCACGGCAAGAAGATGAGCAAGAGCGAAGGCAACGTGCTCGACCCGGTCGACCTGATCGACGGCATTGCCCTGGAGCCGCTGCTGCAAAAGCGCACCACCGGCCTGCGCAAGCCCGAGACCGCGCCCAAGGTGCGCGAGAACACAAAAAAAGAGTTCCCCGACGGCATCCCTGGCTACGGCGCCGACGCGCTGCGCTTTACCTTTGCCGCCATGGCCACGCTGGGGCGCACCGTCAACTTCGACAGCAAGCGCTGCGAGGGCTACCGCAACTTCTGCAACAAGCTGTGGAACGCCAGCCGCTTCGTCTTGATGAACTGCGAAGGCCATGACTGTGGGCTGGAAGGGGATACGGCCCCCGAGCGCAGCGCCGCCGACCGCTGGATCGTCAGCCGCCTGCAACGGGCCGAGGCCGCCGTGGCCAAGGGCTTCGCCGATTACCGTCTCGACAACGTCGCCAACACGCTGTACGACTTCGTCTGGAACGAGTTCTGCGACTGGTACCTGGAAATCGCCAAGGTGCAGATCCAGACCGGCAACGCCGCCCAGCAGCGCGCCACGCGCCGCACGCTGGTGCGCGTGCTGGAAGCCATTTTGCGGCTGGCGCACCCGATCATCCCGTTCGTGACCGAGGCGCTGTGGCAGGCGGTGGCACCCGTCGCTGGCAAGACGGGCGACAGCATTGCCGTCGCACCCTACCCCGCCGCACAAGCCGAAAACATCGACGAAACGGCTGAAAGCCAAATCGCGCGCCTGAAAGCTCTGGTCGACGCCTGCCGCAACCTGCGCGGCGAGATGAACGTCTCGCCCGCGCAGCGCCTGCCGCTGTACGCGCTGGGCGACAGCGACTTCATCGGCGAGCAGGCCGACGTGCTGAAGGCCCTGGCCAAGCTGGCCGAGGTCAAGGTATTCGATACCGAATCTGCGTGGGCACAGGCGGCTGGAGCGGCACCGGTAGCGGTGGTGGGTGATGCACGACTGGCGCTGTTCATGGAAATCGACATCGCCGCTGAAAAAGCCCGACTGGGCAAAGAAGCCGAACGACTGGAGCGCGAAATTACCAAAGCCCAAGCCAAGCTGGGCAACGAGGCGTTCGTGGCCAAGGCACCACCAGCCGTGATCGAGCAAGAAAAAACCCGGCTGGCCGACTTCAGCGCAGCGCTGGAAAAGCTGCGCCAGCAACTGGCGCGGCTGAATTAGAACATAGACAAGGGCTGGCTGTCTTCGGGATCGTGGCTGGCCTCAAACTCGCTCAGCATCAGTGTTTCATGCATGCGGTCGACCAGGTACCAACTGGCGCGCAGGCGCGACTCTTCAGTGAACGGGGCCAGCCGGGGCGTGATGCGCAGATGGTTTAAACCGTTCAAAGGCGATTCTGGGCTGCGCAATGCAGCGTCATCGCTGTCCATCATCACGCCCCGGATGCGGCCCGCGCGCAAGGCATCGGCCAGCGCTTTCAGATCAAACAGCGCCGGGCGGCTGATGGTGGTCCACACCTGCCCAGGTTTGCAGTGGATCAGGGCATGCTCATTCAGCAAGCCCTGATAACGGGTGGCGTAAATCATCTGCAAAGACACGGCATCAGCGCTGCCCAATAGCTCGGGCAGGCTGAGTGGCTGCACTCCCAGACGGCGCCACAAGTCCGCACTGCGGTGAATGGCCGGGTCGTACCCCACCACGCGCGCGCCCAGCGCCACCAGCATGGTGGCCAGCAAATGCGCCGGGGGCGACATGCCCAATAAACCGACCACGCTGTCGTTGATCTCGCGCCCTGGCACGCGCGGCTCAACGGGTTGGCCCGGCTCGCGCCGGGTGCGCACGCCTTGGCGGTAAATTTGCAGCAAGGTGGACAACAGGTATTCGGCGCTGGCACGCACTGTGGCGCTGGACGCCTGCACCACCCGAATGCCACGCCGCTGGCAGGCTTCAAAATCAATGTTGTCGGTGCTGTCGTGCACCCGCGCCACCACCTTCAGCTTGGGCGCAAAATCGAGCAACTGGCTGTTGACCATCAAGCGCGGCGGCACCAGCAGCGCCGCCGTTTTGTAAATGCGACGGTGCAGCGCAGACAAATCGTCCGCCAGCTCTGGCAGATAATCAACTTGATGGCGCGCGCGCAACCACAACAGCGCGTCGGCCGCCAAGTCTTCCAATAGGACGATTTCCAAGTTGTACCCTTAATTACGGTGACTGCTGGTTCTGCGTCAAACGGCTGGCATTGTATGTGAACCGTCACTCAAACTAATACATTAGTCATCAATCAATCTTCGCCATTTTTTATTTTTGCCCACAAAACTTAGCTTATGACCTCTTCATCTCTGGTGCATACCGCTGTTTTCCCTGTCGCTGGACTGGGCACCCGCTTCTTGCCTGCCACCAAGGCCAGCCCCAAGGAAATGCTGCCCATCGTCGACAAACCGCTCATACAGTATGCCGTAGAGGAAGCCTATGCCGCCGGTGTGCGGCACATGGTTTTTGTGACTGGCCGTAGCAAGCGGGCCATTGAAGACCACTTTGACACCGCCTACGAGCTGGAGAGCGAATTGCAAGCCACTGGCAAGCACGAGCTGCTGGCCGCTGTGCGCGCCGTGCAACCAGACGACATGGATTGCACTTATGTGCGCCAGCCCCGTTCACTGGGCCTGGGACATGCGGTGCTGTGCGCCGCGCACATTGTGGGCGACCACCCCTTTGCCGTGTTGTTGGCTGACGACCTGATGGTCGGGCCAGCCGGTGGACAGCCGGTACTGGCGCAGATGGTCGGTGCCTACGCTGCCCTGGGCCGCTCAGTGCTGGCGGTGCAAGAAGTGCCGCAAGACCAGGTGCGGCGCTACGGCATCGTCGCTGGCACCCCGGCGGGTGAGCGCCTGATTGGCATTGAGCGCATCGTTGAAAAGCCCGCGCCAGAAGCCGCGCCATCGCGCATGGGGGTGGCAGGCCGCTACATCCTGACGCCGCGTATTTTTGATGAAATCCGCAACCAGACACCGGGTGCTGGTGGCGAAATCCAGCTCACCGATGCCATCGCACGGCTGATGCAATCGGAGCGCGTGTACGCCTATCAATATGAAGGCAAGCGCTACGACTGCGGCAGTAAAGAAGGTTTTTTAGAAGCCACGGTGGATCTGGCTTTGCAACATCCGCAGATGGGCGCATCGTTCCGCGAATACCTGAAATCTCTCACGCTCTGATTGCGCATGCCAGCATCTCGCGATGCATGGCATGGTTTGTTTGATGGCGTGGTTTATTTATTCGTACCCAAATGACCGAACCCGCGCTTCATCATCGGCCCAGCCAGAGCGCACTTTGACCCACAGCTCGATGAATACCTTGGCATCGAGCAGCTTTTCCAACTCTTGCCGCGCTTCGGTGCCGATACGTTTGAGTCGCTCGCCCCGCTGACCGATGATCATGGCCTTGTGGCCGTCGCGCTCGACCACGATGGTGGCAGCCATGCGCACCATGCGACTGTGAGCCTTGCTTTTCTCCTCATCAAAACGGTCGATGACGACGGTGGAGGTATAGGGCAGCTCATCGCCGGTCAGGCGAAACAGCTTTTCGCGCACCACCTCGCTGGCCAGGAATTTCTCGCTTCGGTCAGTCAGCTCATCCTCGCTGTACCACCAGGGCTGCACGGGCAGGTAGCGGGCGCAGATATCCAGCAGGTGGCGCACCTCGCGCGGGTTCTTGGCTGACATGGGCACGTATTCAGCAAAGGCGTGGCGCTCTTGCATGTCGCGCAGCCAGTGGGCCAGCTCGGCCCGGCGGTGCACGGTATCAAGCTTGTTGGCCACCAGCAACGTCGGCGTGTCGTCTTTGAGCAGCGATAGCACCTTGGCATCGCCCAAGGTGAAGTGACCCGCTTCGACCACAAACAGCACCAAATCTACGCCGTCGATGGCACCCAACACGGTTTTGTTGAGCGATTTGTTCAACGCCGTACTGTGGCGTGTTTGAAAGCCCGGCGTGTCGACAAACACCAACTGCGCACCGCCGCCCGCGCTATCGGCCAGCGTGCGGATGCCGGTAATGCGATGGCGCGTGGTCTGCGCCTTGCGCGAAGTGATGCTGATTTTTTGTCCCACCAAGGCGTTGAGCAAGGTGGACTTACCCACATTGGGCCGTCCCACAATGGCAATCAAACCGCAGCGTGACTGCCCTGAGTTTGGCTCCGTTGCACTTGAACCAAATGATCCATTAGCGCTTCCTGAATCAGTACTATGCGCTATATTTTCAGGAGTATTCATGACGCAGAAGAAGGCTGTAGCATGCGCAGCATGGCGGTGGCGGCGGCCTGTTCGCCCGCCCGACGCGAAGCGCCCTGTCCCAATACACGCAAACCTTTTTCTACCACAGTGCAAGCCACTTCAAAGGTCTGCTGATGGGCCGCACCCAGCACCTGCACCACTTCATACTGCGGCAATTGCATCTTGCGCCCCTGCAACCACTCCTGCAAGGCGGTTTTGGCATCCTTGGCTGCCGCCGACATGGCGGGTGAAATTTCGACCTGTTCAAACAGGCGACGTACCAGTGCATTGGCGGCATCAAACCCGGCATCCAAATACACCGCACCAATGATCGCTTCCAGGGCATCGGCCAAGATAGAAGGACGACGCGGCCCACCTGAGCGCATTTCACCTTCACCCAAACGAATCAAAGCCGATAAATCCAGCCCAAGCGCCAATTTGTGCAAGCTGTCTTGCCGCACCAGTTGCGCCCGAATGCGCGACAAATCGCCCTCTGGCAAGGCTCCCAGCGCTTCATACAACATGTGCGCCACCGCCAGATTCAGCACCGCATCGCCCAGAAACTCCAGGCGCTCGTTGTGGTCAACCGAAAAGCTGCGATGGGTCAGCGCCTGCTGAAGCAACCCCATCTGGGTAAAACGATGCTCCAGGCGCAATTGCAGTGCGGTTAGAAGGCTTTTTTCAGTCACCTGCCTCGATGGTGAATGACAAGGCTGCACGCAATCAACGACTCACACCATCGGACGATCCGCGGTACTTGATCACCAGATAGGCAGGGCCAGCCAACGGAATCTCTTTGTCATAGGCAAAGCTGATTACCACTTTATCTCCCTGTTTTGTGACATCCAAGTCCGTGCCCTTGATTGAATCAATATAGTCCGCAGCAGCAGCCAAATCAAATGTTCTGCGAATATGAAGCACCGTATCACCACCATCTGCCGCCACTCTCTTGACCGTTTTTTGAATCGCCATGTATTCGGTTACGGTGGGTACCACGCGCGCGCCCACAATGGCCAGCAACGCCAGAATCACGCCCAAAAACAACAGTCCAAAAAATGAAATGCCCCGTTGAGATTTTTTACCTGTGGTGATCATGACTGCTCCAGTACGTCACATGAGTTGCAAGTTAATCGAAAGAACCAATGCGCTTGAAGTCGCCAAAGTTCATCCAGACAAAAAACGCCTTACCAACCACGTTGGTATCGGGCACGAAGCCCCAGTAGCGTGAATCCATGGAGTCGTCGCGGTTGTCACCCATCATGAAGTAATGCCCTTCAGGCACCTTGCAGGTCACACCTTCGACGCTGTAGACGCAATTTTCTTTGAATTTAAACTCTTCCACTCCAGCTACGAAGGGCGGGCGGCTGTCGTCGATGATGATCCGGTGTTTTTTCACACCTGCATCTTCTTCAAACTGCTTGAAATAGCGCATTCGTGGTTCATCAAAAAAATCAGATACCACCGTTTGCGGCACAGGCTGTCCATTCACAGTGAGTTTTTTGTTGATGTAGGCCACCTCATCACCGGGCACGCCCACCACACGCTTGATGTAGTCCAGGCTGGGTTTGGGCGGGTAGCGAAACACCACCACATCGCCGCGCTGCACAGGATTGCCTTTGGTGAGGCGGGCATCGACCACAGGCAGCTTCAGGCCGTAGGTGTACTTGTTCACCAAAATCAAATCGCCCACCAGCAAAGTAGGAATCATGGAGCCTGAAGGGATCTTGAACGGCTCAAATACAAACGAACGCAACAAAAACACCATCAAGATCACTGGGAATAAACCCGCCGTCCAATCCAGCCACCAAGGTTGCACCAAGTGGCGCTGGCGCTCAGTTTCTTCAAAGCTGGTGTCGACCTGCTCGATGCCTTGACGTGCCAGCTCTTCGCGCCGCGCGCGTGCGGCATCTGCCGCCTGTTGGGCAGCGCGGCGGCGCTGCGGTAAAAACACCCACCGCTCGGCCAGCCAATACACGCCCGTGACCACTACCGCCACAAACAGCAGCACGGCAAAATCACCTTCCACTACGCCACGGTACCAGGCCAAGCCATAGGCGGCGAAGGCGGCCAAAATCAGCGCGGTTAATACGGGCATCACACGCATCAGTCTTCCACCTGCAAAATGGCCAAAAACGCCTCTTGGGGCACCTCGACCGATCCAATCTGCTTCATGCGTTTTTTGCCTGCTTTTTGCTTTTCCAGAAGTTTGCGTTTGCGCGTAATATCGCCACCGTAGCATTTTGCCAGCACGTTCTTGCGCAGCGCCTTGATGTTCTCGCGCGCGATGATGTTGGCACCAATGGCAGCCTGGATGGCCACATCAAACTGCTGGCGCGAGATGATCTCGCGCATCTTGGCCACCACCGCGCGGCCACGGTATTGCGACTGACTGCGGTGCACGATGATGGACAGCGCATCGACTTTTTCGCCATTGAGCAAGATATCGACCTTCACCACGTCAGACGGGCGGTATTCCTTGAACTCGTAGTCCATCGACGCATACCCGCGCGATACCGATTTGAGCTTGTCAAAGAAGTCAAGCACGATCTCGCCCAGCGGCAACTCATACGTCAACATCACCTGACGGCCGTGGTAAGCCATGTTCAACTGCACACCACGCTTTTGGTTGCACAGCGTCATCACCGGACCGACGTAATCCTGCGGCATGTACAAATACACCACCACGATGGGTTCACGGATCTCGTTGATGCGGCCCGGCTCAGGCATTTTGGAGGGGTTCTCGACCAACGCCACCTCGCCATCGGCCTTTTCAACTTCGTACACCACGCTGGGTGCCGTGGTAATCAGATCTTGGTCAAACTCGCGCTCCAGGCGCTCCTGCACGATTTCCATGTGCAGCAGACCCAAAAAACCGCACCTGAAGCCAAAGCCCAATGCCTGACTGACTTCAGGCTCAAAGTGCAATGAGGCATCGTTGAGCTGCAATTTCTCGAGACTGTCGCGCAGCGCGTCGTACTGGTTGGCCTCGGTCGGGTACAAACCAGCAAACACTTGCGGCTGAATTTCCTTAAAGCCCGGCAACGCCTTGTCTGACGGCCCCAGATTGTTCGGCAGCTTTTTCTCTAGCGTGACGGTGTCGCCCACCTTGGCCGCTTTCAACTCTTTGATGCCCGCAATGATATAGCCCACCTCGCCCGCTTCCAGGCTGTCGCGCGGCTGTTGCGACGGCGTGAACACCCCCAGGTTGCCCGCCTCGTAAGCCGCCCCAGTGGCCATCAGTTTGATGCGCTCGCCCTTTTGCAAACGGCCATCGACCACGCGCACCAGCATCACCACACCGACGTAGCTGTCAAACCAGGAGTCAATGATCATCGCGCGCAACGGCGCATTCACCTGGCCTTTGGGCGCAGGCACCTTGGCCACGATCTGTTCCAGCACGTCGTCAATGCCCATGCCTGTCTTGGCCGAAATGGCGATGGCTTCGCCAGCGTCGATACCGATCACATCTTCGATCTCTGCCTTGGCGTTGTCAGGATCAGCCTGCGGCAAATCCATCTTGTTCAGCACCGGCAACACTTCAACACCCAAGTCCAACGCCGTGTAGCAGTTGGCCACGGTTTGCGCCTCCACACCTTGCGATGCATCGACCACTAACAGCGCACCCTCGCAGGCCGATAGCGAACGCGATACTTCGTAGGAGAAGTCCACGTGCCCCGGCGTATCGATCAAATTCAGGTTGTAGAACTGACCATTGCGCGCTTTGTACTGCAAGGCAGCCGTCTGCGCCTTGATAGTTATCCCCCGTTCTTTTTCGATGTCCATCGAGTCCAGCACCTGCGCCTGCATCTCGCGCTCAGTCAGCCCTCCGCAACGCTGAATCAGCCGATCAGCCAGCGTCGATTTGCCGTGGTCAATGTGGGCAATGATCGAAAAATTTCTGATGTGTTCCATCAACGAAAACAAGCAAGTGGTTGTTTTTTAGAGAAGTGCGCATGAAAAAAGGGCGCGTCGGAGTCATGACGCGCCCTCAACCAACAATCTTTGGCAACTGCGATAGTTGGAGCTTCATTGTAGGTAAAAAGGGCGGCACGAAAGTGGTGGCGCACAAATTTTCTATGCGTTGCAATGTGGCAACGAAAAATCATCAACAGGTTATACACAAATCACCCATCAAGCTGATCGATGATTTTGTGGATACGTTGTGGGTTTTCTATGGATAAATTGAAGCGCTCTCATATCGTGAACTCTTTGGCTTGTTCTTATACGATCAAACCGCATCAATACCTTTGAATTCTATCGAAACAAGCATGTAGCCGTGTTCGACCACCGAACAAAGTGCTTTAGTGCTTTTGTTCATGTTGAACAAAATGTGACCAGCACACCATACTTGAGCATGCCGAAAGGTTTTTAAAGCGTCGCAACGACTTTAGCGGCCAGGGCGTACCAGGATGAATTGAACCAGCTCTCCGCGCTGCACCAACATGTTGATCGCGCGGCTGCGATCGGCCTTGGCAATGGCTGCCTCAAACTCTCGCACGTTGGCTATCTCGGTGTTGGACACCGAAAGAATCACATCCCCTTCGCGCAGGCCCGCACGCCCGCCCGCACCAGTAGCGGCATCGACGCGCACGCCGCGTTTGGTTTTGAGTTCTTTTTTTTGCACATCGGTCAATTCGCTCACCGTCAGGCCCAACACCTGTGCGGTGGCTTTGCTGGCCTCAGCATCCTGCGCAGCAGGCTTGCGCGCCGCAGACCGCTCAGACGGCTCCAGCTCTGCAATGGTGATGCTCAAATCACGGTTTTTGCCACGGCGAAACACCGTAACAACACTGCGCGTGCCGGGTTTGGTGCCGCCCACCAGCCTGGGTAAATCAGATGCCTTATCGATGGCATGCCCATCAAACCGGGTGATGATGTCACCCGCTTCAACGCCCGCCTTGTCCGCTGGCGCGCCCGCTTCGACGTTGCGCACCAACGCTCCTTGCGCTTTGCCCAAACCAATGGACTCGGCCACTTCGCGCGTGACCTCTGCAATCTGCACCCCGATTCGCCCACGCGTGACCCGGCCCGATGTCCGCAACTGATCGCTGACCTGGATGGCCTCATCAATCGGGATGGCAAACGAAATACCCATGAAGCCGCCCGAGCGGGAGTAGATCTGGCTGTTGATGCCCACCACTTCGCCGCGCATATTGATCAGCGGCCCGCCTGAATTGCCGGGGTTGACCGCCACATCGGTCTGGATAAAGGGCAGATAGTCGCCCGTATCACGCTGCTTGGCGCTGACAATGCCTGCCGTGACGGTGTTGTCCAGACCAAAAGGCGAGCCAATCGCCATCACCCATTCGCCGACTCGCAGGCGGTTAATGTCGCCAATGCGGACCGCAGGCAAGCCTGTGGCCTCAATTTTTACCACCGCCACGTCGGTGCGCTTGTCGGCCCCAATGATGCGGGCCTTGAACTCGCGTTTGTCGGTCAGTGTGACGATGACTTCATCTGCCCCATCGACCACATGGGCATTGGTCATCACATAGCCATCGGCTGACAATACAAAGCCAGAACCCACGCCGCGCGGCACTTCACGCTCCGTCCCCTGAGGGCGACTTTGCCGGGGTGACTGGCGGGGCATATCGGGTAGAGGAACACCGAAAAACCTTCGGAAAAACTCTTGCGCCTCCTCATCCATCGATCCCTCAAAGCTGCCCGAGCGAACACGCTCCACGGTGCGGATATTGACCACTGACGGCCCCACCTGCTCGACCAGATCGGTGAAGTCTGGCAAGCCGCGCACCAGCCTCGGCTCAGAAGATTGAGCCGCCTGTGTCTGTACGGCCTGCGCCTGCGCTGCCTGTGGCCAAGCTGCCAGCAGCCATACGCTCAACACCGACGCCGCCAGCGCCGCAGTGGTTGAAACAGTAATTGATTTCTTCATGACATTCAAAAACAGAAATTGAAATGAGGGCACAACCGGCACTTAGTTGACGGGCGCGGCAGATGCTGGTTTGACAGGCTCGCGCCATGCCAGTTGATCCACAAACGTGGTCAGCGTGACAGCAGGCACTTCGCCTACGGCGGTGACCCACCACTGGCTTCCTGCGAAGGACAATTTGCGGCCCAACGCATGCGTTGCGCCCATAGCAGCAGTCGCACTTTGGGCGTGGCGCTGCGCATCAAAAGGCTCGATGAACAGTGACACCGTGGCCAGGCCGTCCGAGAATATCCACTGAATCACCGCGCCGCTCGTGGCAGATGTCTGCCGATAGCAATCTTGCTCTTTAAACCCTGGCACTGGCGCTTTCAACTGCCAGCCTTCTTCCTCAGCCTGGGTGCGGACACGGCCGACCTGTTTGGCGCGATAGCCTTCTGTGCGGCTCATCATGCGCTGCAACGCCGACGCCTTGATGGGCACATCGAACTGGAGTTCTGAAAACGCCGACTGCTCCAGCACCTTCAGCGCGTGGTCGAGTGTTTGCGCCTTGATCACCAGGCCGGTGCGCTTTTCGCTCCAGACGCGGTAGCCAAAACGCAGCGCATCGCGCGGAAAGAAATAAACGATATCCGCATCAAATCCGGCCACACGGCCCGATCCCGTTTGGCGGGCGGTATAAAAATCTGCCGTCGATCCATGCGCATCAATGGCAAACAAATTGGGCAACTGGCTGGGGGCGACGCTGCGCTCTGCCTGCATGGTGCGCGACTTCGGGAAAAAAGTCACCACCGCGTTATTGCGGCGAAAGGTCGACCTCTGCTGGCCCGACAAGGCATCCACGCGCTCCCACTGCACGCCTGCTTCGCATACATGCACGATGCGCGCGCTTGACATTGCCCCTGTGGCCGAGGTCACCACAAAAGTGCCGGAATACGAAGGCACACTGGAGGCCTGTTGAAGACGCAGCAACCACTCGCTGATGGTTCGCTCGGGCGGGCCGACCAGTGCGCCGCCACCGCCACCGAATGAACCCATTTGCTGCGCCATCACGGCTCCTGCAGCCGTGCAGCACCAGATCACGAGGAACCGGCGCAGCGACTTTGCCCAAGCAACCGGCTCAGATACCGCAGGTGCAGACAGCCCCCACGTCAGTGCCCAGCCACTCAACGCCCAGCTCCTTCAAAAGTGGCGTTGCGCAAAAATCCTGATGCCCCGCCCAGCGTCGAAGCGCCTGTGACAGAGCGGTGGGCGGCCAACAACTCATCCAGCCGCTGGTCGCGCAGCATCATGGGCGGCATGTTGTTGGGTGATACTGGTTGACTGGCATCCACTTGCGGCGCTGCCGCCAAAGCCAACACCTGTCCTGATGCGCGGACTGTCGGTGCCTGGGCCAGTTGCGCCCCACCGTCTTGCAAAGGCACTGTCGCACCCCACATGCCCCAGCCTATGGCAGTCACAGCCGCTACCGAGGCCACACCGGCCAGCATCTTCCAGCGAAACACACCATCATTGGCCGCATGATGATCCGTTTTGGTCATCACCACCGTTTGCGCGTCCACCGCGACCTTAGGTACCGATTCAGCTTGGAGATAGTGGCACACGCGGGCGGCCAAATCTCGATCCTGCTGGCCATGCGCCAGGTCGGGCGATCTCAACACATCGCCAATCAAGTGATACATGGCCCAGCAATCGCGCGCTTCTTCGCCATCCATGGCGTGCCACACCGAAGCCTGCTCTGCGGCTTGCAGTTGGCCGTCCATCAAGGCCGATATCGACTCTTTATATTCCACAGCTTTGGTTGGCATATTCATCACCATTGCATTTCATATTTCGCTTATCTATCACCAGCGCTTGCCCGCCTGATGGCTGAGCAACGGCTTGACCTTGGCAGAAATGGCCTCGCGTGCCCTGAAAATCCTCGACCGCACCGTTCCAATCGGACAATCCATCGCCTCGGCAATTTCTTCGTAACTCAAGCCTTCAATTTCCCGCAAAGTCACGGCCTGCCGCAAATCTTCTGGCAGTGCCTCCATCGCCTGATTCACCGCCTCGGCAATTTCACGGGCTGCCAGCTCAGTTTCGGGTGTGGATTCAGAGGTTAGTTCGTTTTCGCGCCGGTAAGTTTCATCGTCATCGTCAGATGATTGCAAGGCGGCCTCGGTCATGATGGGATCGCGCTTGAGGTCCATCAGCGCTTTTTTGGCCGTATTGACCGCAATACGGTACAGCCAGGTATAAAACTGCGCGTCGCCTCTGAACTGGTGCAGGGCGCGCCAAGCGCGAATAAAAGTTTCCTGGGCGATGTCTGGCACCAGATCCACATCGCGCACCATGCGGCCAATCAGGCGCTCAATTCGTCTCTGATACTTAAGCACCAACAATTCATACGCCCGGTGATCTCCGGCGGCGGCGCGCTCTACCAGCAGTGCATCACTGTTGGCAGGCGTGTTTAAAGGCGTAGGCTCTGACACAAAAAATGCAAAAAATAGCGGGCGTGAAAAACAGTTTGGCGACGATCACCTTAAACCGTCAATTCCCAGTGCGGCAGGCGGCCTTTCAGACTACCCGGGCGAATATAGCGCACACCTGAGCAAATGCCAGCGCGCGTCGTCGTGCGTAGCGTCAGCCCAGATCCAAAGTGAGCGCCGCATGGATACTTGCTCTAATTGCAAAAGCAATACACGTTGCGCATCCAGACCAACCATGACCTTTACATGGTCGATTTCCGCACCTTCTTTCAAACGTTGCAAACCCCAGCGCTCACCGTCCCAAACCAGGGTTTGCGCTCGCTGCTGCCGCCAGAAAAGCAAGCATGCACCAGCAACCGCGCCCATGCACGCCACATAAACAAGCAAACGCGCATGATGATTGGCGGCGGCAATATCAGACCAAGCCGCCAGCGCCAGCACCCCCGCTGCGAACAAGCAGCCTGTGCGTAGCCACTTCGCCAGGCATGGCGATTGGCCCACGGGATACACCACTGAAGGCGCATGGTCAAAAGACATGGCAGCCGAGATACGGCATAGCGAAAAAAGAAACCGACCAGGTCAAAACCAGTCGGCTGCTACAGGTGTGCAAGGCAGTCAGATTTTCTTGAACACCAACGAGCCGTTGGTGCCGCCAAAGCCAAAATTGTTCTTCAGCGCAAAATCAATCTTCAAATCACGCGCAGTATTGGCGCAGTAATCCAGATCGCACTCCGGATCCTGGTTGAAGATATTGATGGTGGGTGGCGCTTTTTGGTCGCGCACCGCCAAAATGGTGAATACGCTTTCCACCCCGCCTGCACCGCCCAGCAAATGCCCCGTCATCGACTTGGTGGAGCTGACCACGGTGGACTTGGCGTGATCGCCCAACGCCGCCTTGACGGCATTGGACTCGTTGATGTCCCCCAACGGGGTCGATGTGCCGTGGGCATTGACGTAATTGATCTGATCGGCGTTCACGCCCGCATCACGCAGGGCTGCGACCATGGCGCGGCGTGGGCCGTCCATGTTCGGTGCCGTCATGTGGCCTGCGTCCGCGCTCATGGCAAAACCCGCCACCTCAGCGTAAATCTTGGCACCGCGGCGCTTGGCGTGCTCATACTCTTCCAGCACCACAATGCCCGCGCCTTCGCCCAGCACGAAGCCGTCGCGGTCTTTGTCCCAAGGACGAGACGCGGTCTTGGGATCGTCATTGCGAGTGGACAGCGCTCGCATGGACGCAAAACCACCCACGCCCAGCGGCGACACCGTGGCTTCTGTACCGCCTGCGACCATCACATCGGCATCGCCGTACATGATGACGCGCGCCGCCTCACCAATGCAATGCAGCCCGGTGGTGCAAGCGGTGGCAATGGCCAGGTTGGGGCCTTTGAAACCAAACTTGATCGACACATGACCCGCCGCCATGTTGACAATCGACGCGGGCACGAAAAACGGCGAAATACGGCGCGGGCCGCGCGCAGCCCATTCTCCGTGCGTGTCCTCGATCATCGGCAAGCCACCGATGCCAGAGCCGATCACACAGCCAATGCGCGCAGCAGCTTCTTCATCCAGCGCCTCGCCTGTGAGCAAGCCCGCATCCTGCACCGCCTCGGCCGAAGCCACGATGCCGTAATGGATAAAGGCGTCCATGGTGCGCGCTTCTTTCGCCGAGATGTACGGCGAAATATCCAGCCCCCGTACCTCGCCCGCAATTTTGGCGGCGAACAGGCTGGCATCAAAGCGCGTGATCAGATCAATGCCTGACCGACCGGCCAGCGCATTGGCCCAGCTCTGTGCCACCGTGTTGCCCACGGGGCTCACGCAGCCTAGACCGGTAACAACAACGCGGCGTCGGGTCATCGTGTGTCAGGCTTTCTTGCTGTTGGCGTAATCAATGGCGGCTTGCACCGTGGTGATTTTCTCGGCGTCCTCGTCCGGAATCTCGATGCTGAACTCGTCTTCCAGTGCCATCACCAGCTCGACCGTGTCCAGGGAGTCGGCACCCAAGTCCGCCACAAAGGCTTTTTCGTTGGTGACTTGAGATTCTTCCACGCCGAGTTGTTCGGCAATGATTTTTTTGACACGTGCTTCGATATCGCTCATGGGTTCCCTCTGAGGGTGATGAAAAGTAGGAATTCTAGCCGCGCTTGGGCACATACTGCGCGCGCCCTGCATTCGACCACCGGATCAAGGCCATCAGGCCATGTACATGCCACCGTTGACATGCAGTTGCTCGCCACTGACATAACCCGCCTGCGGGCTGGCCAGATAGACCACCGCATGGGCAATATCGGCAGGCTCGCCTAGGCGGCCCAGCGGAATCTGGCCCGCCAGCGCCTTGTGCTGATCTTCGCCCAGCGCGGCCGTCATGTCGGTGGCGATAAAGCCGGGAGCCACGCAGTTGACCGTGATGCCCCGGCTGCCCAGCTCTCGCGCCAGCGCCCGCGTCATGCCCGCCACACCGGCCTTGGCGGCGGCATAGTTGGCCTGCCCCGCATTGCCCGAAGCGCCCACCACGCTGGTCACATTCACGATGCGGCCATAGCGCTGCTTCATCATCGGGCGCATGACGGCGCGGCACAGGCGGAACACGGCTTTCAGGTTGGTGTCCAGCACCGCGTCCCAGTCACCATCTTTCATGCGCATGGCCAGTTGGTCGCGCGTAATACCGGCGTTGTTGACCAGAATGTGCAGCGCGCCGTGCTCTTTGACCAGCGCGTCAATCAGCGCATCTGAAGCAGCGGCATCGGTCACGTCCAGCCGTACACCGCGACAGTCGGCGTGGGCCGACAGCGCCTCGGTGATCTTGGTCGCACCCGCGTCGGTGGTGGCGGTGCCCACCACTTTCACACCACGCTGGGCCAGCTCTTGCGCAATGGCGGCACCAATGCCGCGCGTTGCGCCAGTCACCAGGGCCACCTGCCCCGTGTATTCGATCATTGCCATAACTGTTGGGTCTCTTTGAATTAGCGTATCAGGCCAGTTGTGTCTTCACCTCAGCCAGCGTGGCAGGATCGTACAGACTCAGACCGTTCAGGCCTGCATCAATGCGCTTGGTCATGCCCGCCAGCACCTTGCCGGGACCGCATTCAACCACCGCTTCGGTGCCAAGGGAATGTATCTTTTGCACGCACTCCACCCAGCGCACCGGGCCGAACGCCTGGCGATACAGCGCATCGCGAATACGTTCCGGATCGGTTTCCTGCGCCACATCCACGTTGTTAACCACCGGAATTTGCGGCGCTTTCACTTGCACCTGCGCCAGCGCGGCTTTCAGCCGCTCGGCCGCAGGCTTCATCAGGCTGGAATGAAACGGTGCCGACACCGGCAAGGGCAACGCGCGCTTGGCCCCCAAACCCTTGAGCACCTCGCACGCCTTGTCTACGGCGGCTTTGGTGCCCGCAATCACGGTTTGCACCGGGTCGTTGAAGTTGACGGCCTCAACCACCTCTTTACCGCCCTGCCCCATCTCGGCCGTGACCTGCGCGCAGCCAGCCACCACTTTGTCTGCGGCCAAGCCCAAAATGGCGGCCATGGCACCAGCGCCCACGGGCACGGCTTCTTGCATGGCCGCCGCGCGCAAGCGCACCAGCGGCACGGCCTGCGCCAGCGTCAACGACTGGGCCGCCACCAAGGCGGCGTATTCGCCCAACGAATGGCCTGCCACCGCAGCAGGCACAGCACCGCCTTCGGCCAGCCATGCGCGCCAGCAGGCCACCCCCGCCACCAGCATCACCGGCTGGGTGTTGGTGGTCAGGGCCAGCGCCTCCTTGGGGCCGGTAGCGATCAGCGCCCCAATGTCTTCACCCAAAGCGTCCGATGCCTCGGCCACCGTCTGTCGCACCGCCGAATGCGCCCCCCAGGCGTCCAGCATGCCAACCGACTGCGACCCCTGGCCTGGAAAAACAAATGCAAAAGGTTTCATGTAGATCGATTTAAATAAAAAACCAAATTCAGCGACAACGCAATACCATCAAGCACCAAAAGCTATAAATTAAAGAGCACAGACCCCCAGGTAAAGCCTCCGCCCACGCCTTCAAGCAGCACCAGTTGTCCCGACTTGACCTGACCGTTGCGCACACCGTGGTCGAGCGCCAGCGGGATCGACGCAGCCGAAGTGTTGCCGTGGTCTTGCACCGTCACCACCATTTTTTCCATCGGCAGGCGCAATTTGCGCGCTGTGCCTTGCATGATGCGGATGTTGGCTTGGTGCGGAATCAGCCAGTCGATATCCGATTCTTGCTTACCCGCTTTTTTCAGCACGGTGCGGGCCGATTTTTCCAGCACGTTGATGGCCAGTTTGAACACCGCCTGACCGTCCATCTTGAGCAAAGGATCACCCAATATCTGCCCGCCCGACACATGACCGGGCACGCAGAGAATGTCCACATATTGACCATCGGCATGCAAATCAGTGGCCAGTACGCCGGGCTGGTCGCTGGCCTCCAGCACCACCGCACCCGCGCCATCGCCAAACAACACGCAGGTGGTGCGGTCATTGAAATCAATGATGCGGCTGAACACCTCCGCCCCAATCACCAGCGCCCGGTTGGCCGCGCCACGCGCAATCATGGCATCGGCCACCGTCAATGCGTAAATAAAGCCGCTGCACACGGCCTGCACGTCGAACGCCGGGCACCCCGCCATGCCCACACCGCCTTCGGCCAGCGCCTTCTGAGACAGCTTGTGCTGCACGATGGTGGCCGTGGACGGGAACACCATGTCCGGCGTGGACGTGGCCACGATGACCAGGTCGATATCGGCAGCGGTCACGCCCGCCGCTTTCAAAGCTGCACAGGCTGCGGGTACGGCCAAGTCGCTGGCCGTGACATTTGGCAACGCAAAATGGCGCGCCTGAATGCCGGTGCGTTCAACGATCCACTCGTCAGAAGTTTCAATGCCACGCGCCGCCAACTCGGCCACCATGTCCTGGTTGGTCACGCGGCGCGGGGGAAGGTAGCTGCCGGTGCCGGCGATACGGGAAAAACGTTGGGTCATCACACGATCAGTACTCTTCTGAAAAGCCTCGGCCTTGTGGCCGGATTAACCAGCATCCGCCGCAGCCGCAGCGGGCGGCGTCAGCAGCGGCGCTGCATGCGCCACGCGTTCTTGCACGCGCGCGACCAACTGGTTGCGCGCCGCATCATACGCGCGGGCCAGGGCATGCTCAAAACCCACTGCGTCGGCCGAGCCGTGGCTTTTGAACACCAGCCCGCGCAAGCCCAGCAGCGCTGCGCCGTTGTAACGCCGGTGATCCATGCGCCGCTTGAGCGCCGACAACACCGGATACGCCACCAAAGCAGCCGCCTTGGTCAGCAGGTTGCGGCCAAACTCTTCACGCAGAAACTGCGCAATCATGGCCGCCAGACCCTCAGCGGTTTTCAGCGCCACATTGCCCGAAAAACCATCGCACACCACGATGTCTGCGCTGCCTTTGAAAATATCGTCGCCTTCAACGTTGCCGACAAAGTTCAAGTCCCCGGCTGCACCGGCAGCGCGCAGCAAGTCTCCCGCGCTTTTGCTCAGTTCATTGCCCTTGATCAGCTCTTCCCCGATATTGAGCAGCCCCACACGGGGCTGATCGCCCCCGCCCAGCGCCGACACCAGGGCCGACCCCATCACCGCAAACTGAAGCAGGTGCTGCGCCGTGCAATCCACGTTGGCACCTAAGTCCAGCATGGTGGTGGCACCGCCCACCTTGTTGGGCAAAGCCGTGGCAATGGCCGGGCGCTCGATGCCGTCCAGGGTTTTGAGCAGGTAACGCGCAATCGCCATCAGCGCACCGGTATTGCCCGCCGACACCGCCGCCTGCGCCGCGCCATCTTTGACCTGCGCAATGGCCACGCGCATGGACGAATCCTTTTTCTTGCGCAAGGCCACTTCCACCGCATCGTCCATGCCCACCACTTCGGTGGCAGGCACCACACGCGCCCTGGAGTGTTCAAAGCCACTCAAAGCCTCAACGCGACCCACCAGCAGTAATTGGGCATCAGGGTGTGCGTCCAAAAACGCACGGCACGCCACCAGTGTGACACTGGGGCCATGATCGCCCCCCATGCAGTCAACCGCCAGCACCGTCATGCCAGACACGTCCCGTGGTCATGACACGGCGCAGCGAAACCTATAAGAAAAAAATACAAGCGAATGCCCCTTCCAAACGCACAAAAGGCCCGAGACTGCAATCAAAGCAGCGTCGGGCCCGGCAAGTATAGGACTCTGTCAGCTACCAGTCAGTTAACCGCCAGCGCGTCCTGCAATCGCGGCGGAAGAAAGAGCCGCAGACTTTTAAGCCTCGGATTTGGCCTTGATCACCTGGCGGCCACGGTAAAACCCGTTGGGGCTGATGTGGTGGCGCAGGTGCGTTTCACCCGTGGTGGGTTCCACGGCAATGCCGGGCACCTTCAGGGCATTGTGCGAACGGTGCATGCCGCGCTTGGAAGGCGACTTTTTGTTTTGCTGAACAGCCATGATGGCTCCTTTAAAGCTGAGTTGGCGCTCAAAGCCCACCAGACTCCAAGCGTGATTGAAAACATAAGGAGTAGCTCGCAAGCTCTCGTTATCCTCTCGTTATCTCTTGTGCACCTGAATCTCCCCATGTGGGTGCGCATCAAGGTTAGCCCATGATTATAGCCTGAAGGAGCTTTTTGGACTTGGCAAGGCGAGCAGTCAGCTGGACTTGCCTGACGGCCCTTGACCTTTCAGCGCAGCCAGCGCGGCAAAGGGATGGGGTTGATCGCTGTGGGCGGCGTCAAATCCCGCGTCTTTAACCTCCAGCGGCACCTGCTCTGGACATGTGTCGTGCCGCGGCACCAGCGGCATGGCCATCAGCAGTTCATCTTCGATCAAGGCATGCAGGTCGAAATCGGGCGTCAGCACCAGCATGTCGTCATCTGAGCCTTCGTCCAGCGCAGCGGCCTGCGCTTCATCTGGCGCAAACTGAAAGTAGCTGTCCACATCGACTGGGCAAACCATCTCGCCCATACAGCGCTGACAGGCCAAGGGCAAATCGGCGTGCACCTGCAAATGCAGCCCAGGACGGCGCGTGCCGCCTGCCGACGCCCGCAGCTCGCCCTGCGCTCGCCATTGAATCGTCAAATCTGGACTTGGCGCTTTTAAATCTTGCTTCAGTCGCTCATATTTTTGAAGCGTATCAAGCCCTGACAAGACGCCTTTTGACCGTGCAAAGGCTTCTATGTCGAGTCGGCCAGTTTGAAACGTGTTGCTCATTGAGCCAGTGTAAGAGAATCGGGTGCATGCGCGATTTTGTTTCTTGTCCGCTTGACGCTCGGCCGCTGGTGCTGGGTTCCACATCGCCGTATCGGCGCGAATTGCTGGCGCGCCTGCGCCTGCCATTCGAGGCCACGGCCCCGCAGGTGGACGAAACCCCACTGCCAGGCGAGGCCCCCCCCGATTTAGCACGCCGTCTGGCGCTGGCCAAAGCCAAGGATGTGGCCCGCCGGCACCCCAAAGCCATCGTCATTGGCTCCGACCAGGTGGCCGATCTGGCAGGTACGCCACTGGGCAAGCCCGGCACCCATGAGCGCGCAGTCGCCCAGTTGCAGCACATGAGCGGGCAAACCGTTCAATTTCACACCGCCGTGGCCGTGGTATGCGCCGAAGCTGGCTTTGTGCAGTGCGATCTGGCTCCGGTGCAGGTGCGCTTTCGCGCATTGACCACCGACGAAATCGAGCGCTACCTGCATGCCGAACAACCCTACGACTGCGCAGGCAGCGCGAAAAGCGAAGGGCTGGGTATTACCCTGCTGGATGCCATTGACAGCGACGACCCTACCGCCCTGATCGGCCTGCCGCTGATTCGCACCGCCCGCCTGCTGCGCGCGGCCGGGATCGTGCTGCCATGAGTACGTCAGGTGAGCACGCCATACATCCAGGCATCCTGTACCTGGTGCCCACGCCGCTCGACCACGGCTGCGACACGCCTGCACCCATCACCGACGCGCTGCCGCAAGGCACGCTGCAAGTGGCCGCGCGGCTGACGCACTGGGTGAGCGAAAACGCCAAATCCACCCGCGCTTTTTTAAAGCGGGTTGACGCCGTCGCCCCACTGGCGCAGCCGCTGCAAGCACTGTCCATCACCGAGCTGCCACGCGCTGTACACAAAAAGGGCGATCACAACGGCACCCCACCCGGCTTTGATGCCCGCGCCCTGCTGGCACCTGCGGTGCAAGGCCACGATGTGGGCCTGGTCAGCGAAGCAGGCATACCCGCCGTGGCCGACCCTGGCAGCTCGGTCGTGCGTGCCGCGCACGATCTGAACATCCGCGTGGTGCCGCTGGTGGGGCCGGTGTCGCTGCTATTGGCATTGGCCGCCAGTGGCCTGAACGGGCAGCACTTTGCCTTCGTGGGCTATTTGCCGCAAGAAGAATCCGAGCGCGCCCGACAGCTCCAGCACCTGGAAGCCACCGCACTGAAAACCGGCCAGGCCCAGTTGTTCATCGAAACGCCTTACCGCAACCCGGCGCTGGTACGCACCCTGCTCGCCCATCTGGCACCCACCACACGGCTGGCGGTGTGCAGCGGCATCACCATGCCCCAGGCCAGCGCCATCACCCGCACGGTGCAGCAATGGTGCCACCGCCCGGACGACCCCGCGCTGCACACCAGACTGCCCACCGTCTTTGCACTGGGGCGTTGAACGTCGCTACACGGTCACAGGCCCTCAGCATCCGCGCTCTGTTGGTACTTGCTGCTCCAGATTGCCAAATCCAACAACCACTTTCAAATTGCACATGACCAACAAAAAGGGATCACCCAAAAAATCGTCGGCACGCGTTTCTTCACTTGCTTTTGGCAAACCATCGCTTTTTTCACAAGCCAAACAGCTGTTTTCGCAAGGGCAAACGGCGCAGGCCGAATCACTGTGCCAAAAAATCGTGTCCAGCCAACCGAAACACGCGGATGCATGGCGCTTGCTGGGCATGGCGCGGCTGGTCATGAATCAACCGAAGCAGGCTTTGCCCGCGTTGCAGACGTCCGCCCAGCTCGATGGCAGGAACGTGCAAACCCAGTGTCTCCTGGCGCTGGCCTGCGCACGCCTGAGCCAGAAAGCCGAAGCCATGGCCTATCTGGATCGCGCGGTAGCCCTTGCCCCCAACCAGGCCAACGTCTGGTACGACCGGGGAAGCACTTTGTTCACTCTGGATCACTACGCGCTGGCGCTGCAAAGCTTTGACCGTGCCTTGGAGCTTGCTCCCAGCCATGCTGACACGTGGCTCAATCGTGGCAATACGCTGCGCAAGCTTGAACGCCCGCATGAAGCAATTTCAAGCTATGAACACGGCATTGACGTGTCGCCCGGGCACCCCGATCTATGGCGGTCGTTGGGTGATGCGCTGTACGCCGTGCGCCGCTTTCAGGATGCATCGGCTTGCCACAAAAAAGCGCTCAGCCTGGACAGTCGGCTGACCAATGCCTGGGTGGGGCTGGGCGACGTGCTGGCGCACTACGCGCATTACGAGCAGGCTCTGGCCCACTACGACCAGGCCCTGCAACTCGACCCCAACCACGAACTCGCCTGGGTGCAACATGGCTCTGCCTTGCTTCGCCAAGGGCTGCGGCCACAAGCGCTGCAATCGCTCCAGCGCGCCGCCACCATCAACCCAGACAACGACCTGACCACGGGCCACCTGCTCGAATGCCTGCAACATCTGGCGCAATGGAGCGGGTTACAAACGCTTGAGCGCCAAGTGATGCAGTTGGTGCAGGCTGAAAAATGGCGGCACTCGCCTTTGAGTTTGATGGTCATTGCGCAGGCCAGCGCCACCGATCTTTTGCGTGCTGGCACCGTCTTTGCTGGCGACATCTGCAAATTTCAAGACACCGCAAAGCCTGTAGCGCCCACCAAGCCCGCCGCCAGCCAGCGCTTGCGCATCGGCTACCTCTCTTCAGATTTGCGCGAGCACCCCGTGGCTTTTCTGGCAGCCGGTCTTTTTGAATCGCACGACAAAGCGCGGTTTGAAACCTATGCGCTGTCGATCGGCCCTCAGCCATCCGTATCGTCCATGCGCGCGCGTCTCGCAAAAGCGTTTGAGCACTTCGTCGAGATACAGGAACAAAAAGATGCCGACGCCGCAGCCCGAATCCAAACTTTGCAACTGGACATCCTGATCGACCTCAACGGTTACACCACCCACAGCCGCTCCGGCCTGCTGGCTTACCGCCTCGCGCCTGTTCAAGTGGCCTACCTGGGGTATCCGGCCACCACCGGCATGGCCGAGGTGGACTACATCCTGGGCGATCGCTGGGTCACCCCAGCCGAATGCGCGGCTGAGTTTTCAGAACAAATCGTGCGCTTGCCCGAATCGTTTCAATGCAACGACGATCAGCGGCGCATTGCCCCGCAAACGCCTTCACGGGCATCGCTCGGCCTGCCAGAACCTGAGGGCGGTTCAGGCTTTGTGTTCTGCTGCCTGAACAACACCTACAAAATCACGCCGCTGATGTTCGACATCTGGATGCGCCTGCTGGCGCAGGTGCCCGGCTCGGTGCTGTGGCTGCTGGGCGAAAGCGATGTGGCCCAGCGCAACCTGCGCGCCGAGGCCAAGGCGCGTGGCATTGCCCCAGACCGCCTGGTGTTTGCCCAGCGTCTGCCCTACGAAAACTATCTGGCCCAGTACCGTCAGGCCGATCTGTTTTTGGACACGCTGCCGTTCAACGCGGGCACCACCGCCAGCGACGCGCTGTGGGCCGGGTTGCCGGTGCTGACGCAACTGGGACACACGTTTGCCGGGCGCATGGCGGCCAGCTTGCTGGATGCCGTGGGGCTGCCTGAGCTGATTACCCGCTCCGCCCAGGATTATGAGGCGCTGGCGCTGAAATTGGCCACCGAGCCGGGCCTGCTCAACAGCTTGCGCCAGCGGCTGGCCGACAACATCCCCACCGCGCCGCTGTTCAACACCCAGCGCTTCACGCGCCATCTGGAGAGTGCCTTTGAAACGATGGCGGCGCGCCAGCGGCAGGGGCTGCCGCCCGCAGCCTTCGACGTGCCGCCCATGGACTGACGGCCACGGCCGTCAACACGCTAAGAGCGTGTTTAAAGTCTGAGCGTGAGGGGAGTGGGATGCGGATCGGGATGGGCTGCAAGGCGCAAACCGCACGGGGCCGCGTCCACACACCCGCGCAGAGACTTTAAACACGCTCTTAACGCAACGGCGGCAGACTGCGCAGCGCATTCACCGCACCCGCACCCACAGCCGCACCAAAGCGCTTGGCCAGGCGCTCGGCAATATTTTCTTCGGTGCTGTAATCCACCAGATTTTCGGCCTTGACCACGTCGCGAGCCACCGAATCGACGCTGCCGTAGGCGTCGGCCAGTCCCAGTTGCAGCGACTGCTCGCCGGTCCAGAACAGGCCGCTGAACATTTCGGGGGTTTCTTTCAGCCGCTCGCCCCGGCCCTGCTTGACCACGCTGATGAACTGCTGGTGGATCTGATCCAGCATCACCTGCGCAAACTGACGCTGCTCTTCGGTTTGCGGGCTGAACGGGTCTAAAAAGCCCTTGTTGGCTCCGGCGGTCATCAGGCGGCGCTCTACGCCCAGTTTGTCCAGCGTGTCGACAAAGCCAAAGCCGTCCATCAGCACGCCAATGCTGCCGACGATGCTGGCCTTGTCGACATAAATCTGATCGGCGGCTGAGGCGATGTAGTACGCCGCTGACGCGCAGGTTTCTTCGACCACGGCGTAGATGGGTTTGTCGTGCTTTTGGCGCAGACGGCGGATTTCGTCATTGATCAACCCCGCCTGCACCGGGCTGCCGCCGGGGGAGTTGATCAGCAAGATCAAGGCTTTGGAATCACTGTCTTCCAGCGCCGAGCGCAAGGCGGGCAAGATGTATTCGGCGCTGCTTTCACCATCATCGGCAATCACACCCTTGATGCTGACCATGGCGGTATGGCCTGCGCCAATGCCTGTGCTGTGCGGCGTTTTCGGCAACGTGGGTTGCGCCACCAGCGCCCACACCAGCGCCGCCAGCAAGGCCATCCACAGCAGGGTTTTGAACATGCGCCAGCGCCGCGCAGCGCGTTGTTCGCGCACGTTGGCCAACAGCAGTTTTTCGATGGTCTGGCGCTCCCAGCGCAGGGTTTGTCCACCCACTTTGACTTCTGGATTGACGGTATTATTTGCTTCAATATTCATAGCTTATTACGCTTTTACAACGGGCGATAGAGACCAAAATGGCATTTAAAATCAACCGCGCGTGCAGAACCGGATCAAAAAGCCAGTGGCTGCAATTGCGCATCAGGGTGCCAGTACACCACACCGTCGCTTTCCGACAGGGTGACTTTGATCAAACCACCCCGACACGGCCCGCCTGCACACTCGCCCGTGTCTGGCGCATAGGCTGCGCCGTGGGTGGCGCACAGCAGCCAGCGACCGGTGTCGTCAAAAAAGCGGTCGGGCTGGTAATCCAGCTCCATGGCCACGTGGGTGCAACGGTTCAGATAGGCGTGCACCTGCCCTTCAAAGCGCACGGCAAAGGCGCGGCAGCTTTGGCCGTCGCAGATCACGTCAAACGGCACGGCCAGGCTGCCCTCTTGCAAATCAGCGCTGTTGCACAAGGCAATGACTCCTTGGTTATCAAAACCCATCAGGCACTCCTTTTCTAGGGTTGGCAGCTTATGCTGACGTATCCAGCCACTGGCGCAGCGCATGCGTCGAGTGGGCAATGTGCAAAGGCTGCAAGGCGGCAAACTCATCCGGCTCGTGGGCACCGTAGCTCACGCCCACACTGGCACACCCGGCATTCAGCGCCATTTGCAAATCGTGCGTGGTGTCGCCAATCATCAAGGTGCGCGCAGGTTCGGTGCCAAATTCGCGCATCAACTGATGCAGCATCAGCGGATCGGGCTTGCCTGCGGTTTCGTCGGCGGTGCGGGAACCATCAAACACGCCGTACAACTGGCGCGAGGCCAGCACTTCATCCAGCCCCCGGCGGCTTTTGCCGGTGGCCACGGCCAGCCAGTGGTGGCGCTGGCGCAAGTCGGCCAGCATGGGCAACGTACCGTCAAACAGGCAGATGTCGTGCTGGTGCGCCAGGTAGTAGCGACGGTAGGCGGCGGCCAGTTCGGGGTAGCGTTCAGGCGGCACATCGGGCGCGGCCTTGGCCAGCGCGGGCGACAAGGCCATGCCAATCACATAGGCCGCCACCGCATCACTGGGCCGCGCTCCACCCACGTCCACCACAGCCTGCTGAATGCAGCGTGTGATGACGGCGGTGGAATCGAACAAGGTGCCATCCCAGTCAAAGCAAATCAAGTCAAAGCGGCGTGGTCGGGTCATAAGAGCGTATCGTGCCGCAAATCCGGCCATGGCGTGCCAAGCTGCAAATCCGGCGGCAAAGGGGCCTGCAATTGCACACGCTCACCAGTGGCAGGGTGATTGAACTGCAAGCGCCAGGCGTGCAAAAACATGCGCTTCAATCCTTGCTTGTGCAAGGCTTTGTTGCGCTTGAAGTCGCCGTATTTGTCATCGCCTGCAATCGGGTGGCCTTGTGCCGCCAGGTGCACCCGGATCTGGTGCGTGCGCCCGGTCTTGATGGTCACCGCCAGCAGCGTCAGGCCCGGCAGACGCTGCTGCACCTTGACCAGCGTGATTGCGCGCATGCCTTGCGGGTCGTCTTTGTGCGTGACCTTGACGCGCCGCTCACCGCCCGGCAACAAATATTTGCGCAGCGGCGCATCCAGCACCTTCAGCTTGTCTGGCCATTCGCCCAGCACCAGTGCCAAATAGGTTTTGCCGGTGTCACGCGCCCGGAACTGGTCTTGCAAGTGGTTCAGCGCGCTGCGCCGCTTGGCCACCAGCAAAATGCCGCTGGTTTCACGGTCGAGCCGGTGCACCAGCTCCAGAAAACGTGCTTCGGGCCGGGCCTGGCGCAACTGCTCAATCACCCCAAAACTCACGCCCGAGCCGCCGTGGACTGCCACGCCAGCGGGTTTGTCCAGCGCCAGAACATGGTCGTCTTCCAGCAGCACCGGAAACTGGCGCGCGGACACGGGCGTTGCCGGGGTTGTCAGCCGCTTGGGAAGGCGCACTGGCGGCAGGCGCACCTGGTCACCTGCCTGCACCCGCGTATCGGCGGCGGCGCGTCCTTTGTTCACCCGCACTTCGCCGCTGCGGATGATGCGGTACACGTGCGTTTTTGGTACGCCTTTCAGATGGCGCAACAAAAAGTTATCGAGACGCTGGCCTGCGCTGTCCTCATCCACCCCCAGAAAGCGCGCCTCGGGGCGCATGTCGGGGCATCTGTCGGGTTGACCCCCTGCCGCAGGCGGGCTAGCGTTGCGCCCTATAATCCGGTTCACTGGCTTACGACCGTAAGTGCTTGAATTTGAAATAAAAGTGGCTCTCCGTACACACGGCGAGTGTAGTCTAGGCCCCTGCAAAGTCGCCGCCAGTAAACCAAGTCGATGCCCGCGTCCGGGCTGTTCAAGATGCGCTGCCTGCCACAGTGGCCGCCGCGCTCCACAGCCCAGACATGGCCGACGCAATGAAACACTGCATACGGAATACCTTTGACTGGCAGGCGATGCCTTTGATGCATGGCCTGCGAGTTGGATCGAAGCGAGTTACAGCAAGTGGTACTGATGATTTTGAACCTGGCTTTTCAACGCTGGCTGCGGCTGGCGGTGGTGCGGCCTGTGCAAACCATCTGCCGCCCTCGGCCAGCGCCACGCAGACACCTGATCGTGCCTGCCCTGCCCGTGCCCTGGCTCGCGCCCATCCACGCGCCCCCGCCTGACGAAAGACGCTGAACCCACCTTGGGTGCAGCATCACAACGCGGCAGCCCTTGATGTGGGCGCGCTGCGTCTTCTCATCAAGCGATTTCTGGCAATTCCCTGACGTTTCAACGCGCCGTCCCAGGCATCTGGGGCGCCCCTTTGTGGGTGCCGTGACTGCTTTTGACTAAAGAAGGAATTGCATCATGAAACGGATGCTGATCAACGCCACACAGGCCGAAGAACGCCGCCTGGCGATCGTGGACGGACAAAAACTGCTCGATTACGAAATCGAGATCGAAGGGCGCGAACAGCGCAAGGGCAACATCTACAAGGCGGTGGTCACACGGGTCGAGCCGTCGCTGGAAGCCTGCTTTGTCGATTACGGTGAAGACCGCCACGGCTTTTTGCCGTTCAAAGAAATCTCGCGCCAATATTTTCCCGAAGGTGTTTCGCTCAGCCAGGCCAAGATCAACGACGTGATCAAGGAGGGCCAGGAGCTGCTGGTTCAGGTGGAAAAAGAAGAGCGCGGCAACAAAGGCGCGGCGCTGACCACCTTTGTCAGCCTGGCCGGCCGCTATGTCGTGCTGATGCCCAACAACCCGCGCGGCGGTGGCGTCAGCCGCCGCATCGAAGGCGAAGACCGCGCCGAGCTGAAAGAGGCGATGGACCAGCTCGACTACCCCAAGGGCATGTCCATCATCGCGCGCACCGCAGGCATTGGCCGCAGTGCGCCCGAGTTGCAGTGGGACTTGAACTACCTGCTCAAGCTATGGGATGCCATCGATGGCGCGGCCAAGGGGGCCAAAGGCGCGTTCCTGATCTATCAGGAAAGCAATCTGGTGATCCGCGCCATCCGCGACTACTTCAACAGCGACATTGGCGACATCCTGATCGACACCGACGATATTTACGATCAGGCCCACCAGTTCATGAGCCACGTGATGCCCGAGCAGGCGCATCGCGTCAAACGCTACCGCGACAACGCGCCGCTGTTCTCGCGCTTTCAGATCGAGCAGCAGATCGAAAGCGCCTACAGCCGCACCGTCACCCTGCCCTCGGGCGGTGCCATCGTGATCGATCACGCCGAAGCACTGGTGGCCATCGACGTCAACTCAGCGCGCGCCATCAAGGGCGGCGACATCGAAGAAACCGCCACCCGCACCAACCTGGAAGCCGCCGACGAAGTGGCGCGCCAGATGCGCCTGCGCGATCTGGGCGGTCTGATCGTGATCGACTTCATCGACATGGAAGAGGCCCGTAACCGCCGCGAGGTGGAAAACCGCCTGCGCGAAGCGCTGCGCCAGGACCGCGCGCGCGTGCAGTTCGGCTCGATCAGCAAGTTCGGCCTGCTGGAGATGAGCCGCCAGCGCCTGAAGCCCGCGCTGTCTGAGGGCGCTTCCATCCCCTGTCCGCGCTGCGGTGGTTCTGGCCACGTGCGCGACACGGAAAGCAGCGCGCTGCAAATTCTGCGCATCATCCAGGAAGAGTCCATGAAGGACAACACCGCCGCCGTGCACGTACAGGTACCGGTGGAAGTGGCCAGCTTTTTGCTGAACGAAAAGCGCCCCGAGATCGCCAAGATCGAACTCAAGCAGCGCGTCAACGTCACCATGGTGCCCAACAAAACGCTGGAAACACCGCACTACAAGCTGGAACGCCTGAAACACGACGATCCGCGCCTGGACGACATCGACACCAGCTACAAACTGGCCGAGGAGTTTGAAGACCCCACCACCGTCACCCGCCGCAGCCAGGAGCCAACCAATCGCCAGCAGCCAGTCATCAAAGGCGTGCTGCGCGACACCCCCGCGCCACAGGTCGAGGCACGCCCGGCCCCCGCAGCACCTGCCCCGCAAGCCACCCAACAACCCACAGCCGCCCTCAGCCCTGCCGGTCTGCATGCGGCATCGGGCGGCTTGATGGGTTGGCTGAAAGGGCTGTTCGGCGCACCCCAGTCGCCCGCACCGGCACCCATCATCACGCCAGTTGAGGCCAAAAAAGAAGGCCGCACGCCCCGCGATGGTGAACGCCGTGATGGCGAGCGCCGTGATAGTGAACGTCGCAATGGCCGCGGCAGCCGTGGTGGCCGCGGCAATCGCCAAAGCGGTCGAAACAGTGATCGCAATAACAGCGACACCGACACGCGCGGAGAAAACCGCAGCGATGGCCGCAGCGACACCCGCCGTGGTAGCGAAGGCCAACACGACGGTCAACGCGATGGCAACCGCCGGGGTAACGACCGGGGCAATGCCCGTCGCGACAACCGCGAAAACACACCAACCGACCAAAACAGTGCCGACAACGGCCAGCAAACCCGCTCGCCACGCGGGGAGCGGAACGAGCGGAGTGAACACAACGACGGCCGCCGCAACCGTGGTGATGGCCGCCGCGAACGCACCACAGACAACATCGCCGACGAGGCCAGCACTGCCATGAACGTTGCTGCGGACGCGAGCGGCAGCGCCGCCTCCCACAGCAACGACGAGCGCCGCGAGCGTCGCCCCCGTGAACGAGGCGAGCGGGGTGAACGACATGCTGGACGCAACCGCCGCGAGCGCGCTGAACGCCTTGAAGACGACGACCAGCAAAGCGACGCCAACACATGGCCCGCAGACGATGCTGCCACCCGCGCCGATGCCCAACCCGATGCCCAACCCACGGTGGTCAACGCATCCGACGACGGTGCAGCGCCCCGCTCGTACTTCGCACGCAGCGCCGCCCCAACGGATGAACCTGTGGCCGCGCCAGAAAACCGTGCTGATTCAGCATCCAATGAAGCTGCGACGCCATCTGCATCAGCGAAAACAGTTATCAGCAGGGAGGCCAAAGAAGCTGCACCACCTGCCGCTGCCGCTGCACCAGCTCCTGCCGCCACGTCTGCGCCCACAGCGCCGCGTATCGGCATGCCCAAAGTCACCGCCTTCGCCCTGCCGCTGGGCGAGCTGCAACACATTGCGGATGCTGCGGGCTTGCAATGGGTCAACTCCGACGCCGACAAGGTGGCCACCGTGCAGGCCGCCATCGCTGCCGAGCCAGCCCCCATCCACGTACCACGCGAGCGGCCGCCCGCCGTGGTGCTGGACGAAGGCCCGCTGGTGCTGGTGGAAACGCGCAAAGACCTGAGCCAGGTGCCACTGGCGTTTGAAACCAGCGTTTGAATTAGCCACCCACTAACGCTGCGCGCTGTCTGGAGCAGGCATTTACTGAGGCAAACACTTGCCAGCCCGCTCCAGGCCACCTTGGGCAATCAGGCAAAACCGCCTGTCGCGCCGTTGACGCAGCGCAACAGGCGTTTCACCCTACTTCAGTTAGTATCAACAAGTTTCAACGTCTGCTGTATGTCCCGTGCGGCGCTTCTTTCATCCCGTTCACACGCTATGTAAACCGATTCAATCTGGCCCATTGTCATGACACGGTCCACCGTCCTCATCATCACCCCTGAGCAAACCCGCTCTGTCGAAGTCAGCACCGCGTGGCTGCGCTGGCTCAAGCCCACGCTGACGGGTCTGACGCTCAGCACACTGGGCCTGACCGCCGGGTTGGCCGCGCTGGCTTTTCACTGGCACACCGAACGCACGCAACATACCCAGCAAGTCAGCGCGCTGCAACAGCAACTCTCTGATCTGGGCAACACCACCTCGCAAGAACTCAACGCCAAGCTGGAAGAAGTCAACACCCGTCTGGCCGCGCTGCGCCAATCCGAGAAAACCGTCGCCGATGTGGTGCAGTACCTGCAATCGCGGGGTGTGGATGTCAAGCCGGTATCGGTCGAGCCGCGCAATGGACAGCCCAACCCGGCAGCCGGTGGCGTGCCGCCAAAGTCCGCCAAACCCGCTGCACACTTGTCTGGACGCTTTGCCTCTGACACCAAAACCCTGCTGCAAACCCTGCAAGCCACCCCACTGGGCGCGCCGCACCCCGGCCCGCTCTCCTCAGACTTTGGCCAACGCGCCAACCCGTTCACAGGCCGGGGTTCTGAAACACATGCGGGCCTGGACTTCAAAGGCGACACGGGCGAAACCGTTACCGTCACCGCACAGGGTCGCGTCATTTCAGCCAAACGACAAGGCGGCTATGGCAATCTGGTGCAGGTGCAGCACGCCAACGGCTATGCCACGGCTTACGCGCATCTGTCGCGCATTCTGGTCAAGCCAGGCCAGCGGCTCAAAGCCGGCGATGCGGTGGGCACGCTGGGGTCTACCGGACGCTCCACCGGCCCCCACCTGCACTATGAAGTCACCCGCCATGGCGAACGGCTCGACCCCGCCACGTTTCTCAACCTGACGCCTGCCGAGGCACCCAAACACTGATCGCTTACACCCATGTTTGGCAACAGCAGCAACAGCAAAGACAAATCTCTCTCGGCCACGGCCAATCGCCAGATCGACACGGTGATTGCCCAGCATTGCACGCTGGATGGCGACTTGTCCACGCAAAACTCCATCAAGGTCGATGGCACCATCAACGGCAGCCTGCGCTGCCAAGGGCGGGCCATCGTGGGCGAATCGGGCTTGATCAAAGGCGACGTGCACAGCGCTGATCTGCTGGTCATTGGCAGACTGGAAGGCAATGTGCATGCCGAAAACCTGCACCTGCACGCCAGCGCCCAAATCATCGGCAACATCGAAACCCGCTCACTCCAAGTCGATCCGGGCGCGCGCTACAGCGGCACCGTCACCATGCGCGAGCAGGCTTCCGCCGCACCATCTGCGGCTCAACCAGAAGGCCACGGCGGCACACCCGCACAGCGCCCGCGTTCATCCTCAGCCGCTTCAGCGGCTTGATGGTTGCGGCTTCTGGGCAGCCACGCCCAGCACCATCACCTGAAGACTCTCAGTTGCGGTGGAGCCATTGCGCCTGCTTCACCCATGCTTGCGCCGCCGATCTGCGGTAAGCTTTTATGGCGCAGGCTTGGCGATGCCTGCCGCGCGGACGTTTGATAGTCAGCATCTATTGATAGTTTTGTCAAAATGAATACGCATATTCATAGTTGACACCTATACTTCAACCCATACCTAGTTTTCATCAGCCCCCAAGGAGCCATTACCCATGTCATTGATCAACACGCAAGTTCAACCCTTCAAGGCCCAGGCTTTTCACAACGGCAAGTTTGAGGAAGTCACCGAGAAAAACCTGTCCAACGGCAAAAACTGGTCGGTCGTGATTTTCATGCCCGCCGCCTTCACCTTCAATTGCCCGACCGAGATCGAAGACGCTGCCGACAACTATGCCGAGCTGCAAAAGCAAGGTGCTGAGGTCTACATCGTCACCACCGACACGCACTTCAGCCACAAGGTATGGCACGAAACATCGGCCGCCGTGGGCAAGGCCAAGTTCTTCTTGGTGGGCGACCCTACGCACCAGTTGACCAACGCATTTGACGTGCACATTGCTGAAGAAGGTCTGGCGTTGCGCGGCACGTTCGTCATCAACCCGCAAGGCGTGATCAAAACCATGGAAGTGCATTCCAACGAAATCGCCCGCGACGTGACCGAAACCGTGCGCAAACTCAAGGCCGCCCGCTACACCGCCGAGCACCCTGATGAAGTGTGCCCCGCCAAATGGAAAGAAGGCGAAAAAACCCTCAAGCCCTCGCTGGATCTGGTCGGCAAGATTTAAGCCGCCGCCACACATGCAAGCCGCACGCACTGCGCACGGCTTTGCATCCCCAGCCGGACAGCGACAGGGCGCACCGCCCCTGCCGTCCGGCTTTTTTATGAACAAAATTCGCTTATAACGCTTATAAATAAAGCGTTTGAAACTATCAAATCAGGAGTTAACACCATGCTCGACGACGACCTTAAGCAACAACTGGCCGCTTACCTTGAGCGCGTGAAAGAGCCGTTCGAGCTGGTGGCCACTCTGGGCCAAGACGACAAATCCAAAGAGATGCACGAGCTGCTGGAGCTGATCGCTGGCATGAGCGACAAGATCACCCTGCGCACCGACGGGCAAGACGCCCGCGTGCCCTCTTTCGCACTGCAACAACCCGGCCAAACACCACGCCTGCGCTTCGCTGCCATTCCGCTCGGCCACGAGTTCACCTCGCTCGTGCTCGCGCTGCTGTGGATGGGCGGCCACCCGCCCAAGGTGGAAGGCGACGTACTGGCGCAAATCAAGGCGCTAGACGTCACGCTGGACTTCGAGGTCTACATGAGCCTGTCGTGCCACAACTGCCCCGACGTGGTGCAGGCGGCCAGCCTCATGGCCATCTTCAACCCCGGCGTCAAAGCCACCATCATCGACGGCGGCATGTTCCAGCAAGAGGTGCAAGCGCGCGACATCATGGGCGTGCCCGCGCTGTACGAAGGCGGCCAACTGTTCCACAGCGGTCGCACTTCGCTGGAAGACATTCTCAAAAAAGTGGACACGGGTGCCGCCCAACGCGACGCCGCCAAGCTCAGTGCCAAAGCCCCGTTTGAAGTGCTCATCGTCGGCGGTGGCCCCGCTGGGGCCGCAGCAGCGATTTACGCCGCCCGCAAAGGCATCCGCACCGGCGTGGTGGCCGAGCGCTTTGGCGGCCAGGTCAACGACACCATGGACATCGCCAACTACCCCGGCGTGCCCGAAACCACCGGGCCGCAATATGCCGCTGCGCTGGAGCAGCACGTGCGGGGCTACGAGGTCGACATCATCACCGCCCAGCGCGTGACCGAGCTGATGCCCGCGGCCGAAAAAGGGGGGTTGGTAACCGTCAAGCTCGATAACGGCGGCACGCTGCAAAGCCGCACCGTCATCCTGTCAACCGGCGCGCGCTGGCGCAATGTGAACGTGCCCGGCGAAGACGAATACAAAACCAAAGGTGTGGCTTACTGCCCGCACTGCGACGGCCCGCTGTTCAAGGGCAAAGACGTGGCCGTCATCGGCGGCGGCAACTCCGGCATCGAAGCCGCCATTGACCTGGCGGGCGTGGTCAAACACGTGCACGTGGTCGAGTTCATGCCCGAGTTGAAGGCCGATGCCGTGCTCGTCAGCAAGCTGCACAGCCTGCCCAACGTGACGGTACACACCAACCAGCAAACCACCGAAATCCGCGGCGAAGGCGGCAAAGTCAGCGGCCTGGACTTCAAGTGCCGCGACAAAGGCGATCTGACCCAGGTGCCGCTGGAAGGCGTGTTCGTGCAAATCGGCCTGGTGCCCAACACCGAATGGCTGGGCACCACCGTGGAGCGCACCAAGTTCGGTGAAATCGTGATCGACGCCAAAGGCAGCACCAACGTGCCCGGCGTGTTTGCTGCGGGCGACTGCACCACCGCGCCCTACAAGCAAATCGTGGTGGCCGCCGGTGCGGGCAGCACGGCAGCGCTCAGTGCGTTTGATTACCTGATCCGCACGCCAGCGCCTGCCAGCACCGAGGCAGCGGCCAAAAAAACCGCCGCAATCTGAACCTCTGCCTTCCAAAAAACGAAGCCCGCTCAATCCCAGCGGGCTTTGTGGCTTATCGCGACAGAAAATTCTGCGCATCCCGCCCGCATCACAGCGTTCTTCGTCATGGTTACAATCGTTATTCTTTATTTGAATAGCGTGTCGCTGCTTTCGCTGCGGCCTTTGTCAGCCACATGGGGCTGACGCTGTTCAAGTCCACCGTGAAAAGGAGAACCCCACCATGCGACCATTTATTCGCTCTTTGCTGTCGACTGCGTTTGCACTGGCATTTTCTGTGGCCGCACATGCCGACGAGGTGCAGGTGGCCGTAGCGGCCAACTTCACCGCCCCGGCCAAGGTGCTGGAGGCGATTTTCAACAAGACCACAGGACACACGGCCAAGCTGTCGTACGGCGCAACGGGCGCGTTTTACACCCAGATCAAAAACGGCGCGCCATTTGATGTGTTCATCGCCGCCGATGCCCCGCGCCCCACCAAGCTGGAGCAAGAAGGCGACACCGTGCCGGGCACGCGCTTTGTCTACGCCGTGGGCCAGTTGGCGCTGTGGTCGCCCAAGCCGGGCGTGGTGGATGCGCAAGGCGCAGTGTTGAAGTCTGGTCAGTTCAACAAGCTGGCCATTGCCAACCCCAAGCTGGCCCCTTACGGCGAAGCCGCCGTGCAAACCATGACCAAACTGGGCCTGTACCAGGCGCTGGAGCCCAAACTGGTACAGGGCCAAAGCATTGGCCAGACGTTCAACTTTGTGCGCAGCGGCAATGCCGACATCGGCTTTGTGGCGCTGGCGCAAATCCAGGAAGCGGGCCGCATTCAAAACGGCTCGGCCTGGGTGGTGCCTGATGATTTACACGCCCCTATCGTGCAAGAGGCGGTGATCCTCAAGCGCGCTGCCCACAACCCGGCGGCCAAAGCCTGGGTGGATCTTTTGCAATCGCCCAAAGCCAAAGAGTTGATTCGCGGCTACGGCTACAGTGTGAAGTAATGCGCCATGCAGCAGGCCTGCTGCATGTTTGCGTACAAAATCCGGATATAGCGCTTGATTCACAAGCCTTGAAAGCCATCAAAAATGCGCTGATAACTGCGGTCACATGCTTGGCCCTGGTTCACTGAATGCTTGACGCCAACAGCCTAGCCGCCGTTCGCCTGTCGATTGAGCTGGCGCTGGCCACCACCTTCATTTTGCTGCTGCTGGGCACACCACTGGCCTGGTGGCTGGCGCGTGGCAGAGCGGGTCGACTGGCTTGGCTGCGCACGCCGGTGCGGTCACTGGTGGCGCTGCCGCTGGTGCTGCCGCCGTCGGTGCTGGGGTTTTATTTGCTGGTGGCCCTGGGGCCAAACGGCCCGCTGGGGCGGCTGACGCAGGCACTGGGTTGGGGCACACTGGCCTTCACTTTCTGGGGGTTGCTGCTTGGCTCAGTGGTGTATTCATTGCCATTTGTGGTGCAACCGCTGATCAACGCCTTTGAATCGCTGGGCCAGCGCCCGCTGGAAGCGGCCGCCACACTGCGCGCTGGCCCGCTGGATGCCTTCTGGCACGTGGCCCTACCGCTGGCGCGGCCCGGCTACCTGACTGGCGCGGTCATGGGCTTTGCCCACACACTGGGCGAATTTGGCGTGGTGCTGATGATTGGCGGCAACATTCCGGGCCAAACCCGCGTCATCTCGGTGCAAATCTACGACCACGTCGAAGCGCTGGAATACACCCAGGCACACTGGCTGGCGGGCGGCATGCTGCTGTTCAGCTTTGGTGTGCTGCTGGCGCTGCACTTGGCCCAGGCGCGCAAGGCAGCGGCATGACGCAGGGCACCAGCAACAGCCGTCAAGACGACACCGATCAGGACATTGCCCTGCGCGCGCAGGTGCGGCTGGGCGACAACTTCATGCTGGATGTCGACACCCACCTGCCCGGCCGCGGCATCACCGCCGTGTTTGGCCCCTCAGGCTGCGGCAAAACCACCTTGCTGCGCGCCGTGGCGGGGTTAACGCGCCCCACCTCTGGCCACATCGTCGTCAACGGTGATGTCTGGCAAGACGATCACGCCCGCATCTGGCGGCCCACCCACCAGCGGCCGCTGGGCGTGGTGTTTCAAGAAGCCAGCCTGTTCGATCATCTGAGCGTGCAGGGCAACCTGGACTTCGGTCTGCGCCGCGTGCCCGCCAGCCAGCGCCGCATCAGCCTGCCGCAAGCGGTCGAACTGCTGGGCATTGGGCCTTTGCTGGCACGCAGACCCGCACAGCTTTCAGGTGGCGAACGCCAGCGCGTGGCCATCGCCCGCGCCCTGGCCACCAGCCCGCACCTGCTGCTGATGGACGAACCCCTGGCCTCGCTGGACGGCGCGCGCAAGGCCGAGTTGCTGCCCTACTTTGACCGCCTCTCGCGCGAATTGGCCCTGCCCGTGCTGTACGTCACCCACGCACTGGACGAAGTGGCCCGCCTGGCTAACCACGTCCTGCTGCTGGCGCAAGGCCGCGTCCAGGCCCAGGGCCGCACCGCCGACCTGCTCACCCGCCTGGACATGGCCCAACAACACGGCGACGCCGCCAGCGCGTTGATCGAGGGCACCGTGGCCACCGTGGATGCCCACTACGGCCTGATGCAAGTGCGTTTTGGCGGCGGCACCATCGAATGCATGCTCCCCACCCACCGCGCAGCACCTGACGCCACACCCGGCATAGCACCCGGCCAGCACGTGCGCCTGCGTGTGCTGGCGCGCGATGTCAGCCTGGCGCTGAGCGCCCCGCCGCACAGCAGCATCCTGAACGTGCTGCCCGCCACCGTGCAATCAGTGACAAGCGACGGCCACGCATTGGCGCTGGTCGCACTCAACCTCAACGGCACCCCCCTGCTCGCGCGCATCACCCGCAAATCCGTCAATGCCCTGGCGCTGGCACCAGGGCAACCGGTGTATGCGCAAATCAAGGGCGTGGCAGTGCTGGACTGACAGCCGTCTTCTCACGGTTTTCCCTCACACCCCCAGCCGTCCGAAGGCCGATCCCAAGCGGCCTTCGGACTGGACTTGGCGGCATGCTTCCGAAGTGCTTGGCATCTGTTGACCTTATCGGTGAGCAGGTGTTGCACTTCAGATTTGATTCCGCTCCTTCTTAATTTTCATAACCAGAGCGTTTGCAGATCAACCGTCAGTTGGTGCAGCCTGGCATTGACCTGCACTTTTCAATTGACAACCTCGGGCTCGATCAGATCGCAGTAGACCTTCTTTTTACGGCCTCCCCACCTGCTGCCAAACCTTCTCCAGCCGCTTGACGCTGACGGGTTGCGGGGTGCGCAGCTCTTGGGCGAAGAAGCTCACGCGCAGCTCTTCCAGCAGCCAGCGCAGCTCTTGCAGGCGGGCATCTTGCTGGCCTTTGCGCTCGGCCACTAGGCGCTTAAAGCGCTGCTCCTGCGCTCTCGCCTCGGCCATGCGCTGGGCGTCGCGGGTGGGGTCGGTGCGCAGTTTGTCCAGGCGCAGCTGGATGGCTTTCAGGTACCTGGGCAGGTGTTGCAATGAGACCCAGGGTACGTCGTGCAAAAAGCGCTTGCCGATCAGGCGTTGTAGTTGTTCGGCGGCGTCTTGGGTGGCGTCTTTGGTGCTTCCCTGCGCGGCCTTGGTGTCTTTGATCTTCCGGGCGGCAGCGGCGTACTCGGTCAGGATCACGCCCGCCTGCCGCGCGATTTCGTTGGCGATCAGGGTCAGGCGACCCCGGCCTTCGGCCACGCGGGTGTCGAAGGCGGCAGCATCTTGCGGCAGCGGTTCTTGCAGAAAGGCGCGGTCGATGGACAGATCGATGATCTGGCCGCGCAGTTCGTCGGACGTTCCCAGGGGCATGAACGCCACGGCCATTTTCTGCAAATCGGGAATGTTCTTTTCAAGGTACTTAAGCGCGTCCTTGATTTGCAGCGCCACCAGGCGGCGCAGGCCGGTGCGGTGGCGAGCGGCGGCCACCTCCGGCTCGTCAAACACTTCGATTCGCACGGCGTCGCCATCCTGAACCAGAGCCGGAAAGCCGATCAGCACCTGGCCCTTGCGCCGCACTTCCAGCAGCTCGGGCAGCTCACCAAAGTCCCAGCCGGTGTGGCGGCGGTCTTCGGTTTGGGCGGCGTTTGCTTCTATTTTTGCAGCTTGTTGCACTTGTGGTGCTTGCGCCGCACCTTGATCTTTCTCTGAAGTTTCAGCGGCAGGCGCGGCGATGTCGGCCTTGGCGGTCTTGAGGCCGGCCAGCGCCTGGAAGGCGCCGCGCGCCTCGCCGCCCAACTCGGCCTTCAGCGCCGGCAGGCTGCGGCCCTGACCGCGCTGGCGGCCGTGTTCATCGACCACGCGGAAGTTCATGAACAGATGCGTGGGCAGCATGTCGAGCTTGAAATCGGTGTGCTTGACATCCAGGCTGGTTTCGTCGCGCACAGTTTTCAGCAGAACATCGGTCAGGCTGCCCAAACCGAATACATCGGACGCGGCCAGCACCTCGGTCAGGCGCGCAGCACTGGCGGGCAGCGGCACGAAGCGGCTGCGCGGCTTTTGCGGCAGGCTTTTGAGCAGGGCCTGCACCTTGTCCTTCAGCATGCCGGGCACCAGCCATTCGCAGCGCGCTTCGCTGACCTGGTTGAGCACGAACAGCGGCACCGTCACCGTGAGGCCGTCGCGCGCGTCGCCGGGCTGGTGCAGGTAAGTGGCAACGCAGTCCACGCCGCCCAGGCGCAGCATCTTGGGAAAGGCGCTGGTGGTGATGCCAGCGGCTTCGTGCCGCATCAGCTCCTCGCGCTTGAGGCGCAGCAGGTTCGGGTTAGCGGCGCTGGCGCCCTGCCACCAGCGCTCAAAGTCGCGCCCGCTGCTGATGTCTGCGGGCAGGTGCTGGTCGTAGAAGGCGACGATCAGCTCTTCGTCCACCAGCACGTCCTGGCGGCGGCTTTTGTGCTCCAGCGCCTCCACCTGGGCAATGGTCTTGGCGTTGGCGGCCAGAAACGGCAGGCGGCGCGGCCAGTCGTCGGGCCAGTTTTGCGCCACCAGCGCTTCGCGGATGAAAATTTCGCGCGCGGCGGGCGCGTCCACCTTGCCGAAACTTTTGCGGCGGCCGTTGTAGACCACCAAGCCGTAGAGCGTGGCGCGCTCTTGCGCCACCACGTCGGCGGCTTTTTTCTCCCAGTGCGGCTCCAGCAGTTGTTTCTTGAGCAGGTGGCCGCCCAGCTCTTCCAGCCACTGCGGCTCGATGGCGGCAATGCCGCGGCCAAACAGGCGCGCGGTTTCCACCAGCTCGGCGCAGACGATCCACTTGCCGGGCCGCTTGCTCAGGTGCGCGCCGGGATGGCGGAAGAACTTGATGCCGCGCGCGCCCAGGTATTCGCCGCTTTGCGCGTCGTCGGTTTCCAGCTTGCAGCCGACGTTGCCCAGCAGGCCCGCCAGCAGGCTTTTATGCACCGCCTCGTACCCCGCTGGCTGTGCATTGTCTTTCCACTGGTGCTCGGCCACCACGGTGTGCAGCTGGGTATGGATGTCGCGCCACTCGCGCACGCGGCGGATGTTGATGAAGTTCTGGCGCAGCAGGTTTTCCCACTGGCGGTTGCTGAGTTTGTGGCTGCTGGCAGGGTGGAAATTGGCAGTCAAATTAGCTTCTGACGCTTTTCCAGTCTGCGTAGTATGCTCTTTGTTTGATAGCTTCTGGCGCGCCTGCGCCAAGGCCAGCGCGGCGCGCTGCGCGGGCGGCAGCGCGGCCAGGCTGCGCGGGCGGGCGCCCTGCCCTGCGGGTTGTTCGGCGCCGCGCATCTGCGCCCGCGTGGTCGCCACGACTTGGCCACCACGCGCGTCGTGCAGCCACTTCCACAGCCGCAGGTAGCCGCTGAACTCGCTTTTTTCGTCGTCGAACTTGGCGTGCGCCTGATCGGCCTGCGCCTGTCGCTCCAGCGGGCGGTCGCGCACGTCCTGCACGCTCAGGGCGGCGGCGATGACCAGCACCTCGCGCAGAGCACCGCGCTCGCGCGCCTCCACAATCATGCGGCCCACGCGCGGGTCGAGCGGCAGGCGCGCCAGCTCGGCCCCCAAGCGGGTGAGCTGCTGCGCCTCGTCCACCGCACCCAGCTCGCCCAGCAACTGGTAGCCGTCGGCCACGGCGCGGCCTGAAGGGGCATCGAGAAACGGGAAGTCCTCCACCCGGCCGCCCTCGCCGCCCAAGTGCAGGTTTTTCATGCGCAGAATGACGGAGGCGAGCGAGGAGCGCAGGATTTCGGGGTCGGTAAAGCGCGGGCGACCGGTGAAGTCCTGCTCGTCGTACAGCCGGATGGCGATGCCGTCAGACACCCGCCCGCAGCGCCCCAAGCGCTGGTTGGCCGCAGCCTGGCTCACCGGCTCCACCAGCAACTGCTCCACCTTGCTTCGGTAACTGTAGCGCTTGACGCGCGCCGTGCCTGCGTCCACCACGTATTTGATGCCGGGCACGGTGAGCGAGGTCTCGGCCACGTTGGTGGCCAGCACGATGCGCGGCGCGCCGTGCGGGGCGAACACGCGCTCTTGCTCGGCCTGGCTCAGGCGCGCAAACAGCGGCAGCACCTCAGCGCTGCGGGTCAGCGTGCCGTGTGCCAGGTGCTTGCGCAGGTGGTCGGCGGCCTCGCGGATCTCGCGCTCGCCGGGCAGGAAGACGAGGACATCTCCGCCCGGCCTGCCAACCCACAGCTCGTCCACCGCCTGGGCAATGGCGGCGTTCAGATCGAACTCGCGCGATTCTTCAAACGGCCGGTAGCGCACTTCCACCGGAAAGGTGCGGCCCGAAACCATCAGCACCGGAGCGGGAACGGTAGTGCCCCCACGCTCCCCCACTTCGTGTGGTGCGCTGCCCCCAGAGGGGGCCGTGCCCGGCTTGGGACGGCCCGGCACCGGGCTGCCTTTGACCTCCGCAAAGTGCTGCGCAAAGCGATCGGCGTCGATGGTGGCCGAGGTGACGATCACCTTCAGATCAGGCCGCCGGGGCAGGATCTGCCTGAGGTAGCCGAGCAGAAAGTCGATGTTCAGGCTGCGCTCGTGCGCCTCGTCGATGATGAGCGTGTCGTAGGCTTTGAGCAGCGGGTCGGTCTGCGTTTCGGCCAGCAGGATGCCGTCGGTCATGAGCTTGACGGAGGCGTTTTTGGACAGCCGGTCATTGAAGCGCACCTTGTAGCCCACCACCTCGCCCAGCGGCGTTTTCAGCTCCTCGGCAATGCGC
>NZ_JBKEEE010000001.1:0-2073 GCF_047975795.1 Ottowia sp. | reverse complement strand
GCCTATCGTCCTAAGGAGTCTGTGGAGCAAACTCCGTGGGAAGGCGGTTGAGGCGTTGACGCAAGTACAAGGCCAGGACGAAGTGCAAGATGAGGGGGGCCGCCCAAAACGAACGCCATCGAATGATCAAATCTGAACATTCTCTGGAGCCCTCATGAACAAAACAGACGCTTTGATAAACGCTGGCGCAGCCAGCAACAGTGACATCGAACGCGCACCACGCGCGATGTACACCCACGCCTTCCGACAAAACGCCGTGCAACTGGTGCTGCGCGACGGCAAAGGCGTGGCGCAGGCCGCGCGCGAGCTCGATGTCAACGTCAAGACCTACGCCAACTGGCTCAAGCTGGCGCGCGCTGGCACGCTGGGCGCAGTCGATGCGCACCGCGTGCAGCCCGTGACCGATCTGCAAAGCGAGCTGGCACGTGTCAAACGCGCCCTGGCGCAAGTCACCGAGGAGCGCGACATCCTAAAAAAAGCCACGGCGTACTTCGCAGCCCAATCGCGGTGAAGTACGCCTGGATTCACGCTCAGATGATCAAGCCGACGGCGCAGCGCAAGCACAGCGCAGCCGCCTACTGCAAGGCATTGCAGGTCTCGCGCTCGGGCTTTCACCAATGGCGCGCCAGACAAGCGCAGCAAGCCGCTGGTGCCGGTGACGCTCATGACGCACAGGAACAAACAGCGCAGCTCGACAGCGCCGCGCGGCACATCCATGCGGCCAGCCGCGCCACCTACGGCGCTGTGCGCATGCGCGCTGCCCTTGAGCGGCGCGGCCACACGCTCAGCCTCTCAGGCGTCAAGCGCTTGTGCCGTCGCCTGGGGCTGCGCTGCCAGCTCAAGCGACGCTTTGTACGCACCACCGACAGTGCGCACGATTTGCCCATTGCCCCCAATCTGCTGGAGCAGCGTTTCGATGCCATCCATCAGCCCGGGCGGGTCTGGCTGGCCGATATCACTTACATCGCCACCGATGAGGGCTGGGTGTATCTGGCCGCCGTCAAGGACGCGTGCAGCCGCAAGATCGTGGGTTGGTCGGTGCGTCAGCACATGCGCGCCGAGCTGGTCATCGAGGCGATGCAAATGGCCATCGAGCAAGAGCGCCCGCTGCCCGGGTTGATTGCCCACAGCGACCGGGGCAGCCAGTATGCAAGCGCGGCGTACCGCAAGCTGCTGAGCGGCCACCAGATGCAAGCCTCCATGAGCCGTGCGGGCAACTGCTACGACAACGCGCCGATGGAGAGTTTCTTCTCGAGCCTGAAAAACGAGCATTTGCACCGGCTGCACTTTGAGACAGCCCAGCAAGCCATGGATGCGGTCTTTGACTACATTGCCACGTTCTATAACCCGCACCGCTTGCACACCAGTCTTGGCAATGTCTCACCGCATGAGTTCCTGCGCCAGTATCACAGCCGCCAGCCAAGTCTCAGCGATGTGAGTGCGCCTGCGGCCCAGCGTGACATGGCCGGGGGGCAAGCGGGGGAAGGCCTTCCCCCGCACCCCCTTCTGCCATCAAGAAGTTCACACGAGATACAAGGAGGCACTTCACAACTGCACCACGTAAACTGACACTACCTCATCGCAATTGATGGCGTTCGAAATTCTGGCCCCCCTCAGGCCTTGGCGTGACTCTTTTGCCTTGGGTGAGCGTGCCTCCGCGGAAGGGAAACTATGTGGTGGCGCACCTGCACGAGCCTGCCATCGTCAGGGACTTATGCCTGATCACGCTCAAGGGGCGCAAACTTCCCGCAGTGACACAGGCCTGTGCCGACAGGATTGTCTAGGGACTTGACAATTTCGGGATCAGAGAATAGAGACTTGTCGCGCTGTGTCGAGATTCCGTGATCGTGTATATGAGGACAGACGGCAACCTGTGCCTGACCATGAAGACGATCCACACTGCGGCAACCAGCAGTCCGGTGCCCGAACAGATGGGGATCGTCCAGCGCTTTGACTTCAACGGGCAACCCGCGGCACGCTGCGACGCCGCGTGGCAGACCTGCGCGCCGGTTGCCCCCTATTGCTTGCGGCCTGCGTGGATCACTGCTATTGCAGGCGTCTGAAAGGCCTTCG
>NZ_JBKEEE010000096.1:0-21293 GCF_047975795.1 Ottowia sp. | reverse complement strand
AATCAGGGTCAAGCGAACCAAAAACAGCGCAAAACGATGAGAAATTCAACGCTCGTTTCGCCATGTGAACATTCACGCGTCACCTCGCCCTGCAGCGGGGGTTGTGCAGACCTTCCCTAAGCAGGCAAGAACAGTGCGTCGTCGGTATGTGAGTAATCAGACTGCATGCGTGCATTTCTCACAACAAAAGAAGCGTTACCTCTGGGTTTAATGAAAAGTGAGAAATTGTTGCGCTCATCCACTTGGACAGGCAGCTTGCTGGCATCTATAGTGGCCGGACCAGAGTAAAAATAGTTTGAAGCCAAGCCATAAACCAAAAGATCATGCTGTCAGCCCCCGCCTACGTTTCTACATTCGTCAGCATTACTCGCCGCATGGTGAGTGGTGCACGGCGTGGGCACGACAGTGATGTAGTTCTGCGCGAAATTCGCACAGCCATGGTTGAGCAAGTGCTTGACTGTCCCCCGGCGCGCACCCGGTCGGCGCGTGCGCACATCAACGCCGCCGAATCGACGCAACAACTCTGGCTGCTGCGCGGCGAGGTTTATCAGGCCATTTCAGACCAGTTCGGTCAACATGAGGCTGAACGCCGCATGGCGCTGATCGAGCCGCTGTTTCCGCAGCAGTTGCGCGCTCCGCGCAGCGCCTTCAGTCGCGTCAAAAAATAAGTACCATTTCAAGCTTTAGCGCACCTTGACAGAGCGCTGGCAGCTTCAAATGTAATAGCGTGACAGCGGCTCGGCCACACACACTGGCTTATCAGCGCCTTCACGCTCAATGGTGCAGCGCCATGCCAGTTGCATGCCGCCTTCGATGGTGGACGCTTGCAGTAATGTAAAGCGCGCGCGCAAACGGCTGCCCACCGGCACGGGTGCCATGAAGCGCACTTTGTTCAGCCCGTAGTTGATGCCCATGCGCACGCCTTTGACTTCCATGGCATTCATGCCCAGCCCAGCCAGCAATGAAAGCGTCAGGTAGCCGTGCGCCACCGTGGTGCCAAATGGGCCTGCTTTAGCACGCTCAGCATCCACATGAATCCACTGGTGATCACCTGTGGCATCGGCAAACTGGTCGATATGCTGTTGCGTGACAGTAAACCAGTCCGATACCACTTCGTCCTGGTCGGTCAAAGCCACCAGCTCGTCCAAAGATTGAAAGATTCGCATAGCGGTTCACTGTAGCGGCCACGCCAGCACGCTGGTGTCCGTCAGGTGACTGGCTCAGTTTTCAGCTTTATCCGCAGGCTTGTCATAAGGCTCTTCATACGCGGGCCGCATGTTCACAACCCCCCAAGCTCCATTCACCAAAGCCAGTACCAGGCGGATAGGTACTTTGGCAGGCTTGATTTGATGGCCTTTGCTTGACTCGTCTTTGACGCAAAAAGTCAGCCGTATGTCGATGGCTGCAAACAGCAGTTCGACGCCCACCACGTGGGGCATGTAAACCTCGGTACGCTTTTCCTTCTTGCCCAGCTCGATTGCATGGACACCGCCCACCTTGTCGACCAGTTGAACCAGCCGCTTCATCAAGTAGGCATAGGTGCCAGGCTCTTCTTCTAGCATGTCGGCCGTCAGTTGTCTGGCGGTGTCAAGATCCTTGTGCGCCATGGCCTGCATGAACGCCAATGCCACCGCATCTTCTGACGTTCGATCGACCGCACTGGCAACTGGTCGGCTGATTTCAGCCGCACACGATTCATAAAGCGGCGCTGCCCAGCCCATGGGCGCGAACGCCAGCAACGCAGCCAAAACCAGGCCGCTGCGAATGGTGTGGGCTGCGGAGTCAAAGGGCACGGAGTGGGTTGATGGCATACAGAGTTTTTCTTTGTTGATCTGTTGCAGACCATCCTGACGATCAGCTGATCACCCCTGATCCAGCCAGCGGCCAATGTCTTCCCATTGCGCCAGATCGCGCTGCACGCGACCAGGGGCTACATCAAAAATCGTCAACCCACGCGCAGCCAGGTACACATAGTTTTGCGTGGGACGCAACATGCCCAGCACCGGCACGCCCAGCCCGTCCATGAACTGGCGCAACTGGTCGGCGGCAATGGTGCGCTCGTCCACGCGCATGCCCACCAGGGCAATATCACGCTTACCGGCCCCTTTCCATTCCAGAAGCTGGTCGATGAATTCACGCGTGGCGTAGATGTCAAAAATGCTCGGCTGCACCGGCACGATCAGCTTATCGGCCAGCCGCACCACGTCTTTGAAACGCGTGCCGTGCAAGCCCGCGGGCGTGTCCAGCACCACGTGCGTGGTGCCTTTGGGCGGGCGTACGATAAAGTCGCGCTGCACCTGCCAAGCGGTAATGGGGCGGGCCGCTTCGGGCCGCAGGCCCAGCCACAGGCGTGATGACTGCTGGCGATCCACATCGCCCAACATCACCGCATGCCCTTGCCGCGCAAAATAACCCGCTACATTGGTAGCCAGCGTGGATTTGCCCACGCCGCCTTTGGGATTGGCAACAACTACAACCGGCATGGCATGGCTTTCCTGTCTGGGATGAAATGGGGTGACCATATGCAGGTCAGATTTGCGCTATGTTACAGGCCATGACCGATACCCCCGCTGATTCCATTTACCTCGTCGCCGCCCATCCCGACTGGCGCAATTCGCGCATCACACGCCGCCTGCTCGATGCCGCCCGCAGCATGCCTAGCGTGGACGTGAACGATTTGTACACCAGCTACCCCGACTACGCCCTCGATGTGCAAGCCGAGCAAACCCGCCTGCAACGCGCCAGCCTGGTGGCACTGATGTTCCCGCTGTACTGGTATTCGGCCCCTGCGCTGCTGAAATTGTGGCTGGACGAAGTGCTGACCTACGGCTGGGCCTATGGCCAAAGCCAGTGCGCGCTGGCGGGCAAAACCCTGTGGCTGGCCACCAGCGGAGGCGGCCCCGAAGCCTCGTACCAGCCCAGCGGCTACAACCGCCACCGGCTGGACGAATTTCTGATCCCCTGGCAGCAGATGGCCCATTTGTGCGCCATGAACTACGCTCCGCCCTTGACCTTGCTGGGCGCGCGCAGCGCCAGCGAGGCTACGCTGGACACCCACATCAACGCCTTCACCCAGGCGTTGAACACTTGGCCCCAATGGGCAACGCATCAAACCGCCAACACCGACGCCTCCGCACCGGAGGGCGTGTGGGTGCCTGCCACCGACCGGCAGGCCGCATCCGCCTGAATACGGGCTGCCCGAGCGCGCCCCTTCTTCACGCACCCTCCATTTTTCCTCTGATCTGAACCAAACCCGTTTTTCCCCTCTATGGAACACCTCCCCACCTGGCTCAGCGGTAGCCTGATTTTTCTGGGCGCAGCCGTGATTGCCGTGCCCGTGTCCAAGGCCCTGGGTCTTGGCTCCATCATTGGCTATCTGGCCGGGGGCATTTTGATCGGCCCCTGGGGCATGGGTCTGGTCAGCGATGTCGACACCATCTTGCACTTTGCCGAATTCGGCGTGGTGCTGATGCTGTTTTTGGTCGGGCTGGAACTGGAGCCTGACCGCCTGTGGAAGCTGCGCGGCCCCATCTTCGGCTGGGGCAGCGCGCAAATGGCGAGCTGCACCGCCGCCATCATGGTCGTGGCACTGCTGCTGGGCGTGCCCTGGCGCACGGCGCTGGTGGTGGCACTGGGTCTGGCGCTGTCGTCCACCGCCGTGGCGCTGCAAGTCATGGGCGAGCGCAACTTGCTGCGCACCACCAGCGGGCAGGCCGCCTTTGGCATGTTGCTGTTTCAGGACGTGGCCGCCATCCCCATTCTGGCGCTGCTGCCACTGCTGGGGCCTGGCGTGGCGGGCGCACCCATCGCCGCCAGCGACCAGGCACTGGAAGCGGCCAAGATCATCGGCGTGATTGGCGGCATCATCGTCGGTGGCCGCTTGCTGATTCGCCCCGCGCTGCGCTGGATTGCCCGCAGCGACACGCCCGAGATCTTCACCGCCGCCTCGCTGCTGCTGGTGGTGGCCATTGCCGCGCTGATGCACGCGGTGGGCCTGTCGATGGCGCTGGGGGCCTTTTTGGCCGGGGTACTGCTGTCGCAAAGCGAATACCGGCGCGAGCTGGAAACCGACATCGAACCCTTCAAGGGCCTGTTGCTGGGGCTGTTTTTCATTGCCGTGGGCATGAGCATCGACTTTGGCGTGCTGCTGGCCAGGCCGTGGCAGATTCTGGGCATCGTGCTGGGCTTTTTGCTGCTCAAAATGGTCGCGCTGCTGGCGCTGGCCGGCGTGATGCGTCTGCCCTCAGCCGAGCGCGCCACCTTTGCCGTGCTGATGGCGCAAGGCGGCGAATTCGCCTTCGTGGTGTTTCAAACCGCTGCGGGCAACCGCGTGTTTTCTACCGAAGTGTCGTCCATGCTGATCGGTGCGGTGGCGCTGTCCATGCTGCTCAGCCCCTTGCTGCTGGTGGCGGTCGACCGCTGGGTCATGCCGCGTTACCAGCGCGGCGGCCAGCGCACGGCCGAAGAAATATCCGAGCCGCAAGACGCCCCGGTGCTCATCGCCGGTTTTGGCCGCTTTGGGCAAATTGTGGCGCGCGTGCTGGCCGCACAAAGCGTTCGCACCACCATCCTCGACCACGACGTTGAGATGATGGAGGCCGCCCGCACCATTGGCAGCCAGGTGTTTTATGGCAACGCCACGCGGCTCGATCTGCTGCGCGTAGCCGGTGCCGCCGAAGCCCAGGTGTTGGTCGTGGCAGTGGACGATGTAGAGCAGTCACTGGCCATCGTCGATCTGGCGCACGAGCATTTTCCGCAGCTAAAAATCGTCGCGCGTGCGCGCGACGTGCTGCACTGGGGTCAACTGGTCGACCGTGGGGTGGAATGTGTTGACCGCGAGATGTTCGAGTCCAGCCTGATGAGTTCGCGCCGTGTGCTGCAACTGCTGGGCTACCCCGCGCATGAGGCGCGCCAGGCTGCATTGACCTTCCGCCGCCACAACATCGCGCTGGTCGAACGCATTCGCCCCTTGCGCCAAGACCGCGAAAAACTGGTCGCCACCATCAAGGCCAGCCGCGCCCAACTGGAAGCGCAAATGGCCCAGGAGCGCACCGAACGCAGCGCACGCCACGCCCCCAACGAGGGCTTGTTCGATGCACCCGGGCACGCATCCGCCCCGATGTCCACCACCGCCCCACCTTCGCCTGACACCGCATGAAATCATTCGGTCAACGCGCCAGCGGCGAGCGGCTGGAACGCATGCGCGCATCGCCCCAATGGGCGGGCGATGGCTTTCGCAACCTGGCCCCCATCGCCCCCGGCCTGCGCCAGCCGGGCGCGGCCATGCCATCCATCGGCGAAATGCTGTGCCCCAGACCGCCCCGGCTGCCGCCTGGCCCACTGCCGCTGCACGACCCGCGCGCGGCCTGGCTGCGTCCGCCCCAAAGCGGTCTGCGCGCCACCTGGCTGGGCCACTCCACCGTGCTGCTGGAAATCGATGGCTGGCGCGTGCTGACCGATCCGGTATGGGGGCCGCGCGCTTCGCCGTTCGCACGCATGGGCCCCAAGCGCTTTCACCCCGCCCCTGTAGCACTGCGCGACCTGCCCGAGGTGGACGCCATCGTCATCTCCCACGACCACTACGACCACCTGGACTACCCCACCATTCGCGCCCTGCGTGCAGCCCGCGTGCCCTTCATCACCACCTTGGGCGTGGGTGCACACCTGCAAGCCTGGGGCATTGCGCCAGAACGCATCACCGAGCTGGACTGGTGGCAAAGCCACACCGTGTCCGGCACCGGCCTGACCGTAACCGCCGCACCCTCGCAGCACTTCAGCGGGCGCGGACTGAAAACGCGCAACAGCACCCTGTGGGCCAGCATGGTGGTGCGCGGCCCACGCCACGCGATGTTTTTCAGCGGCGACACTGGCTTGACCGAGCAGTACGCCACCATCTGCGAACGGCTTGGCCCGTTCGATCTGGCCTTGCTGGAAGTCGGTGCCTGGCACCCCGCCTGGGGCGACATCCATTTAGGCCCCGATCACGCCATGCAGGCGCTGGCCCTGCTGGGCAACCCCGCCTTTTTACCCGTGCACTGGGGCACCTTCTGCCTGGCCATGCACGACTGGGATCAGCCGGTCGAGCGCTTGCTTGACCTCGCCCCCGCCAGCCCTGCCGCCTTGCTCATGCCCCGCCTGGGCCAACCGCTGGAGCCTGCCCACGGCCCGCTGCTCACCGCTTGGTGGCGCAATCTGAAAAGCACCGAACTGGCGTCTGATTTGCTATCACAACAAGCGCTTTCTGCACAATACCAACAAGCGTCAGAGGCCGATTCAATGCCCAAAGAAGCCTGGCCGCTGGATTGAGAAGTTCATCGGTCGCTCGGGCAGATGATGGCAACCTGGTACTGTCTTCCGCGCGCTCACAACCCCAGCACCACATTCAAATGCCCGTCCTCGACCAACACGCGCTTGAGTACCGCTTTGGCCGCAACCTGCTTCATGTCGCGCGCATTCAGCGTATAGACCGGGTGGCTGGCATAAAACGCCGCCAGCGCCTGGGTCAGGGCCGTGGTCAATGAGGCTTCATATTGGGCAGGAATGCCTTGCACCGACAGCCGCTCGATCACCGGATCGACCAGAAAAAATTCACCCGTTTCAGCCTTGTACTGCACGCCCGCCGTCACATCCACCGCACCGCCCAGCGTCTGGCTCTGCTGGCCCACACGAATATGCGTGTCGATATCCAGCCCGGCGTTCACCCGGTTGCTGCCGCTTTGAAGCTGCACGCGCGGGTTTTTCAGGGTGATTTGAAAAATGAACAGATAGGTTTTGGTCAGCGGCAGTTTTTCTGACAAGCGCTGCTGGATCTGCGCCTCGGAAAAGCGCAGCGGGTACTCCTTGCCCAGGTTGAACACATACGCGCCCACGCCCGCCGCCAGCAGCAGAGCCACCAGTGCCAGCCCAGTCCACTTCATCCGCGACATGACCACCCTCGCTCCTGTATCCGTCGACGCATCATTGCGGCGCAGAAGCGCCCCCTGCCGGTGCGCTGGCCCCGCGCCTGCGCCTGCTGATTGCATCGTTCCCCGCACCTGAGGCTGCATTCGCCGGGCCTGCCGCCGCACCGCTTTTCAGACTGTCTGCGGTCTGCACCTTGCCGCCTTCTTTGACCCGATCACCGCCTTCGGTGACCACGCGCTCGCCGCCTTGCAGGCCCTGGGTAATCAGCAGCTGATCGTCAGTCCCCAGCCCGGTGCTCACGCGGCGCATGTGGGCGGTGCCTTGCGCGTCCACCACGTACACGTAGTTGCCTTGCGGGCCGCTGCGCACTGCGGTCACAGGCACCAGCACGCCGTTTTGCGCGCCCAGTTGCAGGCGCACATTGACAAACTGGTTGGGAAACAGCGTGTCGCCTTCATTGGCAAAGCGCGCCTTGGCCTTGACGGTGCCGGTGGCGGTGTCGATCTGGTTGTCCAGCGTCCTGAACACGCCTTGGGCCAGCGGCTGGCTGCGCTCGCGGTTCAAGGCGGTGACGTTCAGGGGGCCGGTTTTTTGTGCCGCCAGCACTTCGGGTACGCGGTCTTGCGGCACGGCGAACACCACGTCGATGGGGTTGATTTGCGTAACGGTGGCAATGCCGGTACTGCCATTGGCGGTGACCAGGTTGCCAGGATCGACGTTGCGCAGGCCAATGCGCCCGTCGATAGGCGCGTGAATGCGGGTGTAGTCCAGGTTGATCTGGGCCGCGCGCTCGCTGGCGCGGTCGGCCTCCACCGTGCCTTGCAGCTGCTTGACCAGCGCGGCCTGGGTTTCCACATCTTGCCGGGCGATGGAGTCTTTGTCCCACAGCGCCTGATAGCGCGCCAAGGTGGTGCGGGCCACGGCCAGTTGCGCCTCGTCGCGGGCGCGCTGGCCTTTGGCCTCGGCCAGCGCCTGGTCGTAGGTGCGCGGGTCGATGCGGGCCAGCAACTGGCCTTTTTTAACCATTTGTCCTTCGGTGAACAACACCTCGGCCAGCACGCCGCCCACTTGCGGCACCAAAGTGGCAGTCACCGGCGGGGTGACGGTGCCCAGCGCGTCCACCAACACTGGCAGCGCGCCTTGCTGCGCCGTGACCAGCCCCACGGTCACACCGCCGCCACCACCGCGGGGGCCACGCGGGCCGCCACCGGGTGGACCGCCGGGGCCGCCGGGTGGGCCACCCATTTCAGCCGCAGGTGCCGTGGCTTTGGCGCGCTGTACCAGCCACCAGGCGCTGCCCGTCAGTGCGGCAATCAGACAGGCCGCCACCAGCACCGACAGCCACGTGCGTCGCCTTGGAGTGGGAGCAGCCTGAGGTGCGGTCTGGGACGTGGCGGCGGCTGAAGCCAGATGGCGGGCCGATGCAGCAGGCGCAGGCGCAGCAGGCGCAGTCGCGGGAGGCGGGGTCGCGGGAGGTAGGGTCATGGGACAAAAAAAACGAAAGGCGGCATGCGCATCAGGCGCATGTTAGGGCGCACCTGAACGCCCCTGTTTGTCAGGCGGTTGAAGAAATGTAAAGCAGCCGGGCGCGGCATCACGCGGCCCAGGCTTGAGCACGCTGACACCCGCCAACCGCGCAGCGGCATTCATCGCTCGCGCAGCGTCACCAGCCGCCAACCGGCCTGCGCTGGGCTGTGTTGCAACAGCAGATCGATATTGGGGTGCGCGCCGGGGCGGGCCTGTGCATCGGCCACGTGCTCGGCAAACCACCGCAGGCCCTGCGCAGCGGCTTCGGCACTGAAAGCGCCGCCAAACTGCACCGCCAGCGCATGGTACACACGCAGCGACCCCAGCTTGCCCGGCGCGGCCGGAATGTGGTGCACCACGGTGCCGCTGGCGTCCACCACGTCCAGCCCAGTCAGGCCGTCGATGGGTGGCAAGGTGTCCAGGGTTTGCTGAAAGTTCATGGCAATCCGTTCAAGTAAAAGCGCCAAGCATACGCACCGCCCCCATCGGATGAGGCAGCAGGGCCGTGCAGACAGGGGGCGTTCTATTCACCCCAGCGCACCCAGCCGCCCCACCAGGTCAGCAGCACGATCAACCCAAACGCGATGCGGTACCACGCAAACGGCACAAAACTGTGGCTGGCGATATAGCGCAGCAACCAGCGCACGCATACCCAGGCACTGATGAAGGCAAACACCAACCCGATGGCAAACAGCGGCACGTCGGCCGCGCTGAGCAAAGCACGGTCTTTGTACAGCGAATACGCGCCCGCGCCGATCAGCGTGGGAATGGCCAGAAAAAAAGAAAAGTCTGTCGCCGTCTGGCGCGACAGGCCCATCAACATGCCGCCGATGATGGTGGCCCCCGAGCGGCTGGTACCCGGAATCATGGCAAAGCATTGCACCAGGCCGACTTTCAGCGCGTCCAGCGGCGTCATGGCGTCCACCGACTGCACGCGCGCCGTGCTTTGCGGGCGGCGCTCGGCCCACAAAATGACGAAGGCCCCCAGAATGAAGGTGGTGGCCACCACCTGCGGCGTGAACAAATGCGCCTTGATGGCCTTGCCCAGCAACAGACCCAGCACCACGGCGGGCAAAAAGGCAATCAGCACATTCAGCACAAAGCGCTGTGCGGCCCGGCTGCTGGGCAGCGCCACCACGGTGTCCCTGATTTTTTGCCAGTACACGATGATGACGGCCAGAATGGCCCCGGTCTGGATGGCAATGTCGAACACCTTGGCCTTGGCATCGTCAAAACCCAGCAAGCTGCCCGCCAAAATCAAATGGCCGGTGGACGAGATAGGCAAAAACTCGGTCAGCCCTTCCACCACGCCCATGATCGCGGCCTTGACGGCCCACACTGCATCCACATCCCACTCCTTGCCCGCACCCAGGTTCTGCGCTTTCAGCTACACCCTTTGTAGCTGCTGGCGCTGATTTTACAAGCGCTGGCGGCTGATTTCTTTTGAAACTTTGAGTGCCAGATCATCCATCTGCCCACACCAATGATCTGCCACAGGTGCATTTCGCACCCGCTCAGGCGCATTTCGCGCCACCAGAGGGCATGCCGTCGCAAACCGCTGGCGGTCAGGCACGCCCGGCGGCACAGTCGATCTGATCTGCACCCGCACCGCACCGCACCCGCACGGCGCTGGCCTGAAACCCATCCATTTTTTCTACAGGAAAATTCACCATGCCCCCCACTGCCCTGACCGAAACCGAAATCGAACGTCTGGCCCGTCGCCGCGCCGGTGCCAAAATGGGCTGGTACATACACGCTGCGGTGTACGTCGCGGTCAACCTGATGCTGATCGCGCTGTCGCTGTACCAAGGCCGCTCCTGGTTCATATTTCCGCTGCTGAGCTGGGGCCTGGGCCTGGCATTGCACGGCGGCGGCGTCTGGCTGGCCGGTCCTGGCTGTGGATTGCGTCAGCGTTTGATTGAGCGTGAACGGGCTGCGCTGGCAGGCCGTGCCGAGCGCTGACAAACACCATCGCCGTGCGCGCCAAAGTCCTGCACACTGGCCTACTGCTGGCGCTGCTCTTGACCGCCACGCTCGCCATCGCCATCGCCATCACATTCGGCGGCCCAAGCACCATCACCCCGCTGGCCAGCGTCAACGCACCGTTTGCACACGTCAGCATCGATGGCTTGCCTGCCGTGCAGCGCTGGAGCGCGCGCGACGGCACCTCTTTGGCCTATCGGCATTACCCGGCCCTGGCGGCCACCCATGCAAATCCACCGACCCGTGCGGTGCTCATCCACGGCTCGTCGGCCAGCAGCCGCTCGATGCACACACTGGCGTTGGCCTTGGCGCAGAAAGGTGTTGTCGTTGATGCGCTGGACGTGCGCGGCCACGGTGACAGCGGCCCGCGCGGCGACATCGCCTATATCGGTCAGCTGGAAGACGACCTGGCCGATTTCATGCGTGCGCACCCTTTTTCGGGCCGCAACGTGCTGCTGGGGTTTTCAGCGGGCGGTGGCTTTGCACTGCGTTTTGCGGGCGGGCTGCAACAAGCGCTGTTTGACCGTTACGCGCTGCTGGCCCCTTATCTGGGTTACGACGCACCCACCACACGTCCGAACAACGGCGGCTGGGCCTCGGTGGGTGTGCCGCGCGTCATTGCGTTGCGGCTGCTCAACGCGGTGGGCATCACGGCATTCAACCCTCTACCCGTGACCCGTTTTGCACTGGACGACTGGGGCCAGCGCCACCTGACGCCACATTACAGCTACACCCTGTCGACCAATTTTGCGCCGCACCGCCGCTGGCGCGATGACATCGCCCAGGCACGCGCGCCCATCACGGTGCTGGTGGGTCAGAACGACGAATTGTTTGCCCCCAAGCAGTTCGCGCCCGCTTTTGCCGGGGCGCACCCGACTGCGTCCGTGGCAGCGGTGCCGCAAGTCGATCACATGGGACTGATACTGCAAGCCGATGCCGTGCGGGCCATCGTGCAGGCGTTACGCCAGCATCCAGGATAAAAATCACCCTGCTGCTTTTCATAACGCTCAAGCAGCTTCTTTTTGGCAGCGATCCACATGACCTTCAACGACCGGCATCACCTCGTACAACATCTGGCGCAGGTGGTGGTGTTTTGCGCTCTGGTGGCGGTGCTGACCACCGCCATCTGGCCGCAAAACAGCTATTGGGTGCAGTGGGGCAGGTCGCTGTGCATCGGGCTGCCGACCTGGGCATTCATTGACCTGGGCCGCCTGCTGGTCGATCCGCGCCACTGCCATCGCCTGAGCCACGATGTGAACCACGACGCGCACGGCTGGCCCAAAGGCTGGCGTGGCGTGCTGCTGGTCACCACAGGCGTGAGTCTGGGCTACCTGCTGGGCGAGTCGTTAGGCAACTGGCTATTCGGCCAAAGCACAGCACCTTCGGCGGCCGAGGCGCAGCGCGATGCGCAGATTGGCCTGATGATCACCGTCGCCGCAGGCGTGGTGGCCAGCCTTTACTTTTACCTGCGCGGCAAGACCCACGCGCTGGAGTCCGCCACCCGCGCCGCTGAGCGCGACGCCGCCGAGGCCCATCTGCGCCTGCTGCAAAGCCAGTTGGCACCGCACATGCTGTTCAACACCTTGGCCAATTTGCGCGCGCTGATCGGCAGCGATCCCCAGGCCGCGCAGCAGATGCTCGATCAGCTCAACAACTACCTGCGCGCCACGCTGGACGCATCGCGCTCCGCCCAGCATCCACTGGCAACTGAGTTTGCGCGGCTTGGCGACTATCTGGCGCTGATGGCGGTGCGCATGGGGCCGCGCCTGTCCACTGGCCTGCATTTGCCGCCTGATTTGCACCATGTACCGGTGCCGCCACTGCTGCTGCAACCGCTGGTCGAAAACGCCATCCAGCACGGTCTGGAGCCGCGTGTGCAAGGCGGGCGCATCGAAGTGAGCGCGGCCCGCCGAGGGGATGCGCTGGTGCTCATCGTGGCCGACACCGGCGTGGGCTTTGACACCACCGCAAGCGCCAGCCGCTTTGGACTGGCACAGGTGCACGAGCGCATTGCCACCGCCTACGGCGCACAGGGTCACACACAGGCACAGATGCACGTGCAGTCCAGGCTTGGCCAAGGCACGCAGGTGGTGCTGACACTGCCACTGACGTTGCCACTGACCACTGGGCTACAAGAAGTGGTCGGCATAGGCCAAACAGACCGCCAAACAGACAGCCAAGGTGTGCATACTTCAGCCCATGTCTGAATCTGAAAACACGGTACCCGACCCCGCCAGCACGCTGCGCCACAGCACCTTGATGATGCTGGTTTTCTGGTTGGTGCTGGCTGCGGTGCTGTGGGCAGGCTTCAGCTGGTGGGAACAGCGCCAGCGTGCGGCCATCGCGCCTTACCAGCAGTCCGGTGGTGAACTGGTGATTCCGCGCGCACCAGGCGGGCACTTCTACGTGGATGGCGAAGTCAACCACCAGCCGGTGCGCTTCATGGTCGATACCGGGGCCAGCGGCGTGTCGATCACCAGCGCCACCGCGCGTGCGGCGGGCCTGCCCAAAGGCACACCCATCACCGTGCGCACCGCCAACGGCGAGCGCGCGGGCTGGGTGGTGCAGGGCGTGCCGGTCAAAGCCGGGCCGCTGGTGGTCAACGAGGTGCGGGTCATCGTCGGCATGACGTCTGACGAGCCTGATGAGGGCTTGCTGGGTCAATCTTTTTTGCGCCACTTTGACGTCCAGATCGGTGCCGAGCACATGACGCTGCGCCCGCGCGCACTGCAAGCCGGGTCGTGATGAACGCCCCCACCGCCCTGATCGCCGAGGACGAGCCGCTGCTGGCCGCCGCGCTGCAAGCCGAGCTGGCGCGCGCCTGGCCCGAATTGCAGGTGATCGCCACCGTGGGTGACGGCATCAGCGCCGTGCGCGAGGCATTGGCCTTGCGGCCGCAGGTGCTGTTGTTCGACATCCGCATGCCGGGCCTGAGCGGGCTGCAAGCCGCCGCCGAACTGGCCGACGCCTGGGACGAGGCCGGGCACCACGGGCCGTTTCCGCAACTGGTGTTCGTCACCGCCTACGACCAGTACGCGGTGCAGGCTTTTGAGGCCCAGGCGGTGGACTATGTGCTGAAACCCGTGCAACCCGCACGGCTGCAAAAAACGGTGCAAAAAGTGGCCGCAGCGCTAGAGCAACAAGCACTGAAGGCTACTGATTTGGAAGCAGCCAAGTCTGCACTGATGCCGCCATCGCTGCCTGCCGCACTGGATGCCACCGCCCACCAACTGCGCCAGTTGCTGGCCGCGCTGCAATCCCCGCCAACCGCGACCGAGCCGCCATGCCCGCCTTTGAACCATCTGCAAGTCAGCCCTGCCGGATCGAACGGGAGCACGATCCGCCTGGTGCCGCTGACCGAGGTGCTGTATGCGCAAGCGGCCGACAAATACGTGCGCGTGGTTTGCTCTGGCGGTGAAGAACACCTGCTGCGCACGCCGCTGAAAGACTTGTTGCCGCAGTTGGATGCGGCGCAGTTCTGGCAGATTCACCGCAGCACCGTGGTGCGGGCCGACGCTATCGACGCCGTGCAGCGCGACGATGCGGGCAAGCTGCATCTGGCCCTGCGCGGCTGCCCTGACCGGCTGGCCGTCAGCCGCCTGTACGCCCACAGGTTCAAGGCCATGTGACGCCAACCCATCCTCACGCGGCCTGCTCCCACGGCGGCACAGGGCTGAACCGGGCGGCCAGCGCATCCAACACGGCGTGTACCTTGGGCACGCGGGCGCGACTAGGGGTGTAGCAAGCGTAGATCTGGCGGCCAAAGCGGTTGTCCACATGGTGGCCGGGCAGCACGGCGCGCAGGCGCTGTTGTGCCAGGTGTGGGGCAATCAGGTACAGCGGCAAAATGGCCAGTCCCTGCCCGGCCAGGGCCAGATCGAGCAGGCAGTCGGTGTTGTTGGTGTGCATGCGGCTGGTCACGGGCACGACGTGGGTTTGCCCGCCCGGCGTGGTCAGGTGCCAGTGGTGGTCGTCCGACAGCAAAAAGCTCAAGGTCTGGTGCCCGGCCAGATCAGCCACATTGCGCGGCACACCGCGCGCGGTCAGATAGGCGGGTGCGGCGCAAATCACGCGCTCCAGCGTGGCCAGCTTGCGCACCACAGCGTCTTGTGGCGGGCTGCGCGTCATGCGCAGGGCCAGGTCGATATGCTCGTCGGCCAGATCGATCAGTTGGTCGGTCAGCAACAGCTCGCAGACCAGGCGCGGGTACTGCTCAGCCAGGTGTGTGAGCACGGGGGCCACGTGCAGGCGGCCAAAGCTGATGGTGGCGCTCACGCGCAGCAGTCCGTGCGGCTCGTCACCCAGGTTGCCCACGGCCAACTGGGTGGCGGCCACGCTTTCCAGCGCAGCCAGCGCATGCTGGTGAAACACCTGCCCAGCGGGGGTCAGCGCCAGGCGGCGGGTGCTGCGCTGAAGCAAGCGGGTGCCAAAAGCCGCTTCCAACTCGGCCACCTGCTTGCTGACCTGCGCGCGCGTGCAGCCCAACTGGCGCGCCGCAGCGGCCATGCTGCCTGCCTCGACGGTTTTGACAAACGCCTGCCAGGCGGGCAGCCAGGGCATGGCACGCCCGGCCAATGAGGCCGTCCAGCCACCAGAAGCAGGAATGCCTACAGTATGCAAAGAAGAAGATCGCGGCATCGTCAATGATTTGTTGACAGAGTGACGCTAATTATGGGCTTTTTGCGCACCAGGCAAGCTTCTATCATCCATGCTGGTGTAGTGGTCGATGCTCGATGGCACTTATAAAAATGATGGATTTGTCGTCGTGACAAGGCGCGTTTTTATGTGCCAGATAGCGCCGAACACTACACTAGTACGGCGGCTGGGCGCGCATCTCAAACCACGGTTCGTCACGGCTTCAGGGAGAAGCTGGCGCACAAACTCCACCGCTGCCTCACTTTCCAATCAAGGCTTTTTCACACATGTTCAAGACGCTCAAAGCGCCCGGCGCGCTGGCGATCACGCTGGCCGCCGCCGGGATTTTGATGGTGACCATGGGCATCCGCCAGTCCATGGGGCTGTTCGTCGGGCCGCTGAACACGGCCACCGGTCTGGGCATTGTCACCATCAGCTTTGCCATGGCGGTGGCGCAGCTCACCTGGGGGGCCATTCAGCCACTGGCAGGCGCGGCGGCCGACCGCTGGGGGCCACGGCCGGTGCTGATTGCGGGCATTGTGGTGTTGGCACTGGGCAGTGCGCTGACGCCTTTGATGCCCAGCAAATGGGGGCTGATCTTCACCGTGGGGCTGCTGACGGCCATGGGCGCGGGCGCGGGCAGCTTTTCGGTGCTGATTGGCGCAGCGGCCCAGCGGTTACCCGCGGAATCACGCGGCTCGGCCTCGGGCGTCATCAACGCCGGCGGCTCACTGGGGCAGTTTGTGTTTGCACCGCTGACGCAAAAACTGATTCAGATGACGAGCTGGATGGGGGCCATGTACACGCTGGCCGTGCTGACCCTGCTGGCGCTGCCGCTGGTGGGCAAAGTGACCAAGCCGATGGCATCAGACACCACCGCCTCAGGTACCGACGGCACCACCGAAGGTGCCTCCCAAGGTGTTTCCCAAGGCGGGCTGAAAGCCACGCTCAAGCAAGCCATGGCCGACCGCAGCTACCTGCTGCTGCACGCCGGTTTTTTCACCTGTGGCTTTCACATTGCGTTTTTAGTCACGCACCTGCCCAAGGAAGTGGATTTATGCGGATTGCCTGCGTCGGTGGCCAGTTGGTCGCTGGCGCTGATCGGGCTGGCCAACATTGTTGGCAGCCTGGTCGTGGGTAACCTGGTGGGGCAATACCGCAGCAAGATGATTCTGGCGCTGATGTACGGCAGCCGCGCGGTGCTGGTGCTGTGGTACCTGGCCATGCCGCGCGAGCCTTGGGTGTTTTACGTGTTTGCCGTCGGGCTGGGCCTGACCTGGCTGGCCACCGTGCCGCCCACAGCCGGGCTGGTGGGCAAGCTGTTTGGCGTGCGCTACCTGGGCACGTTGTTCGGCCTGACGCTGTTGAGCCACCAGATCGGCGGCTTTTTAGGGGCTTGGTTGGGCGGCCTGGCGGTGGCCGAATACGGCAATTACGACTGGATGTGGTGGGCCGATATCGCTTTGGCCGCCCTGGCGGCGGTGCTGAATCTGCCCATCCGCGAAGCCCGCATGCCGCGCCCGGCTGCGGCAGCGGCTTGAACGAAACGGGCTTAGAGCGTGTTCAAAGTCTCAGCGTGGGGAGTGTGGGATGTGGGTCGGGATGGGCTGCAAGGCGCAAACCGCAGCGATACCTGGCGGTATCGCGAGGATTTGCAACGCAGCAGACCGCCCGAGGCCGCGCCGACACACCCGCGCAGAGACTTTGAACACGCTCTTAACAGGCTTTATGGGGGCTTTTAGCGGCGACGGCCCAGCAGCAGCGCCACCACAGCACCTGCTGCGGCCGCAATGGCCATGGATTTCAAGGGTTGCTCGGCCACGTAGGTGCTGGTTTTGTCAGACACCTGATGGAACTTTTCACGTGCCTGGGCCGTGGTTTCGGCCGCCACTGTCTTGCCGCGTGCGGCCACGTCCTGCATCCGGGCGCTGATAGCGTCGATGGCGGGCTTGATGTCTTCGCTCAGCGTGCGCGCCTTGGCATCGGCCTTGTCCAGCACCTGTTCAGCGTGTGCCCGCGCGGCATCAATGGTGCGCTCTACCTGGGCCGAAGTCTTGTCGGCCGCAGTCTCGGCGGTTTCGGCGATTTTTTCGATGGTGTGTTTGGTGGTCATGCGTGTTTCCTTTCAAGGCCATCGGTTGGACAGGATATGACTGCCAAGTTTAAGCCAGCCCATGGTTGTCAGTACCTGATTCACGTCAGCTTGGCGCAGCACACACCGGGCAGGTGGGCTGGCGTGCCAGCCGCACTTCGTTGAATTCAGCGTCACGCAGATTGAGCATCAGCAAGCGGCCTGTCAATGACGCTCCTGTTTGACTGAGCAGCTTCAAAGCCTCAGCCGCCTGCAATGTGCCCACCACGCCCACCAGCGGCGCAAACACGCCCATGGTGGCGCAGCGCACCTCTTCAACTGCGGTGCTGGGCGGGAAAACGCAGGCATAGCAAGGCGAATCGGCGCAGCGCGGGTCGTACACCGCCACTTGACCGTCAAAGCCGATCGCCGCGCCGGACACCAACGGACGGCGATGCTGCACACACGCCCGGTTCAGCGCATGACGGGTGACGAAGTTGTCGGTGCAGTCCAGCGCCACATCGGCCTCGGCCACCAACTCGCTCAGGCGCTGTGCATCAGCACGCTCGCAAAACGTGCGCACCTTGACGGTGGAGTTGATAGCGGCAATCGCCTGCTGGGCCGACACTACCTTGGCCTGACCAATACGCGCTTCGGTGTGCATGATCTGGCGTTGCAGGTTGGTCAAATCCACGGCGTCGTCGTCCACCAGCGTGATGGTGCCCACGCCCGCGCTGGCCAGATACAGCGCCACGGGTGAACCCAGCCCGCCCGCACCCACGATCAAGGCATGAGAGGCCAATAGTTTTTCTTGCCCCTCAATTCCCAGCTCATCCAGCAAAAGATGTCGCGAATAGCGCAGAAGCTGCTGATCGTCCATGAAGGTCTGATGCCGTCAAGAAAAAGAAGGCCGCAAATGCGGCCAAAAGATATTTGCCATCACGGCTTATTCGTCGGTCTTGGCGACCTCTTTGCGTTCGACCAGCGTCTTGCTGACCTTGACCGGCTGGCCTTTGAGCTTGGCCAAGGCTTGCAACAAGGGGAAGTCCTTGTCGCTGCCGTATTCGGGCGGGCGGCGCTGTGATTCGGGCTTGCGCGCTTCGGCTTCCAGGCGCTTGAGCGCTTCTTCGCGTTCTTTTTCCAGTTCTTTTTCGAGTTCGGGATTTTTGTTTTCAGGCTCGGCACCGCTCAAGTGCTTGTCCAGGTCGGCCTCGCGCATGCGCAACACGGCATAGGGGCTGCCTTCGGCGGTGTCGTCGATCATGATGTCGGGCACGATGCCCTTGGCCTGAATGGTCTTGCCGCTGGGGGTGTAGTACAGCGCGGTGGTGATTTTCAGCGCGGTATCAGGCCCCAAAGGGCGTACGGTTTGCACAGAACCTTTGCCAAAAGTCTGGCTGCCCATGATGGTGGCGCGCTTGTGGTCTTGCAGCGCACCAGCCACGATTTCGCTGGCCGAGGCCGAGCCTTCGTTGACCAGCACCACCAGCGGCACTGACTTGAGGGCGGCGGGCAGCCCCTTGAGTGGATCGCTGCCGCGCCGGCGCATGTAGTCTTGTGGCCGGGCCTTGAAAACCGCCTTGGATTCCTCGATCTGGCCGTTGGTAGATACCACGGTCACACCTTCAGGCAAAAAGGCGGCAGAGATGGCCACGGCGGCATCCAGCAGGCCGCCGGGGTCGTTGCGCAAGTCCAGCACGATGCCTTTGAGGTGCGGATCGCGTTTGTACAAGTCCTGCACTTTGGTGACAAAGTCGTCCACCGTGCGCTCCTGAAACTGCGACAGGCGCACCCAGGCGTAACCTGGCTCCACCACCTTGGCCTTGACCGACTGGGTGCGGATTTCTTCGCGGATGATGGTGACGGGGAAGGTGCGGTTTTCATCGCGGCGCAAAATGGTCAACACCACCTTGGTGCCCGGCTCGCCGCGCATGCGCTTGACGGCTTCATTGAGCGACAAGCCCTTGATGGCTGTGTCGTCCACGCGCGTGATCAAGTCGCCCGGTTTGAGGCCCGCGCGGTCGGCGGGCGAGCCTTCAATGGGCGAGACCACACGCACCAGCCCGTCTTCTTGCGTGATCTCGATGCCCACACCGACAAAACGCCCTGCCGTGCCTTCGCGAAATTCCTTGTAGGTCTTTTTATCGAAGTACTGCGAGTGCGGATCCAGGCTGGACACCATGCCCGAGATGGCGTCGGTAATCAGCTTTTTCTCTTCGACTTGTTCGACGTAATCAGACTTGATCATGCCGAACACGGCGGCCAACTGCTGCAACTCTTCCAGCGGCAAGGGTGCCACCGCGCCGCGCGCGACGGTTTGCAAAGACACGGTGGTCAGCGCACCGGCAAGCGCGCCCACGGCGATCCAGCCGGTGATTTTGGCTTTCTGACTCATGTGGTGGTGTTTCCTACGGGGAAGGGCAAGGTGCAATATACATGCCCTGTCGGCTTTTGGTATGCAAGGCGGGGCAAAGTTCCGTGCGTGTTTGCCAGTTGCAAGGCTTGGGTAGGCTGGACTTGCTTCATCAGCGCTTCATGCCTTGCCCTGGTTGGCCACAGCGGCTGCGGCTTTGGCCGCCGCCTCGGCATCGCCCAGGTAATAGTGACGGATGGGCTTTAAGTCAGCATCCAGCTCGTACACCAGCGGGATGCCGTTGGGGATGTTCAGGCCGACGATCTCGGCGTCGGAAATACCGTCCAGGTACTTCACCAGCGCGCGGATGGAGTTGCCGTGCGCTGCCACCACCAGGCGCTTGCCTGCGCGAATGGCGGGGGCCATGGATTCGTTCCAGAACGGCAGCACGCGCGCCACGGTGTCTTTCAGGCATTCAGTCAGTGGCACTTCGGCGGGTTGAAGTTTGGCGTAGCGCAAATCGCCCCGTTCGCTGCGGGCATCATTTGGCTCCAGCGCGGGCGGCGGTGTGTCGTAGCTGCGGCGCCAGACCATCACCTGTTCGTCGCCGTATTGCTTGGCGGTCTCGGCCTTGTTCAGACCTTGCAGTGCGCCGTAATGGCGTTCGTTCAAGCGCCAGTGTTTGACGGTGGGCAGCCATTGGCGATCCATGGCGTCCAGGCAGTGCCACAGCGTATGGATGGCGCGCTTGAGTACGCTGGTGTAGGCCACATCAAACTCATAACCCGCTTCTTTCAGAAGGCGACCAGCTTCTTGGGCCTGGGCCACGCCGGTGGGCGTGAGCGCGACATCGGTCCAGCCGGTGAAGCGGTTTTCAAGGTTCCAGGTGGATTCGCCGTGGCGGATGAGAACGAGCTTGTACATGGCTGGCCGTATTTATTCAGGGCTTGGATATTTTGAAAGACATGACCCACCGGGGCGGCGGGTAAAACCAGCCATTTTAGAATGCTTGAATTCAGGCCAGCGCCCAACGCGCCTGTCATTTTCTTGAACAAGGATATCGATCGTGGATTTTTTAATGGCCAACTGGCCTTTTGCCCTGCTGGCGCTGGTGTCTGGCGGCCTGCTGCTGGCGCAAACCCTGCGTGGCGGCACAGGCGGCGGCGTGTCGCCCAGCCAGGCGGTGCAACTCATCAACCGCGAAAAGGCGGTGGTGGTGGATGTATGCTCACCTGAAGAATACGCCGCAGGTCATGTGGGCGGCGCCCGTAACATTCCGCTGGACGAGCTGGAACAAAAGCTGCCTGAGGCGGTGAAAAACAAGGCCACGCCAGTGGTACTGGTGTGCGCCTCGGGCGTGCGCTCAGGCCGCGCAGTGGCCATGGCCCGCAAACTGGGGTATGACAAGGCCCAGGCTTTGGCGGGTGGCCTGAAAAGCTGGCGCGACGCCAATTTGCCGGTAGAGCGGGCCTGAACGTCCGCACCCAGCCCGTTCACCTCAAACGGCTTTCACTCCATCAGCAGGCAAAACACCCCATGCAAGTCGTCAAGATGTACACCACCGGCACCTGTCCTTACTGCCTGCGGGCCAAGCAGGTGCTGAAACACAAAGGCGTGACTACCGGGAACCTCTAAAAACCCTCCGCCATCCAACCGCAGCCCAAGACGCCCCTACCCGCATGATGATGAAACTGCGCAGTGCCCTGAAGCACGACCTATTCGCCGACGACGCCCACAAGCGCAAGATTGATGTACTGGGCGATCCCCTGGAGCTGATCGCGCGGCACATCGACTTTGAGCATCTGGCGGGCCTGATCGATG
>NZ_JBKEEE010000026.1:0-5005 GCF_047975795.1 Ottowia sp. | reverse complement strand
GACGTCGATGGCTATTACTTGCCCGCATTCAGCAACCAGGCTTACGTGAGCGCCCGGCGCAACACCGAAACCGGCGCGCCCTACAGCACGCAAGAGTTCGGTTTCGGCCTGGTGGTGGCTTGCGAGTCGCGCCTGCTGGCGGGCGACGAGCTGACCATCCGCATCGAGCAGGTCGATGGCGAGCGCCCGTATCAGGTGGGTGACGAGGCCACCATCCAAACCGTGGCCGCAGGCCCCGCCTGGCTGGCAGGCGGCGTGGACGGCACCGACGTGCAGACCTGGCGCGTGGCGGGGGGCGCATCGGGTGCGCTACCCGACTACGTGGTGCCCACCGATGGCACAGCCGCGCCGGTATACAGCGCGGCTGGGGTCGATTTGCAATTGGCACTGGGCGGCATCCCGTTCAGCCTGGGGGATGTATTTAGTTTGGCGATAGAGGCCGGGCAATACCGCTGGCGCGCCAATGGTGGCGCGTGGAACGCGGTGGCCGACATTCCCGCATCGGGCGCAGCCGCCCTGGCCGATGGCCTGGTGCTGCACTTCGCCCCCGGCGCGGCCCCGTCGTTCGCGCCTGGCGATGCGTACACCTTTGCCGTGCACCAGCCCTGGGCCGTGAGCCACGCGCGTGCCGCCGATGCCGCCGCCTGGGGCTGGGTGGGCGACGCCGCCACACTGACCGTTGACCTGGGCAGCGTGCAGACCCTGCAGGCCGTGGCATTGGCGCGCTACCAGCTGCCTGCGGGCGCGGTGGTGACGGTGGAGACCTCAAACGACAGCGTGGCCTGGAGCGCCACGCTGTCGTTTGACGTTTCGCGGGCCGTGGCGGTGCGCTTTTTGGGGGCGCAGTCCACCAATGGGCCGCTGCAATGGCCGCAGCACCAGGGCGTGGCGGCGCGCTACGTGCGCATCACAGTCTCGGGCGCGGCGGGTGGCCACATCGGCTGGCTGTGGGCCGGTGCGCCGCTGGCCACCGACCACCACGCCAGCCGATGCACGCGCACGCGGCGCTGGGCCGTGAGCCGCGGCGATGGTGCCAACCCGGTCGGCCTGTACGCGGGCATGGGCGACAGCTGGTCGCTGGCCTGGGAGACCGGTGACGCGGCGGCCAGCCGCCTGCTGGATGCCGACCTGCAGGCCCTGCTGCCGCTGCTGGACTGGGCGCAGCAGGCCGATGAGCCGCTCATATTTGTGCCCCATCACCTGCACCCGCAAGACGCCAGCCTGGTGCGCTACGCCGCCGACGCACTGGAGGTCAGCGACGTGCACGCATACCAGCCCGACGATGCGGGGCAGCGCCTGCTGTCGGCGCAGTTGGCGCTGGATCCGGTGTACGCATGAGGGCCGTTGGATGAGCTCCATTGTCTCGGCCGCCTGGCTGGACGTTGACGGCGGCGCAGACGGCTGCGTGACCAGCTTGGTGCCCGCGCAAGGCGCGCCAGCAGCGGGCGACCGTGTGCTGCCGCTGCTTTTGGGCTTATCCGCCATTCAGCGACCGCTGTCGGTGCCGGGTATTGCGGCGGCCCCCACCAGCAACATGGATGCGCAGCTGGCTAATGCTGATGGCGCGCTCACCCGCTTGTGGGGCCAGCGTCCGCCCATGCGCCGCGCGGCGCAGGTGCGCACCAGCAGCGGGGTGATTTTTAACGGCATCGTGACAGCGCTGGACTTGACGGGCAACGCCCGCATCAGCCTGGAGGCGGGCCTGGATCGGCCGCTGTCCGACAACCTGCCGCTGCGCACCACCACCGTATGGGGCGGCTGGCGCGAGGTGCGCGTGCTGCCCTGGGCCTACGGCAGTGCCACCGTCACGCCCATCCAGTACAGCGATGACCAGCGCGTGTTCGTGTTGGCCGACCACCCTATCGAGGGCGTGGACGAGGTGCTGCGCGACGATGTGCGCACTGCGGCCTGGGCCTGGCACAACGGGGTGGACAGCGCAGGCCATGCGCTGGCTTTTATTGAGCTGGCTGACCCCTTGGCCGAGGGCGAGCGCCTGGCTGTCAGCCTGCGCGGGCGCATGCACCCGGACACGGGGCTGCTGCTGCAAACGCCCGCCGAGATCGTGCACGACGTGCTGGCCCGCCTGGCTGGTGCGCCAGTGGTTTGGGCCGACCTGGACGGCTACCGCACCGAGACCGCGCACTTGATGCTGGGCGGCGTGCTGGCGGACAACAGTGTGAGCATCCGCACGGCGGTGGACGCCATTGTGCAATCCGCAGGCGGCGCGTGGGCAGCGGGCATGCCGGGCATTGCCACCACCTGGCCGCCGGTGGCTGATGACGCCGCCCCCGCGTTGGCCGTCAACTCGCTTACTGCCAGCGGCCTGTCGGCGGCCACGGCGGCCACCGGTATCTACACCGTGCTGCGCGTGCTGTACGACTACGACCATGCGGGCGCGCGCTACCGGCGCGCCATCCAACTGCAAGCGCCTGACGCCGTAAAAGACCACGGCGCGCTGGAGCTGGAGTGGGCCGCCCCCTGGCTGCGCACGCCGCGCCATGCTGAGGCGCTGGGCCAACGCATGCTGGCGCAGCTGGCGCGCCCGCGCTGGCGCGTGACGTGGCAACAGACGCTGGTCGACGTGGCCACTGGTGCGTGGGTGGATGTGGCGCACCCCCTGTCGCCCATACAAGGCCGCCACCGCCTGATCAACGCCGAGCTGGATCTGGCTGCCGCCAGCCTGTCGTGCACCATCGAGGCTCCGGTGGGCGACGTGCCCGCCATCGAGACCACACGCCTTTCCACCGCGTTCGATCCGGTCGTGCAAGCCGGGATCACGGTGGAGGTGGCCGACGGCGAAATTATCTTTACCGCCCGCGATGAGCAGGGCCAGGTGTTGGCCGGTGCGCGCATCACGCTGGACGGGCAAACCACGCGCATTGCCGACTCGGCCGGGCGCGTGTCGTTCCCGGTCGAGCGCGGCCGCCACGTACTGCTGGTACAGGCCGACGGCTATCCGGCCACCGAGACGGTGGTGGTGGTATGACCTTGCGGCGGCGCTTTTTCCCCAGCCGGACGGCGCAGCAAGTGCCCGGCCAGACCGTGCAGGTCGAGGTGCAGCTGCGCCCCGAGGCCACCGCAGCCGCGCCAGCGGCCAGCGCCAGCGCGGACGGGTGCGCGTGCGACGCGGACGGCGTGGCGTGGTTCAGCGACTGGTCGGGCTGGTCAGAGGGCGAGTGGGGGGCATCAGTTTGGTCGGTGCAGCGCGCCGTGGCGTCTGGGGCCACCTACAGCGACGAGACGTGGCAGTGGACAGCCGACCGGCTTGTCGCGGGATACGCGGAAATAAATAACGAGGTCACTCAGGTCTGGCGCGCCGTGGTGCTGGGCCGCACCCTGTGCGACGTGCAATGGACGTGGGCCGACGATGCGTCCGGCCTGCCCGCTGGTGCCCAATGGGCGGGCCTGGTGGTCGAGCAAGTAGGGGCAAGCCTGCGCGTGTCGGTCGGCCCCGGTTGGCCCGCGGGAGGCTCCGACGCCCAATGGTGGGGCGAATTGACCGCTACCGCCACCTGCGGCGGCGAGACTGTCGGCACCCTGATTTTGCGGCCCGGCTTCAACTTGTGGGTAGCGCCGCTGCCCGCCATCGAAGGGGCCGGGCCGTAAGCCGAAAAAAAAGACGGGCGACTGCCGGTGGTGTTGAGAGCACCGCCGCCAGCCGCCTCCCCCGCAGAGCAAGCCTGCAAGTTTGGCCAAGGCCCGCCACTCTCGCGAGAGCGGGGTAAGCCTATCAGAAACCTGGTGCGCTTTGCGGCGCACGCAAAAGACTTGCAAACATGGCAACACCTATCATCCCTTGGATTGGCGGCAAGCGCCGCCTGGCGCGGCACATCCTGCCGCATTTCCCGCCGCACACCTGCTACGTCGAGCCCTTTTGCGGCGCGGCAGCGCTCTACTTTTTGAAAGATCCCGTCAAAGCTGAGGTGCTTAACGATATCAATGGCGACCTGGTCAATTTGTACCGGGTGGTGCAGCACCATCTGGAGGAGTTCGTGCGGCAGTTCAAGTGGGCCTTGACCAGCCGCCAGATATTCAAGTGGCTGCAGACCACCCCCACCGAACCATTGACCGATATCCAGCGCGCCGCGCGCTTTTTCTATCTACAAAAACTCGCCTTCGGGGGCAAGGTTGCGGGCCAGAATTTCGGCACAGCCACAGTAGCGCCTCCTCACCTGAACCTGCTGCGCCTGGAGGCAGACTTGTCCGCAGCCCACCTGCGCCTGGCAGGCACCTGCGTCGAGCATTTGGATTGGGCCGAGTGCATCCGCCGTTACGACAGGTCGCACACCCTGTTTTATTGCGACCCGCCATACTGGGGCACTGAGGGCTACGGAGTGGACTTCCCGCTTGACCAATACGAGCGCCTGGCCGATCTGATGCGCAGCATCAAGGGCAAGATGATCGTCTCAACCAACGACATACCGCAGATGCGTGCTGCCTTCAGTGGGCTGCAAATGGAGCGGGTGGAGCTGACGTACACCGTTGCAAAAACCGGACAGCGGAGCCGCGCAGGCGAGCTGGTCATCCGCAGCTTCGCGTAAGTCGCAATAAGTCGACAGCCCGCTCAACAGTACTTGCTGGCTGCGCCAACCGGAGCGGTAATGGGGGCATCGCCAACCCAACCAGAGCAAAGCATGAACACCGCCACTGAAGCACTTAGCCACTACTTCACCGGCATGGCGCGCCGCAACCGTGCCGCCGTACAAGACGCCGCCACCTTCACCGACTGGCCGGCCCTGGCCGCTCAAGTGCTGGCTGAAGAGCGCCTCAACCTGCTGCGTCGGCTCCCCAAAGAGGACATCGAGGCCATCGCCAGCGGCACCCTTGACCTGGCCGCTGCCGCTCAGGCTGCATTGATCTGATCCACCAGAAAGAAAAAATGGGGCCAACCGGCCCCTTTTTTTGCGCCGCGATTACTATCGCTGCAATTCTTTTGCCGCCAGCGAAACATCTTTTGCAATCGAATATCTCACTCAAAACCCCCCGAATATGTCGCGCCGCTTCA
>NZ_JBKEEE010000066.1:0-23593 GCF_047975795.1 Ottowia sp. | reverse complement strand
TTGAAGGCAGCATAACGCTGGCTGCCCACAACGCAAAGTGTGGGCGAGCGCGACGTTAGTGGAGGGTCTCGGCGTCCAGCAGGGTGCCACGCAGCGAGTGCGGCAGGGCATCGTCGATGTGCACGTCGACGAACTGGCCGATCAGGCGCGGGTTGCTGGCGCGGAAGTTGACGATGCGATTCTGCTCGGTGCGGCCCTGGAGCATGCCCGGGTCCTTCTTCGAGTAGTCGCTGACCAGGATGCGCTGCACCGTGCCGACCATGCGCCGGCTGTTCTCGAAACCGTTCTGGCTGATGCGGTGCTGGAGCAGGGCCAGGCGCTGTTTCTTCACCTCGTCCGGGGTGTCGTCGAGCAGGTCGGCGGCCGGCGTGCCGGGGCGCGAGCTGTAGATGAAGGAGAAGGAGAAGTCGAAGCCGACGTCATCGATCAGCTTCATGGTCTGCTCGAAGTCCTTTTCGGTCTCGCCGGGGAAGCCGACGATGAAGTCCGAGCTGATCAGGATGTCCGGCACCGCTGCGCGCAGCTTGCGGATGCGCGACTTGTACTCCAGCGCGGTGTGGTTGCGCTTCATCGCCGCGAGGATGCGGTCGGAGCCGGACTGCACCGGCAGGTGCAGGTATTTGACCAGCTGCGGAATCTCGGCGTGGGCCTGGATGATCGCGTCGGAGAACTCCAGCGGGTGGCTGGTGGTGTAGCGGATGCGCTCGATGCCGGGGATTTCGGCCACCACTTCGATCAGCAGGGCAAAGTCGGCCACGTCGGACGTATCGCCCATCGGCCCGCGGTAAGCGTTGACGTTCTGGCCCAGCAAGGTGACCTCTTTCACGCCCTGGTCGGCCAGGCCGGCAACCTCGGTCAGCACGTCGTCAAACGGGCGGCTGAACTCCTCGCCGCGCGTGTAGGGCACTACGCAGTAGCTACAGTATTTGGAGCAACCCTCCATGATCGAGACGAAGGCGCTGGCGCCCTCGACCCGCGCGGGGGGCAGGTGGTCGAACTTCTCGATCTCCGGAAAGCGGATGTCCACCTGCGGTGCCTGCTGGCGCTGGCGCTCGGCCAGCAGCTCGGGCAGGCGGTGCAGGGTTTGCGGGCCGAACACCACGTCGACGTAGGGTGCGCGCTTGATGATTTCTTCGCCTTCCTGACTGGCCACGCAGCCGCCCACGCCGATCAGCACGCCTTTTTGCTTGAGGTGCTTGACGCGGCCCAGGTCGCTGAACACTTTCTCTTGCGCCTTCTCGCGCACCGAACAGGTGTTGAACAGGATCAGGTCAGCGGCTTCGGGGTCGTTAGTCGGCTCGTAGCCTTCGGCAGCGGCCATCACGTCGGCCATCTTGTCCGAGTCGTACTCGTTCATCTGGCAGCCGAAAGTTTTGATAAAGACTTTGCGGGACATGGGCTGTCTCCGTGAGAAAAGGGCAAATGGGTGAATGCGCAAAAGCAGCCTGGGCGCGCAAGGCGCGGGCTGCTTTGGGAGGGGCCAGCCGCACAACCGAAGCGGGGCGCTGGCAAAGCGTTTTCAGTTGCTGTAAGAAGGCAACGCGTCGCTGCTGACCGGCTGGGGCTTGGTCGAGTAAGTGCGCTTGGGCTTGAGCGGCTCAGCGGCTTCTTGCTTGGTCAGAATCCACACCTCGTTGATGTCGCCACGGCTGCGCTTGTAGTTGACGATGGCCACGCGCCCGCGCACTTTGTAGGGCATCAGGATGGAATTGCTCTCATCACGTACGCGCACCGAATGGGCCAGGCGCTCGGGCTTGCCATCGACCAGCACGTTGGGGTAGTCGACAAACGCCATTTCAGCGCGCTCGACTTTTTTGGGAAACGAGCGGTCGGCCCAGGATTGCGAAGGAAAAAACGCGCTAGCGCTTATCAATAAAGCGCCAGCAGCTACAAAAAACTGATTGATTTTGAGGCGTCGGCAGCGGTTCATGGTATCTGTCCAGAGGCTGTGAAAACCCTGATTTTAAGCGCCCATGTGGGCTGGCGACTGCGATGGTGGGCGACATGGTGATCATGCATCCTCATTTCCGTGAAGCTTGCACAGTCTTTCAAATGGTGAACTCCATTGGTGTAAAAATCGCGCTCATGGCTGCTTGGCACGGTTGATCCGTCGGGCGGCCTTCAGTGCTTTTTCCGCCCCACTTTTGCCGCCTATTTTTCTCTGCCCGGAGCCACGCCATGAAAAGAGACACGTTGCCCACCATGCCAGCCCAGTTGCCCGAGCAACCCATTTGCCGCGACGTGCTGGCAGAAAAGTACTTCAAGGCCGGAGAGACATCGCGGGAACAGTTGTATGGCCGCGTGGCACGCGCGTTGGCCAGTGTGGAAAAGCCGGAGCTGCGGGTCGAATGGGAGCAGAAGTTTTTGGACAACCTGTACGCCGGGGCCATTGGCGCGGGCCGCATCATGAGCGCGGCGGGCACCGACATTCAGGCCACGCTGATCAACTGCTTTGTGCAGCCGGTGGGCGACGCCATTCAGGGCGTGGACGACGAAGGCTACCCCGGCATTTACGAGGCGCTGCGCGAAGCGGCTGAAACCATGCGCCGCGGCGGCGGCGTGGGGTATGACTTTTCGCGCATCCGGCCGCGAGGGGCCTTTGTCAAAGGCACGGCCAGCATGGCCAGCGGGCCGTGCAGCTACATGAACGTGTTTGACCAAAGCTGCTCCACGGTGGAAAGCGCGGGCGCACGGCGCGGTGCGCAAATGGGCGTGCTGCGCATCGACCATCCGGATGTGCTGGAGTTCATCACCGCCAAGCGCACGCCGGGGCGATGGAATAACTTCAACGTATCGGTGGGCGTGTCCGACGCTTTCATGCGGGCCGTCGCCGACGGCGGCGACTGGGAGCTGGTGCACAAAGCCGAACCAGGCGAGCGGGTCAAAGAGCAAGGCGCTTACCAGCGCGCCGACGGGCAGTGGGTGTACCGCAAGCAACCTGCGCGCCAGCTGTGGGACACCATCATGCAATCCACCTACGACTTTGCCGAGCCGGGCATTCTGTTTCTGGACCAGATCGGACGTGACAACAATCTGCACTATGCCGAGAAGATCGAGGCCACCAACCCGTGCGGTGAGCAACCCTTGCCGCCTTACGGCTGCTGCGACTTAGGCCCCATCATCCTGACCCATTTTGTGCGCCATCCGTTTGGCGTGGGTGGCGAGCCGGTGTTTGACTTTGCCGCGTTCGAGCAGGTGGTGGCCACGCAGGTGCGCGCGCTCGACAACGTGCTGGATGTGACCTTCTGGCCGCTGGCGCAGCAGCGCGCCGAAAGCGCTTCCAAGCGCCGCATCGGCGTCGGTTTTACCGGGCTGGGCAACACCTTGACGTTGCTTAAATTGCGCTACGACCGCGCCGAAGGCCGCGCCATGGCGGCCGAGATTGCGCGCTGCATGCGCGATGCGGCTTACCGCGCCTCGGTGGCACTGGCGCAGGAAAAAGGCGCGTTTCCCAAATTCAATGTCGAGGGTTATTTGGCTGATGGCACTTTTGCCAGTCGCCTGCCGGATGATTTGAAGGCCGATATCCGCAAGCACGGCATCCGCAACAGCCACCTGCTGTCCATCGCCCCTACTGGCACCGTCAGCCTGGCCTTTGCCGACAATGCCAGCAACGGCATTGAGCCGGCCTTCAGTTGGGGTTACACCCGCAACAAGCGCGAGGCTGATGGCAGCAAAAGCAGCTACACCGTGGAAGACCACGCCTTCCGCATGTACCGCGCGCTGGTGGATGCCAGCGTGAGCGCCGACAATCCCGCCGCACTGCCTGAATATTTTGTGAATGCGCTGCAAATGAGCGCGCAAGACCACGTGGCCATGATGGAGGTGGTGCAACCGTTTGTAGACACCTCCATCAGCAAGACGGTCAACATCCCGCAAGACTATCCGTATGAAGATTTCAAGGATTTGTACCGTCAGGCGTGGCAGGCGCAGCTCAAAGGGCTGGCCACCTACCGCCCCAACAACATTCTGGGCGCGGTGCTTGAAGTTGCGCCCGCCAAGAAAGACGAGCCTGCCGCCGCCGTGACGCAGCCTGCCTACGACCCCATGCGCACAGTGATTGAAAAACGCCCGGCGGGCGGCTTGCCTGCGGTGGCGGAAAAGATTGATTACTGGACGCACGAAGGCCAGCAGCGGCTGTACGTCATCGTCACCTTTTTGCCCGTGCCCACGGCGGATGGTAAGGGCATGGTCGAGCGGGCCATTGAGTTTTTCATGCCTGTGGGGCAAAGCGGCGAATCGCAGCAGTGGATCACCGCCACCATGCGCATGCTCAGCCTGGCTGCACGCGGCGGTTTTTTGGATCGGGCGCTGTCTGACATGCGCAAAGTCACCTGGGATCGCGGCCCGGTGCGCCTGGGCACTTACGAAAAAGCCGACGGCACCCATGTACCGCGCTGGCACGACAGCGAAGTGGCGGCTATGGGCTACGCCATCGAAAACCTGATCGCTGCGCGCGCCCAGGCCGGACAAGGACAACTGTTCGATGCAGACGATTTGCCCGCCCAGCCCGAACCCGTGATGGCCCCGGCCGCCATGGTTAACCCCGGCGTCATGGCGGGCAAGAAATGCCCTGAATGTGGTGCACACGCCATGATCCGCAAAGACGGCTGCGACTATTGCACCCAGTGCGGGTTTGTGGGCAGTTGCGGTTAAGGCGATCGTGGCGGTACGCCGCACATGACTTTTGTTTCTGCTGTTGACGCTTGTCTGGCATGCGTCAATAGCTTTTATTTCAATAGCAAATTGACCCAATCAGAGTGCTTTGGCGGTGATCGGCGCGGCTGATGTGGGGGGCCGATCCTGTGGCACCGAGCTGGCAATGACGCCGCCGCCCAGGCAAATCTCGCCGTCGTACAGCACCGCGCTTTGCCCGGGCGTGACCGCCCATTGAGGCGCGTCGAACCGCAAGCGCCATGGGCCGGGAGTGTCGGCGGCCTGCAAGGCGCACGCTGCGTCTTGCTGGCGATAACGGGTTTTGGCAGTCAACGCGGTCATTTCGGGCGCAGCGCCTGCCGTCCAGGCCGCATCGTCAAATACCAATTCGTGCGACAGCAGCCAGGGGTGGTCGTGGCCTTGCACCGCCACCAGGGTGTTGGTCGCCATGTCTTTGCGTGCGACGAACCAGGGTGCGTGGTCACCGCTGCCGCGCGGCGCACCTTTGGCCTTGACGCCGCCAATACCCAAACCTTGCCGCTGTCCCAGGGTATAGAACGACAGGCCCACATGCTCGCCAATGGTGCGGCCGCGCTCGTCCTTGATCGGGCCGGGCTGGGTTTGCAGATAGCGGCTCAAGAATTCGCGGAACGGTCGCTCGCCAATGAAGCAGATGCCGGTGGAGTCTTTCTTTTGGGCGTTGGGCAGGCCAATCTCATCGGCGATGCGGCGCACCTCGGTTTTGTGCAGCTCGCCCACCGGAAACAGCGTTTTGGCCAGTTGGGGCTGACTCAGGCGGTGCAGGAAATAACTTTGGTCTTTGCTGGCGTCCAGCCCTTTGAGCAGCTCATGCCGCTGCGTGTCGGGGTTCAGCCGTACTCTGGCGTAATGTCCGGTGGCGATTTTTTCGGCCCCCAGGCGCATGGCGTGGTCCAAAAAGGCTTTGAACTTGATCTCGGCATTGCACAGCACGTCCGGGTTGGGCGTGCGGCCTGCCTGGTATTCGCGCAGAAACTCAGCGAACACGCGGTCTTTGTAATCGGCGGCAAAGTTGACGTGCTCGATTTCGATGCCAATCACGTCAGCCACGGCGGCGGCGTCGACAAAATCGACGTTGGATGAGCAGTATTGGCTGTCGTCGTCATCTTCCCAGTTTTTCATGAAGATGCCGACCACCTCGTGCCCCTGCTGTTTGAGCAGCCAGGCCGTCAGTGCCGAATCCACGCCGCCCGACAGGCCCACAACAATGCGGTGATGTGTCATGCCCGGATTATCGGCAAGCGCGTGGGCGCGCGCCAATACAAGGCCATCCGGCCGTGCATCAGGGGTGCAGCACTTCTCTCAGAATCCGATACCCAGCCCAACGCCGCCGTGGCGGCCAATGCGCCCGCCAATCGACAGGTTGATGCCCACCGGGCGCACATACACCGGGGCCGGACTGACCACCACAGGCGCTGCCGGATAGGTGTTGTACACCGGCCCGGGTGGATAGGACGACGGGTAAGAAGAAGGGTAAGGATAGGTTTGACCGTATTCCCCCGGCTGCGGTGATGATTCCCCTGCTGCCGGGTAGGCGGGATAAGCGGGGTAAGCAGGCACGGGATAGGTAGCCACCGGCGCAGGCTGCACCGGGTAGCTTTGCACTGCACCGGGATCGTTGTACGCATAGGCGGGTGCAGGCACCTGAATCCACTGCCCAGGCGCACGCGCGGTCTGGGTACGATAGGTTTGCCCGCCCAGGTCATAAGTCACGTTGTAGCCGATGATCTGGTTTTGGTAATGCGTGGCGCAGCCTTGGTATGCACGCTGGCTGGCTTCAGCCGTGTTGCCCAGGATGGCCCCGCCCACTGCGCCCAGCAGAGCGCCCACCGCATGGCCGCCGCCGTGGCCAAACTGGCTGCCAATCAGCCCGCCGGTGATGGCACCCACTGCCGCGCCTGCGCCCGTGGGCTGTGCGCCATACGGGCCGCAATCGGATACGGGCACCTGCTGCACCACCGGCTCGGTGGACAGCACCCGCGCCGTGACCATGGTTTGGGCCTGGGCGGCGGTGGCCGCCAAACCCAATGCGGCCAAGCCAATCCAGCGCAGTGGTGAGACATGGGGCATTTTTGTCATCGGAAAAAACCTCGCAGCAAAGCCGAATGCAGCCCTGCATTCGCACCATGTTCCAACGGCTGCGCGGCCTTGGGGGCCGACCATCTTTACACCCGGCTCACAAAAACTGTGTCACAAAGCCCTTGTCACAGGGCGGTAGCGGGTGAAGTTGCGCCGGTTTTGTACGCCAAAGGCATTCTTGCGGCGGCGCGAATGCGCTTTGGGGCGAAGGGCTGTTTGGGGTGTTTTATGTGCTTTTTATCTGGCGCAAAGCATAACCCGCCAGACCCAGCATCAGTGCCGCCATCAGCCACAGCCCCAGCGTGCTGGTGGTGGGCACCGCTGTGGCCGCCGTGCTGGCGCTCAGGCAGGTGGTGCCCGCGCTGGTGTTGCGGTAGACAGCCACGTTGTCCAGCGCAATGTAGGTGTTTTCGCCCTGGGCGGCGCTGCCGTTGCCGCTCAGCGTCACATAGGCTTGCGATCCACTCAGCATGGCGGCGGTCAGCGGCAAAGTGACCGAATGCGACGTCCATTCCATGGTGAAAGGGGGCGTGGTGGAAGTTCGCGTGCCGACCACGGACTGGCTGCTCAATGGGGGCGCAGCGCCAATCGTGGCCGCATCAAACACGTTGGCAATGGCCGCTGGTGCCACAGCATCGTAGTAATACGCGCTGTACAAAGGCCTGCTTGCGCTGCCCAGTGCCGACAAGGACAGGTCAAAGTTGACCGTCACCGACTCCATGTTGACGCAGGTGTTCATGTCGACTGGCACAGCCAGTGCATCGAAATTGGTCGTGATCTGGGGGGCGCTGGCGGCGGCGCTGGGAAACACCGGCGTGCCCACGGGCGAACCCATCATGCCCAGCGCATAGCTGCCGTGGCCCGATGAGACATCGGTGTATTGGCCATCATTGAGCCAAATGGTTTCAATGGTGGCACCACCAAACAACGAACCGATCTGTGGTGTGGATGGATGCAGGGTGGCCACGGCTTCACCGGACACATCGACAAAATCCGCATGCGGCACAAAAGGCGCACCCAGCGTTTCAAACCCCGCGCTGTCGTAGTAAAGCACCGAATCAGCATAAGCCAGCGGGCAGCAGCCCAGCGCGATCAGCGCTGAAATAACCAGTGATTTCGTAGTCATTGGGTTGGGTCCTTCCTGCGCCGCAGGTAACAATGTTGAGATGAAAGAGATAGCTTTTTACTACAATTCCAATGAAGCGCAATTTATAACAAAAAAGATTCGTTTGTTAAATCAATTTACAAACAATCTTTTTCTGAATGGCCAAATTTGAGTGCGCATTTCAGCCCGCCATGAAATGCCATTTGCGCAAACCAGTTAAGTACCAACAGCTATACAATCAATAGTGAATACAGTTCATCCATGGCGCTCAAATCTACTATCTTCAAAGCCGATGTGCAACTGGCCGACATCGACCACGCTTGTTACACCGATCTGGCGCTGACGCTGGCGCTCCACCCCAGCGAGACCGACGAACGCATGATGGTGCGGCTGGCGGCGCTGGCGCTCCATGCCCATCAGGTGCAGGATTTGTGCAGTGGCGATGCCCACATCGGCTTTGGTGCGGGCCTGTCCAGCCCGGACGAGCCTGACGTGCAACTGGTGGACTTCACCGGCCGTACACGGCTGTGGATCGAAGTCGGCCAGCCCGAAGACAAGCCCCTGGCCAAGGCGTGCGCCAAGGCCGATCAGGTGCTGGTCTACGCCTATGGATCGGCGGCTGATGTGTGGTGGCGTGGCATGCAGGGCAAAGTGACGCGATTGGACAAGTTGAGTGTGTGGCGTTTCCCCGCCGCCCAGGCGCAGCAACTGGCCTCATTGGCCGAGCGCAGCATGCAGTTGCAGGCCACGGTGCAGGAAGGGCAGATCACCCTGTCCAGCGTGCGCGGCAGCGTGACGCTGGAGCCGCTGGCCTACAAGCTGGCCCGCATGGGTTGAAGGGTTACCGGTGATGGTTGTGTGGGGCCATGTCGCCAGCAAGCGTCGGGTACGGTGCTCTTTTGTTGTCACCATCTGAGCGCGCGGCATGAATTTTTCTGGCCTGATGGTGCAACTGCTTGGCGGGCTGGCCAGCGCGTCGTCGCTGTTTTTGGTGGCGGCTGGGCTGTCGCTGATTTTTGGCGTCACCCGCATCGTCAACTTTGCGCATGGCTCGCTGTTCATGCTGGGCACTTATCTGGCCTATACGTTGGTTGAGAGGCTGAGTTTGCTTTGGGGCGCAGCTTGGGCTTTTTGGCCCGGCGTGGTACTGGCGGCGCTGGCGGTGGGGGTGCTGGGCGCGTTGGTTGAGTGGTTGCTGCTGCGCCGCATCTACAAAGCGCCTGAGCTGTTTCAGTTGCTGGCCACGTTTGCGCTGGTGCTGGTGATCAAGGATGCGGTGCTTTTCTTCTGGGGGCCGGAGGAGTTACTTGGCCCGCGCGCGCCGGGGCTGCAAGGGTCGGTAGAGGTTTTGGGGCGGCAGTTTCCCAGCTATGACCTGTTTTTGATGGTGGTTGGCCCGCTGGTGCTGGGTGCGGCGTGGCTGCTTTTAAAGCGCACCCGCTTTGGCACGCTGGTGCGCGCGGCCACGCAAGACCGCGAGATGGTGTCGGCGCTGGGCGTCAACCAAACGTGGTTGTTCACGGCCGTGTTTGCCCTGGGTGCGTTGCTGGCGGGCCTGGGCGGGGCGCTGCAATTGCCGCGCGAGCCGGCGCATCTGGAGATGGATTTGCACACCATCGGCGCGGCCTTTGTGGTGGTGGTGGTGGGTGGCATGGGGTCGCTGCCGGGGGCGTATCTGGCGGCGCTGCTGATTTCGCTCATCAAAGCGGTGTGCGTGTGGCTGGGGGTGGTCGATTTGTTTGGATACGCCATTAATTTGTCCAAGGCCACGCTGGTGGTGGATTTTGCGGTGATGGCGGCTGTGCTGATCTGGCGGCCCTGGGGCTTGCTGGGCAGGCCGCAGGGGCGCAGCCGACCTGTGGGTGAGGCTGAGGCCCCGCTGCGTCCTGCAGGGGCCGCCTACAAGTGGATCGCCGCAGCGTTGCTGGCGCTGCTGGTGGCGCTGCCCTGGCTGGCCGACTCGCCCTATGCCGTGGTGCTGGCCACTGACTTAGCGGTGGCGGCCCTGTTTGCGGCCAGTCTGCACTTCATCATGGGGCCGGGCGGGCTGCATTCGTTTGGCCACGCAGCCTATTTTGGCGTCGGCGCTTATGGCGCGGGGGTCACACTGGCTGTGTTGGGCTTGCCAATGGAAGCGGCCCTGGTGGCCGGACCGCTGGCGGCTGCCATTGCGGCGGCGGTGTTTGGCTGGTTTGCGGTGCGTCTGTCGGGGGTGTATCTGGCCATGTTGACGCTGGCCTTTGCGCAGATTGCCTGGGCGATCACCTACCAGTGGGACGATGTGACTGGCGGCAGCAACGGCCTGACCGGCGTGTGGCCCTCTGACTGGCTGGGTGACAGCCGCCGCTATTACTGGCTGGCGCTGGCTTTGGTGACGGTGGGCGTGCTGGCCTTGCGGCGCATGTTGTTTGCGCCCTTTGGTTACGCGCTGCGCGCGGGGCGCGATTCGCCCTTGCGGGCCGATGCCATTGGTATTGATGTAGACCGTGTGCAGTGGCTGGCCTTCATCATTGCCGGGCTGTTTGGTGGTGCGGCAGGGGCGGTGTATGCCTTTTCCAAGGGCAGCATCTCGCCCGAATCCATGGCAGTGGGCAAATCGATCGATGGGTTGGTGATGGTGTTGCTGGGTGGCATTCACACGCTGGCCGGGCCGGTGGTGGGGGGCGTCAGCTTTACCTGGTTGCAAGACAGCGTGGCGCGCCACACCGATTACTGGCGCGCCGCGCTGGGGGTGATCATGCTGGTGCTGGTGGTGGTGCTTCCAGACGGCATCGTCGGCGGGCTGCAAAAACTGTGGCGGCGTGTGACACCCCGCCAGAAGGGAGCGTGATGCTGACGGTGCAGCACCTGAGTAAGTCATTTGGTGGCGTGCAAGCCGTTGATGACGTCAGCTTTACCCTGGCCCTAGGCGAGTTGTTGGCGTTGATTGGCCCCAACGGTGCGGGCAAATCCACCACCTTCAATATGGTAAATGGCCAAATCAGGACCGACCGTGGATCAATCCGGCTAAACGGGCAAGAGCTGGTGGGCCTGCCGCCACGCGCCATCTGGCGCTTGGGTGTGGGGCGCACGTTCCAGATCGCTGAAACGTTTGCCTCGCTCACGGTGATTGAAAACGTGCAAATGGCCTTGCTGTCGCACGCCCGGCGCATTTACAGCCTGTGGCGGCGGGCGGCGACCTATCAGCGTGATGAGGCCATGACCCTGCTGGCGCAGGTGGGCATGGCCGGGCAGGCCGACCGCCCGTGCAGCGCACTGGCCTACGGCGACGTCAAACGCGTGGAGCTGGCCATGGCGATCGCGCACCACCCCAAGCTGCTGCTGATGGACGAGCCCACCGCAGGCATGGCCCCCAGCGAACGCCATGCACTGATGGCGCTGACCCGGCAACTGGTGGCCGAGCGCGGCATGGCTGTACTGTTCACCGAGCACAGCATGGACGTGGTGTTTGCCCACGCCGACCGCATCATCGTGCTGGCGCGTGGCAGGCTGATTGCAGAAGGCACGCCGCAGGGCATCCGCGCGCATCCTGAAGTGCAATCGGTGTATTTCGGCAGCGGAAAGACTTTTGAAGCTCACGGCGCAGGCCACTCCTTCAAGGAGGCCGCAGATGACTGACCCGCTGCTGCAAGTGCAAGGGCTTGACGCCTGGTACGGCGCGGCGCAAATTCTGTTTGACGTGAGGCTGGAAGTTGGACGCGGCGAAGTGGTGGCGCTGATGGGGCGCAACGGTGCGGGCAAGTCCACCACCTTGAAAGCCATCATGGGCCTGCTGGCGCGCCGCCGGGGTGCCATCGACTTCATGGGGCACGATCTGTCACGCGCCGAGCCGTATATCTGCGCCCGGCTGGGCCTGGGTTTTGTGCCGGAAGACCGGCGCGTGTTTACCGATTTGACGGTGCTGGAAAACCTGCAAGTCGGCAGGCAACACCCGCGCTACTGGCCCGATGGCAGCGCCGCGCCCCATTGGTCGCCCGCGCAGTTGTTTCAGCTTTTCCCCAACCTGGGCGAAATGCCGCACCGCCCCGGTGGCCAGATGAGCGGCGGCGAGCAGCAAATGCTGACGGTGGCGCGCACGCTGATGGGCAACCCTTTTGTCCTGCTGCTGGACGAACCCAGCGAAGGCGTGGCCCCGCTCATCGTCGAGCAGATGGTGCACATGATTCAGGCGCTGAAAGCCCAGGGCGTGAGCATTTTGCTGAGCGAGCAGAACCTGCACTTTGCCGCCCTGGTGTCTGAGCGCGCCTACGTGCTTGAAAAAGGCCAGATCCGTTTTGCAGGGCGCATGAACGAGCTGACTGCCAGCGAAGAAGTGCGGCGCATGTATTTGGGTGTATGAGTCGGGCGTGGGCGTGGGTGCCGAGCGGCTTGAGCCACGCCTGGCCTTGCAGCGTGGATGCAGCGCGCGTCATGGACAATCATGCCCATGTTGTGTATCCACTTGAAAAGGTAAAGGTTTGACGAGCGCTTCTTCAGCCACCCCAACCACCCCCATCATGCCGTCCAGCCAGGCCGCGCTGATCGTGGTCGACGTGCAAAACGACTTTTGCGACGGCGGCGCGCTGGCCGTGCCCGGCGGCGCGCAGGTGGTGCCCGTCATTCACCGGCTGGCACCCGCGTTCAGCCACATTGTCATCACGCAAGACTGGCACCCGGCAGGGCACCTGTCGTTTGCCAGCGCACACCCCGGCAGGCAACCGTTTGATACCACCACTTTGCCTTATGGCGAGCAGGTGCTGTGGCCCGAGCATTGCATGCAAGGCAGCCATGGTGCGGCGCTGCACCCTGACTTGCACCTGCCCACCGCGCAACTGGTCATTCGCAAAGGCTGCCAGCATGCGGTCGACAGCTATTCGGCTTTTCAAGAAGCCGACCGCCAGACGCCGACGGGGCTGGATGGCTACCTGAGGCAGCGCGGCATCAGCGCCGTGTTCGTGTGCGGTCTGGCGACCGACTTTTGCGTCGCCTGGACGGCGCTGGACGCACGCCGCCTGGGCTACGCCACCTGTGTGGTTGAAGACGCCACGCGGGCCATTGATCTGAATGGTTCTTTGGCGATGGCTTGGGAAAACATGGCCACACAAGGGGTGCAGCGCGTGCAAAGCGGCGACATCGCGGGGCACAACGGGTGAGGTGATGGATGATCACTATCTTGTTGGGGCTGGCCTGCGTGGTGGTCGCTGTATTGTGGGCGTGGCTGGTCATGCGATTGCGCCGGCGTTTCTCAGCGTCCTATGGTGGCCAAACTCTGAGCGGACTGTGGATGGTGGTGGCGGTGGTGCCGCTGGCCGCCTTGGCTTTCGTGATCGTGCGCATGGAAGATCAGGTGGCAGCGTATGGCTACCGGTTCGAGCACGTGCGGCCAATGCAAACGCAATGCCGCCAGCAGCGCGATGGACAGGCGTGCCACGATCTGGCGCAGCTTTATCACCAGGGTAAAACCGTCGCTTATGACAGCACTTCAAGATGGCGTGGTGGTACTTCAAACCGGCGCGTTCAGGTGATTCGCCCCGACCCCGATCAAGCTGTCCAGTTTGCGCAATGGGCTTGTGAGGCCGGCCATGATGAGGGCTGCCTTGATGCCGCCGTCTGGGGTCGCACCCCAGCTGAAGAGCTGGCCACTTTGGCGCAGGGGTATTGCCAAAAGCAGGTGCTGCTGGGCTGCGATGTGTATTTGTCGAAACACCCGCAGGCATTGCTGTCGGATATGTTGACCGAGGCGCAGATCCAAGCCTTGTGTGCGACGCGCAACGTGTCGGCCTGTATTTACCAGTCGCGCGACGCCATGGCCGCGCTGCTGCGCGCGCCGGAAAGGCCATCGGTCAGCCAGATCATGCAGATGGTGAACGGTTTCACGCTGGGCGCGCTGGCCCATCGGCCCGAAACGGCGGCCCAGCAAGCGGCGCAGGTGCAGCTCCAGCAGGTGGTGCAGGTGCAAACGCTGGGATCGACCCTCATGCAACCTGACCCGCAAGCCCGGCAAGCTCTGCTGGAGCGCATGATGGCCGTGCCCATGCCTGCGCTGGCACCGCTGGATGCGCCGTAACTTCAGTCATGGTCAGCCACAGGCAGGCTGTGCAGGCATCGCCCAGAAAATCGAAGGCGTTTTATGCCTTTGGCGCTTGTCTATCAAGCGAAAACAGCTATTAAAATAGAAGCGCTTTAAAGCGAATGCATCGGAGGCGCTGTTGGCACTGAATCTGGTCTGGCTGGTGTTTTTTCTGAGCGCCATTGGCACGGCGCTGTGGCAAACCGTGGCGGGCGGCGACATGCAGGCGCTGCCCCGCGTGATGATGGCCATGTTCGATGCGGCCAAGACGGGTTTTGAAATCTCTTTGGGCCTGGTGGGCGTGATGGCGCTTTGGCTGGGCATCATGCGCATGGGCGAGCGCGCAGGTGTGATTGACCTGCTGGCGCGCGCCGTCAACCCGGTGTTCCGCCACCTGTTTCCCGGCGTGCCTGCCGGGCACCCGGCGCAGGGCGCGATGACGATGAACGTCAGCGCCAACTTGCTCGGGCTGGACAACGCGGCCACGCCGCTGGGCCTCAAAGCCATGCAGGAGCTGCAAGCGCTCAACCCGCAGGCCGACACGGCAACCAACGCGCAGATCATGTTTTTGGTGCTGAACACCGCCGGGCTGACGCTGATCCCTACCTCGGTCATCGCCATCCGGCAAACGCTGGCGGTCAAACAGGGCCTGGTGGGTTTTAACGCCGCCGACATTTTTTTACCCACGCTGCTGGTCACGGCGTGTTCGTTGCTGGCGGCGCTGCTGGCGGTGGCGCTGGTGCAGCGCATCAATTTGTGGCGCGCTGCGTTGCTGGGGCCGCTGGCGGGTTTTGTGGGGGCGGTGGCGCTGCTGCTGTGGTGGCTGTCGGGCTACCCGCCCGAGCAGGCGGCGCGCTGGATGGGGGTGATCGGCGCGGGCTTCATCCTGGCCGTGGTGGCGCTGTTCGTGCTGGCCGGTGCGTGGCGCGGCGTGAACGTGTACGACAGCTTTGTCGACGGGGCCAAAGACGGCTTTGGCGTGGCCGTGGGCATCATCCCCTATCTGGTGGCGATGCTGGTGGCCATTGGTGTGTTTCGCGCGGCGGGGCTGATGGATACGCTGATGGGTGCGCTGGCCGCAGGGGTGACCGCGCTGGGCCTGCCCACTGATTTTTTGCCCGCCGTGCCGGTGGGGCTGATGAAGGTGCTGTCAGGCTCGGGTGCGCGCGGCGTGATGGTGGACGTGATGCAAACCCACGGCGTTGATTCGTTTGCAGGCCAACTGGCCGCCATCGTGCAAGGCTCGACCGAAACCACCTTCTACGTGCTGGCGGTGTACTTTGGCAGCGTGGGCGTCAAAAACACCCGCCACGCCCTGCCTTGCGCGCTGCTGGCCGATGCCGTGGGGCTGGTGGCGGCGATCTTGATTGGCTACGCTTTTTTTGCGGCATAGGCCCATGTGGCGTTATTCCTGCACGGCTGGCCGATAAACGCGCGCGGCCAAGGGCTGGTGTACATCGGCCAGGTAATGAAAGCGCTCGTCTGGCGGCAACAAATCCTGAATGGCTTCAAACAGTGCCTGGTGCGAAAGGTTTTGCCGCATCAGGGATTCGACGCGCGATTCGTCAGGCGTCCATTCGCTTTGGCCCAAGGCACGCTCGGCCACGCCTTCGGCGCTCAGACGCTCGTACACAAAAGCCAGGTCGTATTGAACCTCCTCCCATTCCAGTGCCGTCACTGCGCCGCTGCGCAGCAGGTGGTCTTTCAGGGCCTCTTCAGTGGCTTCTTCAAAGCTGGCCAGATACCCCGCATAGCCCGTGTGCCATTGCGCATCGGTCAGCTTGGGTGCGGAATGGCCGTGCGCCAGCACTTCCTGGGTGGCCTTGGCTTTCCAGGTTTCAAAAGACGGCAGCGACTGCGACAGGCGGTAATCCATCATGTGGGCGTACATCCTGGTGTTGAGCTGGCGCAGGTTTTGCGGTGTGGCCATCACCACCGTGGCTTGCCGGGGGCGCGCAGCCAGCCATTGGGCGAGGTCTTTCATCGGCGTATCGGCAGGAAAGGGCCGGTACTGCATGTCGCTGGGGTAATCCTCGGCGTTGTAGTTCGGGTTGGTGCCCGCGCCCAGCACCGCGCCGCTGTCGTAAAAGCGGATCAGATCGACGGAAAACAGCCGGTCATTGGCCTCAAACACCAGCGCCAGACTGCCGTTTTCAGGGTGTGTGCCCGCCCACAGTTGCACGCCGGGCAATTCGTCGAGGGTGTAGCGCCCGGCAGACTGGTAGCCCAGCGCTTTCAGCTCGCTCATTACTCGGTACACATGCGAGTCGGTGAACTTGAGCTTTTCCAGCGTCATCGTGATGCGTGCCGACACGCTCTGCTGGCCGACGACCATGCCCGCGAAGCCTGGCACGTCTTTCATCAAGCGCTTGAACCACCAACCGATGCCCAGCTTGAGCAGCAAAAACAGCCCCAAAAACGTCAGCGCGATGGTGGCCAGAACAATGCCTACGGTGGACAAGATGAAACTCCCTTTTTGTAACGACGAAACGCAAAAGTGTAAAAGAGTTTTATTCGTCAGCGTTGGATTGCCACGCCAGCGCCTGCGCATACAGCGCATTGCGCGGCGCGCCGGTGATGTCGGCGGCCAGCTTGACGGCGGTTTTCAGGGGCAGCTCGGGCAGCAGCAGGCGCAGCACGCGTTGGGCATGGGCGGCGTCTTGGTCGGGCGCGGTGGCGGCGGGGTGCAGCACCAAAGCAAATTCACCGCGCTGGCGCTGGACATCGGCGTCCAGCCAGACGGGCAGTTCGGCGCAGGCCAAGGTGGCCACTTGTTCGTGCTGCTTGGTCAATTCGCGCGCCACGGTGATGCGGCGTGCGCCCAATGCGGCCAGTGCGTTGGCCAGTGCGGTGATGCGGTGTGGCGCTTCGAGCAGCACCACGGCGCGCGCTTCTTGCACCAGCGCGGCCACGGCGGTTTGGCGCTCACCGCTTTTGGTAGGCAGAAAACCGGCAAACACAAAGTGGCCATCGCCCGGCAAGCCAGCCGCACTCAAGGCCGTGGTGATGCTGCTGGCCCCGGGCACAGGCACCACGCGCAAGCCAGCGGCCGCACAGGCGGCAGCCAGGCGCGCGCCGGGGTCGCTGATGGCGGGTGTGCCCGCATCGCTGACGCAGGCCACGCGCTGGCCTTGTTGCAGGCGCGCGATGATGCTGGCGGCCGCCTCGGCCTCGTTGTGTTCGTGCACGGCGATCAGTGGCTGGCCGTCGATGCCGTAGGCGCGCAGCAACTGCTGGGTGTGGCGCGTGTCTTCGCAGGCAATGGCGTCCACCCGTTGCAGCACGTGCAAGGCGCGCAGCGTGATGTCGGCCAGATTGCCAATCGGTGTGGCCACCACATACAGTGCACCGGCCGGATAATGCTGCGGGCCAGCCGCGTGCGCGGCGGCCTGCAAGGCGGTATCAAACATCGGTTTGCCGACTGAAGGCATGACAGTCACCATGGACAACACTTTCTTGATGGGCGGCACCTGCACGTGGCCGCGTTGAAATTTCAGTGGCCTGGCCGCAGCGCTGCAACGCCTGCGGTTTCACGCACAACGGCTGCGGCCCCGACGGCGCGCGCGCGCGGCAGCGCGGCTGAAGATGCGGCCTTGGCCCACCTGCTGGCGCAAGGGTTGCAACTGGTGGCGCGCAGTTATCGAACGCCAGGGCGCGGCGGCGGCGAGATCGACCTGATTGTGCGCGAAGCCGATGGCACGCTGGTGTTTGTGGAAGTGCGTGCGCGCGCTAACGCCTCGCGCGGCGGTGCCGCTGCCAGCGTGGGGGCCACCAAGCAGGCGCGCCTGGTGCTGGCCGCGCAGCACTATTTGCTGCGCCACCACCATAGCCCGCCGCGTTGCCGCTTTGATGTGGTGGCGATGGATGGCCCGCACATTGAATGGCTGAAGGCGGCGTTTGATGCCGGTTGATGTGGCGCATCAACGATGTGGTGCAAGACGATGCGGCGCGTTGACGGGACAGGACGGGCCAGCTTATGGTGTCGTTCCATGAAAATTAGGGTTCCCCACAGGTGGACGGCCACTTGTTCTTGGCTTCGATCAGCGGCGATCGGCATGGTCTGCATGCTGGGCGGCGAGCTGTCGGCCCTGATGTTGGCGCAGGATCTGGCTGCTTGCAGGCAAGATGCACTCAAACCACCGCCCGAGTTGGCACAGCGCCTGGCGGCCATGGCACTGGCTGAGCACGCACGCATGGGCGGTGCCTTGATCAATACCCAGGGCGCTTTGATACGCGCAGGTTTGGCCGAGGCCGAGCGCGACCGCCCGTCGGATGATGCTCCGCCCACCTGGCAGCGCGTGTGGGGCTATTGGGAATCGGCCGGAGTGGGCTTGCCCGCCAGTGAGTTCGCGCTGACGGCCGTCAAGCGGGCCGCGCTGGTGGACACGCCCTGGTCGGCCGCGTTCATCAGCCATGTGATGCGGCGGGCGGGTTTGGATGAGGCGCAGTTTCACTTTTCAGCCACCCACCAGGCGTACGTGCGCGCCGCCTTCACCAGCAGCGCTGATGAGGCCCGTGCAACGCCCACCGCTTACGCCTACCGCGCCTGCAACGCATTCATGACGCAGCCGCGTGTGGGTGACGTGCTGTGCAGCACGCGCGGTGACGATGCCGATGTGGATACCTTCCCCCGCTTGGGGCGGGCGCTGATCTGGCGCTCTCTCAGCATGCACTGCGAGCTGGTGGTGGAGAAAGGAGATTTTCACATCGCCCTGGTAGGCGGCAACGTGCTGCAAACGGTGGTGTTGCGCCAGATGGCGCTGCAAACCAATGGTACGGGCTTGTTGTGGCCTGCTTACATGGCCGCAATACATGCGAACCAGACGGTCATATCCAGATCACAGCCGTCTGAAGGTGCCGTGCAGTCGCTGTGGCCTGAGACTTATTTGAGCCAGCAATCGTGGAGCGTGCTGCTGCAATTGCGCCCCGACACGCGCGCTGGCGCACCTCAGGTGCAAACGCCGCTGCAAGCGCGCCCATGAGGCGGCACCGTCAAGCAAATCAGAACATACGCAAAAACGTGCAAACCGCTGATTCAAAAAGCAACCGTTGCTCCTAAATTTGAATCAAACGGGGTGCTCTGCGGTTATGATCGGCAGCGATGCTTGAACCACGCATACAACAGCAATTCATCGACAGCGCCGACCTGAAATACCAGTGGGCGCAAAGCTTGTCGCGCCCGGTGGCCGACGCCGCGCAGGCGCTTTTGGCCTGCGTCACCGGTGGCGGCAAGGTGCTGGCCTGCGGCAACGGCGCTTCGGGCGCGCTGGCCCAATACATGGCGGCTTTGATGCTGGGCGGGCTGGAGCGCACGCGGCCTGAGCTGCCCGCGCTGGCGCTGGGCGCTGACGCCGCTGCGCTGACCGCTGTGGCACGACGCGGCGAATACGCCGACACCTTTGCCGCCCAGGTGCGCGCGCTGGGCGCGGCGGGCGACGTGCTGCTGCTGCTGTCGTCCAACGGTAATGCGGTGAACCTGGTGCGTGCGGCGCAGGCCGCGCATGAGCGCGACATGGTCATCGTCGCACTCACCGGCCACGGCGGTGGCGAGCTGGGCCACCTGCTGCGCGACACCGACGTGCACGTGTGCGTGGCCCATGAAAGCACTCCGCGCATTTACGAAGCGCATCAACTGGTGTTGCACAGCCTGTGCGACAGCCTGGATCAACAACTGCTTGGCGAAGAGGAGAGTCCGGCATGAAGAGCATGAACAACCGTTGGATCAGTTTGGCGCTGTGCTCGGCACTGGCGGGCGTGGTGCTGAGCGGCTGCACAGCCGCTGTGGTGGGTGGCGCGGCGGCGGGTGGCGGCCTGGTCATGGCCGACCGGCGCAGCCCGCAAACGCAATACGCCGACCAGGCCATCGAGCTGCAAGCCGATTCGCGCGTGTCTGAAGCGCTGAACAAACAGGGCCACTACAACGTCATCAGCTACTACCGCAAAGTGCTGCTGACCGGCGAAGTCGCCACGGCTGAAGACCGCCAAAAAGCGCAAGCTGCCGTCGCTGGCGTGCCTGAAGTGGTGGGCGTGGTCAATGAGCTGGCGGTGATGCCCGATTCAGCCCTCAGCCAGCGTTCGTCCGACACCTACGTCACCAGCAAAGTCAAAACCAACCTGCTGAACGCCAACGGCGTGCCTGCCAACAGCATCAAAGTGGTGACCGAACGTGGCACGGTGTACCTGATGGGCCGCCTGACCCGGCGCGAAACCGAGCTGGCCACCGAAGTGGCGCGCACCACCAGCGGCGTGGAGCGCGTAGTGCGGGTGGTGGACTTCATCAGCGAGCAGGCCGCACTGCACCCCAACGACCCTTATGGCACCAACGCCACCGCCGCACCCGTGTCAAGCAGCGGCGTCACGGTGCCCGACGCCTCGGCGGTGCAGTCGCAAGCCACAAGCGCGGCAACCAATGCCGCCACCAATGCCGCCAATAACGCAGCGAACAGCGCAGTGAACACGGCCAATGGTTCGGTCAGCAATGCCAGCAGCACGGCCAACAGCGCGATCAGCAATGCCAATAGCAGCGTCAACAACACGGTGAACAACGCCGTAAACAACGCTGTCGTCACCTCGCCAGTCACGCAGCCCACCATCGTGCAGCAGCCTGCGGCGCAACCGATTCAGGTGCAGACGCTGCCGCCTGTGCAGTAGGCGCGCGCGCCTGGGGCGTGCTAGCACAAACTCCTGAGTCCACCGGCGATCAATACCCAGTTGATGAAGCCCGCGAACATCAAGTCCAGTGTCTCGAAGCGCGAGAAAATGCGCTGGTAGCCCTTCAGAGCGTGTTCAAAGTCTCTGCGCGGGTGTGTGGGCGCGGCCTCGGGCGGTCTGCTGCGTTGCAAATCCTCGCGATACCGCCAGGTATTGCTGCGGTTTGCGCCTTGCAGCCCATCCCGATCCGCATCCCACACCCCTCACGCTGAGACTTTGAACACGCTCTCAGACGCCTGGATAACCGCTCGATCTCGTTTCGCCCCTTGTGCATGGCTTGGTCATATTCCCAAGGCTCGACGCGCGTTGACAGAGGCGGCGCAACCGGGATGTCGCCAAGATCAAGTGCCAACGGCCGGGCTTCGTAGTCCTCACAGGCGCGATCCATGAGCAGGTGCAAAGCTCGATGGCGCGCGCCCAGGCTGCGCAGCAGCGCACGGCCTTCTGGCGCATCGTGCATCTGCCCAGGAGAGAGCGAGAGCGTTACGGCTGTTCCAGCACCCGCGACAGCCCGATGAATCTTGGTGCTGCAGCCGTCACCGGGTTTGCCAATGGCTTGCGGGTTGTTTTTTCAAGCACATCCATGCCGTCAGGATGCGCCTTGATGCTAGTCAAATCGAGCGACACTGCCTCCATGATGCGCACGATCTGCGCCATTGGCAGGCACCACCCTGCGCAACGCGACCAAATGAGCCAGAAACGCCGTCGCTCCACCGCTGCCATCTGGCGCAGGTGCGGCAAGCCATGACAGCACACAACGGGACGCCCCCCAGTACGCATGAGCCTTCTCGGTCGACAGCGCCAGATGCCGGTAACGCACCGCCGCGCGCAACTAATCGAGCAGCTTGGGAGCAGGCGAGGCATTATACTGTTCATAAAAACAGTATAAACACATTGTATGCTGAGTGGCAACGGAATTGGAGGTCGTCGCGCGCATCGGTCTGGTGTCGGGTTAACCATTATGATGCGGTTATGCAAGATAAATCACGTTATGCGGCAGGAAAGAGCGCAGCGAAATGCTGGCTATAGAAGGTTGATCATGAATCAAGAGTGGATTCTTCAAACAAAGGAAACTCGCCGAACATTCTCAAACGCGACATGGGTTCCATTAAGGGCATCCATATATGAAGAAAAAGGAAATGTTAAGAGTATTAGCTATATCAGCGAATATTTTGGTTGTGGGTCTGCTGCGTTTCCACCAGAAAATAGAAAATTGGTTGAGGAGCGCCTGAGCTGGAGTGAAATCGGGATAGGTCATACCGTAGCGCCTTATGCCTACGAAGATGGCTATTACGCATCCATTGATCAGTTTCAGTACAACGATAAAGAGCCAATAGGCGTTAACCTCGTTTTTGAGCATCCTCAGCCTATTGTTGGTGGGAGGCAATGGATATTAAATCCTGATCTTGTGGTTGCTCTCCGCCTGATAAAAGAAGGAACTAACTGGGTTAGACCCGAAGAGAACTTGGTTGTGGTGGCCCGCGAGAGTTGTGATGACAACGGCGAGCATCGTCTGATCGAGATCAAGCGAGAATTTCTCGTTGACTATTTGGCCGCAAGAAATCTCTCGCTTCGCCTCTCTTATTACCGCCAAAGAGTAGAGAACGTACCTCTGCTTGAAGACAGCAAGTACGCAAACCTAAAAGAACATAAAGAGGAGCGAAACGGCGGCCGCTTTGAGTTTCTAGTTCGCAGCATTAATAACGTTTTCGGAGGTAGCTGGGCGATGTTTCGTGCTTGGCGAACTGACGTCGATGAAGATGAAGACGCGCCTGTGATGGGGCCAGAAAGTGACCACAACACCGGCCACGAAAGCTCGCAAGGTCAACGTGGCGGTTATGAAGGTGTTCGGGTTGAAGGTGAATTCTGGCGAGATGAATGGATTGAACATCAATCCCAAAGCATGCGAGTTCGTGGAGATGCAGACACAAATCTCCCTCAGTTTATTGTCGAGACTGACGGCAAACGTATGGCATCTTCCGAACTGGACAATGAGGATGTTGGGCGATGGCTTTGGTTTCGTTCAAGTGTAGTAACCGACCTTCTAGGCCACCGCGGCTTCGTCCTGAAGTGGTACACGGGGGAGACTGGTGCTATTTGCTCGACCTCCGGCTATGCCACGCACTTCGGAATCAATTCTGCTGACTTGCTAACAGTCTACGCTTACGACATCGCTCGTCTCCCTGCTTGGGAGCAGCATATCTGGGCGGCACACAACGTTGCGCCAGACGGGAAGGTCTCGGGAGAATTGTTGTCAGCGCAGGTAAAGTCCCAACCGGCGTCTACACATGCGGTTGAGGAGATATTCTTTGGAAGTATGCGAATGCTCGAACAAGGCTTTCGCGACAAGTTCGGGGTTGACTTGTTCAATCACGATATCGATGACGACTCGGCTATGCAGCAAATATCTCGTTTCCATAGCAGGGACTAGGCGTCATTGTTAAGGCTGGCGAAAGAGATTGTTCGCGCATTCTCAGACCGACTCAACATCCTCGATCTTCGCAATCTTTCAACCCACGCGAAAAAAGATAAGCTCGGTTCAAACAAGCTTCTGCAAGATATTTTGTCCCAAAAAATTGGGACCGATAAGGCCCGCCAAGTCTTTGCCGAAATTGCTGGTACCTATGACATGCGCGTCGGCGATGCTCATCCGACTGGATCAAAAGTTACAGACGCAATTAAGCTTGCAGGCATTGACCAAAGCAGCTCGTATCTAAGACAAGGTGAGCAGCTTATCCACAACTTCGGGCGAGCGGTTTGGTATACAGGCAAATATCTCTTCGGACAACCTGAATCCCATGAAATCTAGGCCACAGCCGCATAACTCAAGTGTTAGCTGTCGCATCCCGGACGATTGGATGACTTTGGTCGCCTGTGAAACAGGTGCGACTTTTCATCGTACCAATGCTTCATTGCTTCGATGGGCGTTTTGGACTTCAGGGCCGACTGCGGCA
>NZ_JBKEEE010000020.1:0-2287 GCF_047975795.1 Ottowia sp. | reverse complement strand
ATGGCGTTGCGCACCGCCTCATCGCTGCGCCAGTCGGCGGTGGCGTTGTTGATGCCGATCTCAATGGCTCCGCTTTCGTTGGAGACTTGAAAGCGCTCGAATTCGCCCTGCTGGTAGGCCTGCACCCGACCGCCAAAATCGGCCTCGAAGCTCTCGCGCCATACGGCGGCGGCCTGTTTCTGAGCATCGGTGGTTAGATTGGAAGCCAGATCATCCAGGCGGGTTTTGAGTTTGTTGCCGTACTGAGACGACAAATCGGCACCGTCGGCACCGGCCAGCAGGGCAGACTGTCCTTTGAACGACTGGTAGCCTGGTTCGTCGCCAACACCAAGCGTCAGCTCCTGCCCGGCGCGCTGGGCCTTGTTCTGGAAGTCCAGCAACTGCGCGCGGTTGACCTCGCGCTGCATTTCCGTGGCGATGGACACCCCCAAAGAGCCAAGCTGCTGCATGGCCTGGCCCATCTGGTTGTAGGGCTCCAGGCTTTGAGCAGCCAGCCTCGCCGTGGCTGTCGGGTCGCCCCGAGCGCCTGGCATCTGCGGTGTGAGCATGCCGCCGCGCGCCTGCACAGCGGGGAACGATGGAATTTTGATGCTGCCCATTACTTGCTCACCTTTTGCCACTGATACCAGGACTGCGCCACACCCGGCGCAGAAGACAGCAGCGAGCTGAAGAACGAGGCCCCAGCCGATCCGCTGTAGGTCGGGGCCATGCTGGCCGTCACCAGGCTCGCGGCGCTGGCGTTGTCCACCATGACGCCCGCCATCGTGGTCTGGTAGGTGCGCGACGCCTGCGCACTGAGCAGCCCGGCGTCGGCCAGGGCGCGCGTGGCGGCAGCGTTGATGTTGGCTGTGCTGAGTTGGTAGTTGGCCTCAACGTTCGCCAGGCTGGTGTTCAGCGCGGCATTGCTGCGGGCAGCCTGTGCTTGCCGCACCTTCATGACCGCGCTCATGCTGGCCTGGGTAGCCTGTGCCCGCTTGCCAAAGGCCGCCAGCATGGTGTCTTGCTTGATGGCGATGGCTGCGCGCTCTTTGCTCAGGTCAATGGAATTTCGCACAGCCAGGGCCGAACCCTGCCCCAGATCAATGCCGCCACGCGCCATGCGCGCCGTTGCCTTGCCCTTGACTTGGGCGTATTCCAGGTTCGAGGATTGCTCGCGCCGCTCGCCGCGCAAAAGCTCGCTTTGCGCCTGAAGCTCCAGAAGGCGGGCGCTCATGCGATCCATCTCGGCGGACATGCCAAGCGAATCTGCCTGCGCGTCGGCGCTTGCCGCATTCAGGGCGGCTTGCTGGCGCAGTTTGTTGCCCTGCCCCTGAGCTGCCAGAACCGAAAAATCGGCGCTGGCCAGGGTGGCGTTGTGTTCAGCCTGGGCGTTGATATAGTTCAGATCGGCCTGCCCGGTCAGCGAAGTAGCCTGATACCGGGCATTGACCACATCCATGCTGGCCTGATGCCGGATGGCCTGCGCCTGGGTCTGCACGCCGATCTCGTTGACGCGCTGCCCGTAGTAAGCGCCCACGGCAGAGGTCGCCGCCCCGCCTATCTGCCCGGCCATGCCGATGGTGGCCATTTGTGAAGCACTGAACCCCATTTAAGCGCCCCCAAGCGAAGTTTCCAGCGTCAGGCTGGTGACAGTAAGCGGCAACGGGTCAGCCTGGCGAAGACACACCTGACCGGCGCGCGTCCAGTCCGGGTTCAGTTGCACCCGAAGCTCATCGGTTTTCAGGCTGGGTGGGCTGCCGTAGGGTTCGTCGCTGCGCTGCTTGACCTCCACCAGCTTGTCAAACGACGGACCGACGAAGATGCCGCCGGATCGAAACACCCTGACCCAGGCCTGATTCACGTTCTTGACCATCCCCTGACCGAACCCTTGCGCCTCAAAAGCCAAGGGCAATGTTTGAAGCTCCGAAGTGAAGGGAAGACCGATCTGCGCCTTGCTGACCTCGCGCGGCAAAGTGATGGCCCCACCTGTGACGGTGACGCGCGGCATCACTGCGCCATCACCCAGAACAGCTACCTCCTTGCCCTCCAGATGACTCAGTCCGGAAATCACGTCCGCAGGCGCGCCCGAGTACGTCAGCCCGCAGTCCACAAAATAGGCGTCCGCCTGATCGGCGAAGTGGCGCGGCCTGAAAAACTCGACGTACCGTTTTTGCGCGCCATCAATGGTGCGCTGCACCACGCAATACAGCACATCGTCCTGCCCCTCAGCCACCACCACGACCGACTCAAACACGCCGTCGGTGTCGTGATTATGCCAAGCCCCTACCTGTTGCTCGGGTAAATAGGT
>NZ_JBKEEE010000009.1:0-3296 GCF_047975795.1 Ottowia sp. | reverse complement strand
GATCGCGGTACGTTATGCTTGCGGCAAAGCGGGAGCCACGGCGCATGGGGATCAGTCCCGAAGCCGCCCCTTCAGAGGAGCTTTGAATGCGGACTTCGCGTGCCGCCGCTTCAGCACCTTGCTCCGAAGCCCTGATTTGCGTCAGGGCTTCGCTGTTTCTGGCGAACACCTTGGCCCCCTGGGTCTGCAAAGCGCGCTCAACCTGCCGCGACACTTGCTCCCAGCCGGAAGCGGTTCCAGAGCTGTTTTTGGCGTAAATGGTGCGCACGCGACCGTCGCGAACACCAACAATGACGGGGTCGCCCGTTTGGGTTCTGGCGTCGAGAACCACATTGGTGCTGCCATCGGTGTGCCGGTAGGCCGCCAACGGGTCATGCAGCAGCTCTGGAAGACGCTGCACCACATCAAGTGGAACGTCGCCGTGCTTTTGGGCGATTTGCAACAGCGCTCGCGAAGGCAGTCCAAGCGTCTGCCCCTTCAGGCCCATGGTGGCTAGCACCGTGGGTGTGCGCATCTTCGGCACATAGTCCATGTTGTCCGGGTTGACGCGCGCGAGCTCCGTGCGCCACGCCTCACCGGCAGCGCTGGCCGCTGACATTTCCTGGCTGAAGCCGCCGCTCACGCCTTCTGCCACCACTCTCAAGGGCCTGCGCTCGAAAAGCTCCTCCGGTGTGACGCCAAGCTGCTCGGCGCGCGTGGCGTAATGCGCCGCCACCAGGGATGCGTAGGCGTCGTTCACGGTGGCCGTGTTGCGCCCGGCAGCGTTGAGCTGATCCAGCACCTGTGTGCGCACCACATCCTGGCTGGCGCGGGTCTGCTCGGCGACCACGGCTTTGCCCATGGCCTCGGCCATGTCGGCCTGCAACCGCTCGCCCTGCGTCTCCATGTACGCCTGCGCCTCGACGCGGCTGAAACCATCTGGGTCGGTTTTCAGGTGATCCAGCAATCCGGCGGACAGCTCGGTAGGGGCAATGCGTGCGGCGTACTCTGCCACGGGGATGGCAATTTGCCCGCCCGTGGCCCCGGCTTCGGTGATCTGCTCAGCCACCGAAGGCGACACCTCTGCCAATTGCGGAGCCAAACCGCTTTGCATCAGGACGTTGGCGTCCAGGTAGATGCTTTCCACCGGGCCGCCATCCGCTGCCTGCGCGACGAACTGTTCGAAGGTGTCCGGCTCGCGCGCCAGCAGCTTCGACGCTTTGGAAGCCTCGGTCAGCCGGGTCAGCAACTCCGCCGACTGGGCCGCTTGCGTGGCGCGATAGCGCGCGGTAGCGTCGATCTGCTGCGCCCGCCTTGCGCCGCTGATGAAGTTTGCTGGCACTTCGTGCAACGAGGTGGGCATCTCTGCCACCGCCTCCAGCAAAATCTCGCCGGGGTTGAATTCTCCTGTCAGCGCGCCCGCCGCCGCCTCTCCGGCTGCGCCGCCTGCGGCCTGCATCGCAAGTTCGCCACCGGCACGCAACGTCTGGCTGATTGCGGTTGGCGCAGCACCGGCCAACAGCCTACCGGCAAAGCCAGCCGTCAGCGCGTCGAACGTACCCACCGCCAGACCTCGTCGCACACCCTTAGAGCGAGCCTCCGACATCAGCTTGTCGTCGGCAAGCGCCTGGCTCAGGCTGCTTCTGTCGGACGTGTTCACGCCCGCCTGGTTCAGCGTGTCCAGCAAAGTCGCCGCGTATTCGGTGGCCGCACTCCCGACGCCCGCACCCAGGGCAGCGCCCCAAGGCCCGCCCACTGCGGCGCCGGCCAGACCGGCAGCCATTCCAGGGGCCGCCATACCCAGCGACTGCAAAACCACTTCGCCCACCGCGCCAGGGTTTGCCGCGATGGCCTTCCCAGCCTCGCTAAAGCTGCGTGCGCCAGTAATGGCCTGCATGCCCTGAGCCACGTCGTTTGGCATGGGAAAGCGCTCCGCTTCCCGCACACGGCTGGCAACAATCCCAGCCGCCTCGGCCAAGGGGTTGTACGTCACTCCGTGCGCTTCAGCAGCTTCGCGCTGCTTGCGCTGCCAGCCTGCCAGCAAGCCGCTGTCCTGCGCCACTATCGATTCACCAGCCCGGCCCAAGGCCCAGCCGCGCTGCACGGGCTCAGCAACGGCTCCGAAGAAACCGCGTTCCGTGGCTACCAGCCGCCCATCAGCGCGCCGATACGCCGGGCCATCGATTCGCCCATACGCTGCCTGACCATCACCCAGCCTGCGGGCAAACACCGCTTCTTCCACAGCCCGCAAACTGGCGACGTCATCGTGCGCCACGCTGGCTTTCTCAACATCGGCCAGCAACGCGGCAGCAGCGGGCGACGTGGCGGCCAGGGCGTCGAAGTCAATCGAGCCCATCGCCGCCTGCTTTTTCATCTCCTTCGGCAGCGCCAGCACGGTGTCCACTGGAACGCCGGTACTCTGCGCCACCCGGCGAGCCTCGGCATAGCTGTCTGGGTCGCGGTCGAACCCACTCAAAAAACCCAGGCGCGCAGAAGTGCCGCCTGTGGGCTGGAGCGATTGCTGAACAGCTTGAGAGTAATCGTCCCCGTCGCCCATAGGCAAAAGGCCAGCAACCGCCTGGTCAAATTCGTTCATCGCTGCACCTGACCTTGCTTCGCCTTGTCCCGCAAGGTCTGCAAGTTCCAGTAGGCCCCGAGCATTTGGGCATCGGTTGGGTCGCTGATGCCAGCCGATTCCATGGCCGACCTCAGGTTGTCACGGTCGACGCCCGGAATGTCGCCCGCCTTCATGGTGAGCATCGGCTTGCTGGAGTCGGAGAACCAACCCTTTATCGTCTGGTTCTTGGCAAACATGGCATCGAGATGCGCGTTGACCTCGGCATCGCTGAACTTCTTGCCTGCGTCCTTTTGCGCGGCGTAGAAGTATTGGTCAACGTACTGCCGGATCGCCCCCACACGGCCCGCGTCGTTGCTGCCGTCCTTGGGCGTCGGATCAACGCCCAACACGCGCATACGCTGATCGAGGCCGGTCTTGATGGCCGAGCTGTTGAGGTCGCCCGCCTTGCTGGCCCCAGCCTCATCGCTCTTGCCTTGCGCCTTGGCGCGCTCCTTGGAGAAGTGCTTGAAATCAGCCTCACTCAGTTCCTTGCGTAGCGCAAAAAACTGATCGTCGCTCATGCTGCCCAGCGCCTGCGGGTTGCCCGCCAACTTGGCATAAAGCCATTCACTGGTTTGGTCGTTGCTCTTGGCAATGCGGTCGGCATAACCGTACAGGCCGTCCACAGCCTTGGGTGGCACGTTTTGCAGCGCGCCAGCGGGCAGCAAGTCCATGCGGCCACCGTTGGCTTGCAGCTCGC
>NZ_JBKEEE010000069.1:0-1648 GCF_047975795.1 Ottowia sp. | reverse complement strand
GCAGCTTCATGCTTACTCCTAAGTACAAGAAATAAAAAGGTTTTTTGGCCCGCCGCCCAGGAAACCGAGGCAGGCGCAGGCCGGATCAGCGAAGGAGCCGGGCGGTTGTTAGCACTCAGCTCCAACGAGTGCTGATGATAAGGGCAAATCGCGGGAGATCAAGGGCTGGGCGCATGATGACTGGTGAAATCGTATTTGAGTGTATAAATGCTTATGTGCTTATCCGCACAAGCATCCCATTTGGGTTGGAGGTCGTCATGAGCGTGGTCCGTTGGAATCTGGCCGTATCGTCTGAAATGGATCAGTCTGTGCGCATGTTCATCGCTGCGCAGGGCGGTGGTCGCAAGGGCGATTTGTCGCGCTTCATCGAGGAGGCGGTTCGCGCCTACCTGCTGGAAAGCGCTGCCAGCCAGGCCAAAGCTGCAGCAGCAGACATGGACGAGACCGCGTTGAACGACCTGATTGACGAGGCTGTGCAGTGGGCGCGTGAGCATTGATGCTTGTGATCCTTGACACCAACGTCTTGCTGGCAGCGTTGATTTCTCCCTACGGCGCTCCTGAGGCCATTTATCGCGCCTGGCGCGCGGGCAGTTTTGATCTGGTGACTTCTGCGGTGCAACTGGAGGAGCTGCGCCGCGTGAGCCGTTATCCCAAGCTCAAAGCCATTTTGCCGGCGCACCGGGTGGGCACGATGGTCAACAATTTGCAGCGCGCCGTGGTGCTCGGGGCATTGCCAGCCTTGCCTGAGGGCGTGTCGGCCGCTGATCCTGCCGACGAGTTTTTGCTGGCCATGGCCCTGGAAGGCGAAGCCGACTATCTGGTCACGGGTGACCGGCGAGCCGGCTTGCTGCAGCGAGGCAGCGTGGGCCGCGCTCGCATCGTCACGCCGACGGTTTTTTGCCAGGATGCTCTGTAGCTGCTCGATAGCCGAACTGAATCAACCCATCATGACTTCAAAACAAACCCTTCTGGACCGCGAGATGTTCACCCAGGCGCTGCGCCACATGGGCGAGGACGACTTGCTGTACCTCAACCGCATGGTGGTCGAGCGGCTGAACCTGCTGGCGCAGGCCAAGAGCACGGTGGCTCTGGCGCAGTTTGCCGAGGGTGACCGCGTGCAGTTCACGGCCAACGACGGCAGCGTCAAGCGCGGCGTGGTGCTGCGCCTGAACAAGAAGACGGCCAGCGTGCGTACCGACGAAGGCCAGAACTGGAAGGTCTCACCAGGCCTGCTGAGCAAGGCGGTCACCCGGCAGGTTTGATGCAGGCCTGATGCAGGCTTGTAGCCCGCCCTCAGCGGCGGCTGCTCAGCCTGAGCGCGCTGGCGAGCGCGAAGGTGAAGGCCAGAGCCGGCAGCGCCGAGCCCCAGGCGGGCCACCACTGGGCGCCCAGGTGAAAAACGGCAATGCCGGCCAGCCACACCAGCGCCGGGCCGAGGTGCACGGTGCGTTCCGCAGGTGCGCCGCGCCAGACATGCTGGGCGATGACGACGCCAAAGAGCGGCACGAACACCGAGCTGAGCATCAGCAAGAAGGGCTCCAGGCTGTGCATGGGCAGCCACAGCGCGCAGGCGGTGGCGACGACGGCCAGCGCCATGCCGGTGCGGCGCACCGGCCAGCGCATGCCTGAAAGGTATTGCAGCGAGACG
>NZ_JBKEEE010000051.1:0-38497 GCF_047975795.1 Ottowia sp. | reverse complement strand
TGGTGGTGGTAGGTGGAATCGAACCACCGACCTTGGGGTTATGAATCCCACGCTCTAACCATCTGAGCTATACCACCGGCAACCGCGCATTATATATGTCAGCCAGTTGGTCGACAGGCTGCAAGGCATGCGGTGTTGTTATTGGTGCTTGAATACCGGCGCGCGCTTGTTGACGAAGGCGTCCATGCCTTCTTTTTGGTCGGTAGTGGCAAACAGGCCGTGGAACAGGCGACGCTCAAAGCTGACGCCGTCGGACAGTGTGCCCTCGAAGGCGCGGTTGACGCATTCCTTGGCGGCCATGACGGCCAGTTGGCCAAAGCCGCAGATGGTGATGGCGGCGGCCAGCGCTTCGTCCATCAGCTTGTCCGATGGCACCACACGACTGACCAGGCCGCTGCGCTCGGCTTCTTCAGCGTTCATCATGCGGGCCGTGAGCGCCATGTCCATGGCTTTGGATTTGCCCACAGCGCGCGGCAAGCGCTGCGTGCCACCTGCGCCGGGGATGACGCCCAGCTTGATTTCGGGCTGGCCAAACTTGGCGTTGTCGGCGGCGATGATGAAGTCGCACATCATCGCCAGCTCGCAACCGCCACCCAGCGCAAAACCGCTGACTGCGGCAATCACCGGCTTGCGAACCGAGCGAATGGTTTCCCAGTCGCGCGTGATGTAGTCGTCGCGGTACACGTCGGCAAAGCTGTAGCTGGCCATGGCACCGATGTCGGCACCGGCGGCAAAGGCTTTTTCGCTGCCGGTGACGATCATGCAGCCGATGGCGGGGTTGGCGTCAAACTCTTTCAGCGCCTGGCCCAGCTCGCGCATCAACTGGCCGTTCAAGGCGTTGAGCTGTTTGGGGCGGTTGAGGGTGATGATGCCGACTTGGTCGGCTTCTGTGCGGGTGGTAATGAATTCGTAGGCCACTTCATCTCCTTTCGGATGGGTTGGTTGAGGGGTGTCACACTATAACCACCGGAGGTGCGCAGGCGCGTGCCGATGATCGGCACTGGATGTAACAGGTGCCGAGGCGGTCACGAGAAAACTGATGCCTAGACGCTATGACTCAGAAGGCCATGTGAATGCGCTCTGGCGTTAACAGGCCCTGAGCCGCAGGCTCCAAGGTGTGCGCTGCCAGGCCAGCACTTCTTCGCGCAGCAGGTGGGCGGATTGGGGCCAGTCGTGATCCCAGTTTTTGCGAAAACTCAATACAAGTCCTTGGTCGGAGGCGTTTTTGTCGCTGCGCAGGGTGAGGTGGGCGTCGTCGGGGTCTTGCCGGGCGTGGCACAAGATGACGGCCAGGCGCAAGGCCAGCAGTTGTTGCACGAACAGCGGATCGTCCAATGCGGTTTCAAGTTTGCGCAGCTTGCCACGGTGGCCCAGTACCAATCGGCTGAGGTGGTGCAGCTCATGCAGGGCAAAGCCTGAGGCGTCGGTGTTGTCCAGGATGTAAGCGCCGTGTTTGTGGTGGTCGGCGTGGGAGATGCGCACACCGATTTCGTGCAACCGGGCGGCCCATTCGATTTGGCGTTCGGCCTCGTGGCGCTGCTTTTTCTTCAGGCCCGTGCCGATCTGGCTGAACAGGCGCAAGGCGGTGCGGGCTACGCGCGCGGCTTGGGGCTGGTCGATTTGAAAGCGCAGGGCCAGTGATTCGATGGCGGCGGCGCGCACGTCGGTGTCGTGGTGCGCGCGGTCGAGCATGTCGTACAGCGCGCCGTGGCGCAGTGCGCCATAGGCGTATTGCAACTGGTCGATGTCCAGCAGGTCGGTCAGTGCGCACAGCACCGCCAGGCCGCCGGCAATCACGGGCTGGCGGTCTTCTTTGATGCCTTCCAGCCGGATGGCGTCGGTGCGGCGCGCTTTGATGAGTTTGTCGCGCAGCCAGTGCAAATTGTCGCGTGTGACGATGTGGCGCGCGGGCACGCGGCCAGCCGCCAGCAGGGCATCGGCAATCGCGCCCACCGTGCCTGAGCAGCCATAAACCACGTCCCAGTGCGTCGGCCCGTGGGTGGTGATGGCTTCGTCCATCACGGCTTTGGCGGCGATTTCGGCACGCTCGAAGTTTTTGGTGCTGAGCTGTCCGTCAGGAAAGTAGCGCATCGACCAGGCCACGCTGCCGACGCGGTACGACTCCATGGTGTGGGGGGTGTAGCCGCTGCCGATGATCAACTCGGTTGAGCGGCCACCGATGTCCAGCACCAGGCGGCGCTCGTCCGACTGGGGCAGCAAGTGGGCCACGCCCTGGTAGATCAGGCGCGCTTCTTCGCGGCCAGAAATGACGTCGATGGGAAAGCCCAGAATGTCTTGTGCGCGGCCAATGAATTCGTCGCGGTTACGCGCTTCACGCAGGGTTTGGGTGGCCACGGCGCGCACCTGGCTGGTTTCAAAGCTGGACAAGCGCTCGGCAAAACGGGCCAGACAGTTCCAGCCGCGCTGCATGGCGTCTTGGGACAGGCGGCGGTCGGCGTCCAGGCCCGCGCCCTGGCGCACGGTTTCCTTGTGGTATTCCATGCGCTGAAGCTGGCCCAGCTCGAGCTTGGCGATTTCAAGGCGAAAGCTGTTGGATCCCATGTCCACAGCGGCGAGGCGCTGACCAGTTTGCATAGATGTGTGAGAAGGTAGTCCAAAACCAGATGCGCGTCCAAATGCATGTCCCAATGCACGCGATGGAGGCGATTGTGGCCGATTCGGGTGACGGGGCATCACCGCAGCCGGTTCGTGAAGAAAGGGTGACGTCACAAAGTTGTCACATTGATTCCATAAAGTCGCTTCATCCACATCACTTCAACAAAGGTGTTTCACATGAAGCGTGCATTCCTCAAGGTATTGGCTGTCACAGCGTTGGGTTCATTGGTGGGCACAGCCGCGTATGCGGCCGACATCACGGGTGCGGGGGCCAGTTTTCCGTACCCGGTGTATGCCAAGTGGGCCGAAGGCTACAAGGCGGCGTCTGGCGTGGGCTTGAATTACCAGTCGATCGGCTCGTCGGGCGGCGTGCGCCAGATTCGGGCCAAGACCGTGGCTTTTGGTGCCAGCGATGCGCCTGTGAAAGGCGATGACCTGGCCAAGGACGGCATGGTGCAGTTTCCCGCCATCATTGGCGGTACGGTGCCGGTGCTGAATGTGGAGGGTTTTGCGCCTGGCGACTTGCGCGTGACCGGCCCGGTACTGGCTGAGATGTTCATGGGCACCATCAGCAAGTGGAACGACCCCAAATTTGCCGCCCTGAACCCTGGAAAAAAACTGCCCGATCAGGCTATTACCGTGGTGCACCGCGCCGATGGTTCGGGCACCACCTTCAACTTCACGGATTACCTGAATACGGTCAGCAAAGACTGGGCCGACAAGGTGGGCAAGGGCAATGCCGTCAAGTGGCCCGCATCCAGCTCCATCGGTGGCAAGGGCAACGAAGGTGTGGCCGCCAACGTGGGCCGCATCAAAGGTGCCATTGGCTATGTGGAATACGCCTACGCCAAGAAAAACAAGCTGACCTACATGCAGATCCAGAACCAGGCGGGCAATTTTGTGTCGCCCGACGACGCCACGTTTGCATCGGCCGCCAACGGCGTGGACTGGTTCAGCGCGCCGGGTATGGGAGTGTCGATGGTCAACGCCAAGGGCGACAAGTCGTGGCCCATCTCCACTGCTTCGTTCATCCTGATGTACAAGGAGCCGGCCGACAAGGCGCAGTCGGCCGAGGTGCTGAAGTTCTTCGACTGGGCTTTCAAAAACGGCAAGCAGTCGGCCAGCGAGCTGGATTACGTGCCGCTGCCTGACACGCTGACCAGCGAAATTCGCGCCAAAGTGTGGACGCAGATCAGCACCAAGTGAGATCGACGGTTGATGCATTCAAGCTGTCAGCCGGATCGCACTCGCGCAGAGTGCTTGGGCTGGCAGACCGTTTGATCACCCTGATGTTTGATCGCCCCCGATAATTGAGCGCATGAGGACAGCATGAGTGTCTCAATGACCACACTGAACAGCGCGCCAGGGTCTGAAACTCCGGCGCAAGACCAGAAAAACCAGAACGTTGCTGCCATTGCCCGGCGCCAGCGTTGGCAAGACGCGCTGTTTCACCGTGGCACGCAACTGTTTTCTCTGCTGGTGCTGGCGGCGCTGGCGGGCATTTTGGTGTCGCTGTTCATCAGCGCCTGGCCCACCTTCAAAACCTTTGGCGTTCAGTTTTTGTGGACGGTGGAGTGGGACGTCGTTAACGAGCAGTTTGGCGCGGCCATTGCCATTGTGGGCACGGTGCTCAGCGCGGGCATAGCGCTGCTGCTGGCGGTGCCGCTGGCGTTCGGCATAGCCCTGTTTTTGACCGAGAACTGCCCCGCCTGGCTGCGCAGGCCGTTGGGCACCGCAATCGAGTTGCTGGCCGCAGTGCCGTCCATCATTTACGGCATGTTCGGCCTGTTTGTGTTTGCGCCTTTGTTTGCCGACTACGTGCAAATGCCTTTGCAGCAGGTGCTGGGCGGCATGCCGCTGGTGGGCTGGCTGTTTGGCGGTGCGGTCAACGGCATGGGCATTTTGGCGGCGGCGATTGTGCTGGCTTTCATGATCTTGCCGTACATCGCGGCGGTGATGCGTGATGTGTTCGAGATCGTACCGCCCATCCTGCGCGAGTCGGCCTACGGCCTGGGCTGCACCACCTGGGAAGTGGTGCGCAAGGTGGTGTTGCCTTACACGCAAAAGGGTGTGATTGGCGGCATCATGCTGGGCTTGGGGCGTGCGCTGGGTGAAACCATGGCCGTCACGTTCGTGATTGGCAATGCCAACCGCATGCCTTCGTCGCTGTTTTCATCAGGCACGTCGATTGCCTCCACCTTGGCCAACGAGTTTGGCGAGGCGGCTGATCTGCACCTGACCACACTGTTCGCTCTGGGCTTTTTGCTGTTCGTCATCACCTTTGTGGTGCTGGCACTGGCCAAGATCATGATCATCCGCGCCGAGCGCGCCAAAGGCACCTGATAAACCATGCAAACTGCCAATGCCTTGTACCGCAAGCGCCGTACGGCCAACGCCATTGGGCTGACCCTGTCGATGGGGGCCATGGTGGTGGGTTTGATCGTGCTGTTGTGGATTCTTTTCGTGCTGCTGGGCAAGGGCCTGGCGGCGGTCGATTTGAATATGTTTATTCACGATACGCCCGCGCCTGGCTCTGAAGGTGGTGGCCTGCGCAACGCCATCGTAGGCAGTTTGATGATGCTGGGCCTGACGGTGCTGGTGTCGACCCCGATTGGCATTCTGGCCGGGCTGTATCTGGCCGAATACGGCGACGAGAGCAAGACCGCCGAGGTCACGCGCTTTGTGACCGACATCATGCTGTCAGCGCCGTCCATCGTGCTGGGTTTGTTTGTCTACGCCATTTTGGTGGCACCGACGGGGCGCTTTTCGGGTTATGCGGGTTCGCTGGCGCTGTCGCTGATCGCCATTCCTGTGGTGATGCGCACTACCGAAAACATGTTGCGGCTGGTGCCCGGCAGCCTGCGCGAGGCGGCTGCCGCCCTGGGTGCGCCGCGCTGGAAGGTGTCGCTGATGATTACCTTGCGCGCAGCGCGCAGCGGGGTGATCACGGGCCTGTTGCTGGCCATTGCCCGCGTCAGTGGCGAAACAGCGCCATTGCTGTTCACCGCCCTCAACAACCAGTTTTTCAGCACCGACATGGGGCAACCCATGGCCAACCTGCCGGTGGTGATTTTCCAGTTCGCCATGAGTCCGTACGACAACTGGATTCGCCTGGCCTGGGGTGGCGCGCTGCTGATCACACTGGCGGTGCTGGCCATCAACGTGGTGGCGCGGGTGTACTTCCGCGACAAAGCACCTGGGCATTGAGCATGGATACCGAACATTTTCAACACCTGATGGGGCCACTGACATGGAAGTATTGACACCCCGCCCGCAGGCTGCGATCTCGCCTGCTGCCACCTGCCGCGAACCTGAGCGCCTGGCGCTGGAAATTCGCGACCTTGATTTTTTCTATGCCAATGGGTTTCAAGGGCTGAAAAAAATCAACTTGGGCATTCCAGAGCGCAAAGCCACCGCATTCATTGGCCCGTCGGGTTGTGGCAAATCGACACTGCTGCGCACGCTTAACCGCATGTACAGCCTGTACCCCGGCCAGCGCGCGGTGGGGCAGATTTTGCTGAATGGCAAAAACATTCTGGATCCGAGCGTGGACATCAATCTGCTGCGCGCCAGCGTGGGCATGGTGTTTCAAAAACCCACGCCGTTTCCGATGACGATTTACGAGAACATTGCCTTCGGCGTGCGCCTGTACGAAAAGCTGAACAAGCCCGATATGGATGAGCGCGTGGAGTGGGCGCTGTCCAAGGCGGCATTGTGGACCGAGGTCAAAGATAAGCTGGGCCAAAGCGGTCTGTCGCTTTCAGGTGGGCAACAGCAGCGCCTGTGCATTGCACGCAGCGTGGCCGTGAAGCCATCGGTGCTGCTGCTGGACGAGCCCACATCGGCGCTGGACCCGATTTCAACCGGCAAGGTGGAAGAGCTGGTGCACGAACTCAAACGCGACTACACCATCGCCATCGTCACCCACAACATGCAGCAGGCCGCCCGCGTGAGCGACTACACCGCTTACATGTATCTGGGCGAGCTGATGGAGTGTGGTGCCACTGAAGAGTTGTTCTTCAAGCCCAAGCGCAAAGAGACCGAAGACTACATCACGGGCCGGTTTGGCTGATACGGCCTGAAGGAAACCGCATGACCGACAAACACATTTCCAGCCAGTTCGACAACGAGCTTAATCAGGTGTCCTCGCACGTGCTTGAGCTGGGCGGCATGGTCGAGATGCAGATCCGGCAGGCCATGTACGCGCTGTCTGAGTTCAACATCGAAGTGGCCGACCAGGTGCAAGACACGGAGCACCGGGTCAACGCGCTGGAGCTGGAAATTGACCGCGAGCTGTCGAACATCATTGCGCGGCGCCAGCCAACGGCGATTGACTTGCGCTTGCTGCTGGCCATTTCAAAAACCACTGCCAATCTGGAGCGGGTGGGCGATGAGGCGGCCAAGATCGCCCGCATGGTCAAGCGCATCATTGACTCAGGCAAAGCGCGGGTGCTGCCTGCGGGCGAGCTGCGCATGGCGGCTGATCTGGCCGCGCAACAGTTGCGCAAGGCGCTGGATGCGTTTGCGCGGTTGAGCGCCGATGACGCCGTGGCCATCATCAAGGACGACGACCATGTCGACCGCGAGTTCGATGGTTTTGTGCGCAAGCTCATCACCTACATGATGGAAGACCCGCGCACCATTTCAGCCAGCCTGGACTTGCTGACCCTGGCCAAGGCCATTGAACGCATCGGCGACCATGCCAAGAACATTGCCGAGTTCGTGATCTACATCGTCAAAGGTGCTGATGTGCGGCACAGTGGCCCCGATGGGGTCGAATCGGCCGCCCGATGAGAAACACCCCGCGCGTATTGATCGTTGAGGATGAGGCACCGATTGCCGAGCTGATTGCCGTCAACTTGCGTCACAACGGCTTTCAGCCCACCTGGGCCATGGACAGCGAAAGTGCCCAACGTGAGCTGAATGCGGTGCTGCCTGATGTGATTTTGCTGGACTGGATGCTGCCGGGCGAAAGCGGTCTGTCGCTGGCGCGCAAGTGGCGTCAGGATGCACGCACCAAGTCGGTGCCGATTTTGATGCTTACGGCGCGCAGCGATGAATCTGACCGTGTGGCGGGCCTGGATGCGGGGGCTGACGACTACATCGTCAAACCGTTTTCCACCAAGGAGATGCTGGCCCGCATTCGCGCCGTGCTGCGCCGCCGCGCGCCCGAGCAAACTGGCGGCCCGGTGGCGATGGGCGCGCTGCTGCTGGATCCGACCACGCACCGGGCCAGCTACGACGGGCAGCCGCTCAAGCTGGGGCCAACCGAATTCAAGCTGCTGCACTACCTGATGGGCCATGCCGAGCGCGTGCACAGCCGCGGGCAACTGCTGGACAAGGTGTGGGGCGACCATGTGTTCATCGAAGAGCGCACGGTGGATGTGCACATCAAGCGTTTGCGTGAAGCACTGGGGCCTGCCAGCGCCTTGCTGGAGACGGTGCGTGGCGCGGGCTACCGCCTGACGGCGCAGCCTCTTGCAGCGGTGCATGGGCCGTCCAGTTAAAGCAGTTGATCTCAACATATTGGCCAGCCTGTAGCTGACGATCATTGGGTGCGGCGCATGCTGTTTGACATTCTTTCCTCGGTTTTCATGCCGACCGCGCTGGGGTTGCTGGGCTGGCGGCTATGGGGCTGGCCGGGTGCGCTTGCTGGTGTGGCGTGCGGGGCTGCGGCGGTGCAGGTGGTGCACACTTTGCGCGGACGGCGCTTTGTGCAATGGCTGCGCGAGCCTGATCTGAACGCCCCGTCAAGCACCCGTGGCCTGTGGGGCGATGCGGCCTATCGCGTGGCCAAAATGCTGCGTGGCGAGCGTGAGCGGGTGCGTGAAAGCGCCCAGCGGCTGGATGATTTTTTGGCCGCAATTCAGGCTTCACCCAACGGGGTGCTGCTGCTGGACTCTGAAGGACGCATTGAATGGTTCAACGCCATTGCCGGGTCGCACCTTGGGCTGGATGCGCAACGCGATTTGCTGCAACACATTGGCAACCTGGTACGCCAGCCAGCGTTCACGGCTTATCTGGCAGCGCGCAACTTTGACAGCGATGTGGAACTGATTGGGCAGCAAGATCGGCCCGGACGTCCGGTGCGTTTATCGGTACAGATTTTCCCTTATGGTGCGGGGCAGCAGTTGCTGCTGTCGCGCGATATCACCGCCTTGGCGCAGGCCGAGGCTATGCGGCGCGACTTTATCGCCAATGTGTCGCACGAGCTGCGCACGCCGCTCACGGTGCTGGCCGGTTTTGTGGAAACCCTGCAAACCCTGCCTTTGACCGATGAAGAGCGGGCCACCTATCTGGGCATGATGGCCACGCAGTCTGAGCGCATGCAAACACTGATCAGCGACTTGCTCATGCTTTCTCGCCTGGAAGGCAGCCCGCAGCCTGGCATGAGTGAGCAAGTGGACCTGGGTGCCATGATGGCGTTGTGCCAGACCGAAGCCAGTGCCTTGTCCAGCCTGTTGTACCCCGATGACGCCAAGCCTCAGTCCTTGATTTTTGGGCCGGTGCCTGGGTTCGGGCTGACCGGATCAGCCAGTGAACTGCGCAGCGCCATCTCCAACCTGATCAACAACGCCGTGCGCTACACCCCCGCAGGCGGCCGTATCGAGGTGCGCTGGGAACAGTTGCCAGACGGCCGGGCACGCTTGGCCGTGACCGACAGCGGCCCGGGCATTGCGCCAGAGCACCTGCCGCGCCTGGGTGAGCGCTTTTACCGGGTCGATCGCAGCCGCTCGCGCGAATCCGGGGGGACGGGCCTAGGCCTGGCGATCACCAAACACGTGGTGCAGCGCCATGGCGGCGAGCTTCAAATTAGCAGCACACTGGGCAAAGGGGCGTGCTTTGCCCTGTGCTTTCCGGCGGTGCGTGTGCAAGTTTTTGGAGCCTGTGCGTGACAGGCAGCACTTGGGATTGACGATCAGGCCACAGCACCATCGGCGTAAAGCTTGTCGATGGTGGCATGGTCTTTGCCAATCTCAAGCAGAATTTCGCGCGTGTGCTGCCCTTTGCCTGCGGCAACTGCTGGTGGTGCAGATTTTGAATGTGAAAACAAGGCTGCTGCCCGCGGCATTTTCAATGGGCCGCAGCCTGGATGATCCAGCGTCTGTAGCGTGCCGTTGTGAATGACCTGCCTGTCTGAGGCCAGATCAGCTTTGGCGTTGACGCGCCCAGCGGGCACCCCAGCTTCGCCAAGGCGCGCTACAAGTTCGTCCACGGCATGCTGCTTCGCCAGTGGATCAAGGATGGCGCGCCATTGCTTCAGGTAAGTGCGGCGTGCGCCGATGGTGCGAAAGCGTTCGTCTTCCACCAGTTCCGGCCGACCAAGTACGCGGCACAGACCGGCAAACTCGGCATCTTGCGGTGTCAGTACGGCAAACCAGCCATCACGTGCGCGCCACAGGCGCTGACAATGACAACCTTGCCTTTCACCATTTTCTTGCTTATTGCTCCTTGTTGACTGGCCATCGGAAAGCGGGTGGTTGTTTGTTAAAAAATCTTTCCACAGCCTCGCGAAAAGCCGCTGTCTGAAAACACAATGCCTGTGCGTTGGCTTCGGCCTCCAGCGCGGCCTCCAGCGCTCCCGCATCCAAAGCCATGCGCTTGATCATTGCCGTGGAAAGCGGAGCGCTGGTGGCGAAGCTTTCGGCCAGTGCCAGCGCACGCGGCAGTAGTTGGTCGCTGTCGTGGCGCTCCATGGCGATACCCAGGCGCAGCGCTTCGTCGGCATCAACTTCACGCGTCGACAACAGCAGTTCACGCGCGCGTTGTGCGCCCACAGCGCGCGGTAACGTGTAGGTCGCACCACAATCGGGAACCAGCCCGATACGGGAAAACACCATGCAAAAGCGCGCACGCGGTGACACCAGCACAAAGTCAGCCGTCAAGGCCAGACTGAAGCCAGCGCCGAAAGCTGCACCGTCGACGGCAGCAATCACCGGAATATCCAATGTCAACAGATCGCGAAAAATGGCATTCGAGTTCCGCATGCGGTCACGCAGCACGTCGCTGGGCTGTTCATGGGCAGTGGACAGTGCTCTCAAATCACCACCGGCGCAAAAAGCACCATTGGCTCCGGTTAAAACCACGGCGCGAATGGATCGGTTGTTGCGAATCTCAGTCAGGGCATTGCGCAAGCCATCGCGCACAGGTCCAGCAAAAGCGTTGCGCGAACTGGCATCGTCCAGAGTCAGGAGTGCTGTCGCACCTTGTAGCTTGAAATGTGTTCCGCTTGTGACGGGTTCGCTCATGAAGTGGCTCCTTGCGATATTCAATCTTGCTGACTTGGTTACGTAAGTCTAGCCAAAGAGGCACCGATCTGTTCTGCAATCAATTGCCAGGACAGTTGCCACAGTCCGTTTTGCAATTGATTGCACGCCCTACCAGGTTGGTTTTAGGTGGAAATGTATTCTGTCAAAGAAAAAACCCTAAGTGAATCAATCACTTAGGGTTGCATTCTGGCGGAGTGGACGGGACTCGAACCCGCGACCCCCGGCGTGACAGGCCGGTATTCTAACCAACTGAACTACCACTCCGCGTTGGTGTGGCTTTCATTCCTTGCGGAATCAAGCGCCACAAAACTTGGCGACCCTACGGGGATTCGAACCCCGGTACCCACCGTGAAAGGGTGGTGTCCTAGGCCTCTAGACGATAGGGTCAAAACCTTCAGACTTTTTGTTCTCAACAGACCTGGTGGAGGTAAGCGGGATCGAACCGCTGACCTCTTGCATGCCATGCAAGCGCTCTCCCAGCTGAGCTATACCCCCCGTTGGGTGTCGAGCCTTGCATTATATGCTGAATTCTATGGCCCACTCAAGCTTTTTTCAAACGTGCCAGTACGGTTTCTTTGTGATGCAAGGCCAGCACGGCATCCAGTGACGGAGTTTGCGGGGTGCCCATGACCAGCACGCGTACAGGCATGGCCAGTTGCGGCATTTTGAGTTGCTGGGCGGCCAGCACTTCTTTGATAGTGGTACCGATGGATGCGGCATCCCAGCGCACTTCAGCCAACTTGTCGTGCAGCGTGGCGATGGCGGGCTGAATGACTTCGGTCACATGCTTGGCCCGGTCGTCATCGGAAGGCTGCACGTCGGTGTAGTACGGCATGGCCCAGTCGGCCAGTTGGACGGTGGTTTCGCAGCGGTCTTTGAACAGGCCACAGAGGGCGGGCAGGCGCTCGTCCGCCGCGATGCCGCGTTTTTGCAGTTGCACGGCCACCAGCGGTGACAGTGCTGCGTCGTCCATGGTTTTCAAGTGCTGGGCGTTGACCCAGCGCAGCTTGGTTTCGTCAAAGCGACCGGCGCTGGCACCCAGGTGGTCGAGGTTGAACCAGTCGAGAAATTGCTGGCGGCTGAAGATTTCGTCGTCGCCGTGGCTCCAGCCCAAACGAGCCAGGTAGTTGACCATGGCGTCGGGCAAGTAGCCCTCGTCGCGGTATTGGGTGACGGGCTTGGCACCGTGGCGCTTGCTCATCTTCTCGCCCTGCTCGTTCAGCACCGTCGGCAGGTGCGCATACACCGGTGGTTCATGACCTAGGGCGCGGAAGATGTTGATCTGGCGCGGCGTGTTGTTGACGTGGTCGTCGCCGCGGATGACGTGGGTGATGCGCATGTCGATGTCGTCCACCACCACGCAGAAGTTGTAGGTGGGGGTGCCGTCGGGGCGGGCGATGACCAGATCGTCCAGCTCATCGTTGCACACTTCCACGCGGCCTTTGACCTTGTCGTCCCACACCACGCTGCCGTCCAGCGGGTTTTTAAAGCGCAGCACGGGTTGCACGCCTTCAGGCACGGGCGGTAGGGCTTTGCCGGGTTCGGGCCGCCAGGTGCCGTCGTAACGGGGCTTTTGCTTGGCGGCCATTTGGCGTTCGCGCAGCGCGTCCAGCTCGGCCACGCTCATGTAGCAGGGGTAGACCAGGCCGCGTGCCTGCATGTCGGCCAACACGGTTTTGTAGCGCGCCATGCGCTGCATTTGGTAGAACGGGCCTTCGTCGTGGTTCAGGCCCAGCCAGGCCATGCCTTCCAAAATGACGTCGACCGCCGCCTGGGTCGAACGCTCTTGATCGGTGTCTTCAATGCGCAGGATGAACGCACCGCCTTGCGAGCGGGCAAATGCCCACGGGTACAAGGCCGAGCGGATGTTGCCCAGATGGATGAAGCCCGTGGGTGAAGGCGCGAAGCGGGTGCGCACAGGGGCATCGTGCAGAGATGATTTTTTATCAGTCATTTTTGCCTCTAGTGCAGGTGTATAAAGCGTAATAAGCTATTATTAAAGTAGCATCAGGCTACATTGAACGCATTATCCAGCCCACGTGCCAGATCGGTTTCGATGTCGCCTGGGTGCTCCAGGCCGACAGACAGGCGGATCAGCCCTTGCACCACGCCCGCCGATTGGCGCTGTGCTTCGCTCAGGCGGCCGTGCGAGGTGCTGGCCGGGTGGCAGATCAGCGTTTTCACGTCGCCCAGGTTGGTGGCGATGCGGCACACGCGGCAACTGTCGATGACATGGAAGGCACGGGCGCGCGCTTGCTCGGGCGTGTCTGCCTTGATGCTGAAGGCAATCACCGCACCGCCCACGTTGGCTTGTTGTGCCATGGCCAGCGCGTGCTGCGGGTGTGAGGGCAGGCCGGGATAGAACACACGATCAACCGCCGGGTGCTGTTCCAGCCACTGGGCCACGCGCAGCGCATGGCGGCTTTGCGCCTGCACGCGCACGGCCAGGGTTTCCATGCCTTTGTGCATCACCCAGGCATTGAACGGTGCCAGTACTATGCCCGCCGTGCGGATCAGGGGCGCGAATACATCGTCCACCAACTGGCGTGAGGCACAAATGGCACCCGCCATGGCCCGGCCTTGCCCATCCAAAAACTTGGTGCCCGAATGGATGGACAAATCGGCCCCCAATGCCATCGGCCGTTGCAGCACGGGTGTGGAAAAGGTGTTGTCCGCCGCCAGCAGCGCACCGGCACCATGGGCCAGATCGGCCAGGGCGCGAATGTCGCACACCTCGGTCAGCGGGTTGGTGGGTGTTTCGGCAAACAGCAGGCGAGTGCTGGGGCGCACAGCGGCGCGCCATTCGGCGACGTCGGTTTGCGATACAAAACTGGTTTCGACACCGAACTTGGCAAACTCGCTGCCCAGCAGCTTGATGGTGCTGCCGAATACCGAGCGTGAGCAGATCACGTGGTCGCCGCTTTTCAGCAGGCCCATGCCCATCAGCAAGATGGCCGCCATGCCGCTGGATGTGCCAATGGCCGCTTCGCTGCCTTCCAGTGCGGCCAGGCGCTGCTCAAAGGCGGTGACCGACGGGTTGCTGGTGCGCGAATAGGTGTAGCCGTCTTCATCGCCCGCAAAGCGGCGTGCGGATGCGGCAGCGCTGGGTTGCACGAAGCAACTGGTGAGGTACAGCGCGTCAGAATTTTCGCCATAAGGGCTGGGGGCAATGCTGGTGTGCAGCGCCAGCGTATCGGGGTGCAGGCCGTCTGGCAAAGCGGGGGCAGCGTCTGAGGATTGAGGCATGGTGGTCAGGCTGCGGTGGCTTTGGGCAGGTTCAGGCGTGAGGTGTCTTCGTCGTCTTCGCCCGTTTTGATGCGCTGATCGTTCATGCGCGCAATGTCGCTGTCAGAAATATCGCCAGTGACGTACACGCCGTCAAAGCACGAAGCTTCAAAGCCCGCCACTGAGGGGTTGAGTTGTCCCACAGCTCGCTTCATGGCTTCCACGTCCTGGTAAATCAGCGCATCGGCCCCAATCATTTCGCGAATCTGCTCCACGCTGCGGTCATGCGCCACCAACTCTTGCCTGGTGGGCATGTCGATGCCATACACATTGGGGTGGCGCACGGGCGGCGCGGCGCTGGCCATGTAAACCTTGTTGGCCCCGGCCTCGCGCGCCATCTGCACGATTTCTTTCGAGGTGGTGCCGCGCACGATCGAGTCGTCCACCAGCAGCACGTTGCGCCCCGCAAATTCGCTGGCAATGGCGTTGAGTTTTTGGCGCACCGACTTCTTGCGCACGCCCTGGCCCGGCATGATGAAGGTGCGGCCCACATAGCGGTTTTTGACAAAACCTTCGCGGTAGGGCTTGCCCAGCAGGCGCGCCAGCTCAGTCGCGCTGGGGCGGCTGGATTCGGGGATGGGGATGACGACGTCGATCTCGCTCGGCGGCACCGTGGACACCACCCGTTTGGCCAGCGTTTGCCCCAGATTCAGGCGCGCTTGGTAGACCGACATGCCGTCCAGTACTGAATCGGGCCGGGCCAGATACACAAACTCAAAAATGCAAGGCGACAACTGGGTTTGGGCCGCGCACTGGCGGGTGTGCGCTGTGCCGTCCAGCGGCACAAAAAGGGCTTCGCCGGGGGCCACGTCGCGCTCAGGCGTAAAGCCCGTGCCTTCCAGTGCCACCGATTCGCTGGCCACCATCACGCCGCCGTCTGGGCCACGGCCAAAAATCAGCGGGCGAATGCCATACGGGTCACGAAATGCCACCATGCCGTGTCCGGCAATCTGCGCAATCACGGCGTAAGAGCCACGCACGCGCCGGTGCACATGGGCCACGGCCTCAAACACCTGGTCTGGCCCCAGTGCATTGCCGCGCGTGGCGCGTTCCAGCTCGTGCGCCAGCACGTTCAGCAGCACTTCGGAGTCGCTCTCGGTGTTGATGTGGCGGTGGTCGGTAGAAAACAGCTCGGTTTTCAGCGCCTGGGCATTGGTCAGGTTGCCGTTGTGCACCAGTACCACGCCAAAGGGCGCGTTGACGTAAAAGGGCTGCGCCTCTTCTTCGCTGAAAGCGTCGCCCGCCGTGGGGTAGCGCACCTGGCCGAGACCACTGTGGCCAGGCAGCGCACGCATGTCACGCGTGCGAAACGCATCGCGCACCATGCCTTTGGCCTTGTGCATGAAGAACTTGCGGTCTTGCTGGGTAACAATGCCTGCGGCATCTTGCCCCCGGTGCTGCAACAGCAGCAGCGCGTCATAAATAAGCTGGTTGACGGGTGCGTTGCTGACAACGCCGACGATGCCGCACATGGTGTTGATGCCTCAGATGGGGAGCAGGGCTGGTTCGGATTGAGTGGGCGTAGACCCGGATTGAGCGGGCGCAGGCTCCGTGGTTTCGCCCGAAAGCAGTTTGTTCAGAGATGTTGGCAACATAGGTTGGAGCTGGGTCAGCCCCATTTCAAGCCACGGGGCGCTGGCAGCCGTTTGCCACCAGGGTTCTTTGTGCAGCGGCGTCATGCGCAAAAGCGCCGCCGCCAACACCAGCAGCAGCACGCCACGCACCACGCCAAAGGCGGCACCAAAGGTGCGATCGACGGGGCGTGCGCCCATCTTTCGGGCCATCAGGCGCGCCAAGGTGGCCATCATGCCGCACATAAAAGCGGTGACCACGAATACCAGCGCAAAACCGGCGGCCTGCCGCATCGATTGGCTGGCTTCGCCCATCGGCAGCCCCAGGCCGACGGTGGGGCCGATCCAGCGGGCGACAAAAAAGGCCACGATCCAGCCCGCAATGGCCAGCACCTCATAAACCAGGCCGCGCCATGCACCCAGCAGCAATGACGCCAGCAAAATGGCGATACAAATCCAGTCCACAGCGCTCATCACATCCAATTCCCCCTGTGTTTACAACGACAAAATGGAGCCGGACAGGCCCGCTTTTTTCAGTGTGGCAGCGGCTTTCTCGGCCTCGGCGCGGCTGCTGAATGGCCCCACCCGCACCCGCGTGCGCTTGCCGCCGGAGGTGTTGACCACCTGCGTGTAAGTTTTGACGCCCGCCCGCTCGGCCTTTTGGCGCACGCTGCGCACCGCGCTGTCTTCGGCAAAAGCGCCGACTTGGATAACGAAACGGCCCTGGTCGTTGCTGCTGGCGTTGGTGCCGGTGCTGGCTGTGGCTGGTTTGCTGCCGCGCCCTTCCAGAATGGCGCGTGCGCGTGCGGCTTCGTCGCGCTGGGCTTTGGCCTCGGCTTCGCGGCGTGCTTTGGCTTCAGCGTCACGGCGGACCTTGGCTTCGGCCTCGCGTTTTTCGGCATCGCGCTTGGCTTGGTCTTCTTCGCGCTGCGTGCGTGCGGTTTCTCGGGCAGCTTCTTCACGCTGGGCCTTGGCTTGCTCTTCGCGGCGTGTGCGTTCTGCGGCTTCGGCTGCACGCGCGTCAGCGCGGCTGTTGTTGGTGGCGGTGTTAGTGGTGTTGGTGGCCGGTGGAGTCGTGGCTGGAGTCGCTGGTGCGGCGGCGCTGGTGCCAGGGTTTGGGGTGGCGCTCAGCACCTCTTCGCGCTCGCCCAGGCTGCTCGCATCGGGCACGCGGGTGTTGACGGCGTCAGGGCCAGGCAGTGGGGCCACGCTGTCTTTGTCGGGGATGGTGATGGGCGCGTTCACGGCCACCGGGCGGGGCTGGGTGTCGAACAGCATGGGAAAGCCGACCACCGCTGCCAGCACCAAAACGGCAGCGCCCAGCAAGCGGTGGCGTGCGCGGCGGCGCAGGTTGTCGATGGATTCCTGATGCAGGGACGCGGTGGGCTTGGCGGCGCGGTTGGGGGCTTCGGCGGGGGCCTGGCCGCGCTGGCGAAATTTGAAAAATGCCATGGAGATCCTGGGTCAGCCGCGGGCGTCTGGGCCGTGCTGGTCGGCTTGCAGACGCGGGATGCCGTGCGCCAGCACGCCGCCAACGGTGTAAAACGATCCGAAGACCACGATTCTATCAGCGGGGGTAGCCGCATCAGCGGCTGCTTGCAGGGCCTGCTGCGGTGTAACGAACACGGCTGAAGTGCCGCCTGGACGCTGCTGGCCGATGGCTTGCCACGCTGCTTGCAGGGACGCACCGGTAGCGGCGCGGGGCGTGGGTAAATCGGTGAAATACCAGTGGTCGACCAACGGGGCCATGCGTTGCAATATGGGCGTGATGTCTTTGTCGGCCATGGCCCCCAACACCGCGTGCGTGCGGGGGTAAAAGCCCATGGCGTCCAGGTTGAGCGCCAGCGCGGCCACTGCATGGGGGTTGTGGGCCACGTCCAGCACCAGGGCGGGCTGGCCAGGCACGATTTGAAAGCGCCCGGGCAAGACCACCTTGGCCAAACCGGAGCGCACAGCCTGTGCCGTGACCGGCAGTCTGGGGCGCAGCGCCGCCAGCGCCGCCAGCACGCCCGAGGCGTTGAGCAACTGGTTGGCCCCGCGCAGGGCCGGATAGGCCAGCCCGCCGTAGCGCCGCCCGCGTCCGGCCCAGGCCCATTGCTGCTGGTCGCCGGTGTAGTTGTAGTCGCGCCCCAGCAGCCATACATCGGCCCCGATCTCGGTGGCGCGGTCAATCACGCTTTGCGGCGGTACGGGGTCGCTGACGATGGCGGGCTTGTCGGTGCGCAGGATGCCCGCTTTCTCAAAACCGATCTGCTCGCGCGTGTGGCCCAGCAGCTCGGCGTGGTCGATATCGATGCTGGTGATGAGGGCGCAATCGGCATCGATCAGGTTGACTGCGTCCAGGCGTCCGCCCAGGCCCACTTCCAGGATGACCGCATCCAGCCCGGCACGCGCCAGCACGTCCAAAATGGCGAGCGTAGTGAACTCGAAATACGTGAGGTCAGTATCGCCACGAGCGCTTTCCACACGGGCGAACGATGCTTCTAATTCGGCAGCATTGACGGGCGTGCCACGCAATCGGCAGCGCTCTTCAAAGTGCACCAGATGGGGCGAGGTGTAGGCCCCGGTGCGGAATCCGGCGGCGTCCAGAATCGACTCCAACATGGCCACGGTGGAGCCTTTGCCGTTGGTGCCTGCCACGGTGAACACCGGGCAGTCAAACCGCAAGTCCATACGACTGGCCACGGCGCGCACGCGACTCAGCCCCAGCGCGATAGCCTTGGGGTGCAGGCGCTCGGCATGGGCGAGCCATTCTTGAAGGGTTTTCATGTCGGTGCCGATTGTCACAGACCCGCCGTTGGGCCGTGGCATCATCATCGGCATGACCACTTTCGTCACGCTCTACGGCATTCCCAATTGCGACACTGTGAAAAAGGCCCGCGCTTGGCTGGCCGAGCGCGGGGTGGATGTGGTGTTTCACGATTTCAAAAAGCAAGGTGTGCCGCCTGAACACCTGCGACGCTGGACGAATGCCGTGGGGTGGGAAAAGCTGCTCAACCGCCAGGGCACCACCTGGCGCAAGCTGGACGCGACGGCGCAGGCGGCCGTGCACGACGAGGCCAGCGCCGCAGCGCTGTTGACGGCCCAGCCCAGCGCCATCAGGCGCCCGGTGGTCGAATGGCGTCAAGTGGCAGGCGCTGCAGACGGTGAGGTGACTGTGGGTTTTGCGCCCGATGACTGGGCGCGCCGGGTGGGTTGATGGCGCGGGTGCCCGTCAAATCATGCTGACGCCGTTTGGGGTTCATGGCGTGGTGTTCTTGGGTTTTGCGTGGCCCTTGTGGCTGATTTGGGGCTGGGCGGCAGCGGCGGTGGCGCTCACGCTGTGGATCATCATGCAACGCAAGTCACCGGTGTCGACGCTGGCGTGGATCATCGTCGTGAACTTGCTGCCGGTGGTGGGGGCCATCATTTACGCCACCTTCGGGCCGCAACGCATTCAGCGCCAGCGCCTCAAGCGCTGGCACCACCGGGCGTCGGTGATGTCCCGCAAGGATGTGGATGCGCTGCGCGCCGAATACACCGAGGTGCCGGTGTGGGCGCGCCAGCATGTCGCGCTGATCCACAACACGGCCGATCTGCCGGTGTCCAGCGCCCAAAGTGTCGACATCCTGCCCAGTGGTGGTGCCACGCTGCACGCCTTGCTGCAAGAGATTGCGCAGGCCCAGTGCCACATCCATCTAGAGTACTACATTTTTGAGCCGGATCAGACCGGCACCCGCCTGCTGCAAGCGCTGACGGCGCGGGCGCGAGCGGGCGTCAAGGTGCGGCTGCTGGTGGATGCGGTGGGATCGCCCGCGCTGCTGTCGCGCAGGCATCGGTACCTGCTGGCTGAATACGAAGCTGCGGGCGGGCAGTTCGCCGTGTTTCACCCGGCGCGGCTGGACCGCCTGCGCCCGCTGGTCAACCTGCGCACGCACCGCAAGATCGTGGTGGTGGACGGCCGCGTGGGCTTTGTTGGCGGCATCAACGTCACCGACGACGAAAACGAACACTTGCGCCCTGACGATGCCTACCGCGACACCCATTTGCTGATCCGTGGTGGGGCCGTGCGCTGGCTGCAATACGTGTTCATGCAGGACTGGCAGTACGCTGAAGGCGCGCGCGCCAGCCGCGATGAAGTGCTGCTGCCGCCCGAACCCGCCGGGCCGGTGCCGGTGCAGATCGTGGCTTCGGGGCCAGATTCGGACACTGAGGCCATCCACCGCGCCGTGATTGACGCGCTGAACCTCGCGCGCGAGCGTGTGTGGCTGGCCACACCGTATTTCGTGCCCACCGAGGCGGCCCTGTTGGCGCTGACCAACGCGGCCCTGCGCGGCGTGCAGGTCAAACTGATCGTGCCCCAGCGCAGCGATTCGCTGGTGGTCAGCGCAGCGGCCCGCTCGTACTACGCCGAGCTGCAAGCCGCAGGCGTGCTGGTGTTTGAATACCAAGGGCGCATGTTCCACGCCAAGACGCTGCTGGTCGATCAGTACTACGGCATGGTCGGCAGCGCCAACTTTGACAACCGCAGTTTCCGGCTGAACTTTGAAGTCGCTGCGGTGGTACTGGATGACGACTTCAACCAGCAGCTGGCGGCCATGTTTCAGGCCGATTTGTCGCACTGCAAGCTGGTGCCAGAGCGTCGTGCGGTGTCGCCATGGCAGCGCCTGTTTGAAGCCGTTGCCCGGCTGGCGTCACCGTTGTTGTAAACGGCCATGGTCATGCCGCTGGTGTGACCGGCACGCATAGCGGCCAATGCGCTGACCTGCCTACAATGAAATGAATAACACGAAGGAGATGTTTCATGACCGTTCATGCCTCACCGCTGGCATTGCTGAAAGACCCCAGCTTGTTCAAGACCAACGCCCTCATCAACGGCAAATGGGTCAAGGGCAAGCAGCGCTTTGACGTTTTTGACCCCGCCACTGGGCACAAGCTGGCTGATGTGGCCGATCTGGGGGGCAAGGAAACCAAAACCGCCATTGATGCCGCCCATGCCGCCTGGCCCGCCTGGCGCTCATTGACCGGCAAGCAACGCCACGCCACCTTGATGAAGTGGTATCAACTGCTGCGCGAGCACCGGGACGATCTGGCCCGCCTGATGACGGCCGAGCAAGGCAAGCCTTACCCCGAGGCCAAGGGCGAAGTGATTTACGCCGCCAGCTTTGTCGAATGGTTTGCCGAAGAGGCCAAGCGCACCAACGGCGAAACGCTGCCCACCACCGACAACAACCAGCGCCTGACCGTGATCCGCCAGCCGATTGGTGTGTGCGCGGCCATCACGCCGTGGAACTTTCCGCTGGCCATGATCACCCGCAAGATCGCTCCCGCGCTGGCTGCGGGTTGCACGGTGGTTATCAAACCGGCCGAGTTGACGCCGCTGACGGCCCTGGCTGCGGCAGAGCTGGCCCAGCGTGCGGGCGTGCCCGCAGGCGTGATCAACGTGGTGACTGGCATGGACGCGCCGACCATCGGCAAGGCGCTGTGCGACAGCGACATCGTGCGTCACCTGTCTTTCACCGGCTCGACCGAAGTGGGCCGTATCCTGATGGCACAGTGTGCGCCCACCATCAAAAAGCTGGCGCTGGAGCTGGGCGGCAACGCGCCTTTCCTGGTGTTTGACGATGCCGACATCGACAGCGCGGTGGAAGGCGCTTTGATCAGCAAATACCGCAACGCAGGCCAGACCTGCGTGTGCGCCAACCGCTTGTACGTGCAAGATGGTGTGTACGACAAGTTTGTCAAAAAATTTGCCGCCAAGGTCAAGGCCATGAAGGTCGGCAACGGCTTTGAAGACGGCGTGGTGCAAGGTCCGTTGATCGAAAGCGCCGCCGTTGCCAAAGTCGACAAGCACGTCAAAGACGCGCTCAAGAAAGGCGGCAAAGTGGTCATCGGAGGCAAGAGGCTCAAAGGACAGTTCTTTGAACCCACCGTGATTGCCAACGCCAAAGCCAGCATGCTGGTGGCGCGCGAAGAAACTTTTGGCCCGTTGGCACCGGTGTTCCGCTTCAAGACTGAAGCCGAGGCCATTGAAGCCGCCAACGCGACGGAGTTTGGCCTGGCCAGCTACTTTTATGCGCGCGACATTGGTCGTATCACCCGTGTGAGTGAAGGACTGGAAAGCGGCATGATCGGCATCAACGTCGGCACCATCGGCAACGAACACGTGCCCTTTGGTGGCATCAAGCAGTCCGGCCTGGGCCGCGAAGGCTCGCGCCACGGCATCGACGAGTACCTGGAAATGAAGTATTTGTGCCTGGGTGATGTGTTGAAGTAGCAGCACCCGCCGCTTGCCATGAGTTGAGGGTTGAGAAAGTAACTACCGAACCAACCATACCAACCAAAAAGCCCCGATCCACGGGGCTTTTTGTTGGCGGAAGCGGTGAGATTCGAACTCACGGACGGTTGCCCGTCGCCGGTTTTCAAGACCGGTGCAATCGACCACTCTGCCACACTTCCGCGTCGATTGATTGGCTAGCAATTCTAGCGGCAGATGCCGCGTTGCCGCTGCTGTGTCAGGGAGCTCAAAACCCGCTGCAATCCGAGCGAGCGAGCGAGCGGGCTTGGCCTTGCGGGAAAGTCAGCGCCGAATTACTTCAGCTTAATTTCCTTGTACTCGACATGCTTGCGAGCCTTGGGGTCGAACTTCATGATCGACATCTTCTCGGGCATGGTTTTCTTGTTTTTGCTGGTGGTGTAGAAGTGGCCGGTGCCGGCTGTCGATTCCAGCTTGATTTTTTCGCGTCCGCCTTTGGTTGCCATGGTGTCAGCTCCTTCGGGTTTTTAAGCTTGGCCGCGTGCGCGCATGTCAGCGAGCACGGCGTCAATGCCATTTTTGTCGATCAGGCGCAGGGCCGCGCTGGATACACGCAGGCGAATCCAGCGGTTTTCGCTTTCAACCCAGAATCGACGGTATTGCAGGTTCGGCAGGAATCTGCGTTTGGTTTTGTTGTTGGCGTGGGAAACGTTGTTCCCCACCATGGGCTTTTTGCCCGTAACTTCGCATACACGTGCCATGAATTTCGACTCCAGTCGCTTAACAGCCGTTGCTTGACGCCGCGCCCACAAACTGTGTTGTTGTGTGGCACAACTCGCTTCGGCCTCACCTCGCCAGATAAGGGGTGGCGGTGGCCCCATGTGCAGGCTGCGCTAACAAGAAAGAAGCGATGTTGCCCGCACAAAACCTGCAATTATAGCGTGTGGCTGGCGATGTACTTGATCGAATATTCCCGGCTTCAAGCGTCTTGCTGCTCTAAAAAGCGTTGAGCGTCCAGTGCTGCCATGCAGCCTGTGCCTGCGCTGGTGATGGCCTGGCGGTAAACGTGGTCTTGCACATCGCCCGCAGCAAACACGCCGGGCACACTGGTCTGGGTGGCAAAACCTTGCAAGCCGCCCTGCGTTTTGATGTAACCGCCTTCCATTTCAAGCTGACCCTGAAAAATGTCGGAGTTGGGCGAGTGGCCAATGGCAATAAAGCAGCCTTTAAGCGTAATGTCTTCGGTTTGTCCGCTGTCTACGTGTTTGATGCGGATGCCAGTGACGCCTGAATCGTCACCCAGCACCTCATCCAGGGTGTGGAAGGTTTTCAGCTCGATGCGGCCAGAAGTTACTTTGTCCATGAGTTTGTCAACCAAAATGGGTTCAGCACGGAATTTGTCCCGTCGGTGTACCAAGGTCACTTTGCGCGCGATGTTGGAAAGATACAACGCTTCTTCAACGGCGGTGTTGCCGCCGCCAATGACGCACACGTCTTGATCGCGATAGAAAAAACCGTCACAAGTGGCGCAGGCGGATACGCCACGCCCCATGAACGCCTGCTCTGAGGGGATCCCTAAGTATTTGGCTGAGGCTCCGGTGGCGATGATCAGGCTGTCACAGGTGTAGGTGTGACTGTCACCGGTCAAATTAAAAGGGCGTTGCGACAGGTTGGCCGTATGGATGTGGTCGAATTCGATGGAGGTATTGAATCTTTCAGCGTGCGCCAAAAAACGCTGCATCAAGTCGGGGCCTTGCACGCCTTGTGCGTCGGCGGGCCAGTTGTCGACTTCGGTGGTAGTCATCAATTGACCACCTTGCGCCATGCCTGTCACAAGCAAAGGTTTCAAGTTGGCGCGGGCGGCATAGACGGCGGCGGTGTAGCCGGCGGGGCCTGATCCCAGAATAAGTACTTGGGCGTGTTTGCTGTTGTTCATGGTTTGTTTTGGCTTTTGGGCAAAGCTGCGATAGGATAGGAGTGATCGCAAACAACGCTGCATGGCTTACTGCACACAGCTTGATTGCTTCTATTTTAAGAACATCATCAGAAATTTTAAGGTTGGAGGTTGATAGCCATGACCATGTTGTCTAGCCTGGATTTGATTCGTCGTGTGCCTTTGTTTTCGATGTTGACCGAAACGCAGGCCACTGCTGTGGCAGATGCGGTTGTCAAGCGCAGATTCAAGCGCGGTGAAGTCATTGTGGAGCAAGGCAAGAAGTCCAACGCCTTGTTCATTTTGCTCAATGGCCGAGGGCGCGTGCTGACCGCTGACAGCCGGGGGCGTGAAGTGATCTTGGCCACGCTGCAGCCCGGCGATCATATTGGTGAGATGAGCTTGATTGACAACGAACCCCATTCTGCGACCGTGCGCGCCGAGGTGCAAACCGATGTTCTGATGCTGGGGCGCATGGAATTTGCACGTTGCTTGCCTGAAAATTCATCCATGGCCTATGCCGTGATGCGCGGCCTGGTGCAACGGCTGCGGCATGCTGATCGCAAGATTGAATCGCTGGCGCTGATGGATGTGTACGGGCGAGTGGCTCGAGCTTTGCTTGAATTTACCGCCGATCAAGGCGATGGCGAAATGATCATCCGCGAAAAAATTTCCCGCCAGGATATTGCCAAAATGGTGGGTGCCTCGCGCGAGATGGTCAGCCGCGTGATGAAGGATCTGGAAGAGCGCGGCTTTATCCAGACCCAGGACAACGGGGCCATTGTGGTCAAAGAGCGGCTGAACTCACTGGGTTGATCGCGCCCGGCCGTTTTTTGCGGCCAGCATGCGGTAAGCTTGCCCGCGACCTGTAGTTTTATCCATGGCTTACCCTCTCAATACCTTCAATAATGCGCCGACCACATCGTCCGGTCGGTCAGGTGTCGCGCGGTTTGCGCAAGAAGTGGCCCTGATACTGGGCATGGCCTTGATTGTGTTTGTGACGCTGGCACTGGTCAGTTACTCGCCACAGGACGCAGCGTGGTCTACCTCGGGGGCGAGCGGCCCGATTCAGAACTGGGCGGGCAAGGTGGGTGCCTGGCTGGCCGATGTGGCCTATGTTCTGCTGGGTTTTTCGGCGTGGTGGTGTGTGGCTGTGGCCATCAGCGCATGGCTTGCTGGGGCAGGCCGCTGGATGCACGCCCATGATGATGCTCGATGGACTGCTGGCGAGCGGCCAAGCACGCTGTGGTCGCGCGTGTTGTCTATGCGCAGCATGCGGTGGCTGGGTTTGGTTTTGCTGCTGCTGGCCAGCACGGGCCTGGAATGGTCGCGTCTGTACCGGCTGGACGATGCGTTGCCTGGCTCGGCGGGTGGGGCGTTGGGCTATTTGGGTGGCCCTATGGCTGTGAAATGGCTGGGGTTTACAGGTTCGGCGCTGCTGGCCATTGCGGTGCTGGTGCTGGGGTCGGCGCTGGCCTTTCGGTTTTCGTGGAGCCATTTGGCCGAACGCATCGGTGCCAGCCTGTATACGCGGCTGGAATCGCGGCGCGAGCGGCGCGAAATTGCCCAGGACGTGGCCATGGGTAAACAGGCCGCCAAAGAGCGCGAAGAGGTAGTGCACCATGAGCGCGAGGTGATCGAAGAGCAGCATCCCGCACCAGTATTGATTGAGCCGACTTTGGTGCAGGTTCCCAAGAGCGAGCGCGTGGTCAAAGAACGGCAAAAGCCCTTGTTCAATGAGCTGCCCGACAGCAAGTTGCCGCAGGTGGATTTGCTGGATGCCGGGCTGGCGCGCCAGGAAAGCGTGGCGCCAGAGACACTGGAGATGACCAGCCGCCTGATCGAGAAGAAACTCAAGGACTTTGGGGTCGAGGTGCGGGTGGTGGCTGCTGCGCCCGGCCCGGTGATCACGCGTTATGAAATTGAGCCTGCCACGGGCGTCAAAGGCTCGCAAGTGGTCAATTTGGCCAAGGATCTGGCGCGCTCGCTCAGTTTGGTGTCTATTCGTGTGATCGAGACCATTCCCGGCAAGAACTACATGGCGCTGGAGCTGCCCAACGCCAAACGGCAGTCGATCCGGTTGTCGGAAATCTTAGGCTCACAGGTCTACAACGACGCCAAATCGTTGCTCACCGTGGGATTGGGCAAGGACATCATCGGCAAGCCGGTGGTCGCTGATCTGGCCAAGATGCCGCACGTGCTGGTGGCGGGCACCACCGGCTCGGGCAAGTCGGTGGGCATCAACGCCATGATTCTGTCGCTACTGTACAAGGCCGAGCCGAAGGACGTGCGCCTGCTGATGATCGACCCCAAGATGCTGGAGATGTCAGTTTACGAAGGCATTCCGCACCTGCTGGCACCCGTGGTCACCGACATGAAGCAGGCTGCTCACGGGTTGAACTGGTGCGTGGCCGAGATGGAGCGGCGCTACAAGCTGATGAGCAAGGTCGGCGTGCGCAACCTGGGCGGCTTCAACCAGAAGATCGACGACGCCAAGGCGCGCGGTGAGTTCATCTACAACCCCTTCAGCCTGACGCCTGAAGACCCTGAGCCGCTGGATCGACTGCCCTACATCGTGGTGGTGATCGACGAGCTGGCCGACCTGATGATGGTGGTGGGCAAGAAGATCGAAGAGCTGATCGCCCGCCTGGCGCAGAAGGCGCGCGCCGCCGGTATCCATTTGGTGCTGGCCACTCAGCGCCCCAGCGTGGACGTGATTACCGGCCTGATCAAGGCCAATATCCCCACACGCATTTCGTTCCAGGTGTCGAGCAAGATCGACAGCCGCACCATTTTGGATCAGATGGGTGCTGAGGCGTTGCTGGGCATGGGCGACATGCTGTACCTGCCCAGCGGCACGGGGCTGCCGATTCGGGTGCACGGTGCGTTTGTCAGCGATGACGAGGTTCATCGCGTGGTGGAGCACCTCAAATCCCAGGGCGAGCCGAACTACATTGAAGGCGTGTTGGAAGGCGGCACTGTCGATGGTGAAGACGGCGGTGGCCTTGGTGAAGGCGGCGGCGAAAAAGACCCGCTCTACGACCAGGCGGTGGAGGTGGTATTAAAGAACCGCAAAGCCAGCATTTCGCTGGTGCAACGCCACCTGAAAATTGGCTATAACCGCGCAGCGCGGCTGGTCGAAGATATGGAAAACGCCGGCCTGGTCAGCAGCATGAGCGGCAGCGGGCAGCGCGAAATTCTGGTGCCTGCACGACCAGAATAATTGGCCGGGTAAGTCGCTGCCACAGCGCCTGCCAGTGCATCAATGCGTAGGCCAATGCCTGCATGGAACCACACAACGAAAGATGAATCTCATGCGCATGAAAATCAAAAAATTGCGTGATACCGTGCGTCAGACGGTGGTGTGGGGCGCGGTGGTAGGTATGGCAGTGCTTGGCGGACAAGCCTGGGCCGGGGGGATGGACAGTCTGGCGCAGTTCGTCAAAGGCACCCGTTCTGGTCAGGCCGATTTCACCCAGGTGGTCACTTCACCGGGTAAAGAGGGGCAGCCGCCCCGCAGCAAAACTCAAAATGGCCACTTTGAATTTCAGCGCCCTGGCAAATTCCGCTTTACTTACCGCAAGCCTTTTGAGCAAACCATCGTCGCCGATGGCCAGACGCTGTGGCTTTACGACGCTGATCTGAATCAGGTGACGCAGCGCGAGCAAGAGCAAACCTTGGGTTCTACGCCTGCTGCCATTATCGCAAGCGCTACTGATTTGAAAGCATTGGAGAAAGACTTTACGCTCACAGAAGAGCCTGACCGCGATGGTCAGCAATGGGTCAAGGCGCAGCCCAAAGCAGGTGACGGCCAGTTGCAAAGCATTCATGTCGGCTTTCGCCAAGGGGGCAGCGGGGCTGAGCTGACCGCGCTGGAAATTGCCGATGGCTTTGGGCAACGCTCGGTACTCACTTTCAGCAACATTCAGGTCAATGTGCCGGTTCCCGCCAGCAGTTTTCAGTTCAAGCCGCCACCCGGTGCCGATGTGCTGCGGCAATGATTGTTTGGTGCGCAGGACAAATTGGCCGCGGCTGCACGATGGATGGGCTTAAGCCAACGCCATGATGCAAGCCCTGCTGCCCTGAAACCTGTCTGATCCCCATGCCTGATCTGTTTGCACGCACGCCCTCCGCGCCACTGGCCGAGGCGCTGCGGCCCAAGACCTTGGATGAGGTGATCGGGCAGTCTCACCTGCTGGGCGAAGGCAAGCCTCTGAGATTGGCCTTTCAGTCTGGCAAGCCGCACTCCATGATTTTCTGGGGGCCACCTGGTGTCGGTAAAACCACCCTGGCGCGCCTGATGGCGACCGCCTTTCAGTGCGAGTTCATCGCCCTGTCGGCGGTGTTTTCAGGCGTCAAAGACATTCGCGCCGCCATGGAGCAGGCGCAGCAAAACCTCGCCATGGACAAGCACACGATCTTGTTTGTGGACGAAATTCACAGGTTTAACAAATCGCAGCAAGACGCCCTGCTGCCTTACGCCGAAAGCGGTTTGATCACCTTCATCGGAGCCACCACCGAGAACCCTTCCTTTGAAGTCAATTTGGCCCTGCTGTCGCGCGCGCAGGTCTATGTGCTGAAGTCGCTGACAGAGCAGGAGCTGAAGTTTCTGCTCAAGCGCGCGCAGGACAAGGCGCTTGACGGGCTGGAGTTCGATGACTTGGCCCAGGACACCCTTGTCGGCTATGCCGATGGCGATGCCCGAAGACTGCTGAACTTGCTGGAGCAATGCCAAACGGCGGCTGGTGCTGCGGGTGTGCACAGCGTTGGTGCCGATTTTGTTCAAAACGCCCTGACCTTGAATAGCCGACGTTTTGACAAAGGCGGTGACAACTTTTACGACCAGATTTCCGCCCTGCACAAATCGGTGCGTGGCTCGCACCCGGACGCGGCGCTTTACTGGCTGACGCGCATGCTCGATGGTGGCGCTGACCCCCGATACCTGTTGCGCCGCATTGTCCGCATGGCCTGGGAAGACATTGGCCTGGCCGACCCCCGGGCCATGCAGATCGCCAACGATGCGGCGCTCACTTATGAGCGCTTGGGCAGCCCCGAAGGAGAACTGGCCCTGGGGCAGGCCGTGATCTACCTGGCCGTTGCCCCCAAAAGCAATGCGGGCTACACGGCCTATAACCAGGCCAAAGCCTTCGTCAAGCAAGACCAAAGCCGTGAAGTGCCGGTGCACCTGCGCAACGCCCCCACCAAACTGATGAAAGAGCTGGGTTATGGACATGCATACCGCTATGCCCATGACGAACCCCACGCCTATGCAGCGGGCGAAACCTATCTTCCTGAGGGCATGCAAGAGCCAGCTTGGTATCAACCCGTGCCCCGAGGGCTGGAGATCAAGATCGGCGAAAAGCTGGCCCTGCTGAAGAAGTGGGATGCCGATGGCGGAAAGAATGACTAACTGGGCCTGACTAATTGGGGTCAGATTAAGACGGTAGGCAAGATACCATTGCCCCATGGCTCGCCAACCCCGTCTGACGCTTCCTGGCTACCCGCACCACATCATTCAGCGCGGCAACAACCGTCAGCCCATTGTTTTGGATGACGAAGACCGCCAGTGTCTGCTGGACGGTATTCGCACGCAGGCGCAGGCAGCACGGGTGGCGGTGCACGGCTATGTGTTGATGAGCAACCACCTGCACCTGCTGGCCACGCCAGAGACGGGCGAGGGCGTGCCCACGATGATGCAGGCGTTCGGGCGCAGCTATGTGCGGCAGTTCAACCGCCGTCACAACCGCAGCGGCACGCTGTTTGAGGGGCGCTACCGCAGCACGCTGATCGAGGCCGAGCGCTATCTGCTGGCCTGCATGGTTTATATCGACCTGAACCCGGTGCGCGTGGGCATGGTGGCCCAGCCCGAGGACTACCCCTGGTCCAGCTATGCACACCATGCCGGATTGCGTCAAGACGATGGGCTGACCACCCCGCACCCGCTGTACTGGGCGTTGGGCAATACGCCGTTTGCCCGGCAGGCGGCGTATGCCGATCTGGTGCATGCGGGTCTGAGCAACGAGCAGCGCACGCAAATTGGGCAGACCACGCACAGTGGCTGGGCGCTGGGCACTGCTGATTTTGTCGCTGATTTGCAAGCGCGCACTGAACGGCGCGTGGCACGAGGGCGAGCGGGGCGCCCGATCAGCAAACAAAAGTCCGATTAAAAGTGAGTATTTGCATTTACAGGTATGCGCAAGCAGCTATCGTATTTGATATGTCCCCGATTAAATGGAGCATCTAAAAATGATCTGTAAATTATGATCTGACCCCAATTAAAGTGCTTGGCATTTAAGTTGCGCTGCACTATCCTTGCCCTCCCCGATGATTTGAGCAATGGAACACGCGCGATGACGACGCCTGCCGAAAAACTGCACCTTCAACAAACCGGTCTGTACGACCCTGCTCACGAGCACGATGCCTGTGGCGTGGGCTTTGTGGCGCACATCAAGGGCGAAAAGAGCCACGCCATCATCACCAATGCGCTGAAGATTTTGGAAAACCTGGACCACCGCGGCGCGGTGGGGGCCGACAAGCTGATGGGCGACGGTGCGGGCATCTTGATCCAGATGCCTGATGCGCTGTACCGCGAAGAAATGGCCCGGGCCGGTACGGCCCCTGATGGGTCTAAGGGCGTCGAGTTGCCACCGCCCGGCGAATACGGTGTGGGCATGATTTTTCTGCCCAAAGAGCATGCCAGCCGCCTGGCTTGCGAAGAAGAGCTGGAGCGCGCCGTCAAAGCCGAGGGCCAGGTGGTGCTGGGCTGGCGTGACGTGCCGGTCAACCGCGATATGCCCATGTCGCCCACGGTGCGCAAGAAAGAACCGGTGATTCGCCAGATCTTCATCGGTCGCGGGGCCGACGTGATCGTGCAGGATTCGCTGGAGCGCAAGCTGTACGTCATCCGCAAGACAGCCAGCGCCAACATCCAGGCGCTCAAGCTCAAGTACAGCAAAGAGTACTACGTGCCCAGTATGAGCAGCCGCACCATCATCTACAAAGGCTTGCTGCTGGCCGATCAAGTAGGCGCTTACTATCTTGACTTGCAGGATGAACGTTGCGTTTCTGCGCTGGGCTTGGTGCACCAGCGCTTTTCTACCAACACCTTTCCTGAGTGGCCGCTGGCGCACCCGTACCGCATGGTGGCGCACAACGGCGAAATCAACACCGTCAAGGGCAACTACAACTGGATGCGCGCGCGTGAAGGCGTGATGAGTTCCCCCGTGCTGGGCGACGATCTGAAAAAGCTTTACCCCATCAGCTTTGCCGACCAGTCCGACACGGCCACTTTCGACAACTGCATCGAGCTGCTGACCATGGCCGGTTATCCGCTGGCGCAGGCCGCCATGATGATGATTCCCGAGCCGTGGGAGCAGCACTCCACCATGGACGAACGTCGCCGCGCGTTTTATGAATACCACGCCTCGATGCTGGAGCCTTGGGACGGCCCGGCCTCCATCGTGTTCACCGATGGCCGCCAGATCGGTGCCACGCTCGACCGCAACGGCCTGCGCCCCGCCCGTTATTGCGTCACGGATGATGATTTTGTCGTCATGGGGTCTGAATCCGGTGTGCTGCCCGTGCCTGAGCACAAGATCGTGCGCAAATGGCGCTTACAGCCCGGCAAGATGTTTCTGATCGATCTGGAGCAAGGCCGCATGATCGACGACGAAGAAGTCAAGGCCAGTTTGGCCAACGCCAAACCGTACAAGCGCTGGATCGAAGACCTGCGCATTCGCCTGGACGACGTGGTCAAGCCCACCGCCGGGGCCGATTCGCCCGAGTTGCCCACGGTCGATACCGAGCCACAAACTTCTGGTGTCGAAACCACGCCGCCCGCCATGCTGGACGTGCAACAGGCATTTGGTTACACGCAAGAGGACATCAAGTTTTTGCTCAGCCCTATGGCTGCGCACGGCGAAGAAGCCATTGGCTCCATGGGCAACGACAGTCCGTTGGCCGTGCTGTCGGACAAGACCAAGCCGCTGTACAGCTACTTCAAACAGTTGTTCGCTCAGGTGACCAACCCGCCGATCGACCCGATCCGCGAGGCCATCGTGATGAGCCTGGTCAGCTTCATCGGCCCCAAGCCCAACTTGCTGGACATCAATCAGGTCAACCCGCCCATGCGGCTGGAAGTCAGCCAGCCGGTGCTGGATGCGGCCGACATGGCCAAGCTGCGTGACATCAAACAACACACCCAGGGCAAGTTCAACTCTGCCGTGCTGGACATCACCTACCCGCTGGACTGGGGTGCCGATGGGGTCGAAGCGCGCTTGGCCAGCCTGTGCGCGCAGACGGTGGACGCCATCAAAGGCGGCCATAACATCCTGATTCTGAGCGACAAGGGCGTCAGCCCTGATCGCGTGGCCATCCCCACGCTGCTGGCTTTGTCGGCGGTGCACCAGCACCTGATCCGCGAGGGCCTGCGCACCAGCGCTGGCCTGGTGATCGAGACCGGCAGCGCACGCGAAGTGCACCACTTCGCCGTGCTGGCCGGTTACGGTGCCGAGGCCGTGCACCCCTGGCTGGCCATGGAAACGCTGCACGCCCTGCACAAGGACTTGCCGGGCGAGATGAGCGGCGAAAAAGCCGTTGCCAACTACGTCAAGGCCATTGGCAAGGGCCTGTCCAAGATCATGTCCAAGATGGGCGTGAGCACCTACATGAGCTACTGCGGCGCACAGTTGTTTGAAACCATTGGCATCAGCGCCGAGACGGTGGCCAAGTACTTCACCGGCACGCCCAGCCGCGTGGGCGGTATTGGTGTGTTTGAGATCGCCGAAGAAGCCTTCCGCCGCCACCGTTCGGCTTTCAGCGACGACCCGGTGCTCTCGGGCATGCTGGATGCGGGCGGCGAATACGCCTGGCGCACGCGCGGTGAAGAGCACATGTGGACGCCCGACGCCATCGCCAAGCTGCAACACAGCACACGTGCGAACAACTTCAACACCTACAAGGAATACGCCCAAATCATCAACGATCAGAGTCAGCGCCATATGACGCTGCGCGGTCTGTTCGAGTTCAAAGTCGATCCCGCCAAAGCCATTCCGGTCGACGAGGTAGAGCCTGCCACCGAAATCGTCAAACGCTTTGCCACCGGGGCCATGTCGATGGGGTCGATCAGCACCGAGGCGCACGCCACCCTGGCCGTGGCCATGAACCGCATCGGCGGCAAAAGCAATACCGGCGAAGGCGGCGAAGACCAGCGCCGTTACCGCAACGAGCTGAAGGGCCTCCCCATTCAGCAAGGCGAATCCCTGGCCTCGGTGATCGGTAGCGAAGCGGTGGTCAGCGATGTGCCGCTGCAAGCCGGTGACAGCCTGCGCAGTCGCATCAAACAGGTGGCCTCAGGCCGCTTTGGCGTCACTGCCGAATACCTCAGCAGCGCCGACCAAATCCAGATCAAGATGGCCCAGGGTGCCAAGCCTGGCGAAGGCGGCCAGTTGCCCGGTGGCAAAGTCAGCGACTACATCGGCCGGCTGCGCCACAGCGTGCCCGGCGTGGGTTTGATCAGCCCGCCGCCGCACCACGACATTTATTCGATTGAAGACTTGGCGCAGTTGATCCACGACTTGAAAAACGTCGCCCCGCACAGCGACATCAGCGTCAAGCTGGTCAGCGAAATCGGCGTCGGCACCATCGCCGCCGGGGTGGCCAAGTGCAAGGCCGATCATGTGGTGATTGCCGGGCACGATGGCGGCACTGGTGCTTCGCCCTGGTCTTCCATCAAGAACGCGGGCAGCCCGTGGGAAATCGGCCTGGCCGAAACCCAGCAAACCCTGGTGCTCAACCGCCTGCGCGGGCGCATCCGCGTGCAAACCGACGGCCAACTCAAAACTGGCCGTGACGTGGCCATTGGGGCGCTGCTGGGCGCGGATGAGTTTGGCTTTGCCACCGCGCCGTTGGTGGTCGAAGGCTGCATCATGATGCGCAAATGCCACCTCAACACCTGCCCGGTGGGCGTGGCCACGCAAGATCCGGTGCTGCGCCAGAAATTCACGGGCAAACCCGAACACGTGGTCAACTACTTCTTTTTCGTGGCCGAAGAAGTGCGCCAGATCATGGCGCAACTGGGCATCCGCAAGTTTGACGATCTGATTGGCCGCAGCGACTTGCTGGACATGCGCAAGGGCATCGCGCACTGGAAAGCCAAGGGACTGGACTTCTCGCGCCTGCTGGTGCAACCGGCTGTGCCTGCCGACGTACCGCGCTACCACGTGGACGGCCAAGACCACGGGTTGGACAAAGCGCTGGACCAGCGCCTGATTGAAAAAGCCCGGCCCGCCATTGAAAAAGGCGAGGCGGTCAAGTTCATGGAAACGGCGCGCAACGTCAACCGCTCGGTCGGGGCCATGCTGTCGGGCGCGGTCACCAAGGTGCACCCCGACGGCCTGCCCGACGACACCATCCGCATCCAGATGGAAGGCACAGGCGGCCAGAGCTTTGGCGCGTTTTTGTGCCGCGGCATCACCATGTTCCTGATTGGCGAGGCCAACGACTACACCGGCAAGGGCCTGTCGGGTGGCCGCGTGGCCGTGCGTCCCAGTCTGGATTTTCGGGGCGTGGCGCACCAGAACATCATCGTCGGCAACACGGTGATGTACGGGGCCACGGCGGGTGAGGCGTTCTTTGCCGGCGTGGCGGGCGAGCGCTTTGCCGTGCGCCTGTCAGGTGCCAGCGCGGTGGTGGAAGGCACGGGTGACCACGGCTGCGAATACATGACCGGCGGCACCGTCGTGGTGCTGGGCCGCACGGGCCGCAACTTTGCTGCGGGCATGTCCGGCGGCGTGGCCTATGTGTACGACGAAGACGGCCAGTTTGCCAAGCGCTGCAACATGGCCATGGTGGCGCTTGAAAAAGTGCCCCCCGCGTCTGAGCAAAAAGCCATTGGCGACGTCGGCACCTGGCACCGGGGCCAGACCGATGAAGAACAGTTGAAGAAGCTGCTCGACGAACACCTGCGCTGGACGGGCAGCCGCCGCGCGCGCGATCTGCTCGACAACTGGGCCGCCACGCGCGAGAAGTTCATCAAGGTCATGCCCACCGAATACAAGCGCGCGCTGGGCGAAATTCATGCACGAAAAGTGGCTCAAGCGCAAACAGAAAAAGCGCCAGCAGCTACCAAAAAGAAAGCGGCTTCGGCCAAGTAAGAAGCCAGCAACAAGGAACACGCCATCATGGGAAAAGTCACCGGCTTTTTGGAGTTCGAGCGCATCGAAGAGGGCTACGCCCCGGTCGCCGAACGTTTGAAGCATTACAAGGAGTTCGTCATCGGTTTGGATGACACGCAAGCCAAGACGCAGGGCGCGCGCTGCATGGACTGCGGCACACCGTTTTGCAACAGCGGCTGCCCGGTCAACAACATCATTCCAGACTTCAACGATCTGATTTACCGGGGCGACTGGAAAAACGCCTTTGCGGTGCTGGACTCGACCAACAACTTCCCTGAGTTCACCGGCCGCATCTGCCCCGCACCGTGCGAGGCGGCCTGCGTGCTGAACATCAACAATGACCCGGTGGGCATCAAGTCGATCGAGCACGCCATCATCGACCGTGCGTGGGACGAAGGCTGGGTCACGCCCCGCTTGCCCAAAGCCAAAACCGGCAAGAAAGTGGCCGTGGTGGGCGCTGGCCCGGCGGGCATGGCGGCGGCGCAGCAATTGGCGCGTGCGGGCCATGACGTGACCTTGTTCGAGAAGAACGACCGCGTGGGCGGCCTGCTGCGCTACGGCATCCCTGACTTCAAGCTGGACAAGGCACACATTGACCGTCGTGTCGAGCAAATGGAAGCCGAAGGCGTCACTATCCGCACTGGCGTACTGGTCGGGGCCATGCCGAAAGACGGCCCCGGCACAAAAGTGACCAACCTGGCCAAAGACACCGTGACGGCCAAGCAGTTGATGAAAGACTTTGACGCCGTGCTGCTGACCGGCGGTGCCGAGCAGTCGCGCGACTTGCCCGTGCCGGGGCGCGACCTGGACGGCGTGCACTTCGCCATGGAACTGCTGCCGCAGCAAAACCGCGTCAACGCCGGCGACAAGGTCAAGGACGCGATCTCGGCCAAGGGCAAACACGTCATCGTCATCGGCGGCGGCGACACCGGCAGCGACTGCGTCGGCACCAGCAACCGCCACGGTGCCCAAAGCGTGACGCAGTTCGAGGTCATGCCCATGCCGCCCGAGCAGGAAGATAAACCCATGACTTGGCCCTACTGGCCCATCAAGCTGCGCACCAGCTCCAGCCACGACGAGGGTGCAGTGCGCGAATTTGCCATCTCCACGAAGGAGTTCGTGGGCGAAAAAGGCAAGGTCAAGGCGCTGAAAACCGTGCAGATCGAATTCAAAGGCGGCAAACTGACCGAAGTGCCTGGCACCGAAAAAGAATGGCCCGCTGATCTGGTGCTGCTGGCCATGGGTTTCACCAACCCGTTGGCCAGCGTGCTGGACGCCTTTGGCATCGACAAAGACGCGCGCGGCAACGCCAAAGCCCACACCGAAACCGCAGGCGGCTACGCCACCAGCGCGCCCAAGGTGTTCGCCGCTGGTGACATGCGCCGTGGCCAAAGCCTGGTCGTGTGGGCGATCAGAGAAGGCCGCCAGGCCGCGCGCGCGGTGGACGAGTTCCTGATGGGGTTCAGCGAGCTGCCGCGCTGAGACGCTACGCCACGGCCTTCACAGATCGCCCTCGTTGTGGGCGAAGTAAAAGCACGCGAGCCGACCACCTGCGTGGCGGCAGGCCCGGCAAACCGCCTTTGCCGCCGTAGGCGTACTGCTACAATTTGCCCCTTTCGCGGAGAGGTGGATGAGCGGTTTAAGTCGCACGCCTGGAAAGCGTGTGTGGGTTAATAGCCCACCGCGGGTTCGAATCCCGCCCTCTCCGCCAAAATGAAAAAACCCTTGTAATTCAATGAGTTACAGGGGTTTTCTCTTTTTAGATGGTAGCAACATTGGTAGCAATCAATGCTCGGCTTACCTATCTACTTGCTTGGTTCTACTTACTACCTGCACACCCGAATCGGAGGCAAGCAGGTCAAGAAGTCACTACGAACAAGCTATCAAAGGATTGCTATCCTTCGGGCTGTTACTTTGCTTAACAGTCTAAGAATGAACAAAAAGCCAACCATAGGAGACTTTGCTCATCTCCTGACTGATGAAGTCACCCCAGAAAAGTACGAGGTGGACTTGTCCCGAGGTATCCTCAAAGCAGATGACCCAGAAGACCACAGCAGGCTAATGCAAGCACTGCAAGCAATGCAGATGGTTCAACAAGTCCCAGCACTTGCACCAGCCCCAGCAGTTCCACAAGATGACCCTACAGCCTTGAGGCTGGGCGAACTGCTTGAGAAGTTCTTTTTGCTCCGTAAGCAACTCACACAAGCAACAGCCATTGCATACAAGAATTGCATTGGAGAGTTGTCAAAGTTCCTGAAGAACCCACCCATTACACGGGTTAGCTCTAGTGATGTAAGTAGGTATCAGGAATATCTAGCAAATAAGGGCAATAGTGTTAGGACAATAGATAATAAAATATCTATTGTTCGTGCTCTATACAATTTTGCTAAAAAGCAAGGTTATACAAGACAAGATAACCCAGCAGAGAACAGAGCATTACTCACAAAAAAGCAAAGGCTTAAAGGTGGCTATGCCATCTTTGAAAAAGAAGAAATAGAACTCTTCTTCAAGAGTGAGTTTTTCAAAGAACAAAAAACAAAAGACCAAGACTATACAACTGCTGTAATACTTGGCCTGTTTACTGGGTGCCGAATTGGTGAAATTACAAGCCTGAAAAAAGAACAATTTAAAGTAAGTTCTACAGGTGTCAATTACATATCTATTCGAGATAGTAAAACACTTGCAGGAATTCGGGAGGTTCCTATTCATCCCTTTGTTTTCAACCGTATTGAGGATTTTATCAAGTCTAAGACTGATAAGATTTTTAAATACATTGAGAAAGATGGCAAGGGTACAGGTAATGCAGTTGGCAAAAAGTTTGCTAGAAATATTGAGAGTGCAGGAATTACAAGAGAGAAGCTTGTTTTTCACAGCTTGCGGAAATTCGTAAATAATGAGCTAATGAAGAATAAAGTCAGCTTGGAACATCGTTGCCAGTTCATCGGGCACGAGCTGGACAATGTGAATGTTTCCATTTACACGGAAACAATCAGCATTGATGAACTTGCAGAGACAGTATTCCCAACCTTTGAAAAGATTTTTGATTTAGTAAAAATTTCTCTTTATAGAACAGAATTTTAATCCGTAATTTATTCAAATCAAACAGGCTTCAGCCTGTTTTTTTTGTGGCATCAGCCTGCCTCTGGCTGTTTAAAAATGACGATAGTTCGTTTTTACTTGAATAATGTAGAATAACTGTAACTAACTCTTCAAATTTATTGTTTGAGTAATCTTCTATATATTCATTGGTGAAGCTATCTTTGAAATCACTATCAAACTTATCTTTTAATTCTTCTAGGGAAGGTCTGCAAAAGTCAGCCCCATGACGGCCTGATCTGAGACAGTGGAGCGATGCAACAGACAAGCCTTGCCACCACTGGATTCGAGCTTGCAGCCAAACGCACGCGCAAGCG
>NZ_JBKEEE010000088.1:0-88811 GCF_047975795.1 Ottowia sp. | reverse complement strand
CAGGGTCAAGCGAACCAAAAACAGCGCAAAACGATGAGAAATTCAACGCTCGTTTCGCCATGTGAACATTCACGCGTCACCTCGCCCTGCAGCGGGGGTTGTGCAGACCTTCCTTAGCAATAAAAATCCTGTCGCCAATATTGAGCATAAAGCCGTCGCTCTGTGGATAATGGCTTTTGTTTTATTTGTGAGACTCGTCATTTTATATTCGCTGTCATTTGAAATTTTTAATATTTTCGTAAATAATATTGGGTAATATTGCTGAATTAAATAATGTGGTCATATTTGAATTTCAGGAGGCTGTGCTTCCAGTTATAAGCTTCTTGTACTTAAATGTCTCGCTGCCCCAAACCCCACCCCATACAATATTTAAGGGCTGCCCCGCAGGGATGTACGTCATGGCAAAAAGGTCTCGAAGAAATGTATCGCACCTATAGTTTCCTCGCACAGGTAGATATGTCAACAATCCATTGATTACTTTTGGCTGGGCATAGGTTGGGATGGCAGAGTAAGAATAGGTTGCACCAATTTGCTGTATTTACAGCGCTCGCTTAGACATCGCATATCGCATTCCCGCGGACGTGTAATTATATGATGTGGCTCCACCGCCAAATGCTCCTCCTACATCGTAGTAGCAAGTTTGCTCATAACAGGTTGTGATTACGCCGCTTGATGGTATATTTGGCTTTAGTGTGTCCCAAGTCTTACCACTGGCACGTGATCTAAAATTACTCCATGTATTAGACTGAATAACAGTAGACTCATTCATGGCCTCAATCACCCTAGTGCCATCCCAAAATCCAATATGGCCAAAATAATTTCCAGGCTGCAATACATCAAGATCGCGTGCTGCTACATTGCCCATTTGTGTTGGTGCTATTACTGTCGTTCCAAATGTGATGCTATTTTGTACTCCATGTGAAAGCTCAGATGAATACCCTGCGGAGCCAACTGCATAAACCTGAACCTTATGAATTGCTCCGTCAATTAAATTTGTCGGCAGTGCTATTTTGAAACTAAAGCCATGATTAGAATGTATGCTGGAGCACACGGCGGCAACTGCGGCCTCCCTAGGAATTGGCGCATTGCCTCCACCAAGCCAAGCTGAGTTTTGGTACATATGGATCCCAACAAATTCATTTGGTTTTGTTGGATCACAGGCCCAGCCTGCAATAGTTAAGTTGTTCCCTAATAATGATACAATTTCAACATTCCCTCTTGCATGGGCTGCTCCGAAAGTTGATATATATGCCAATGCAACTGCCGTCGCACGATAATATTTGAATTTTTTCACTACAGCTCCTATATGAAAATACAAAAGCAGGAATCTGGCGGATTCAAATCTGAAGTGCAACACCTGCAAACTGATAAGGTGAGCAGATGTCGATTGCCCCAAAGACATACCGCCAACTCCAGCCCGAAGACCAGGTGAGCATTGCCAGCAGCCACGAGCAGGCCAACACCAAGATAAGAAATTCGCATGAGGCTTCCTGGCGCTGATGAGACTCATTTTTATTTTGCTTGACAGGGCGGCAGTCTCTTTTACTTTCCCCCCCCTCTTGTCAAGTCAATTTGCGGCAGGAAGGTAACGGAAAGTTACTGTCTCGACCATAAGCCAGATTTCCGTTTTTCTGAGCGCGTTCAGAGTCTGGCCAACCGGGTAAGTGCTGCATGCAAGGTGTCGTCTTTCTTGGCAAAGCAAAAGCGGATGACTTTCTGGTCGAACGCATAGCCATAGAAGGCCGAAAGGGGAATGGCGGCGACGCCGATTTCGCGCGTGAGCCACTGACAGAACTCGGCTTCGGGCAAGTCGCGTTCGGGCACGCTCAGGTCATCGATGCCCACGCACTGAAAGTATGTGCCTTCGCAAGGCAGCAGGCGGAACCGGGTTTGCGCCAATCCTTGAGCGAACAGATCGCGCTTGGCAGCGTAGAACGCGGGCAAGTCCAGAAACGGCCGTGGGTCGGCCATGTAACTGGCCAGGCCGTGCTGCATGGGCGTGTTGACGGTGAACACGTTGAACTGGTGTACTTTGCGAAACTCAGCCATCAGCGGCGCGGGTGCGGTGACGTAGCCCACTTTCCAGCCGGTGACGTGGTAGGTCTTGCCAAAGCTGCTGACGATGAAGGCGCGCGCGGCCAGGCTGGGATAGCGCGCCACGCTTTCGTGGCGCAGCGGGGCGTAGACCATGTGTTCGTACACCTCGTCGCTGATGAGCAGCACGTTGGTGGGGGCCAGCAGATCGCTCAGGCGCTGCATGTCCTCAGGTGACCAGACGGTGCCGCTGGGGTTGTGCGGGCTGTTGATGATGAGCGCGCGGGTGCGTGGGGTCAGGGCAGCGGCCAGTTTGTCGAAATCGGGCCTGAACGTGCCGGGTGTGAGCGGCACGCGCACCACGCTGGCACCAGCCAGCTCGATGCCCGGCACGTAGCTGTCGTAACACGGCTCCAGCACGATGACCTCATCGCCCGGCCCAGCGCAGCACAGCACCGCCGTGAGGATGGCCTGGGTGGCCCCGGCGGTGACGGTGATTTCAGTCTCAGCGTTGGTGCGGCGACCGTATACCGTCTCTATTTTGGCGGCGATGGTCTGGCGCAGCACGGGTGCGCCGGCCATGGGCGGGTACTGGTTGTGGCCCTGGCGCATGGCGCTGGCCACGGCGTCGACCAACTTGGGGTCACAGTCGAAATCCGGAAACCCCTGGCCCAGGTTGACGGCCTGGTGCTTAGTCGCCAGTGCCGACATCACTGTAAAAATGGTGGTGCCGACGTGGGGCAGGCGCGAGGCAAAGCTGGGCGATGAGTGGGCAGTCATTGGAAGGGTGGCGCGGTGTGGCGCAAAGGATTAAAGCTCGTAATCGTTGTGCTGGCCGTTCATGGCTTTGAGGATCAAGTCCTTGTCCAGCCGGTCTGACAGCAGGCTGGCAAATTGGTACACAAAATCACGCAGATAGGCCCCGCGCTTGAGCGCGATGCGCGCCACATTACGGCCCAGCAGTGGCCCCAGCGGGCGGGCTACCAAATCGGGGTCTTTGTCGCCCTTGACCGCCATTTCGGCCACGATGCCCACGCCCAGCCCCAGGCGCACATAAGTCTTGATGACATCCGAATCAATGGCTTCGAGCACCACCCGGGGGCTAAGCTGGCGCTGGGCAAAAGCGGTGTCGATGCGGGTGCGGCCGGTGAACGAAGGGTGATAAGTAATTAGCGGCTCTGACGCAATGTCTTCCAGCGTCAGGCGCTCTTTTTTTGAGAGTAGATGGTCTTTCGGGACGACCAGCACATGCTCCCATTCGTAGCAAGGCAGGGTAATCAGTTCGGGGTAATTGGCCAGCGATTCGGTGGCGATGCCGATCTCGGCGCTTTCTTCGATCACCATCCGCGCTACCTGGTCGGGTGCGCCCTGGTGCAGGCTGATGTTGACCTTGGGGTAGCGTTCGCGCAGTCGCGCCACGGGCAAAGGCAGTACATAACGCGCCTGGGTGTGCGTGGTGGCTATCGACAAAGTGCCGGTGTCCTGCGCGCTGTATTGCTCGCCAATGCGTTTGAGGTTACCTACCTCGCGCAAGATGATGGCAATGCTTTGCAGCACGTGCTCGCCCGGTTCGGTGATGCGTTTGAGGCGTTTGCCGTGGCGGATGAAGATGTCGATGCCCAGCTCTTCTTCCAACTCGATGATGGCCTTGGACACGCCGGGCTGCGAGGTGTGCAGTGCCTTGGCGGCTTCGGTCAGGTTCAAATTGCGGCGCGCGGCTTCCTGAACAAAGCGGAACTGGTGCAGATTCATAAACAGTTATATGAAATGGTTTGTTTATTATGAATCAGGTCTAAAGAAACGGTATTTCTTGCTGAAGAGGCCTTGTTCATTTCAGCACACCGTCCCGAACTGTCTGGACAAGGTCAACCAAGACGGCGCAGGCCGCATTGCGCGGCCTGCTGGAATATAAAGATGGGCGAAAAAGGCTGGGTTTGACTTCAGCCGATGCGCTGGGCCTGCACCATCTTCATGGCCGATGAGATGAGGGCCGACACCTCGGTCATGTTGCTGGGCACCACCAGCGTGGTGGTGGCGTCCTGCGCCAGTTGGCTGTAGGCTTCGACGGCTTTTTCGGCCACCTTCAGTTGCACGGCCTGTTCGCCGCCTGGTTGGCCAATGGCGGTGCCGATGCGGGCAATGGCCAGGGCCGTGGCGTTGGCCACTTCGGTGATGGCGGCAGCTTCGCCCTGGGCGGTGTTGATGGCGGCCTGCTTTTCGCCCTCAGACTTGGCAATGGCAGCTTGCTTTTGGCCGTCGGCCAGATTGATTTGTTCTTGGCGCTTGCCTTCTGATGTGGCGATGACAGCGCGCTTTTCGCGCTCGGCGGTAATTTGCGCCTGCATGGCGCGCAAAATTTCGTTGGGCGGCGTCAAATCCTTGATTTCATAGCGCAGCACTTTCACGCCCCAGTTCAGCGCCGCTTCGTCCACGGCTTCGACCACCTTGGCGTTGATCATGTCGCGCTCTTCAAAGGTTTTGTCCAGCTCCAGCTTGCCGATCACGCTGCGCAGCGTGGTTTGTGCCAGTTGCGAAATGGCCATCACGTAATTGCTGGCACCGTAGCTGGCGCGTGTGGGGTCGGTGACCTGAAAGTACAAAATGCCGTCCACCTGCAACTGGGTGTTGTCGCGTGTGATGCAGACTTGGCTGGGCACGTCGAGCGGGATTTCCTTCAGGCTGTGTTTGTAGGCCACTTTGTCTACAAACGGCACCAGAAAATTCAGCCCCGGCCCCAATGTGCGGCTGTACTTACCCAGCCGCTCGACCACCCAGGCGTTTTGCTGGGGTACGACCTTGACCGCGCGCATCACAAAAATGGCCGCTACGACGAGCAGGATGAAGGCGAAGGTGAGAGAAGTTTCCAAAATGCGGATTCCTTGGGTTGAATGAAAAGAAAGCGGGTATCAATGGGCGCTGGTGCCCACAGGCTCCACCACCAGGCGGCTGCCCATCAGCTCGGTGATGCGGTGCGTGCCCAATTGCTGCGCTGCGCCGGGGCGCAGCACGGCCACCCAGGGCGCGCCCCGGTAGCGGATCTGGGCCGTGCCGTCAGCTTGCCAGGCGTCGATCTGCACGGTTTCGCCCACGTCCAGCACGTCTATGGCGGCGGCATGGATGGGGTGGCGCTTGCGCCAGAGGTGACCCAAATAGGCGGCCACGCCGCCCACAGCCGCGGCCACCACCAACTGCACGGTGATGCCTGCGCCCGCGTGGGCGACCAAAGCACCCGCTGCCGCGCCCAGCGCCAGCATCAACAGATAAAAAGTGCCGGTGGTCAATTCCAGCACCACCAGCACGCCTGCAATGATCCACCAAATGGTCGAATCGGCCATATGTTCTCCTGTTTCAAAACGCGATCCTACGATATGTGTCCGCACTTTTTGCTTCAATTCGGCTCAATCGGGCTGAATTGAGGCGCTTTGTCCTTACACTTCGCCGCTGCGTTTGCCACAACCTGGCTGGGGTTTTGCCATGAAATTTCGCTTTCCCATTGTCATCATCGACGAGGACTACCGTGCCGAAAATACCTCGGGCCTGGGTATTCGCGCCCTGGCCCAAGCCATACAGAACGAGGGCTTCGAGGTGGTGGGCGCCACCAGTTATGGCGATTTGAGCCAGTTTGCCCAGCAGCAAAGCCGGGCCAGTGCGTTCATTTTATCGATCGACGACGAAGAATTCAGCCCCGGCCCCGATCTGGATCCAGCGGTGCTGAGTCTGCGCAACTTCATTCAGGAAGTGCGGCGCAAAAACCTGGACGTGCCCATTTATTTGCACGGCGAAACCAAAACCAGCCAGCACCTGCCCAACGACATCTTGCGCGAGCTGCATGGGTTTATTCACATGTTCGAGGACACGCCCGAATTTGTGGCCAAGCACATCGTGCGCGAGGCGCGCAGCTATCTGGAGGGCATTCAGCCGCCGTTTTTCAAGGCCCTGCTGGACTATGCCGAAGACGGCTCTTATTCGTGGCATTGCCCTGGCCACTCGGGCGGGGTGGCGTTTTTAAAGTCGCCCGTGGGCCAGATGTACCACCAGTTTTATGGCGAGAACATGCTGCGCGCGGATGTCTGCAACGCGGTGGAAGAGCTGGGCCAGCTGCTCGACCATGATGGGGCTATTGGCGAAAGTGAGCGCAACGCGGCGCGCATCTTCAATGCTGATCATTGTTTTTTTGTCACCAACGGCACCAGCACCAGCAACAAGATGGTGTGGCACCACACGGTGGCACCAGGCGACGTGGTGCTGGTAGACCGCAATTGCCACAAAAGCAACCTGCACGCCATCATCATGACCGGGGCCATTCCGGTTTTCTTGAAGCCCACGCGCAACCATTTCGGCATCATCGGGCCGATCCACAAGTCCGAGTTCGAGCCTGCCGCCATCCAGGCCAAGATGCGCGCGCACCCGTTGCTCAAAGGGGTGGACGCCAGCAAGGTGAAGCCGCGTATCCTCACGCTCACGCAGTCCACCTACGACGGCGTGCTGTACGACACCGAAGCCATCAAGGGCATGCTCGATGGCTATGTGGACAACCTGCACTTTGACGAGGCTTGGCTGCCGCACGCGGCATTTCACCCGTTCTACGGCACCTACCACGCCATGGGCAAGAAGCGCCCGCGGCCCAAGCAGTCAGTGGTGTATTCGACCCAGTCGATCCATAAGCTGCTGGCCGGCATCAGCCAGGCCAGCCACGTGCTGGTGCAGGACTCGCAAAACGTCAAGCTCGACCGCTACCTGTTCAACGAGGCGTACCTGATGCACACCTCGACCAGCCCGCAGTACAGCATCATCGCCAGTTGCGACGTGGCTGCCGCCATGATGGAGCCGCCCGGCGGCACCGCCATGGTGGAAGAAAGCATCATGGAAGCGATGGACTTCCGCCGTGCCATGCGCAAGGTGGAAGACGAATTTGGTGCGGGTGACTGGTGGTTCAAGGTCTGGGGGCCGGACCACCTGGCCGAAGAAGGGATTGGCCGCGCCGACGACTGGATCATCAAAAACGGCAGCGCCAAGGGCAGCAAGAGCGCCAAAACCTGGCACGGTTTTGGCAAACTGGCTTCGGGCTTCAATATGCTGGACCCGATCAAGGCCACCATCGTCACGCCAGGGCTGAACCTGGACGGCAAGTTCGACAAAACCGGTATTCCCGCCAGCATTGTCACCAAGTTTTTGGCCGAGCACGGGGTGGTGGTGGAAAAGACCGGTCTGTACAGCTTCTTCATCATGTTCACCATCGGCATCACCAAGGGCCGCTGGAACACGCTGCTCACGGCCTTGCAGCAGTTCAAGGACGACTATGACCGCAACATGCCGATGTGGCGCATCATGCCGGAGTTCTGCGCCCAGCATCGCCGTTATGAACGTCTGGGCCTGCGCGATCTGTGCCAGATGGTGCACCAGCTTTACGCCAAGTACGATATTGCGCGCCTGACCACCGACATCTACCTGACCGAGCTGGTTCCGGCCATGACCCCGTCCGACGCTTTTTCCTGCATCGCGCACCGCAAGGTCGAGCGGGTAGAGATCGACCACCTTGAGGGCCGCATCACCACCAGCTTGATCACGCCTTACCCACCCGGCATTCCACTGCTGATTCCGGGCGAAGTGTTCAACAAGAAAATAGTCGATTACCTGAAGTTTGCACGCGACTTTGCGCGCCAGTTGCCCGGCTTTGAAACCGACATCCACGGTCTGGTGGAAGTGCATGACCACGATGGTCATGTGCGTTATTACGCCGACTGTGTGGCCACGGACAGCACGCCGCGTGAGGTGCTGCCGCACACCGATGCGCAGGACATGATCGACGCGGCCACCAACTCGCCTTATTTCACCCAGGAGTGAGCCACCTTGCCGCCGGACGGCTTTGCGGCTCGGCTATGATTCCATCTTGAAAGGAGAAACGATGTTTCCAGAATACCGCGACCTGATCACCAAACTCAAAACCGAAGGTGACAACCACCGCTTTTTGCACCTGTTCGAGAAGCACAACGACCTGGATCACCAGATCACCGCCTTGGAAAGCCACGATGCCGGCGGCACGCACGCTGAAATCGAAACCCTGAAAAAAGAAAAACTGCACATCAAGGACGAGCTGTACACCATCTTGCGTCAGGAATCGACCGCCGGTTGATGGCAGACATTGTCTGATGGACTTGCCTTAAAAGCCCGCAGTCAGCGGGCTTTTTAATGGCGTGGCGGCTGTCGCAGCAGGGGATTGAAGATATAAGCCTTTTTGACTGTTGATGCTGTAATCACAGGCGTTAATAGCTATTAATAAAATAGCAATCAAGGGGCTTCAACGCGCCGCATCTTCGGGCTTGAAGTCTGGCCGCACGCGCACGAAGCTGGCAAAGCGCGGCAGGCCGCTGCCTGCATGCAGGCCACGGTAGCGGTAAGTCACCCAGGTGCCTATGGCTGGCGGGCTGCGGCGCAATGCGTCGGCCAGGCCGCTGCCCAAGGCAAAACGCTGGCCTTGCGGGGTTTGCACCTGCAATGCGCCGACCATGCCCGCGTATTTGCCTTTGCCGGGGAGGTGACCAGTCACCTGGGCTTCGGCGTCGTCGAAGGGTTTGAGTTTGAGCAAATCATCGCTGCGGCCTGCGCTGTAGTGCGATTGGCCCCGGTGCAGCATCAGCCCCTCGCCGCCGTCTTGCACCACTTGGCGCAATAACGCCTGCAATTGGGTGTCGCTGGCCACCTTGCGCTGCGGTGCGGCCTGCACCCAAGGGTGGCCGATGCGCGCCACCGCGTCATGGAGTGCACCCAGCCGCTCGTCAAAAGTGCCGGGGTGTGCGGGCAAGTCGAACACCATGTAGCGCAGCGTGCGCCAGGCGGCGTCATCCGGCTGCTGGCGTGCCGCTGCTGATTGCGCAGCGTCAAAACGGCCGCGCCCGGCCCACAGCTCGCCATCCATCGGGGTGATGGGCCAGTTGGCGGTGAACCAGGTGGGGGCGTTGATGCGCTGACCACCACGCGTGCGCAGCGCCTGGCCGTCCCAATGGCCGCGCACGCCGTCGTACTTTTCGCTCACCCACCAGTCACGCAGGTCGATGCCGGGGCGGTAGCTCTGGGCCAGCAGCAATGCGGGCGCGGGCAGTGCGTGGCCTGCCCAGGTGCTGGCCAGCAGCGCCAGCGCGGCTTTTAAACACTGCCTCCGCCTTGGGTTGGCTTTAAAAATAGGCGCAGGCGCTGAAAGCCGTGAAGGCCAACGGAGCTTCAAAGTGGCTTTGGGTGGCCCAGTCAACCCACCATGTCCGCCGACAGCCCAGCGGTCTGGCTGAAGCCGCCGTCCACGTAGGTGATCTCGGCCGTCACGCCCGCCGCCAGATCGCTCAGCAAGAACGCGGCGACGTTGCCCACGTCGTCAATCGTCACGTTGCGGCGCAGCGGTGACGCGCTGGCCACGGTGCCCAGCAGCTTGCCAAAGTCCTTGATGCCGCTGGCTGCCAGCGTTTTGATCGGCCCGGCGCTGATGCCGTTGACGCGCACGCCGCGCCCGCCCAGCGCCTCGGCCATATAGCGCACACTGGCCTCTAAGCTGGCTTTGGCCAGGCCCATGGTGTTGTAGTTGGGGATGCTGCGCAGCGCGCCCAGGTAGCTCAGCGTCAGCAGCGCGGCCTTGTCGCTCAAATAAGGCAGGGCGGCCTTGGCCATACCGGGAAAGCTGTAGGCGCTGATGTCGTGGGCGATGCGATAGTTTTCGCGGCTCAGGCCGTCGAAGAAGTTGCCCGCAATCGCTTCACGCGGGGCAAAGCCGATGGCGTGCACAAAGCCGTCCAACTGGGGCCAGGTGGCGCTCAGGTCTTTGAACATGGCCTCGATCTGCGCGTCGCTGCCCACGTCGCAGTCAAACACCAGCTTGGAGTCGAACTCGGCGGCAAATTCGGTGATGCGGCCCTTGAAGCGCTCGCCCACGTAGCTGAAAGCCAGCTCAGCCCCCTGGGCGCGGCAAGCCTTGGCCACGCCGTAGGCGATGGATCGGTTGGACAGCACGCCGGTGATCAGTAATTTTTTGCCAGTCAAAAAACCGGTGGATGGGGTCATGCGCAAAGCTCCTCGAACAAAAAAACAGCAGAAAACAGCAGAAAGCGACAGAAAAAAACAGCCAGAAAAAAACGGCAGAATTGTCGCATGCGAGCTTTGTTTACCAGTCTGGCGCTGTGCCTGGGCAGCGCCGCCTCCAGTGCCTGGGCCGCCCACGGCTATGCGCTGTGGGACGATTTGAAATACCCGCCAGGTTTTGAGCACTTTGCTTACGTCAATCCCGCCGCGCCCAAAGGCGGAGAGATTCGGCTGGTGGGCAATTCGCGCGTGTCCACCTTCGACAAATACAACCCCTTCACCATGAAAGGCAGTGCACCCACTTATCTGGATGCGCTGATGTTCGACAGCCTGCTCACTGGCGCATTGGACGAAGCCGGTGCCGCCTACGGCCTGCTGGCCGAAGACGTGAGCGTGGCCCCTGATCGCCTGTCGGTCACTTTCCGTCTGCGCTCGCAAGCGCGTTTTCACAACGGCGATGCGGTCACGGCGCAAGACGTCAAGCACAGCTTTGACACGCTGATGGGGCCACACACTTCGCCCGCTTACAAAACGATGCTGATCGACGTGGCTGGGGTGGATGTGGTGAACGCCCGCACCGTACGCTACCGCTTCAAGCGGCCCAACCGCGAGCTGCCGCTGACGGTGGGCGGACTGCCGGTGTTCAGTGCCCAGTGGGGGCAGGGCAAGCCGTTCGATCAGGTGGTGATGGACGTGCCCATTGGCTCGGGGCCGTACAAAATTGGCCCGGTCAAGTTCGGCAAAGACATTACCTACGTGCGCGATCCCAATTACTGGGCGCGTGAGCTGAACGTCAAGCGCGGCACTTTCAACTTCGATCGCGTCACGGTCAAGATCTACAAAGACAACACCGCCAAGCTGGAGGCGCTGAAAGCAGGCGAATTTGATTTAATGGCGTTTTACTCCGCCGGTGACTGGGCGCGCCGCGTGAGTGGCCCCAAGTTCAAAAGCGGCGAACTGGTCAAGGGCGAGTTTCAGCACAAGCTGCCCACCGGCTTTCAAAGCTACGTGCTCAACAGCCGCCGCCCGCTGCTGCAAGACGTGCGTGTGCGTCAGGCGCTGGGGCTGGCCATTGACTACGAGTGGATGAACCGGCAGATGTTCTACAACGCCTATACGCGGGTGCAGGGCATCTTTGGCAACACCGACTGCGCGGCGACTGGCGAGCCTGATGCTGGGCAATTGGCGCTTATGGAGCCGCTTCGCGCCCAAATTCCGCCCGCCGCCTTCGGCCCGGCTTACCAGCCACCGCGCACCGACCAGCCCCAAGACCCCGGCGTGGGCGGCCTGCGCGAAAACCTGCGTCAGGCGCGCCAGTTGCTGGCCGAGGCCGGCTGGAGCGTGCAGGGCGGTGCATTGCGCAATGCCCAAGGCCAAGCAATGGTGCTGGTGTATCTGGACAGCAGCGAAGCCGGTGCCCGCGTGGTTGCACCGTTGATTCGCAACCTGGAAAAGTTGGGCATCCGCCTTGAATATCGCCCGGTCGACTTTGCGCTGTACCAGCAACGTTTGCAAAAGTTTGACTTCGACATCACCACCATCGCCTACCAGGGCACATTGAACCCGGGGCAGGAATATGCCGATCTGTTCGGCAGCCAGGCGGCCGATACCGAAGATTCAGGCAATCTGGCGGGCGTCAAAACCCCGGCCATCGACAGCCTCATCAGCCACATGGTCAGCGCCCAAAACCAGCCCGACTTTCTGGCCGCCTGCCGCGCGCTGGAGCGCGTGGTCAGCCACAGCCACTATTTACTGCCGCAATGGTATTCGCCCGTGCACCGCTTGGCCTATAACGCCTGGCGGCTGCAAAAGCCCGAGGTCACACCGCCGTACTTTCAGGGCGAGATGTGGGGGGTGCAAACGTGGTGGGCCAAATCTGTGGATCGCTGAGCTGGCAGGCCCCTAACCCGTCAGCGGCGTGCGCGGCGGCAGCGCCTCCAGTTCCTCGTCTGACAGCGTGCGCGCTTCGCCTTCCAGCATGATGGGGATGCCGTCGCGCACGGGATAGGCCAAGCGGGCGGAGCGGGAGATCAGCTCGGCTTTGTCGCGGTCGTAATCCAGCGGGCCTTTGGTGATGGGGCAGACCAGCAGTTCAAGCAGTTTGGGGTCCATGGCGGTTTCTTCAGTGGGCGGGGGTGTTGGAAAGCAGGTTCATGACCAGCACGCCAGCCACTATAAGTGCCATGCCGACGATGCTCCAGGCGTCCAGCCGCTGGCCGTAGAGCGCCCAGGCCACCAGCGCAATCAGCACCGTGCCCAGGCCCGACCAGATGGCGTAGGCCAGGCCCACGGGCACGCTGCGCGTGGTAATGGACAGCATCCAGAAGGCCAGCCCGTAGCCCGCTACCACGACCAGCGTGGGCAGTGGGCGGGAAAAGCCGTCGGATGCTTTGAGAGCGCTGGTGCCCATGACTTCGGCCACGATGGCCACGCCTAAGGCCAGCCAACCGTTCATGTGAGAGCGTCCGTGGGGTAGACGCTGACTTCGATCAGGTTGCCATCGGGGTCGTTGAAGTACACCGAACGGATGGCCCCTTGCGCGCCTGATTTGGCGACCGGGCCTTCGAGCAGGGGCACGTTTTCGGCTTGCAGGTGCGCCATGACGCGCTCCAGCGGCCAGGTGGTGATCAGGCACAAATCGCCCGAGCCGGTGGCCGCGTGGTTGCGCGGCTCTTGCCCCAGGGTTTGCAGATTGATCTTCTGGCGGCCAAATTGCAGCGCCCGGCGGCCACCGGCAAAGGTGACGGGCTGCATGTGCAGCACCCGGGCGTAAAAGGCCACGGCGCGTTCGATGTCGGCAACAGTGAGGACGACGTGGTCGATGTGCGAAATCATGAGCGGTTGGGCGCAGGCGCAGGTGTGGTGGTGGCGGTGCGGGGATGATAGCCCCGCGTGGCCAGCGCCTCATCCAGCGCGGCAAAGAAGGCGGCAGGCACGTGCAGCAGCAAAGGTACGGCCAGAGCATCGGGCTGGTGGGGCCACAGCTTTGCGGCGTCTTTTTCAGTGCAAATCAGGGTTTTCTGCTTGATGGGCGGGCATGAGTAGCTCTTGAAATCGTAGTGATCGGGGCGTGCATCGGTGTGCGCCAGCGTCAACCCGGCGGCGCGCAGCATGTCGAAGAACGCTTCGGGTCGGGCGATGCCCGCTACCGCGGCCAGTGGCTGACCTTGCAACGTGGTCAACGGCACGGACGTGCCATCGGCACGCAGCGCATGGGGTGCCAGCGCGCGCGCGGCCGTGTGCAGCACCGCACCGGCAGGCAAAGGCAGGGCGGTGCCTTCAGATTCGGTGCGCAAGAGCAATTCGGTGGGGGCGTCGGCAAGGGCGCGACCCGGTGGGCATGGGGGTGTTCCGGGTTTGCGTGGCCCAAGTTGGCGCGGCCACGGCTCACGCAAAGGCCCGGCAGGCAGCAACCAGCCGTTGCCGATGCCGCGGGCGTCGAACACCACCACTTCGACGTCGCGCGCCAGTGCCAGGTGTTGCAGGCCGTCGTCGCACACCAGCACGTCGGTGTCGGGCCAGGCGGCAAGCAGGGCGTGGGCGGCGTCCACCCGACGCGGGGCGACGAATACGGGTGCCTGGGTGCGCTGGCGCAGCAGCAGGGGTTCGTCGCCTACGTCGGCAGGCTGGGCGTCGGGGGTGACTTCGCGGCCATCGTGATGGGCGTTGCTGCTGGATCGCCCATGCCCGCGCGAATACCTGCGCGAGATGATGCCGGGCCGCCAGCCGCGCGCTTGCAGGTGTTGCACCACGGCCAGGGTGGTGGGGGTTTTGCCTGCGCCGCCCGCAATCACATTACCGATCACGACCACGGGCACGGGCAGGCGCTGGGCTTGCGCGCGGCTACTTTGGCGCTGGCGGGCGGCCAGCGCGCCATACAGCGGCGACAGTGGCCACAGCGCACGGGCCAGCGGGCCGCGCTGCGTCCAGGCTTGACGCAGGCGGTGTTCAAGCAAGGCGCTGGGCATGGCTCAGGTGGAGGCGGGTGGTTGGCGCTGCGGGCGGCAGCGCGAAACGGTGGGGCCGTCAACGCCGTCAGCGGGAAGGCGTGACGGCGGCATGGTATCGGCAGGCGCAGCCGGTCAGCGCGCAGCGCCGTCGCTTTGGGCGGCAAAGGTGATGTGGGTCAGCCCTTCGCGGCGGGCGGCGTCCATGGCGGTGACCACGGCCTGCACCGGGGCGGTGGCGTCGGCGCTGATGATCAGCACGCTGCCCTCTTGCGCCAGGGCGCGCAAGGCGCTGGCCACGGCCTCGACGCTGCGCTCTTGCAGCGCTTGCTGATTGACGGCGTAGCGGCCATCGGTCGAGACGGCGATGATGATTTCTTTGGGGCGATCGCGCGAGGCGTCGGCATCGGCCACTGGCAGTTGCACCTGCAATTCAGTGAACTTGCTGTAGGTGGTGGTCAGCATCAGAAAAATGAGGATCACCAGCAACACGTCGATGAACGGGATCAGGTTGATCTCCGGCTCTTCGGGCGGATGAGGGCGGAATTTCACCGGGCGGCTCCGTGGGCGCTGCGGCTTTTGCGGTGCTCGCGTGGTGCGCTGCCAGCCGGTGCCGCAGCGGGCATGGCGTGTGGCGGTGGTGCAGGCCGTGCCGGGGCGTCGCTGCACAGCCATTCCAAGTGGCGGGCAAAGCGTTCGGCGGCCAGTTCCATCTCCAGCACGTAACCATCAACCCGGGCGCGAAAGTAGCGCCAGCAAATCAGCGCTGGAATGGCCACGATCAGGCCAAAGGCGGTGTTGTACAGCGCCACCGAGATACCGTGCGCCAGCTCGCCGGGGTTGCCGCCCGCCAGCGAACCGGTAGGCGCTTGCGAGCCAAAGATTTCGATCATGCCGATCACCGTGCCCAGCAGGCCCAGCAGCGGCGCGGCCGAGGCGATGGTGGCGATGGCGGGCAGATAGCGCTCCAGCTTGTGCGCGGCTTCGCGGCCCGCGCCTTCCATGGCGGTGCGCATTTCCTGCACGGTGCAGCGCGGGTTGATGTTGAAGGCGCGCCAGCCCGCCGCCAGCACTTCGCCCAGGACGGAGTGGGCGGCCAGTTGGCTCACCGTGTCGGGGGCGGGCACCGATTCGCGCGAGACGCTGATCGCCTCGTCCACCAAGCCAGCGTCGATGACGCGGCTGCGCTTGAGTTTGAGCGCGCGCTCGACAATGAAGGCCACCGCCAGGATGGAACACAGAATCAACGGCCAAATGGGCCAACCAGCGGCTTGTATGATCGAAAGCAAGGGGAGTTTCTCTTTGGTGTTGGCAGGCGGGTGAGTGGTCAGCCTGCATGGGTTGCACGGGGTATCAGCGGGCGATTATGGCGCACCATCGGGCGCGTTCTGGCAGGCCAGGTGCATCCTGGTGCGCATAGTGCAGTGTTTCGCGCTATCTGGCACATAAAAATGCGCCTTTGCCGCCAGGGCGGCGTTGCAAATCCTTACGATAGCTTGGCCATTGCTGCGGTTTGCGCCTTGCCCTGACGACAAATCCATCGTTTAAATCCATCGTTTTCATGAGTGCCTTCAAGCGTCAAACACTGCACTGGCGTGCAAATACGCATTGTCTTGTGCATGCGTTGGGGTTGCGTTCGGCAGGGAGTATGTGTCTGGCAGTCCAAATGGCGCCAGTCGTGCTGCCGATGCACAATTTCTGTGGATAACTTTGTGAAAAACCTGCGCTGGCTGGCCCCAAAACCGCGTCTTTGCTGGCCTGATGACAAATTGATGACATTCAAGGCAGTGAAAAAATCTTTTAAATCAACAGCTTGCACGTACTCTGGTGCGTTGCGGCCGATGCGGCGCATGCCAATGCTGGGCAGCGCCAGTTTGTGGAATAGTCGGGCCAGGATGTGTGTGTGCATGCCCTGGAAAGCCGCATGAACGCTGGATTTTCTGGCGCAAGGTCAAGTGCCGCGCCGCGTGTGTGGGCGGTTGGGGCGTTGGCGCGTGCAGCGGCCGATGCCTTGGAATCGCGCTTCAACCCTGTGGCGGTGCGCGGCGAAGTTTCGGGCTTCACGCGCGCAGCCAGCGGGCATTGTTACTTTGCCCTGAAGGACGATGCGGGCCAGTTGCGCTGCGCCATGTTCCGCCGCGCTGCGGCTTCGCTGGACTTTGCCCCGCGCGAGGGCGATCAGGTGGAGTTGCGCGGGCACCTGACGGTGTATGAGCCGCGGGGTGATTTGCAACTGGTGGTTGAATCCATGCGCCGTGCCGGGCAGGGCGCGCTGTTCGAGCAGTTTGTACGCCTGAAAGCCCGTTTACAGGACGAAGGGCTGTTCGATGCCGAGCGCAAACGCCCTCTGCCGCCTCTGCCGCGCGGCATCGGACTGGTCACGTCGCTGGGCGCGGCGGCGCTGCACGACGTGTTGACCGCGCTGGCGCGACGCGTGCCGCATATTCCGGTGCTGCTGGTGCCTGCGCTGGTGCAGGGGGCTGATGCACCAGCTCAATTGCGTGAATCGCTACAAAAATTGTATCTGCTGACGACGGTGCAGCAAGCGACAGAGGCGAATTTTGCAATTGAATATTCATTCAACCAGGAGGCCACGGCGAAACGCCAGATGGCCGCATGGGGTGTGCCCATCGATGCCATCTTGCTGGTGCGCGGGGGTGGCTCGATCGAAGATTTGTGGGCCTTCAACGACGAGGCGCTGGCGCGCACCATCGCCGCCAGCCCGGTGCCGGTAGTGGTGGGTGTGGGGCATGAGACGGACTTCACCATCGCCGACTTTGTGGCCGATGTGCGCGCGCCCACGCCCACGGCGGCGGCTGAACTGGTCAGCGCCCCGCGCACGCAGTGGCTGGCCGAGGCGGATGGGCAGCAGCAGCGGCTGCAACGCGCCTTGGCGCGTCGCCTTGAGTCAGAAAACCAGCGCGTGGACTGGCTGGCTTCGCGCCTGGGGCGGCCTTCAAGCCGGGTGGCGGATGAAAAAAACCGCCTGCAACGCACCGCCCAACGCCTTCATCACGCGCTGGCGCTGCGCCTGGAGCGTGAACGCAGCCGACTGGCACGCGCACAAGAACGCCTGCCGCGCACGCTGGCCCCCGCCGTGCAGACCGAGCATGCCCGCCTGAGCCGCCTGGCCGATCACCTGCCTGCGGCGCTGGCACGCCAGCACAACGCCGCCCATGAACGCCTGCAACGCGCCGCTCTGCGGCTGGCGGCGCTGGATCCACAACGCGTGCTTGAGCGCGGCTACGCCTGGTTGGAAGACGATGCGGGTCAGCCGCTGACCCGTGCCGCCCAGGCCCAGCCGGGGCAGGCCGTGGCCGCTACCCTGGCGGACGGCAAGGTTGATCTGACCGTGGTGCGCCGCCAAGTGCGCTGACTTCCTACAATCCACCCTGCAAGCGGCGGCTTGATCCAAGTCAGTTGATTGCAGCCTGCGGCCTTGGGCCGCCCGCGGATCACACCGTTTTCATACACCCACGAGAAACCACAAGGAGCTTTTGACATGGAACGCACCCTCCCACCCCTGCCTTACGCCATCGACGCGCTGGCCCCGGCCTACAGCCAGGAAACGCTGGAATACCACCACGGCAAGCACCACAAGGCTTACGTGGACAAACTCAACGAGCTGCAAAAAGGCACCGAGTTTGAAGCGATGGCGCTGGAAGACATCATCAAGAAAGCCCAGGGGGGCATCTACAACCAGGCCGCGCAGATCTGGAACCACACCTTCTTCTGGAACTGCATGAAGCCCAACGGTGGCGGTGAACCCGCTGGCGCGCTGGCCCAGGCCATCAACAAAAAATGGGGCAGCTTTGCCGATTTCAAAAAAGCCTTTGTCGCCAGCGCCGTGGGCAACTTTGGCTCCGGCTGGACCTGGCTGGTGAAAAAGTCTGACGGCAGCCTGGACATCGTCAACATGGGCGCAGCCGGTACGCCGCTGACCACTGGCGACACCCCGGTGCTGACGGTGGATGTGTGGGAACACGCCTACTACATCGACTACCGCAACGCCCGTCCCAAGTTTGTCGAAACTTTCTTCGACAAGCTGGCCAACTGGGACTTTGCAGCGAAGAACTTCGGTTGATACCAAAACGCTCAAAACACTAAAAATCAAAACCGCCTTCAGGCGGTTTTTTAATGAATTAAATAGACTTTTTTCTTGTGGAGCATGGTTTATAAGCTATTATAAAAATAGCGGAAATGGATTATGACGAAAAGATTTGTATTGCAGTCCAAAACGCAGAATAATGGGCGATATGGATGCCCTCATGCTCTCACGCATTCAGTTCGGGTTTGTGATTTCGTTTCACATCATCTTCCCGGCGCTGTCGATCGGCCTGGCCAGTTGGTTGCTGTTTCTGGAGTGGCGCTGGCTGCGCACGCGCGATGTGCTGTGGTGGCGGCTCTACCAGTTCTGGCTCAAGGTGTTTGCCATCTCGTTCGGCATGGGGGTGGTGTCGGGCATTGTGATGAGCTTTCAGTTCGGCACCAACTGGGCGCGCCTGTCGGAACATGCAGGGGCGGTCATCGGGCCGCTGCTCAGTTATGAAGTACTGACGGCGTTCTTCCTCGAAGCCGGTTTTCTGGGCGTCATGCTGTTCGGTGCGCGGCGCGTGCGCCCCGGGGTGCATTTTTTCGCTACGGCTATGGTGGCTTTGGGCACCTTGATTTCTACCTTTTGGATCATTGCCGCCATCAGTTGGATGCATACGCCGCAAGGCCATGCGCTGCAAGGCGGCGTGCTGGTGCCGGGCGAGTGGGTGCAGATCATCTTCAATCCGTCGTTCTTTTATCGTCTGCCGCATATGGTGCTGGCGGCCTTTATCACCACCTGCTTTGTGATTGGAGGCACGGCCGCTTGGTACGTGCGGCGCGGCGTGCACCGTGCGGCAGCAGCGAGCATGCTGCGGCTGGCGGTGGCGTTTGGGGCCATTGCCGTGCCGCTGCAAATTGTGGTGGGTGATCAGCATGGGCTGAACACGCTGGAGCACCAGCCGATCAAGGTGGCAGCCATGGAAGGGCACTGACAAGCACCGGCTGACCCCAGCCACGGCGTGCCGTTGCTGGTGTTTGCTGTGCCCCGGCAGGATCAGGCGCGCAACGATTTCGAGGTCGCTATCCCGCATCTGGGAAGTTTGATATTGACGCACACCTGGGCTGGGCAAATCCCGGCGCTGGCCTCTGTGCCGCCCGAAGACCGCCCGCCGGTGCTGCCAGTGTTCTACGCCTTTCGCCTCATGGTGGGTATTGGATTGCTGATGCTGGCGGTGGTGGCGCTGTCGGCCTGCTGCTGGGCATGTGGCCGTATCTGGCACCGCCTGCACTGACCATCTGGGGGGCAGCATCACCTCCAGCGTCGCAGGGCTTTGTGCTGTGGGGCCTAGTCTTTTTGCTGCCGCTGATTTTGGGCTACACCGGCTGGTCTTATCACGTATTTCGCGGCAAGGTGGCAGCGGACGCGGGCTATCATTGAGGCGACGAGCCAGCCGCGCGCCGATAACGGTGGCTGGCGCTTCAGACTCAGCGCAGGTTGTAGAACGCGGCGCGGCCAGGGTATTCGGCCATGTCGCCCAAGTCTTCCTCAATGCGCAGCAACTGGTTGTACTTGGCCATGCGGTCAGAGCGGCTTAAAGATCCGGTTTTGATCTGCCCGGCGTTGGTGCCCACGGCGATGTCGGCGATGGTTGAATCTTCCGTTTCGCCCGAGCGGTGGCTGATGACGGCGGTGTAGCCCGCGCGCTTGGCCATTTCGATGGCGGCGAAAGTTTCGGTCAAGGTGCCGATCTGGTTGATTTTGATGAGGATCGAGTTGCCGATGTGCTTGTCTATGCCTTCTTTCAAAATCTTGGTGTTGGTGACGAACAGGTCGTCGCCCACCAGTTGCACCTTGGTGCCCAGCTTGTCGGTCAGCAGTTTCCAGCCGTCCCAGTCGCCTTCGGCCATGCCGTCTTCGATGCTGATGATGGGGTACTTGTCGGCCCAGCTGGCCAGCATGTCGGCCCATTGCTCGGCGCTGAGTTGGATGCCGCCTTCGCCTTCCAGCACGTATTGGCCGTCCTTGTAAAACTCGCTGCTGGCGCAGTCCAGGCCCAGCACGATATCCTGCCCGGCGGTGTAGCCCGCATCGCCAATGGCTTGCAAGATGAGCTGGATGGCGGCCTCGTGGTTCTCGACGTTGGGGGCAAAGCCGCCTTCGTCGCCCACGGCCACGCTCATGCCTTTGTCGTGGATGATTTTCTTGAGCGCGTGGAATACCTCGGCCCCCATGCGCAGCGCTTCGCGAAAGCTGGGCGCACCGATGGGAATGATCATGAACTCTTGCAAGTCCAGGTTGTTGTTGGCGTGCGCGCCGCCGTTGATGACGTTCATCATCGGCACTGGCAACTGACAGCCGTTCATGCCGCCAAAGTAACGGTACAGCGGCAGGCCGCTTTCTTCAGCCGCTGCGCGGGCCACGGCCATGCTGACGGCCAGCATGGCGTTGGCACCCAGGCGCGATTTGTTGTCGGTGCCGTCCAGATCGATCAGGGTCTTGTCCAGAAAGGCTTGCTCGCTGGCGTCCAGGCCGAGCACGGCTTCGGAAATCTCGGTGTTGATGTGCTCCACGGCTTTGAGCACGCCTTTGCCCAGGTAGCGTTTTTTGTCGCCGTCGCGCAGCTCGATCGCCTCGCGGCTGCCGGTGGAGGCGCCTGAGGGTACGGCGGCGCGGCCCATCACGCCAGATTCCAGCAGTACGTCGCATTCGACGGTGGGGTTACCGCGGCTGTCCAGCACTTCGCGGCCAACGATGTCAACAATGGCGCTCATGGTTTGGTCTTCCTTCAAGTCAAAAAAATTTAGTCAAATCATGCTGTGTTGCTTGTCCAGTAAGCGTTAACAGCTATTAAAACGATAATTTGAAGCGTGTTTTTCCAGGGTGTGTTTAGACGCCTTCGATGACCACCAGACGCATGATGGCCGCGCCTTCCCGGGCCTTGCGTGCCTTGAGATATTCGGCTGAATCGTAGAACGCCTTGGCGGCTTCAAAGCTGGGGAATTTGGCGATCACCACGCGTTCGGGCTGCCAGTCACCTTCCATCACCTGCACTTGACCGCCTCGCACGCAAATTTCGGCGTGGTGCGCCTTGAAGGCGGCGGTAGACCACTTTTTGTAGTCCTCGTATTGCTCGGGGTTGGTGACGCTGACGTTGGCGATGATGTAGCCGCTGGCCATGAGACGTTCCTTGTATCTGGTGTAGTGTTCGGCGCTATTTGGCACATAAAACGCGTCTTGCTATGACGACAAATCCATCATTTTTATAAGTGCCATCAAGCATCGACCGTTGCACTAGGCTTGAAAATTGTTTTCTAGAAAAGGCTGTCGCTTGGCCACCTGGTCCAGCGCCAGCAAGGTCTCCAGCAACGCCTTCATGTGTTGGAGTGGTACGGCGTTGGGGCCGTCGGACAGGGCCTTGGCCGGGTTGGGATGGGTTTCCATGAACAGACCCGCCACGCCTGCGCCCACTGCCGCACGTGCCAGCACTGGCACCATCTCGCGCTGGCCGCCGCTGCTGGTGCCTTGGCCGCCGGGCAGTTGCACGCTGTGCGTGGCGTCGAACACCACTGGCGCGCCAGTTTCGCGCATGATGGCCAGGCTGCGCATGTCACTGACCAGATTGTTGTAGCCAAAGCTGGCACCGCGCTCGCAGGCCATGAAGTTGTCTTGAGCCAAGCCTTTTTCGGCGGCTGCGGCACGCGCCTTGTCGATCACGTTTTTCATGTCGTGCGGTGCCAGGAACTGCCCTTTTTTGATGTTGACCGGCAGGCCCGATTGCGCGCAGGCACGGATGAAGTCGGTCTGGCGGCACAAAAAGGCGGGTGTTTGCAGCACGTCGACCACGGCGGCAACGGCGGGGATTTCAGCTTCGGTGTGCACGTCGGTCAGCACCGGCAGGCCCAGCTCTTTTTTAACCTTAGCCAGAATTTCCAGCCCTTTGTCCATACCGGGGCCGCGCACACTGGTGCCGCTGGAGCGGTTGGCCTTGTCGTAGCTGCTTTTGAAGATGAAGGGAATGTTCAAGCTGGTGGCGATTTCTTTCAATTGCCCGGCCACGTCCATTTGTAATTGCTCGCTTTCGACCACGCAGGGGCCAGCAATCAGAAAAAACGGCCGGTCAAGCCCGATCTCGAATCCACACAGTTTCATTTCACGGCTTTCAGGGTTGTGGCGCTGTCTTGCCCGGCGCGCGCATCTTGGTGTACCAGCGCGGCTTTGATGAAGGCGTTGAACAGCGGGTGGCCGTCCCACGGGGTGCTTTTGAATTCGGGGTGGAACTGCACGCCGATGAACCAGGGGTGCACGGTCTGGGGCAGCTCGACGATCTCGGTCAGGTGCTCGCGCTGGGTGAGGGCGGAAATTACCAACCCGGCTGTGCGCAGCTGATCGAGATAGTTGACGTTGGCCTCGTAGCGGTGGCGGTGGCGTTCGGTCACCACGTTGCCGTAGATTTGGTGTGCCAGCGTGCCCACCGCCACGTCAGAGCTTTGCGCGCCCAGGCGCATGGTGCCGCCCAGGTCGGATTTGGCGTCGCGCTGCTGGATGCTGCCGTCCTTGTCTTTCCACTCGGTGATCAGGGCAATGACGGGGTGGGGTGTACTGGCGTCAAATTCGGTGCTGTTGGCACCAGCCAGCCCCGCCACGTTGCGCGCGTATTCGATGGTGGCCACTTGCATCCCCAGGCAGATGCCCAGGTAAGGCACACGCTGCTCGCGGGCGAAGCGGGCGGTGGCAATCTTGCCTTCCACCCCGCGCTCGCCAAAGCCGCCGGGCACCAAAATAGCGTCGTATTGCGCCAGTTGTGCCACGGCGGCGGGGGTGATGGCTTCAGAGTCGATGTGGTCGATGCGCACGTGCGCGTGGTTGTGCATACCAGCGTGGCGCAGCGCTTCATTGACGGATTTGTAGCTGTCGGACAGCTCGACATATTTGCCCACCATGGCGATGCGCACCTCGCGCTGCGGGTGCGCCACCTCGTGCACCAGCGCGTCCCAGCGCTTCAGGTTGGCCGGTGGTGTGTTCAGACGCAGCTTGTCGCAGATCAGGCCATCCAGGCCCTGTTCGTGCAGCAGGCGCGGCACTTTATAGATGGTGTCCACATCGGGCATGCTGATCACGCCCCATTCGGCCACGTTGGTGAAGAGGCTGATTTTTTCGCGCTCCTCGGCTGGAATGGCGCGGTCAGCACGGCACAGCAAGGCGTCGGGCTGGATACCGATCTCGCGCAGCTTTTGCACCGTATGCTGGGTGGGCTTGGTTTTCAGCTCGCCCGCCGCAGCAATCCAGGGCAGATAGCTCAGGTGCACAAAGGCGCTTTGGTTGCCACCCAGCTTGAGGCTGAGCTGGCGCACCGCCTCCAAAAACGGCAGCGATTCGATATCGCCCACGGTGCCGCCAATTTCCACAATCGCCACGTCGACCGCGCTGGCCGTGCCGTAGCCAGCCCCGCGCTTGATGAAATCCTGAATTTCGTTGGTGACGTGCGGAATCACCTGCACCGTCTTGCCCAGGTAGTCGCCACGGCGCTCTTTTTCGAGCACGCTCTTGTAAATCTGCCCGGTGGTGAAGTTGTTGCTGCGTTTCATCCGGGTGGTGATGAAGCGCTCGTAATGGCCCAGATCCAGATCGGTCTCGGCACCGTCGTCGGTGACGAACACTTCGCCGTGCTGGAATGGACTCATGGTGCCGGGGTCGACGTTGAGGTACGGATCCAGCTTGATCAGGGTGACTTGCAGGCCGCGCGATTCGAGGATGGCAGCCAGTGAGGCGGCAGCGATTCCCTTGCCCAGGGAAGACACCACGCCGCCGGTGACGAAGACGAATTTGGTCATGTCAGGACGAAGGCCAATGCACCTTCGCTCGATGGGAAAGGCTGATTATAAAAGGGGGCCAATAGGGGTTGTGCTGGCAGTCGTGCTGGTTTTGTCATGAAAATGGTCATCAGGGTTTGGTAGACAAGCGCAAGGCGCTATCAATTTAGATTTATCGTTGTGGGTGAGTCATAAGCTGGACACAAAAAAGACCCGCCGAAGCGGGTCTCTGATGCAGGCCATCGAGGGCAGGTGTTTACTGAAAAAGATCTTTATTGAAGAAGCACTTCCACACGCCGCGCCTGCGCGCCTTGTCCGGCCTGGATGTCGGCAGGCTTTTGCAGCTCGATCGCTTCTTCGGCCACGCCCAGTGCGATGAGCACGCCCTGCACGGCGGCGGCGCGCTGTTTGGCGATTTCTTCGTTTTGCGCGGCGTTGCCGCTTGAGTCGACATAGCCGCTGATGATGGCGCGCTGGCCGTTTTGCACCCCGGCCACCACGTCCGCCAGGGCTTGTTCAGCGCCAGATGCCACGTCGGTCTTGCCAGAGGCGAAGTAAAAGATCACCTTGTCGCCGTCGCGGCCAATGCCTGCCACGTCGTCGCTGAGGGTGGGCGCAGTGGTTTCAGCAACGGCTTCAACGGCGGCAGGGGCATGCGTTGCTGCGCTTGCCTCAGCGTTTGGATCGCCGCCGTGCACAGTCACCACCAGCGGCACGATCAGCAGCGCCACGATGTTGATGATCTTGATGAGCGGGTTGACGGCCGGGCCTGCGGTGTCTTTGTACGGGTCGCCCACGGTGTCGCCGGTGACGGCGGCCTTGTGCGCTTCACTGCCTTTGCCGCCGTGGTTGCCGTCCTCGATGTATTTCTTGGCGTTGTCCCACGCGCCGCCACCAGTGCACATCGAGATGGCCACGAACAGGCCAGTGACGATGGTGCCCATCAGCAAGCCGCCCAGCGCTTTCGGCCCCAGCACCAGGCCCACCAGAATAGGCACGGCCACCGGCAGCAGGCTGGGGATCATCATTTCCTTGATGGCGGCGCTGGTGAGCAGGTCGACCGCGCGGCCATATTCTGGCTTGCCTGAGCCGTCCATGATGCCTTTGATGTCGCGGAACTGGCGGCGCACTTCTTCCACCACGCTGCCTGCGGCGCGGCCCACGGCCTCCATCGCCATGGCACCGAACAGGTAGGGAATCAGCCCGCCGATGAACAGGCCGACGATGACCATCGGGTCGCTCAAGTCAAAGCGCACGCTTTGGCCAAAGCTGTCCAGCTTGTGCGTGTAGTCGGCAAACAGCACCAGTGCGGCCAGCCCGGCCGAGCCGATGGCGTAGCCCTTGGTCACGGCCTTGGTGGTGTTGCCCACGGCGTCCAGCGGGTCGGTGATGTCGCGCACGCTGGAAGGCAGCTCGCTCATTTCGGCAATGCCGCCGGCGTTGTCGGTGATGGGGCCGTAGGCGTCCAGCGCGACGATGATGCCCGCCATGCTCAGCATCGACATGGCGGCCACGGCCACGCCGTACAGCCCGGCCAGCGCAAAGGCAGCGACGATGGCGATACACACAAAAATCACTGGCCAGGCGGTGGACTTCATACTGACGCCAATGCCCGCAATGATGTTGGTGGCGTGGCCGGTGGTGCTGGCTTGCGCCACGTGTTGCACGGGGCGGTACTGGGTGCCGGTGTAGTACTCGGTGACCCACACCAGCGCCGCCGTGAGCACTAAGCCCACCACGCAGGAACCAAACAGGCGCATCACCGAGCCGTCAGCACCCAGCGCATTGTCGGGAATGATCCAGGCGGTGACACCATAAAACGCCACCAGCGACAACACACCCGCAATCGCCAGACCCTTGTACAGCGCAGGCATCACGTTTTTCATGCCAGGTGAGGCTTTGACGAAGAAGGTGCCGATGATCGAGGCGATGATCGACACGCCGCCCAGCGCCAGCGGGTACATCACCGCCTGCATCTGGCCACCGGTGACCATCAGTGCACCCAGCATCATGGTGGCGATCAGCGTGACGGCGTAAGTCTCGAACAAATCGGCCGCCATGCCCGCGCAGTCGCCCACGTTATCGCCCACGTTGTCGGCGATCACGGCGGGGTTGCGTGGATCGTCTTCGGGAATGCCTGCTTCTACCTTGCCCACCAGATCGGCTCCGACGTCGGCACCCTTGGTGAAGATGCCGCCGCCCAGACGGGCGAAGATCGAAATCAGCGACGAACCAAAGGCAAAGCCGATCAGCGGATTCAGCAGCGTGGCCAGTGGCACGTTGGTGCTGGTTTGGCCCAGCAAAAACCAGGTGAACGCCGCCACGCCCAGCAGCCCCAGCCCCACCACCAGCATGCCGGTGATGGCCCCGCCGCGAAAGGCCACATCCAGCGCCGGGCCGATGCCCTTGGTGGCCGCCTGCGCGGTGCGCACGTTGGCGCGCACCGACACGTTCATGCCGATAAAGCCGCACGCACCAGAGAGCACGGCACCCACCACAAAGCCAACGGCGGTGCTCCAGTCAAGCGCAATGCCGATCAGCACCGCCAGCACCACGCCCACGATGGCAATGGTTTTGTATTGACGGGCCAGGTAGGCCGCTGCGCCGGTTTGGATGGCGGCCGAAATTTCCTGCATGCGGGCGTTGCCCGCGTCCTGCGACAAAATCCAGCCCCGGGCCCAAAACCCGTAGGCCACGGCCACCAGGCCGCACACAAGCGCAAATATCAGCGCTGAATTGCCAGTCATGCGAATCTCCTTCCTCTCAATGAAAAAAACACACTGATTGCGTGGGAGCGCCGCAGGCGGCTGGTTGGCAAATTGCAACGCAGCGCCGCTCGCCCTGCGTTGCTTCCTCACTAACCTTGTGACAACGTGGGTCGCGATTGGCCAACCCACACAATGTAACGCCAAAACTCAAGGGCACCGTCGCTGGTCAAACCGCCGCAAGTAAAATCACTGGCCACGCAGCGGGGCGAAACCCCTGTTTTTTGACCTTCATCAACCACGACCAGGAATTACTTGCCATGTCCCTCGATCACGTGCGCCCCGGCCCCAAGGCACCCGACGAAGTCAACGTCATCATTGAAATTCCCATGAACGCCGATCCGGTGAAATACGAGGTGGATAAAGAAACCCACGCCATCTTCGTGGATCGTTTTATGAGCACCTCGATGAACTATCCCACCAACTACGGCTATGTGCCGCAAACGCTGTCGGGCGATGGTGACCCGGTGGATGTGCTGGTGGTCACCCCGGTGCCGCTGATTCCAGGCGTGGTGGTCACCTGCCGCCCGATCGGTATTCTGAAGATGCAGGACGAGGCGGGCGATGACGCCAAGGTGCTGGCCGTGCCCACCAAGAAAATCCTGCCCCACTATGGCCGTTGGGAAAAGCCCGAAGACCTAAGCCCCGCACGCCTGAACGCCATCGCCCATTTCTTTGAGCATTACAAAGATCTGGAGCCGGGCAAGTGGGTCAAGATTCTGGGCTGGGAAGGTCCCGAATCGGCCCGCAAGGAAATTGCCGACGGCATGGCGGCTTACCAAAAAAGCCTGAAAGCCTGAGACCGCACATCAAGTCCGCTGCAGCGTTAACAGCTGAGCTTAATTCTGCGCTTTTTTGACCAATCCAGTCAGGCGCAGGCTGGCGCGCAGGCCCATCAGTTGTGGGCTTTTGGTCAGCACTAAATCGCCTTCATAGGCGTGCGCGATCTGGCGGGCAATGGCCAGCCCCAGGCCGTGGCCGCCTACCGATTCATCGAAGCGCAATCCGCGCTGGCCTGCGCGCTGCAACTGATCTGTGCTCATGCCAGGGCCGTCGTCGTCAATGTGAATGAGCATCGAGGCGTCCCTGTGTTCGACACTAACGGCGACGGTGGAAGCGGCCCACTTGCCCGCGTTGTCCAGCAGATTGCCCAGCGCTTCTTCCAGATCGGTGCGGTCGCCCCGCCAGCGCCAGGGGCTGTGGACGGGCAGATAAAGCTGCCAATCGAGTTCCTGTGCGGCGTGCAGTTTGCGCATGGCATGGGTCACCTCGTGCAGGCACTCGGCCACGTCGACCGTGCTGCTGACGGCGCGCACCTGGGCGGCGTCGCTCCAGGTGCGCGCCTGGTAGCGGTCGATGAGTTGCGCCATGGCCTCGGTCTGCTGCAAGACGTCGGCTGAAGGCAGCAGCTCTTGCTGACTGGCCGCTGCGGTGAGCAGGGCCAGGGGTTTTTTCAGTGCGTGATTCAGATCGGCCGCATGCGCCCGGGCGCGGCTGACCACCCGGGTGTTTTGTTGCAGCAACGCATGCAGCTCTTGCTGTAGTGGAGCCAAATCGGTGCCCACAGGCAGCGCCAGCATGTCGTGCAATGTTGGGGCTGCATCGCGTTGTGCGGCCACTGCCTGGGTGAAGCGGCGCAACGGCGACAGGCCGATGCGCAGTTGCACGATGAGCAAACCCGTCAGCAACGCCAGCAGCGCGGCAAGGCAGGCCAGCAAGATACGGTCAATGCGGTGCAGGCTGGCCAGCAGGGCTTGGGCTGGGCCAAAGACGGTCAGCATGACGGGTTGCATTTGTCCAGTCACATGGGTCTTGCGCTGCCAGCCCAAAAGCGACTCGCCCATGGGGCCGGTGGCCCGCACCAAACCCAGGTGTTGCTGGCCTGCAAACGGGCGCGCTTGGATGGGCGGCGCATCCCAAAGCGAGCGCGAGATGCCGCGCAAGTCTTGCGAATCTGACGGAATGGGCGCGGCCTTGCCCTTGGCTTGTGCCGCAGACTGCGCCGCTGCATGGCCTTGTTGATCCAGCAGCCCGTCGGCGGCAGAAGAGGGCAGGGCTTTGGTTTGCCAGTACCAGCCTGAATAGATGGTGCTGAACTCGTCCGCGCTGCCTGCGGCTTCGCTCAGGCCCAGGCCAGGCGTGGCGCGCAGGCGTGCGGCCACGCGCTGGTGCTTGTCTTGCAGTGTCTGCGCCATGCTGGCGTACAGGGCGGCGTGCATTTGCTGGCGCAAAAAACCAGCACCCACGCCCACCACCAAAACGGCAGGCACCAGGGCCAGCCAGACGATGCGCTGCGCAATCGTCCACGGGCGACGTCCGTTGGTGGGATGAATTTGGTTCTCCATTTTTGTCGCAGCGACAGGCACAGGCCATGCAAACGGGCAGTCAGCGCGGCTCGCTCATGTTCAGGCGAAAGCCCTGGCCGCGTTCGGTCACCAGCACCCCGGCGGTGCCAAGCTTGCGGCGGATGCGGCCGATGAGCACGTCGATGGTGTTCGAGTCAGGGTCCAGATCGCGGGCGTACACGTGTTCGCTGAGGGTGGTGCGCGTGATCAACTGGCCCGGGTGGTGCATGAAATACGCCAGAATTTTGTGCTCTTGCGCCGTCAACTGCAAGGTTTGGCCCTGCCACATGAAATGGCCTGTGCCCACGTCGTATTCCAGCGCGCCCGCGCGCAACAAGTTGGCACCGCTGCCTGAGCTGCGCCGCAGCATGGCGCGCAGACGCAGCAGCACCTCCTCCATCATGAAGGGCTTGGTCAGGTAGTCGTCGGCACCGGCGTTGAAACCGGCCACCTTGTCGCTCCAGCGGTTGCGCGCCGTCAGCACCAGCACCGGCCAGTGATGCCCGGCCTCACGCCAGTCGCGCAGCACCGACAGGCCGTCTTTGTGCGGCAGGCCCAAGTCCAGCACGGCGGCATCGTAGGCTTCTTCGCAACCTGCGAAAGCAGCGGCTTCGCCGTCGTGTTCGACATCGGCCACGAAGCCTGCCGTGCGCAGAGCTTGGGCGATCTGGGCCGCCAGTGCGGTGTCGTCTTCGACCACCAGAATGCGCATTCAGTCCTCCACCCGGCGACGCAACACGGCACCGCTTTGGGCGTCCACATGCAGCTCCAGCGTGCTGCCGCCTTCCTGCGCCAGCTCGATTTCGTAATAAATGCCTTGACGCACGTCCTGCTCCAGTTCTATTTCAAGCACCGGCAGTTTGCCAAACTGTGGGGCCAGTATGCGCAGCATGTCGGGCGCGGACGTGACGGCATGGGTCGACAGGCTGCCGGGCTGGCCGAGCAGGGCACCGGTGGCCGTGTCCATGAGCACTTTTTGCGTGGTGGCGCTGCGCTGCGCCAGCTTGATCTTGTAATGGGCCTTGCCGTGGCTGATTTCAAATTCAGCATCAATCACGCGGCTGCCCAGTTGCTGCTCGACGCGCTTGAGATAATCGGCCAGCCTGGCCATGGGCAGCGCGCGGTCATGCTGCTCGGCCTCTTGCGCGATGACCTGGCCCGTGGCGGCGTCCACCAGCAGTTCTTGCCGATGGCCTTGCGGATCGGCGATCGTGATCTCGTAACGCAGCGCGCCCTGCGGGCCGCGCTTGGTTTCGACGTCGAGTACGCGGCCGGGATGGCGCTTGGACAGTTCGGTGACGATCTGGGTCAGCGGCTTGTATTGCCCTTGGCTGACCGCATGGCGCACCTGATCCTGTTCGTCGGCCCATGCTTTTGAGGCGGCCTGGATCATGAACGCCACGATCAATGCCGCCGCACACAGGCGAGGCAACGCAAGATTTGACAGGCGTGGGTGAGGCAGGCGCAGCTTCATGCACATGGATTGTGAAGAAATGTTTTTAAACCCAGCATGAACGGCGCTTTCACAGTTTGTTCAGACGGTGTTTTTCATACTCGTGGACATGTTCTTTTTCTTCAACCATGTTCACAAGGAGTTTGACATGACATCCGCACGCACCGCTTTGACCACAACCGCCGCTGCACTGATGCTGGCGCTGGCCCCCGCCGCCTGGGCGCTGAACGCGCAACAAGCGGTCGAAACCATTCAGGGCCAAAGCTATGCAGCGCCGTACAGCCTGGAAAAGCAATACGGTTACTGGACGGCCAAGGCCACCTCAGCCGATGGCCAGCGCGCGCACGTGCTGGTGGGCGATGCCGACGGCAGCTTCACCGCCATCCGCAAGGCTGACCTAGGCACAGCGCTGCCCGGTGCCACGCAAGTGGCCGAGCGGCTGCGCGGGCTGGGCTATGCCGTCATCAACGATCTGGATTTTGACGACGGCTTTTGGGAAGCCGAGGTGCGGCAAAACCGCAACAGCGAGAAAGTTGAAGTGGTGCTGCACCCGGTCAACCTGTCGGTGCTGAGCCAAACTGGACAAGCCGGTAGCGAACAGGCGCTGCCCGCATCGGAGATCGTGCGTCTGTTGCAGGTGGCGGGTTACACGCGCATTCACGACGTCGAATTTGACGATGGCCGCTGGGAAGCCGAGGCCACCAACCCCGCAGGTCAGCGCGTTGACCTTTACATCAACGCCACCACCGGTGCGGTCGAGCGCGAGAAGCTCGACGACTGAGGCGCGCGATCAAAGCACGTGACCAAGGTGCCCGGCGGAGGCTCCCGGCTGTGAAGCGCCCGTTACCGGCGGCAGCGCCTCACGTGGTGCCTGCGGGCTGCGCCAAGGCGTTCAGGCGCGTGCAAGGCCCCGCCTTGGGGCGTTCAAGCTCAGTGGCATGGCTGGCCAGTTGCGCAGCGTCCAGGTGCACCACGCCTTGCTCGACTTTGACGTTGAAATGGGGCGTGCACCCTTCATCCGGCGCGCGTGCACGCCCATCGGCCAAGCCGATGGCCCAGTTGTGCATGGGGCAGGCCACGTGTTGGCCGAACACGATGCCCTGACTGAGCACGCCGGCTTTGTGCGGACAGCGGTCGAGCAGGGCGAACACCTCGTCCTGGCTGGTGCGAAACAGGGCCACGTCCAGCCCGCGTGCGCGTGACACGCGGCGCGCGCCCAGCACCGGGATATCGTCGATGCGGCAGATGGCTTTCCAGTCGGTGGCGTTGGTGATGGTGGTTGTTTCGGTCATTTGCTATTTCCTTGATAGCTGCTTGTGCTTGATGGATAAGCGCAGTGGCCTGAAAACGCTTATAAAAATGGCATCACCTGGCCAAGGCGTGCTCGACCACGGGGTCGGCGCGCACCACGGCCACAGGCTTGAACTGGCGGGCATCAACGCGCGCCTTGCCCAGCTCGAACCACGGGTCGGGTTCGCCATCCAGCGCGTGCTGCAGGCGTGTCCACAAGGCGCGGCGGCCTTCAGCGTCGTCGAGGATTTTTTGCTTCACGTGGTCCAGCCCCACGCGCTGGATGTAGTGCACGGTGCGCTCCAGGTACCAGCCTTCTTCGCGGTACAACTGCAAAAAAGCGCCTGAATATTCCAGCACTTCAGCGGCGGTCTTGAGCTTGACCAGAAACTGCGCCACCTCGGTCTTGATGCCGCCGTTGCCGCCGACGTAAATTTCCCAGCCCGAGTCGACGCCGATCACGCCCACGTCCTTGATGCCGCTTTCGGCACAGTTGCGCGGGCAGCCGCTGACGGCCAGCTTGACCTTGTGCGGTGCCACCATGCGCCACAGCGCGCGCTCCAGGTCTTTGCCCATCTGGGTGGAGTCTTGCGTGCCCATGCGGCACCACTCGCTGCCCACGCAGGTTTTGACGGTGCGCAGCGCCTTGGCATAGGCGTGGCCGCAGGGCATTCCCAGGTCTTGCCACACGTCAAGCAGGTCTTCTTTCTTGACGCCCAGCAGGTCAATGCGCTGCCCGCCTGTGACCTTGACGGTAGGGATTTGGTACTTGTCCACCACGTCGGCGATGCGGCGCAGTTCGCTGGCGTTGGTCTCGCCTCCCCACATGCGCGGCACCACGCTGTACGTGCCGTCTTTCTGGATGTTGGCGTGGCTGCGTTCGTTGATGAAGCGGCTTTGCGGATCGTCCTGCGCCTGTTTGGGCCAGGTCGACAGCAGGTAGTAGTTCAGCGCGGGGCGGCAGCTCGGACAGCCGTCCGGTGTTTTCCACTCCATGAAGCGCATCACCGCCGACACACTCAGCAAATGGTGCTGCGAAATAGCGTCGCGCACCGCCTGATGGCCGTGGTCGGTGCAGGCGCACAGGGGCTTGGTTTTGGGGCTGGCCGAATAGTCGCCCCCGGCGGTGAACATCAAGAGCTGCTCGACCAGACCGGTGCACGAGCCGCAAGATGCGCTGGCCTTGGTGTGCTGGCGCACTTCCTCCAGCGTGAACAGGCCCTTGTCCTTGATGGCCTTGCAGATCGCACCCTTGGTGACGCCGTTGCAGCCACACACTTCGTCGCTGTCGGCCATGGCTGCGGCCTTGTTGTGGCCTTCATGGCCGGCATCGCCAATGTTGGATTCGCCGAACATCAGCCGCTCGCGCAAGTCGGCCACGCTGCGGCCTTCGCGCAGCAGTTTGAAGTACCAGCTGCCATCCACCGTGTCGCCGTACAGACAGGCACCGACCAGTTTGTCGCCCTTGATGACGAGTTTTTTGTAAACCCCGGCAGAAGGGTCGGACAGCACGATGTCTTCGGTGCCCGCGCCGCCCTGAAAGTTGCCCGCAGAGAACAAGTCAATCCCGGTGACCTTGAGCTTGGTGGAGGTGAGCGACCCCTGGTAGCGCCCGATGCCGAATTCCGCCAGGTGGTTGGCCGCCACTTTGCCTTGTTCAAACAGCGGTGCCACCAGCCCGTAGGCAATGCCGCGGTGCGCGGCGCATTCGCCGACGGCGTAGATGCGACCATCGGTGACGGTTTGCATGGTGTCGCTGACGACGATGCCGCGCTCGACGTGCAGGCGCATCTTTTCTGCCAGCGCCGTGTTGGGGCGGATGCCCACGGCCATCACCACCAGATCGGCAGCCACTTCGCTGCCGTCCTTGAACTTCACGGCGGCCACGCGACCATCGCTGCCCGCTGTCAGCGCTTGCGTTTGTGCGCCGATCAAAAACTGCATGCCGCGCGCTTGCAGCGACTGTTGCAGCATCTGCCCGGCGGTGGCGTCCAACTGCCGCTCCATCAGCGTTGGCGCCACATGCACCACGGTCACCTGCATGCCGCGCTTGATCAGGCCGTTGGCCGCCTCCAGCCCCAGCAAGCCACCGCCGATGACCACGGCATGCTTGTATTGAGCAGCGGCGTCAATCATGGCTTGGGTATCGGCAATGTCGCGGTAGGCCAGCACGCCCGGCAAGTCGCGCCCTGGCACCGGCAGGATGAAAGGGTGGGAGCCGGTGGCCATCAATAAACGGTCGTATTCGGCGCTGACAGGCTCGCCCGCAGCATTCATTGCATGCACCGTGCGGCGTGCGCGGTTGACATCGGTGACGGTGCAGCCCGCATGCAGGGTGATGTGATGCTCGTCGTACCAGGCCCAGTCGTTCAAGATGATGTCGTCCAGGGTTTGTTCGCCCGCCAGCACGGGCGACAGCAAGATGCGGTTGTAGTTGGGGTGCGGCTCGGCACCAAAGACGGTGATGTCGTACAGATCAGGGGCGAGCTTGAGCAGCTCTTCCAGCGTGCGCACCCCGGCCATGCCGTTGCCGATCATGACGAGACGTGGTTTTTTCATGGTGGTGCCTTTTCGGTCAGGGAAGGAGTGATGGGAGCGGATACGTTGGCGCTGCGGTGCACTAAAGCCGCTGCCTGCGCCAGCACCAGCAGTGCCAGCACAGCGCTGAGGGCGCGCCAAAAGCGCAGCGGATGCCGCTCGATCAGAGGTGCGCGTGCGCGCCCCAGCGTGGCCGCGCTGGGTTGGTGCAGATCCTGTACAAAGGCCGACAGCGCTTCGTGGCGCTGGCGGGGATCAAGGTGCACGGCGCGTGCCAGCGCGGCGTCGATCCAGGCGGGGATGGCGCGGCGCGCGTCCAGCACGCTGTTGTAGGCCAGGTGCCGCCAATCGGCGCGGGTGCGCACCGCGCTGGCGTGCTGGCCATAACGCGGGCCATAAGGCAGGCGGCCACTGAGCATCTGGTAGGTGATGACGCCGAGCGAAAACAGGTCAGACTGCTCGCTGGCTGCTTCGCCCAAAAAACATTCGGGCGCGGTGTATTGGATGGTTCCCAGTACCGGCTCGCCAGCGTCGGACATGGCGCTGTCGACCAGCCCGGCCACGCGCACGCTGCCCAGGTCGATGATTTTCACGGTGCCTGCGTGGTCGATCATGATGTTGTCGGGACGCAGATCGCGGTGCACCATCTCCAGCCGGTGCAAGGCTTGCAGGCCGCGCGCAATCTGCACCACGATGCCGCGCACGGTGGCCAGGTCGGGAGCAGGCTGGTCGCGCAGCCACTGGGCCAGGGTGATGCCGTCCACAGGCTCCAGCGCCACGTACAGATGGCTGGGCGGGCGGGCGCGGCGATGGGCTTGCAGCACGTGGGGACTGTGCACGCGGCGGATGGCCCAGGCTTCCATCATGAGGCGGTTCAGTGCGGCTTCGTCCTGGGCCATGTCGGTGCTGGGTGTTTTCAGCACCACGGCTTGCTGGCTGTCCAGGCAGGTGGCCAGATAGACACGGCTGCGGTGGCTGATGTGCAGCGCGCGTTCGATGCGGTAGCCGTCGAACACTTCGCGTGCGGCCAGCAACGGTGGCAGCGGCAGGTGGGCGCGGCGTTGCAGGGCTTCGGGCAGGTCGGCCTCGGGCAAATGCATCACGCGCAGCACCTGTGCGGTGACGTTGTCCTGGCTGCCGCGGGCCAACGCCTCGTGCACCAGCGCGTGGGCGGCGGCGTCTGGATCGCCCTGGTGGGCCTGAACCAGATGGCGCATCACGCCCAGCGGCACGTGTTCGTGCACGCCGTCGCACACCATCAGAAACCAGTCATCGGCTTGCAACGGAACGTGGCGGTAATCCAGCTCGAGGTGAGGCTGAAAGCCCAGTGCGCGGCTCAGATAACTGTGGCCTGCGCCTGCCGACACACGGTGGTCTTCGGTCAGTGGCTCCAGCGTGTCGCCGCGCAGCCGCAGAATGCGCACGTCACCGGCGTGGAACAGGTGGGCGGTGCAGCCTTTGAGCACCAGCACGGCCAGCGCGCAGACGTAGCCGCGGTTGGCGTCGTGGCGGTGCGCGCTGCGTTGGGTTTGGGCGTGCAGCCAGGCGTTGGTGGCCACCAGCACCCGCTGCATGGCGCGTTTGACACTCCAGGCGTCAGGCGTGGCGTAATAGTCTTGCAGCACCGCGCGCACGGCGGTCTGGCTGGCTTCATGGCTGACTGGGCTGCTGCCAATGCCATCGGCCAGGGCCAGGACGATGCCCTTGCTTTGCCGCGCAGCCGATGGCGGCAGGCAGGCCCCGTGAAAGTCCTGGTTTTGCGGCTTGCGGCCTGCTTCTGAGTGCTGCCCAAGCGCCACAGTCAGCGCCTGCGCTGCTGCTGCGCGCTGGCCGGGGACATGGCCGCTTGCCTCCGGCGGGGCATGCGCCACGGCTGTGGCGGCGAAGCGCAAAGCGGCTGAAGTCATGGGGCGGACAAGCGGGCGGGCTGATCAGTGCGTTATCAGTGCGTTATGAGTGCGTGGTGCGTCGATCAAACCGGTGCGCGCTTGGGCGCGGTGCGCACGTGGGTGGAATACAGCGTCAGCCCCACAAACGTCAGTCCGCCCACCAGATTGCCGATGACGGTGGGGATTTCGTTCCACAGCAGGTAATCCATGAAGGTGAACTGGCCGCCCAGCATCAGGCCCGAGGGGAACAAAAACATGTTCACCACCGAATGCTCAAAGCCCATGTAGAAGAACACCATGATGGGCATCCACATGCCAATCACCTTGCCCGAAACCGAGGTGGACATCATGGCCGCCACCACGCCGGTGGACACCATCCAGTTGCACATCACGCCGCGGATGAACAGCGTCAGCATGCCCGCTGCGCCATGCGCTTCGTAGCCGACGGTGCGGCCTTCGCCAATCTGTCCGATCTTCTGGCCCACGAGATTGGGCGCTTCGCTGAAGCCGTAGGTGAAGATGATGGCCATGAACAGGGCCACCGTCAGCGCACCGGCAAAGTTGCCCATGAACACCAAGCCCCAGTTGCGCAGCACGCCGCCCCAGGTGCAGCCGGGGCGCTTGTCCAGCACGGCCAGCGGGGCCAGCGTGAACACGCCAGTCAGCAAGTCAAAACCCAGCAGGTAGAGCATGCAAAAACCCACGGGGAACAGGATGGCCCCAATCAGCGGGTTGCCGGTTTGTGCCGTGACGGTGACGGCAAAGGCCGCTGCCAGCGCCAGAATGGCACCGGCCATGTAGGCGCGGATGACGGTATCGCGCGTGGACATGAAGATCTTCGACTCACCCGCGTCGATCATCTTGGTGACGAACTCGGTGGGGACAAGGTAGGACATGGTGGACTCCTGATGAGAAGGCGTGCAGCGAACTGGCGGGGCATCCCCATCCACCGGGCATGGACGGGTCTGAACGGGTTGAAGCACAAGGCGTGCCAAGGGTGTGGGCCTGGTTGGCGCGGGTGGTGTCATGGCGCTTGGCGTGCCACTGTGTCCAATGCACGCATTGATGCACGCATTGATGTACGCACCAGTGCGGTGCAAAACGCGGCCGCCCTGCCAGTGCCGTGCGTGCTGGTCAAATTCCGTGCACGCCCGTGCACACCATTTGTGCGTTGCAGCACGAATCAGCAGTCTGGGTGACCGGGTTGCGGCGATGGCTGCAACGCGCAGGGATAATCCCCGCCACTGCCCTTGTTTGTTGACCGCTGATTCATGCCTGCCGCCCCATCTGCACCCACGTCTGGCCGCTCCGTGCTGGCCGCTGCCGTGGTGGCCGAGGCGGTTCAGCGGCTGGAATCGCAAGCGCCGCTGGACGACGCGGCTGAGCTGCGCCGGGCTTTTCACACCCATCCCACGCGCGCGGCCCAGTTGGCCGAACGCAGTTGGCTGCTGGGCGAGCGCCTGGGTTTGCCGCAGGCGCTGGCGCGCTGGCGTGCGGGCGCAGTCTGGGTACTGCTGGCGCTGGCGCTGCTGATAGCGCTGCTGGCCTTGGGCAGCGCGCGTGCGGTGGTGGGGCCAGACCGCAGCATCAACGCCGTGGCGGCGTTTGTTGGCCTGCTGGGTTTGCATTTTTTGACGCTGGCGGTGTGGCTGCTGGGCGGGGTGTGGGGTGTGCTTGATCGCACTGCTCGCATGCGCGGCTTGTCGCTGGGGCGGCTGGTGCTGGGGTTGGCCGCGCGGTGGCCGGTCGATCGTGGTCCGCATGCGGTGCTGTTGCTGCGTTCAGCCACGGCGGTGTTGCAGCGTGCGCGGTTGTGGTGGTGGCTGACCGGCGCGCTCAGCCACGGCATCTGGACGCTGGCCTTTGCGCTGGTGCTGGCGGCGCTGGCGTTTGGCTTTGCCTTTCATGCCTATGTGCTGAATTGGGAAAGCACCATCCTCAGCGCCACGTTTTTTCAGCGCTTTGTGCACATCACCGGCGCGTTGCCCGCATTGCTGGGTTTTCCAGTGCCCGATGCCGCTTCGGTGGCACAGGGCGGGGCCATCAGCGCCATGCCATTTGATGGCGTTAACCAAGACATGGGTCAAAGCGCCTGGGCCTGGTGGCTGATGGGCTGCGTGCTGGTGTGGGGCCTGTTGCCGCGCGCGCTGCTGGCCGCGTTAAGTGGGGCGCGCTGGCGCATGGGGGTGCAGCGGCTGGCGCGTGTTGATTTGACCGACCCCTACATGCACCGCCATCTGGCGCGCCTGGACGCACTGGAGCCGCCGCCGCAGGTGATCGACCCCGAGGGCATGGTGGATGCTGCCGCCGTGCCGTCGCGCCCAGCGACTGTGCCCGGTGCACCCGGTGCGGCGGGGTCATGGGCCGTGATCGGCTTTGAGTTGCCGCCCGAAAGCGCCTGGCCGCCGCCCGGCCTGGATGTGGGGGCCGCCAGCCTGTGCCAGCGCATCGCGGGCAGTAGCGCCGAGCGTGAGGGCGTGTTGAGTGCACTGGCTGCGGCCCGGCCTGAATCGCTGCTGCTGGTGGTCAACGCCACCACCAGCCCTGACCGCGGCACGGCCCGCTTTTTGCGCGAGGCTGCGCGCCCGGCGCAGCGCACCGCCTTGTGGTCGCTGTGCACAGGCCCGGTGGATGAGCATGGCGTGCAGCGTTGGCAGGATTGGCTGAATTCAGAAGGTTTTCAGGCGCTAACGCTTGCCCATCAAGCGCAAGAAGCTATGAACTGGATAGCGAGAAAGGCGGAGCGCCATGACTGAACCACTGCGCATCGCCATCGTCGGCCACACCAACGCGGGCAAGACTTCGCTGCTGCGAACACTGACGCGGCGGGTCGATTTTGGTGACGTGTCTGACCGCCCCGGCACCACGCGGCATTCTGAAGCGGTGGATTTACGGCTGGATGGCCGTGTGGCGGTGCGCTTTGTCGACACACCGGGCCTGGAAGATTCGGTGGCGCTGCTGCAATACCTGAGCACGCTGCAAGCCGATTCCCGGCCCGCGCGGGTGCGCCTGTTTTTGCAAGGCCCTGAGGCGCGCGCCAGCTTCGAGCAAGAAGCCAAGGTGCTGCGCGCCTTGCTGGAGCAGGCCGACGCCGCCATGCTGGTGATCGACACGCGCGAGCCGGTGTTGCCTAAATTTCGCGCCGAAATCGAAGCGCTGACCTGGTGCGCCAAGCCCATCATGCCGGTGCTGAACTTCGTGCGCGATGCAGTCAGCCGCCGCGATGACTGGCACCAGGCGCTGCTGGAAAGCAACCTGCACGCGCGGGTGGAGTTTGATGTGGTGGCCCCCTTCAACGGCTCAGAACGCCAGTTGTATGCCGACCTGGCCACGCTGCTGCCCGCCCGCCGCCAGCAACTGTCTGACATCGTGGATGCGCTGGCGCTGCAAGCGCAAGAGCGTCGTTTGGCCGCCTGTCGCGCCGTGGCGTCGGCGTTGATCGATGTGGCCGCCATGCGGCGGGCGCTGCCTGCGGATGAATTTGCCGACGAGCTGAAACAAAAAGCCTTTGTGCGTGCTTTTCAGGACGACGTGCGGCGTCACGCCCGCCGCGCGGTGGACGACCTGCTGTCCGTGTACGCCTTCCGCCCAGATGACGCTGAGCTGGCCGCCATTCCCGAGTTGACAGGCCGCTGGGAAGACGATTTGTTCAACCCCGAGCTGCTGCTGGAAGCGGGCAAGCGCCTGGGCCTGGGCGCGATGATTGGCGCAGGCATTGGTGCGGTGGCCGACGTGGCGCTGGCGGGCCTGTCGCTGGGTGCGGCCGCCACGCTGGGGGCCACCATCGGCGGGGCGGCTTCGGGCGGCTGGCGACCGCTGTGGCGCAAGCTGGAAAACCGCCTGAACGGCGTGCAGGAGCTGACCGCCGAAGCCCCGCTGCTGGTGCTGCTGGGCGAGCATTTGCTGGCGCTGGTCCGCGCGCTGGATCAGCGCGGCCATGCGGCGCAGGGCAGAGTGCAACTGGGGACGCACCTGACGGACGAGGCCACCACTGATGGCGACTTGCGCCGTCTGGTGGATGGGCTGGATTCGGCGCGTGGCCATCCAGAGTGGGAGCGTGGGCAGCCCGGTGGCAGCGCCCGGGACGATGATCGCCAGCGGTTGGAAACCGAGTTGGCCCGCGCGCTGAGTGCGCTGAACGTGTACTTTGGTTCAGCATGAAATCACCCGACGCGGCGCTGGCCGTAGGCCATGTGCGACACCCCCAGTGGCAAACGCCCGCAAAGATCGGGGTTTGAATGTGACAAGGCTTGACAAGTGAAACCAGAACGGCAGACTCAAAACCTAACGTCTTGTCAAATCAAAGAAAATAAGCGCTATGAAGCCATCAACCGTTTTTAAATCAGCCGCCTTGACCTTCGCCATGCTGACCGCCGCTGCCGCCCAGGCATCGTGCTACACCGTGGTTGGCCCCAAAGGGCAGGTGCTGTCTGAAAGCCCCAATCCGCCGGTCGATCTGTCTTATCAGTTGCATCAGACCATTACCTACAAATACGGCCCTGGCGCACGCTTGATTTTTGGCATTGACGATCCTGATTGCGGCGACTGGATCGACATCTACACCGAGCTTGAAAACCGCAATTACGCTGCCAAGGCAGGCGGCAAACAATCCCGCCGCCGGGCGCGCCGCGACCGCGAATAAGCGCCGCGCTGCTTTAACTGGCCAGCGCTGCCTTGACGGCAGCCGACACTTGGCCCATTTCGGCCTTGCCAGCCAGCCGGGTTTTTACAGCCCCCATCACCTTGCCCATGTCACCAGGGCCAGCCGTCCGGCCAAGTTCTGCTTCCAGTTCGGCCACGATGGCCTTGACCTCGGCGGCAATTTCATCTGCCGACAGGCGTGCGGGCAGATAGGTTTGCAGCACGGCCATTTCGGCCTGCTCTTTGTCGACCAGATCTTGTCTGTCCGCCTTGGCAAACGCCTCGATGCTGTCTTTGCGCTGCTTGATCAGCTTGTCCAGGATGGTGACGATGGCCGCGTCGTCCAGGGTCACGCGTTCATCCACCTCTTTTTGTTTCATGGCCGCTTGCAGCAGGCGGATGGTGCCCAAGCGTGCCATGTCTTTGGCACGCATGGCGGTTTTCATGTCTTCGGTGATCTGGTCTTTCAGGCTCATCTTTGAAATCCTTGGCAGGAAAGAAAAAAGCCCGCTGAGCGTCCCCGGCGAGCTTTGGTATGAAGTGCGCTGACGGTTAAGTGGTCAGTACAGCTTCTTGGGCAATTGCTGGCTGCGCACGCGCTTGTAATGGCGTTTGACGGCAGCGGCTTTTTTGCGCTTGCGCTCGGTGGTGGGTTTTTCGTAAAACTCGCGGGCGCGCAGCTCGGTCAGCAGGCCCAGTTTTTCAATGGTGCGCTTGAAGCGGCGCAGGGCCACGTCGAACGGCTCGTTTTCTTTGACACGGATGGTCGTCATTCAATTTCCAGTCATTGCGGCCAGCGGGTGATGCTGTGGTCGGGGTAGATCAAATCCCGGCTGTCAGCTTGGATAAGGTGAATCACCATGCGCCGCTAGTCATGCCCCGCACATTAACTAGTATTGGCCAGCGGGGCTTTTGCCAGCAAAGCCCGCAATTATAAGACGTTTGATCCGACGCGCAATGTCAAGTGCGCAATGTCCGAGAGCGCTCTGCCAGCGCCTGGGCGCAGGCGGCGGCGCTGGCCCAGGCCCACTGAAAGTTGTAGCCGCCCAGCCAGCCGGTGACATCGATCACCTCGCCAATGAAGTACAGCCCAGGCTGCGCCAGCGCCTCCATGGTTTGGGACGACAGGCCGCGTGTGTCCACGCCACCCACGGTGACTTCGGCTTTTTTATAGCCTTCGGTGCCGGTGGGTGTGAGCTGCCAGCGTTGCAGCGCTTCGGCCAGCTTGCTCAAAGCCTTGTCAGAGGCTTCGTTGATGGGGCGTTGCCAGGTGCTGTCCAGGCCCGCCCAGGCGTTGGCCAGGCGGGCGGGCAGCCAGGTGGCCAGTTCATTGGCGATCAGCTTGCGCGAGCGTGCTTTGGCCGCTTGCAACTCGGTGTGCACATCGACGCCGGGTATCAGGTTGATGGCAATGGACGTGCCCGGCTGCCAATAGCTGGAAATTTGCAGCACCGCCGGGCCGGACAGGCCGCGGTGGGTGAACAGCAGGTCTTCGTGAAACTGCATGCGGTTTTTTTTGTCGCCGGTGCTGATTTCCACCGGCAGCGCCAGACCAGCCAATTGGGCATAAGGTGCCCAGGCCGTCACGTCAAACGTCAGTGGCACGAGGCCGGGGTGGGTATCGGTGACTTTCAGGCCAAACTGCCGCGCCAGACGCAACCCCCAGTCGCTGGCACCGATTTTGGGAATCGACAGCCCGCCCGTGGCAACCACCAGGGCAGGGGCTTGAATGACCCCTTGATCACTATAAATTACATAGCTTCTAGCGCCTTGTGGGCTGGTATTTAGCGCTGATTGATCTTGAAATTTGACCCGCTGCACTCGGCATGGTTGCCAGCGCTCGACCAAGCCGCCGTGGGTGGGGGCTGCGGCGCATTCGGCCAGCAGCATGTTGATCAATTGCTCGGCCGAGTCGTCGCAAAACAATTGGCCTTTGTGTTTTTCATACCAGGCAATGCCGTGGCGGTTGAGCAGCGCCACGAAGTCACTGGGTGTAAAGCCCGCCAGCGCCGAGCGGCAGAATTTTGGGTTGCTGCTCAGGTAATGCCGCTGTGGCGCGGCGGGGTCGAGATCACGATTGGTGAAGTTGGCGCGCCCACCGCCCGAGATGCGCACTTTTTCGGCCACGCGTCCGGCATGGTCGATCAGCAGCACCCGCAAGCCGCGCTGACCCGCTTGCGCGGCGCAAAACAGACCCGCCGCACCCGCGCCGATGATGACGGCATCAAAGCTTTGCATGGGATGGGCAGTGTAGTGGGGGCGATGCGGTGCCTGTCTTGGACAGCGGGCAGTTGGTTTTGACGCGCAGTGTTTGATGTGTTTAGCGCTTGTTTGGCGCTTTGATCAGGCAGTGGCCATGTTGGTGGCAGCCGTCTCTTGCCGTAGCGCTGCACGCACTCCCTGCACCACATCGCCCACCACCATGATGGCGGGGCTGCCCAGTTGCTGCTCATGCAGGCTGTCCAGCAGTTCGCCCAAAGTGGTGATGCACTGGCGCTGCTGGGACTGGGTGGCGCGCTCGACCACGGCCACCGGGGTGTGGGCGGGCAGGGTGATCAGCAGCCCGGCCTGGATCAGCGGGGCGCTGCTGATGCCCATGTAAATCACCAGTGTCAGGTGCAGATCGCGCGCTGATTCGCCCAGGCGCACCCAGTCAAGGCCGGGGCCATTTTTTTGCGGATGGCCGGTGACGAACACCACGCCCTGGGCATAGTCGCGATGGGTCAGCGGTGCGCCTAAGCTGGTCAACCCGGCCAGCCCGGCGGTGATGCCGTTGATGACCTGCGGCTCGATGCCCGCTGCGCGCAGGCTTTCCACTTCTTCGCCGCCGCGACCAAAAATGAACGGATCGCCGCCTTTCAGGCGCACCACGTTCTCACCCGCGCGCACGGCTTGCAGCATCAGGCGTTCAATCTCAGGCTGCGGCGTGCTTTTGCAGCCACCGCGCTTGCCCACGTAGGTGATGCGTGCTTTTGGGCTGGCGTGGGCCAGCACGCCTTCGCTGACCAAGTCGTCCACCAAGATCACGCTGGCAGCGGCGATGGCGCGGGCGGCTTTGAGGGTGAGCAAATCCGGATCACCCGGGCCAGCGCCCACCAGGGTGATTTGTCCGCAGCAGGTGGCAGATGACGTGCGCATTGGGGACGTGCTCATTGGGCCAGCGCCATTAAGGAAGAGGTGTCGCCCTCGGCCTCGATCAGCTTGCAGGCGCGCAGGATGTGTTCGGCTTGCAGCAGCAGCGAATCGGGGACGGGCAATTCACCGGCCAGCACGGCTTGGATGTAGCGTGCAGTGGCCTCAGCGCCAATCTGCCCAGGCAGATGAGGCAGGGTGGTCAGCGGGCCGGATTGGGCGGGCTGCACCAACTCGACCTGGCCGTGCAAGAACAAGTCCATGCGCGGCGTGCGGCGGGGGTCGGCCACGGGTTCGCCTTCGGTGCCGCGCAGCAGCAGTGCGCGCGCGCCGGTGCGCTGGAAGGTGGCGGTCATGGATTCGAGGTATTCGGGGTGCGTGTAGCTGCCGATCACCAGCGCCGGGCCGTCCACCGGGTTCATCAGCTTGACCAGGCTGTGCGCCGTGTTGCGCACGCCAAGGGTGCAGCGCACCGCCAGCAGGCGTTGCAGGCCGGGGTGCAGCGCTTCGGTGGGCACAAAGTGCAATTGGCCGTTGGCAATTGGGCTGTTGGCAATGGGTTCATCGGCGCAGTGCACAGGCAGACCCAGTTGCGCCAGCACTTGCTGCGAGGTGGTGCGCCCGTCTTCGGTGGGGCTGCCGTGGATCAGCACGGGCAGGCCCTTGCGCGCCAGCATCAGGCCCAGCAGCGGTGTCAGCACTGGCAGTTTGCGCGCGCCGTTGTAGCTGGGCAGCACCACGACGGGGCGGTCGCTGCGCGGCAGCAGATGCAGGCGGACGTGCAGAGCGTCCAGAAAGCCCGCCAGCTCGTCCGGCGTTTCGCCCTTGACGCGCATGGCGATGCAAAAGGCACCGATTTCCAGGTCGGTGCAGGCCCCGTCCAGCACCTGGCCCAGCAAGTCCGCAGCCTGCGCGCGGCTCAGGTGGCGCGCACCGGCCGAGCCTCGGGCAATGTCTTTCAAATACGCGCTGATAGCCATGAATCGATTGTGGTCAAAAGCTGGTCAAAACGAAATTGACTGGCGTCAAGAACGAAGCCTTTCAAGGCTATGCAAACTGCATGCCTGCATGATGATCATCTAATATCCCAGGCTTTGTAGCAGCCGGGAAATTTGCCCCGGTTGCGGCAGCACCGGTCCGGCAAAGCGCACCGCGCCATCGCGCCCGCCAATCACCAGGGTGGGAAAGGTTTCCACGTCAACATCGCCCAGCGTATCGGCTTCGTCCTCCACGTCCACCCAGCGCAGCGCGGCGTGGGGCAGCGTGGCGGCGATTTGTTCAAAACCTGGTTGAAAGTCGCGGCAGGTGCCACACCAGTCGGCGCACAGGCACAGCACCGCCACCTCAGCTTGCGGCTGCTGTGCCAGCGCGTCAGCGATCAGGCTGCGCCATGGCGGCGATGAAGCAAACGGAAGATCGGGTGGGGGCATTGTGAAATGATGTAACAGTAACACCCGTGGCGAGGGCTGCCGAGACAAGGTGCCTGATTGTCACTCTTGCTGGCTGGAAGCGGCTGGGATACCAAGAGACTTGAAGTTTTACTGTTTCACCGGAGAATTTGCCAGGCAGGCGAATGGGCGGGTTTGTCAGTCTGGCGGCCAAAGTGGTCAAAACACTACAATACAGGGCATTCCCACGTCATGAACCCCACGGTTGAATTGCGCATGAGTCGTCCCAAAAAGCCTGCTGCGAGCGGCAAGACCGCTGCTCATCAAGATCGCTCCTCAGACAGCGCGGCGCGGGTCATCAAAAAATATCCCAACCGCCGTCTGTACGACACTGAAAGCTCAGCCTACGTGACGCTGGCGCAGGTGCGGCAACTGGTGATGGAGCACACCCCGTTTGTGGTGCGCGATGCCAAAAGTGGCGAAGATTTGACGCGCAGTATCTTGCTGCAAATCATTTTGGAAGAAGAGGCGGGGGGCCAGCCGATGTTCACGGAAAGCGTGCTGGCCAACATCATCCGTTTTTATGGCCATGCCATGCAGGGCTTCATGGGTTCGTATCTGGAAAAAAACGTCCAAGCGTTCATGGAAATCCAGGCCAAGATGGCCGAGCAATCGCGCGGGCTGTCGCCTGAGTTGTGGACGCAGTTCATGCGCATGCAGTCGCCATTGATGCAAGGCATGATGGGCAATTATCTGGAGCAGAACAAAAACCTGTTCTTGCAAATGCAAGAGCAAATGACCAAGCAGACCGAGCAGGTCTGGGGCGCGCTGGGCATCAAGCGCAACAAGCCTTAAACAGCCCTGCGCGGCACGCTTTTCGCAGTTATCAGCCGCCACGCACCGTCTTTGGGCGGCACAGTTTGCGATCACACACCACACTTTTTATGGAAGAAAATCTCGCCCCCGTGGCAGAACAGCCCCCGCGCATCGGCATGGTCTCGCTCGGCTGCCCCAAGGCGCTGACCGATTCGGAGCTGATCCTCACGCAACTGTCCGCCGAGGGCTACCAGACCAGCAAGACGTTCGAGGGTGCGGATCTGGTCATCGTCAACACCTGCGGCTTTATTGACGAGGCCGTCAAGGAAAGTCTGGACACCATTGGCGAAGCGCTGTCGGCCAATGGCAAAGTCATCGTGACTGGCTGCCTTGGTGCGAAAACAATAGCTAAAGACAAAGATAAATCAGGCGATAGCAACCAAAGTGAGCCTGACAACATGGTCAAGCATCTGCACCCGTCGGTGCTGGCCGTGACCGGGCCGCACGCCACGCAGGAAGTGATGGACGCGGTACACCAGCATTTGCCCAAACCGCATGACCCGTTTCTGGACCTGGTGCCGGGCGCGTTTGGCGAAGCCGGCCTGAAACTCACGCCACGGCACTACGCCTATCTGAAGATCAGCGAGGGCTGCAACCACCGCTGCACTTTTTGCATCATCCCGTCAATGCGCGGTGACCTGGTCAGCCGCCCGGTGGGCGACGTGCTGAAAGAAGCACGCGCGCTGTTCGAAGGTGGGGTGAAAGAGCTTTTGGTGATCAGCCAGGACACTTCGGCCTATGGCGTGGACGTGAAATACCGCATGGGTTTTTGGGACGGCCGCCCAGTCAAGACCCGCCTGCTTGATCTGGTGCAGCAACTGGCCGCGCTGGCTGAGCCGCACGGTGCCTGGGTGCGCCTGCATTACGTCTATCCGTACCCCCATGTGGACGAGATCATCCCGCTGATGGCCTCGGGCCAAGTGCTGCCGTATCTGGACGTGCCGTTTCAGCACAGCCACCCCGACGTGCTGCGCCACATGAAGCGTCCGGCCAGTGGTGAAAAGAACCTGGAGCGCATTGCGCGCTGGCGCGAGATGTGCCCCGAGTTGGTGATTCGCTCCACCTTCATCGCGGGTTTTCCGGGTGAGACGGAAGAACAGTTTGAGCACCTGCTGGAATTTCTGCGTGAAGCGCAGATTGACCGTGCGGGCTGCTTTGCTTATTCGCCCGTGGAAGGGGCTGCTGCCAATGGCTTGCCCGGCATGCTGGCTCCTGAACTGCGCGAAGAGCGCCGCGCGCGTTTCATGGCTGTGGCGGAAGAAGTCTCTACGGCCAAGCTGCGCCAACGAGTGGGGGCCACCATGCAGGTGCTGGTCGACTCTGCCCCGGCGCAGGGCCGACGCGGTGGCGTCGCCCGCAGCTATGCCGATGCCCCCGAGATCGATGGTACTGTCCACCTGCTGCCGCCCGAAAAAATCAGCAAGCGGCTGACAGTGGGTGAATTTACCCGCGCACGCATTGTCGGCACGCAAGGGCACGACCTCGTGGCGGTGCCGATCTGATGCTAATCAGAACCAACCAATGCGCAGCAACTCATGCCTTAGCCCAACCTGGGCGCAAGCAATAAAAAAAACCACCCGAAGGTGGCTTTGCAAAATGGAAAGTCCGTTGATGTTGGACTTTCGCAGAATATAGTTGGTGCCCAAGAGAGGACTCGAACCTCCACGCCTCTCGGCGCTAGTACCTGAAACTAGTGCGTCTACCAATTCCGCCACCTGGGCATCTCAGGAAAGACAAGGATTCTATATCAAAAAATCAGACTTTTCCGGCAAGTTGCCGGACGAAATTGAAGGTACGGTGCAAGGCCATCGTGACGGTCACGGTTTTGTGATTCGCGACGACGGTGAAGCCGACATTTATTTGCCGCCCAACGAAATGCGTGCCGTGCTGCATCGTGACCGGGTCAAGGTGCGCGTGGTGCGCCAGGACCGGCGCGGCCGTCCAGAAGGGCGCGTGCTGGAAATCGTTGAACGTCCGTCGCATCCCATCATCGGACGCCTGCTCAATGAAGGCGGTGTCTGGCTGGTGGCCCCCGAAGACAAGCGCTACGGTCAGGATGTGCTGGTTCCTAAAGCCGCCATCGGCGTTGCCAAGCCGGGCCAGGTGGTGGTGGTCGAGCTGACCGAGCTGCCGGCGCTCTATGGCCAGCCGGTGGGCCGCGTGAAGGAGGTGTTGGGCGAGATCGACGATCCTGGTATGGAAATTGAGATCGCGGTGCGCAAGTACGGCGTGCCGCATGAATTTTCCGAGGCTGCCATCGGCGAGGCGCGTGCGCTGCCCGATGCGGTGCGGCCGGACGACTTGAAGGGCCGCATCGACCTGCGCGACGTGCCTATGGTCACCATCGACGGCGAAGACGCGCGCGACTTTGACGATGCGGTGTACTGCGAGCCGACCGTGGTCAGTGGTCGCGGCAAAAAGCCCAACGGCTGGCGCCTGCTGGTGGCGATTGCCGACGTCAGCCACTACGTGCAGACCGGCAGCCCGATTGACGTGGATGCGGTTGACCGTGCCACCAGCGTGTACTTTCCGCGCCGCGTGATCCCCATGCTGCCGGAGAAGCTGAGCAACGGCCTGTGCTCTTTGAACCCCGATGTGGATCGCCTCTGCATGGTGTGCGACATGCTGGTGTCGGCCAAGGGCGAGGTGGTGGCCTACCAGTTCTATCCGGCGGTGATGCACAGCCACGCCCGCTTCACGTACACCGAGGTGGCGGCGATATTGGCCAACACGCGCGGGGCCGAGGCGGTGCGGCGCCAAGAGCGTGTGGCCGATCTGATCCACCTGCACGACGTCTACCGCGCGCTGCTGAAAAGCCGCAGCGTGCGCGGCGCGGTCGATTTCGACACCACCGAGACGCAAATCGTCTGCGACGAGTTTGGGCGCATCGAGAAGATCGTGCCGCGCACCCGCAACGACGCGCACCGCCTGATCGAAGAATGCATGCTGGCCGCCAACGTGTGCAGTGCCGACTTTTTGCAGCAGGGCAAGCAGCCCGGGCTGTACCGCGTGCACGAAGGCCCCACGCCCGAAAAGCAAGACACGCTGCGCGCCTACCTCAAGGCGCTGGGGCTGGGTCTGAGCATCAGCGAAACGCCCGAGCCGGCTGAGTTTCAGCGCATCGCCGAGGCCACGAAAGACCGCCCGGATGCCGAGCAGATCCACATGATGCTGCTGCGCTCCATGAGCCAGGCCATCTACACCCCCATCAACAGCGGTCACTTTGGCCTGGCCTACGACGCCTACACGCACTTCACCAGTCCGATCCGGCGTTACCCCGATCTGCTGGTGCACCGTGTCATCAAGGCCATTTTGCAAAAGCGCAGATACCAGTTGCCCGCGCTGCCCACGCCCGGCGAGGCGCACGAAAAGCTCAAAACCAGACTGCACAAGAACAGCGCTGCACGTGGGCGAAGCCCTGATTTGCCCACCGCCCGCCGCCCGCCCGAGATGCAGGCATGGGAAGCCGCTGGTCTGCATTGCAGCGCCAACGAACGCCGTGCCGACGAGGCCAGCCGCGATGTCGAGGCCTGGCTCAAGTGCAAGTACATGAAAGAGCACCTGGGCGAGGAATATGCGGGCACTGTGAGCGCGGCCACCAGCTTCGGCCTGTTCGTCACCCTGGACGAACTGCACGTCGAAGGTTTGGTGCACATCACCGAACTGGGCGGAGAATATTTTCGCTTTGACGAGGTGCGGCAAGAGTTGCGCGGCGAGCGCACCGGTATCCGATACGCCATCGGCACCCGGGTTCAGGTGCAGGTCAGCCGGGTTGATCTGGATGGGCGCAAGATCGACTTTCGGCTGGTTGGCGATGAAAGTTTGCAGGTATTGCGCAGCAAAGGCATTGCTGCGGCAAGCAGCGATCCATCGCGTCGGCGCAAATCCAAGGCGAGCACAAGCCCTGTGCAAGCAGGCACCAGCACGCGCTTGACGACATCATCAACACGATCACGCGCAAAGACAGGGCACGACGAGTCACGCAAATCAGACGCCAAACCTGACACCAAACCTGACGCCAGAGTCGAAACGAAAGGACGCGTGAGCAAGTCCAAAAAATCCCGTCGGAAATAACTAGGCATTCGCAGTGTGTGCAAAGCGCCAAGGCATGAAAAAGGCCGACACTCGTCGGCCTTTTTCATGTGCAGAGGTCAATCAACTGGCGGCAACCTCTTTGGCGCTGTGCCGCGCACGCCAGCGCAGCAGTGGCGGTACGACCACCATCACCACGGCTGCTGTCCACAAGCCTTTGCTGATGGTGCTTTCCAGCAGGATGCCCACTTCGCCGTTGGTCATCGACAAGGCGCGACGCAGGTTTTGCTCCATCATGTCGCCCAGTACAAAGCCCAGGATCAGTGGTGCCATGGGCACGCCTTGCTTGCGCAGCAGGTAAGCCAGTACGCCAAACACCGACATCAGCATCAAGTCGAACGTGGTGGCGTGTACGGAATACACGCCCACCGCGCTCACTGCCAAAATGCCCGGCACCAGTATCCAGTTGGGTGTTTGCAACAGTCGGGCAAACACGCCCACCAGCGGGATGTTGATGAACAGCAGCATCACGTTGGCCACGAACAGCGAGGCGATCAGGCCCCAGACCAGATCCGGGTTCTGCTCAAACAGTGCCGGGCCGGGCGTGATGTTGTACAGCGCCAGCGCGCCCACCATCACTGCCGTGGTGCCCGAGCCGGGCACGCCCAGCGTCAGCATGGGCACGAACGATCCGGCGGCCGAGGCGTTGTTGGCCGCTTCTGGTGCAGCCAGGCCACGAATGTCGCCCTCGCCAAACTTGCCGCTGGAGCCTGCCAGACGCTTTTCCATCGAGTAGGTCATGGCGCTGGCAATGGTGGCACCCGCACCAGGCAGCACGCCGACCACAAAGCCAACGACGGCTGAACGCACGGTGGTCCACCACGTGTGGGCCATTTCCTTCAGCGTGAACAGGGTGCGGCCGGTCACTTTCATGATGCCGTTGCTTTGCAAATGCTGCTCCAGCATCAGCAAAATCTCGCTGATCGAGAACACGCCAATCACCACCACAATGAACTGAATACCGTCCGACAGGTGCACATCGCCCCCCGTGAAGCGGTAAACGCCCGAATTGGAATCCAGCCCGACGGTAGACAAAGACAAGCCCATCACCGCAGCCAGCGCGGCCTTCAGCGGCGCGTCGCCCATCAGCCCGGTGATACAGGCAAAGGCAAAGCACATCAGCGCAAAATATTCGGCAGGCCCAAATGCCAAGGCCCATTGCGCCAGCAGCGGTGCAAATAAAACGATGCCGATGGTGGCCACCAACGAACCCGCAAACGAGGCCCAGGCTGACAGCGACAAGGCCACGCCCGCCAGCCCTTGTTTGGCCAGCGGAAAGCCGTCCATGGCCGTCATGATGGCCCCGGCGTCGCCTGGCACGTTCAGCAAAATGGACGAGATACGACCGCCAAACTCGCACCCCATGTAGACCGAGGCCAGCAGAATCAGCGCGGTTTCTGGCGGCAGCTTCAGCGCAAAAGCCAGCGGCATCAGGATGGCCACGCCGTTGATCGGCCCCAGGCCGGGCAACATCCCCACGATGGTGCCCACCAGCGCACCGATGGCGGCCACCATCAGGTTGCTGGGCATGGCGGCGACTGAAAAGCCCGCCATCAGGTGTTGAAGTGTGTCTCCCATCAGCGGCCTCCAAACACGAACGACAGCAGACCGGTGGGCAGCACCACGTCCAGCAGTTTGTCGAACAGCAGATACAGCACCAGCCCCAGGCCCAGGCCACCGGCCAGCGCCTGCTTCCAGCTACCGCCAAAGGCCATGCCTACGGGCAGGGCCATCAAGGCGGTGGCGATGGTAAAGCCGAGCGTCTCGAACAAAAAGGCATAGGCAAATACGGCCACCACCGAAAGCGACAGGGGCACCAAAGGCACTTGCTTGAGCCAGTTGTCCTTGAAGCTGGGTTGAATGGCCAGCCACAAGCCGCCAGCGGCCAGCAGCCCACCCAGCAGCAGGGGGAAAGCGCGTGGGCCGACGGGTTCGTAGGATATTTCTGCGGCGTAACCTTGGGCGAAATAAGCCATGGCTGCGCCTATCGCCACACACGCCACACCAAGAATGCGGTCGCTCATAAGAAGTGCCTCACGAGTGGGGGGAGGAAAAAAACCGGTACGGCCTTACTTGGTGACGTTCAAGCCCAGATCGCCCGCCACCTTGCGGTAAACACCCACGCGCTGCTTGATGTAGGCGTCCAATTCAGCCCCGGTCATGCTGAACGGGAATAACCCGCGCTCGGCACGCAGCTTGGCAAATTCTGGCGTGGCCATCATCTTGTTGAAAGTGTCGACCCACACTTTGTAATCGGCGTCGCTGACTTTGGGGCCGACATAAAAGCCGCGGATGATGGGCCATTCGACATCCATGCCTTGCTCTTTGGCGGTGGGCACGTCGGCCATCTTGCCTTTCAGGCGTTTGTCGGCCAGCACGGCAATCACGCGAATTTTGGCACCGGCTTTGATCTGCTCTTCGGCCTCAGACGCATCGCCCGAATACACCTGCACGTGGCCGCCTTGCAGTGCGGTGCTGGCTTCGCCACCGCCTTCAAACGCCACGAAGCGCATTTTTCTGGGGTCAAGGCCAGCGGCCTTGGCTGTCAGCGCGGCCTTCATCCAGTCCTGGCTGCCGACGGTGCCGCCTGCGCCAAACACCACCTTGGTCGGATCGGCCTTGATGGCGGCCACCAGATCCTGGAGCGATTTGATGGGCGATTTTTCCGCCACGATGACTGCGCCGTAATCGGTGCCCACGCCCGCCACCCAGCGGACATCGGTTTCCTTGTAGCGGCCAAACTTGCCTTGCGCCAGATTGAGCAGCGAGCCGCCCGAGAACGCCACGATGGTGTTGTTTTCAGCAGGGCGCTGGGCCACCACGGTGTTGTAGGCCACAGCACCAATGCCGCCCGGCATGTAGGTCACGCGCATCGGGTCACTGATGAACTTGCCATTGAGCAGCCCGGTTTGGGCCAGCTTGCAAGTCAGGTCAAAACCCCCACCGGGTTTGGCTGGTGCAATGCATTCGGTTTTGTCCAGTGGCCCGGCCTGGGCGATGCCCGATGTCATGGCCAGAGTGAAAGCGGCGAGAGAAAGCTTGAACCTCATACTGAAGTCTCCTTGTTGTCATACTGAAGTCTCCTTGTTGATATGCACGCAATATACCGCGACTGGCTAACGTAAGGTGTCGTGGGCGTGCCATGCGTCGTTGAATTGCCGCTTAAACATATGGCAAGAGACATGGCAAGGCAGCAGGTATAAAGCCCCTGATGAAGGGCGCTGGTGCGTGGTGGCCGCTGTGCAAGTGGCCGAAGAAAAATTGAAGATGCCGTGCCTACAGATCCGGTTTTCAGCTCGTTGGAATGATCTGAAAACCATAGCGCTAAACATAGAACCGTATTGCGATACAGACACCCATGAGTCATATTGAAAGTATGGAGAGTGTTGAAATCGCTTGGACTGACCAAGCGCAAGAACACGGGCTGGAGCCGCGTAATGCCAGCCGCTGATGCACTGCCAATGCGGCAACGCCCGGTGGCAGCGTCGTACATGCGTGGCGGCACCAGCAAAGGCGTGTTCTTTGTGCAGCAAGACTTGCCGACTGATCAGGTGCAGCGTGATGCTGTGCTGTTGCGTGCCATCGGCAGCCCCGACCCTTACGGCAAGCAAATCGATGGGCTGGGCGGCGCAACGTCCAGCACCAGCAAGGTGGTTGTCGTCTCGCGCAGCGCGCAGCCGGGCTGCGATGTGGATTACCTGTTTGGGCAGGTGGCCGTTGGGCAGCCGATGATCGACTGGTCAGGCTCGTGCGGCAATCTGGCTGCGGCTGTGGGGCCGTTTGCGCTGCACGCCGGTTTGGTCGATGGCGCGCCCGCTGACGGTCTGGCCGTGGTGCGCATCTGGCAAGCCAACCTGCGCCAGCGCATCGTGGCCCACGTGCCCATGGCGCGCGGGCAGGTGCAAGAGCTGGGCGACTTTTGGCTGGATGGCGTGTCGAATCCGGCGGCTGAAATACGGCTGGATTTTCTGGATCCAGCGGGCGGCGAAGGCTTGCCGTTGCTGCCGACGAGTCGGGTGCGCGATGTGCTGCGCGTACCGGACGTGGGTGAGGTGGCGGCCACTTTAATCAGCGCAGGCAACCTAACCGTCGTGGTCAGCGCGGCAGTGTTGGGCTTGGCGGGCACCGAGTTGCCGCATGACCTGAACACCCGCCCCGACTTGCTGGCACGTTGCGAGGCCGTGCGTGCGCAAGCCGCCGTGGCGATGGGCCTGGCACGCACCGCTGAAGAGGCCACGCGCGATCGCCCCGCCACGCCCAAGCTGGCGCTGGTGGCACCGCCTGCCACCTACACCGCCAGCGATGGCGTGCAAGTGGCGGCGAGCAGCATCGACGTGCTGGTGCGCATGCTGTCAATGGGGGTGTTTCACCACGCCATACCGGGCACGGGGGCGATTGCTCTGGCATCTGCGGCGGCCTTGCCGGGTACGGTGCTGCAAGACCACATGATGGCGCGTCCGTCTGCCCATGCAAGGCTGCGCATGGGCCATGCATCAGGTCGTGTGGAGACTCAGGCGCAGGCTGAATGCGATGAAGCTGGCGCATGGCATATTCGCCGCGTCAGCGTCAGCCGCAGTGCACGGCGTTTGATGACGGGCCAGATCTGGGTACCACAAGCCCTTTGAACCATTGTCACAGAAACAACCCGCCACAGAAATAATCTGCCACAGGAGAAAACAGCGATGACCTCTGACACACCTTCACGCGTACCTTCACGCACGGCCATCGTGACCGGCGCTGGCTCGGGCATTGGCCGTGCGGCGGCGCTGGCTTTGTTGGCCGACGGCTGGCAGGTGGTGCTGGCCGGCAGACGGGCTGAACTGCTGGACGACGTGGCGCACACCAGCGGCGCTGGTGCGCGCGTGCTGGCCGCACCCACCGACGTGACCGATCCGGCGGCTGTTGCAGCCCTGTTTGAGCAGACGGTGCAGCAATTTGGCCGCGTTGATCTGCTGTTCAACAATGCCGGGCGCAGCCTGGCGGTGCCTATTGAAGACATGACGCCCGATCAGTGGCTGGATGTGGTCAACGTCAACCTGAACGGCATGTTTTATTGCCTGCAAGCGGCCTTCAGGGTAATGAAGGCGCAGTCGCCGCAGGGCGGGCGCATCATCAACAACGGCTCTATCTCGGCCTATGCGCCCAGACCGTATTCGGTGGCCTACACGGCCACCAAACATGCCGTCACCGGCCTGACCAAGACTGCGGCACTGGAAGGGCGTGCCTACGACATTGCCGTGGGCCAGATCGACATTGGCAACGCCGTGACCGAGCTGGCCGCGCGCATGGCCAAGGGCGTGCCGCAAGCCAATGGCACCATCGCCGCCGAAGCCATGATGGACGTCGCCCACGTGGGCCGCTCAGTGCTGTATATGGCGAATCTGCCGCCCGAGGCCAACGTGCTGTTCCACACTGTGATGGCCACCAAGATGCCTTTTGTCGGGCGGGGATGAAATTTTGCTATTTTTTTAATAGCTACTTGCGCTTTCCATGCTTGCGATAAAGGCTGAAAAGCCTGAACAAATAAGCCGTATCAGCTTGGTGTGGGCAGGATGCGTGATGCACGCAGCACCGATTGCGTGCGCATCAAGCCGCGCAGCACGGCGTCCAGGTGGGTGCGGTCACGCACGGTGATGACAAAGCGCAAATCCAGCGCTTCTTGCGCCGATTCTTCGGCCATACCGATGTGCACGATGTCGGTTTCTGATGATGCCAATGCCGATGTCACGCGCGCCAGCACGCCTTTGCCGTTGACCACAGTGACCAGGATGCCCGCCTCAAAGCTGCGCAACGGCTCGTCGGCCCAGGACACGGTGATAAAGCGTTCGGCATCCTTGTGTTGCAGGCGGCGCGCCACGGCGCATTCGTCCACGTGCACCACCAGCCCTTCGCCGCGGCCCAGATAACCGACCACGCCATCGCCGGGAATGGGGCGGCAGCAGGTGGCGAATTTGATCGAGACGTTGGGCGCGCCGTCCAGGATGACGGCACCTTGCGACAGGTTTTCGTGTGCGGTGTAGCGTTCGCGGGTGAGCATCAGTGCATCGGGCCGCACGCCTTGGGCAGTCAGCATGGTGACCAGGCGTTTGGCCACCATGTTGGCGCTGCGTTTGCCCAGGCCAATGTCGGTCAGCATTTCCTCGCGCGTGCGGTTGCCGGTGAAGTGCAGCAGCTTTTCCCACAGCGGCGTGTCCATGGCGTCGGGGGCTAGCGACTGGTTCATGCCTTCGGCGCGCAGCGCCTGCGCCAGCAGCTTCTCGCCCAGTGTGCGCGACTCATCCTGCGCCAAACTTTTCAGATGATGGCGAATTTTGGAGCGCGCTCGCCCGGTGCGCACAAACCCGAGCCAAGCGGGGTTGGGGCTGGATACCGGGGCGGTGATGATCTCAATGACGTCGCCGTTGTGCAGTTCGGTGCGCAGCGGCACTTGCTCGCCATTGACTTTGGCCGACACCGTATGGTCGCCCACGTTGCTGTGGATGGCGTAGGCAAAATCGACTGTGGTAGCCCCTTGGGGCATGGCCATGATCTGGCCTTTGGGCGTGAACACGTACACGGCGTCGGGTGCCAGATCGACGCGAATGTGTTCCCAGAACTCGGCGGCGTCGCGTGTTTCGTGCTGAATGTCAAGCAGTGACTGTAGCCACTGTGTGTCCAGATCGGCATCGGCCAAGCCGTCGCCTTTGTTGACCTTGTAAAGCCAGTGTGCGGCCACACCCGCTTCGGCCACCAGGTCCATGGATTCGGTGCGAATCTGGAATTCGATGTTCACGTTGGCCGGGCCAACCAACGTGGTATGCAGTGACTGGTAGCCATTCAGTTTTGGGATGGCGATGTAGTCTTTAAAACGCCCCGGCACGGGTTTGTAGAGCTGGTGCAGCAGGCCCAGCGCGGTGTAGCAACTGGTGGTGTTGGGCACGATCACGCGCACACCGTACAAATCGTTGACCTGCGCAAACGACAGGCGCTTGTCGTCCATCTTGCAGTAAATAGAGTACAGCGTTTTTTCGCGCCCGATGGTGCGCGCCTGCAAACCGGCGTCTGACAGCACGGCCTGCACCTGTTGCTGCACGGTCTGGATCAAATCGCGCCGCCGCTGGCGGGCGCGATTGATGGCTTTGGCCAGAATGGCGTAACGCCAAGGCTTCAAATGGCGAAAGGCCAGGTCTTGCAGCTCGCGATAAGTCTGGTTCAGACCCAGACGGTGTGCGATGGGGGCGTAAATCTCCAGCGTTTCCGTGCTGATGCGGCCCCACTTGCTGCGTGGCATATCGCCCATGGTGCGCATGTTGTGGCTGCGGTCAGCCAGCTTGATGAGGATCACGCGCACATCGCGCGCCATCGCCAGCAGCATTTTGCGGAACGACTCGGCCTGGCCTTCCTCGCGGGTGGAAAACTGCAATTTGTCGAGCTTCGTCAGCCCGTCTACCAATTCGGCCACCTGCGGGCCAAATTGCTCCAGCAGGTCGTCTTTAGAAACGCCGCAGTCTTCCAGCGTGTCGTGCAGCAGCGCGGCCATCAGGGCGGGAGCGTCCAACTTCCACTCGGCACACAGGGCGGCCACGGCAATGGGATGGGTAATGTAAGGCTCGCCATTGCGGCGCATCTGGCCCAGATGCGCGGTGTCGGCAAAACGGTAGGCCTGGCGGATGAGTTCGACGTCGGCTGCGTCCAGATAGTCAAGTTTGGCTTCCAGCGCGGCAAAGCTGGCGGCCGCAGCATTGGCGGCGGCCACAGGCGGGTCGACGGTGGGTGTAACCGAACTCATGAGAGTGCTAATTTAACCGCGCCAGGCCCATTTTGTGCAAATGCAGCAAACATGAAGCAAAAAAGCGCCCTGCAGGGCGCTTTTTCAGGGGGTGGTGAATACCAATCACCTTGGGTGCTCAAGACACTTTCTTCAGCATCTCCAAGCCCACCTTGCCCGCAGCAATTTCGCGCAGGGCGGTCACGCCAGGGCGGTTACGGGTTTCAATCTTGGGCGTGTGCCCCTGATTCAGCATGCGGGCGCGGTAGGTGGCTGCCAGCACGAGTTGAAAACGGTTGGGAATTTGCTCAAGGCAGTCTTCGACAGTGATGCGGGCCATGAAGATCAAGGAAGGATGGGTTAAAGAATATTGAGCGCCCGGAAGGTGTCGGTACGCGCGCGCGCCTGAGCCGAATACTTCAGGCGCTGGGCGTGCACGATGGCTTTTAAATCAAATAATGCGCGCTCAAAAACTTCATTAATTATAACGTAGTCAAAGTGTTTCGCCTGAGCCAATTCCTCGCGGGCATTGGCCAAGCGAAGCTCAATCACGTCGACGCTGTCTTCGCCACGGCGCGTCAAACGCGCGCGCAATTCGTCCCAACTGGGTGGCAGCACGAAAATCAAAATGGCGCGGGCAAAGCGCAGGCGGATTTGTAGTGCGCCCTGCCAATCGATCTCCAGCACCACGTCGTGGCCTGCGGCCATGCGCTGCTCAATCGTCTGGCGCGAGGTGCCGTAGCGCTTACCGTGCACGTTGGCCCATTCCACAAAGTCGCCGTTGGCCGCCATGGCGTCGAACACCTGGTCACTGACGAAGTGGTATTCGCGCCCATCCAGTTCTTGTCCACGCGGTGCGCGCGTGGTGTGCGAGATGCAAGGACGCACGCCCGCGTCAACCTCCATCAGCGCCTTGACCAGGCTGGATTTGCCCGCCCCGCTGGGGGCGGCCACGACGAACAGGTTTCCGGGGTAGTCCATAAAAGTGTCACAAAAAAAGGCAGCCCCTAATTTTATCGACCCGTGTCCGGCGTTTGACTGGCGCGTGGCATGCAGGGCCGCACAATCTGCCGAATGACAGCCACCACTTTTCTTGCGGAACCTTTGTGTTTTGGCCCAGTGCGTGTTTATCTGGGCAACCAGTCAGGCAAGTACCCTGATGGCAATCAGGTCATCGTGCAAGGGGGCGACACACGCGTGGCGTTTGATACACCGCAGGTGGCGCGACACATTGGTGCTGATCTGGATGGGGTAGACATGGTACTGCTGGGTCATGTGCATGAAGACCATATGGTCGCGCTGGGCCGCTTGCCCGCGGCGCAAGTGCAAGTGCAAGTGCATGCAGCCGATTTGGCCGCTGCGCAATCGTGGGACGGGCTGGCGCGCCATTATGGTTATGCGCCGAACGTGCTGACGGCAGTCAAGGCCATGATCAAGCGCGATTTTGACTACGCCCCGCGCCCCGATGCCACGGCCTACCACGATGGTGCGTTGTGGGAATTGGGTGGTGGCGTGCGGGTGCGTGCCCACCATTTGCCAGGCCACACCGCAGGCCACTGCGCGCTGGTGGAAGAAAGCACGGGTGTGGCTTTCATCGGTGATATTGACTTGACGGGTTTTGGCCCGTATTACGGCGATGCCACGTCCAGTCTGGCCGATTTTCAGCGCAGCTTGCAGCGGGTGAAAGACATTGAAGCGCGCGTGTGGGTGACATCGCATCACCGGGGCGTGCTGACGGATCGCGCGGCGTTTGTGCAAGCGCTGACGCGTTTTGCGGCGCGCATTGACGAGCGCAACGACAAACTGCTGGGCTACCTGCGTGAAGGCCCGCATGCGCTGGATGCGCTGGTGACGCGTCGCTTGCTGTATCCGGCAGGCTTGGATTTACCGTATGTAGGCGCTGCCGAGCGCCGCAGTATTGCGCAGCACCTGACGCTGTTGCAGGCGCAAGCCGTGGTGGCCCAGCAGCCGGATGGGGCTTGGGTGTTGGCTTGAGTGCGATGGAAGTTGGCTGGCTAAGAAATCACAAGCCCAATGGACTTTTGGTGCTGGACACCAAGGCGATCACTGCATGGTGCCACTGGCTGAGGTGCTGGACGCGGAAGGTGTCGATGGTGGCGCGGGGTCGATGCGCTCGCGCACCACGATGGCGCTGTCATCCGGTTCGGGCGATGCGGCCAGCGCGCTGATGCCCCAACCCACCGCTTGACCGGTGAGTTGCGCGCCAGTCACCACCACACTGCTGGTGACTGACACTGCCGTGCCCGCGACGGCGGCAGTGGTGGTCACCACCGCGCACGACGACAAAGTGGCGGTACTGGCCAGCACCAATGCTGCCGCAGCGGTGCGGGACCATGCAGGGTTTGTTCGGTGGTGTCGGCAGCTCATGCCTGGGGCGCTGTGGTTTGAGCGCCATTGCGCCGAAGTTCAGCCACCATGTCCAGCGAGTGCAGGCGCAGCGCAGGGTCGAAGATGTCGCAGGTGAACATCATCTCGTCGCAGTCGGTCAGCTCGGCCAGGCGCTCCAGCCCGGCGCGCACAGTGCTGGGGCTGCCGATCACGGCGCAGGCCAAAAAATCCTGAATCGCCGCCTGCTCTTGCGGCTGCAGTTGTTGCCAAAAATCCGCTTTGGGCGGTGGCAGCTTGCCGCGCTGCCCGCGCAAAATACCCAGCACGCGCTGCCCCACGCTGCTGGCGAGCCACTGCGCTTCGTCATCGGTGGGCGCGGCCACCACGGGCACGCCGATCATCACGTAAGGCTTGGCGCATTGGGCTGAGGGCTTGAAGCCGCGCCGGTACACCTCGATCGCTTGCATCAGCATGGCGGGTGCAAAGTGCGAGGCAAAGGCGTAAGGCAGGCCGCGCTCGGCCGCCAGTTGGGCCGAAAACAGGCTGGAGCCGAGTAGCCAGATAGGTACCTGCGTGCCCGCCCCGGGGTTGGCGATCAGTTTTTGTTCTGATTGGGCATCGCCCAGCAGGCGTTGCAACTCGGTCACGTCGCGCGGAAAGTCTTCTACGGTTTCGGGGCGGTCGCGGCGCAGCGCACGCATGGTCATCGGGTCGGTGCCGGGCGCGCGGCCCAGCCCCAGGTCGATGCGGCCGGGGTACAGCTCGGCCAGCGTGCCAAAGGCCTCGGCCACCACCAGCGGGGCGTGGTTGGGCAGCATCACCCCGCCCGAGCCGACGCGCATGCGCTGGGTGCCCCCCGCGATGTGGCCCACCAGCACGGCGGTGGCCGACGAGGCGATGCCGCTCATGTTGTGGTGCTCGGCCAGCCAGTAGCGGGTAAAGCCCAGTTGTTCGACATGGCGCGCCGTCGTCAGCGAGGTCGACAGCGCCTCGGCCACCGTGCCGCCTTCGCGCACGGGCACCAGGTCCAGCATGGAAAAGGCGATGTCTTTCAGGGGGGTGTTCATGGCGATATTGTGGCCGTGTTGCCAAGACCCTGCCACAACGGGCACGAGGACGTGGGCTTTCAGGTGGCCGCTGCACCGGGCTGAAGCGGACGTGGGTGGGTGAACACGTTCGTCCGCTACCATGATCGCTGTCAACTCGCTCCTGTCAGGCGTGTTTGTATGTCTACCTTATCTCCACCTCCCCCCAGAAAATCGATGAATGAGGCCGACGCCGCCATTTGCAGTGGTTGGCCGCTGGCTGCATGGGCGCTGGCTGTCCGGCTGCGGGGGTGATGGGGGTGACGGCGGTGATTCGACCGCGCCCCCGGCGTCGGTGCCCAGCCCAGCCCCAACCCCAGCGCCAGCGGTTGAGCCGAACCCGTTTGGACTCGATCTGCCCGCGCCGGGGTCGTTGCAGGGCGAATTGACTTGGGTGGCGGGTGCACCGTGGCAGGCCTGGTCTGACCCTTGTGGCGGCGTGGATGGCACGGTGGATACGGTCCAGCTGGGCACCATCGAGGCCATGACCGTGGCCCCCGATGGGCGTTTGTATCTGGTCGACCAGCCCTCGGACGGCCACGATTGCCAGAACCTGTCGATTTGCCGCCTGCGCGTGCTGCAAGCCGATGGGCAGGTACGCTTGCTGCGTGAATGGGCCATCCCCGCCGGTCTGGCAGTCACCGGGCTGGCAGTGACGGATGCGGGCGAGGTGCTGGTGACCCAAGGCTATCACTCGGGGGGCATTTTTATCACCCCGGTGTATCCCGACGGCCGCGCGCCGGGCGTCTGGCGTGTGGATGCACAAGGCCAGGCCACCCGTTTGGCGGGCGAAGCGCGCGCCTACCGTGGCGAAGGCACGGCGGTTGATGGCGTGGGTGATGCAGCGGTGTTCCATAGGCTTCACCCCGGCGTGGTGCTGGGCCGTGATGGTTTGCTGTACGTCAACGACGCCAACAATGTACGCACCGTGTCGATGCAAGGCCGTGTGACCACCACCGCGCTCCAGGGCACGTTGTGGAACGACCCGGCGCGGCGGGTCATGGGCTGGGTGTGGTCAGACGACACCCGCAAGCTGGTTGATTTTCAGTCCGGGCTGGCGTGGCCGCTGGCGGTCGGCGGGTCCCTGCTGGCGCTGGACGATCGGTGGGTCATGGACGGCCTGGACGGTGTGTACGGCGCGGTCCTCGGGGTGGCGGGCTTCAACGTCTGGCGTCTGACTGCGGCCGGGACTTTTGAGTTGGCGGTGGGCGTCAGGGGCGGCCTGCCCGCCACCGAGGTGACCCAGCCCGGTGCGCTGCCGGCCGGTTTGGGCAAGGTGGATGCCATCGCCGGTGGGCTGGGCCACGAGGTCTACATTGCCAGCCACGGGCAGATCTTCAAGGCCAGTTTGGCCGCCTAGGCGTGTTTCAGCTCCACAGGGTGGACGTGGGCGGGCAGGGGGTGGCCATGCTGTGTTTGGTTTTTGACTGGGTGTTGAGGTCGCGCTGTCAACGCCGCACTTGCAGTGCACCGGGGTTGACGATGTTGGTGGGTGTGCCGCGCAGGTAGTTCAGAACGTTATCGAACGCTGCGCCAAAGTACATCTCGTAGCTGTCTTGCTCGACGTAGCCAATGTGGGGTGTGCAAATACAGTTTTCGAGCCGCAGCAGGGCGTGGCCTTGCAAAATGGGTTCGCTTTCAAAGACGTCGATGGCGGCCATGCCGGGGCGGCCGCGGTTCAAGGCGCTGACCAGCGCGTCTGGCTCGATCAGCTCGGCGCGCGAGGTGTTGACCAGCAGCGCGGTGGGTTTCATGCGGCTCAAGTCGTCCAGCCTGATGATGTTTTGCGTGGCCTCGTTCAACCGCAGGTGCAAGGTCAACACGTCGGCCAAGGCAAAGAATTCGGCCCGCGTTGGCGCGCTGTGGTGGCCGTCGGCGCGTGCACGCGCCATCGATTCGGGCGAACCCCAGACCATCACGTTCATGCCAAAAGCGCGGCCATAGCCTGCTACCAATTGGCCGATCTTGCCGTAACCCCAAATGCCCAGCGTGCGCCCGCGCAGCACATGGCCCAGGCCAAAGTTGGGCGGCATGGAAGCGGCTTTCAGGCCCGATTGCTGCCACGCGCCATGCTTGAGGTTGCCCACGTACTGTGGCAGACGCCGTGCGGCGGCCATGATGAGCGCCCAGGTCAGCTCGGACGGGGCCACAGGGGAGCCGACGCCTTCGGCTACGGCAATGCCGTGCTCGGTGCAGGCCACCACATCGATGTGGCTGCCTACGCGGCCGGTTTGCGCGATCATCTTCAGACGGGGCAGTTTTTCGACCAACTGACGCGTGATGTGGGTGCGTTCGCGGATCAGCACCAGCACCTGGGCATCGCGCAGCCGCACCGACAACTGGCCCAACCCTTTGACGGTGTTGGTGTAGACCTTGGCGGGAAAGGCTTCCAGCTTGGCCGCGCAGTTGAGCTTGCGCACGGCGTCCTGATAGTCGTCGAGGATCACGATGTTCATCCCCGCATTGTGCCTTTGGCCGGGCGACTTTGAGGCCAGCCCGGGCGAGTACCGCCTTATGCCGCCATTTGTGTCCCGATTTATGCGGCGATTTGTGCAGCCTCGGCAGCGGCCAGGCGTTCCAGCTCGGCACACACATCGGCCAGTCGGCCGGACAGGCGCAAGTGGCCGGCGCTGGGTATGGCAGGGGTTATGGCCAATGCCGGGTTTTGCGTATTGGCCTGGTCAGCGGGCATGACCAGGCGCAGTTTTTGTGCCGCACGGTGGCGGGCCATGTCCGTCCAGGTGTTGTGAGGGGGTTGCGCAGCGGCGACTATCTGACTAACGGCTGGGGCGCGTGTGCGGCGATAGCTGGGCACGGCATAGTCGACCAAGTGAATGATGTTGGATCCCATGTAAAACCTCTTGATAAAAAATGCAGGTTGGACACAGGCGAGATTGACTCAAACGCGGTGAGGGTTTCACCGCCGGTCACGCTTGCCGCAGGGTGTGGGCGATGGCGCCTTTGCGGCCCGCCATCGCCTGCACGCCCGCCACCTGCCGCAGCGTGGTAAATAGCGCTACACCATGGGGCTACATCAGCATGCTGTTGCGGATCAGGCCGACGGCCAGGCCTTCGATTTCAAAAGGCTCGCCGGGCTGCACGACGATGGTGGTGTAGTCGGGGTTTTCGGCATGCAGTTCGATGTGGTTTTTAGCGCGGTGAAAACGTTTGACGGTGACGTCTTCGCCCAGGCGTGCCACCACGATCTGGCCGTTGCGCGCTTCGCGGGTGGATTGCACGGCCAGCAAGTCGCCGTCCATGATGCCCGCATCGCGCATCGACATACCGCGCACGCGCAGCAGGTAATCAGGGCGCTGGGGGAACAAGGTGGGTTCCAGGTGGTAGGTCTGGTCGACGTGTTCTTGCGCCAGGATGGGTGAGCCAGCGGCCACACGGCCCACCAGCGGCAGCGCCAGTTGGGCCATGCCGGGCAGCGGCAGGCTAAGGCCGTCGCTGGGCGCTACCGTGCGGGCAGCCCCGCGCAAGCGGATGCCGCGCGAGGTGCCGCTGACCAGCTCAATCACGCCTTTGCGCGCCAGCGCCTGCAAATGTTCTTCTGCCGCATTGGCGGACTTGAAGCCCAATTGCGCGGCGATTTCAGCCCGCGTGGGCGGTGCGCCAGTGCTGGCAATGGCGTGCTGCACCAGTTCCAATATTTGCTGCTGGCGGGCGGTGAGTTTGGGTGTATCGGTCATGGAGCGATCTCCAATAGGTTTGTGATGCTGTATTAATATCCAGTCACTGTATTTTTATTCAGTTTTTTGCTTTTGGCAAGCTTGAGGGATGCGAGGTGGACTGGCAGGGCTGCTGGGCGATGGAAAACAGGGTGCTTTAACGCCTCGATTGCTTCCATTTTTATAGCTCCAATTAATTACTATTAGGGCGGTTTCTTCTGTTTTGTTGGTTCGCAGCAGAAAGCTCATGCTTAAACACGGCGGTGCACACGCGGTCCTAAAAGCGATCCAAAAACAAACCATTACACATGGTTTTGTGCTGCGCTGGTCGCTAAAGCGACTACACTTTGCCCGCGCGCGGTTGGACGGTTTTGCGGTCTGACGCCTTCTGCCCGTGGCTGCGTTGATTGGCGCACTTGTTTTGCAGGAAACCTTTGATATGAACCCATTCGTGACGCTGTCCATGACCAGTCTGGTGCTGACGGGCATGGTTTTTTCGGGCACCAGCATGGCTGCTGATGAGGTCGCGCGGCCTGTGGAAACACAGGCGGTGCAGGCGCTCAGTCGCATGTCCAACCACCTCAACAGCCTCAAGCAGTTTGAGGTGCAGTCCGACATTGACACGGACTACCTGAGCAGCGACGGCCAGATCGTGACCAAAACCCGTCAGGTCACCCTGCGCACGCGCTTGCCTGATGGGCTGTACGCCAGCGTCAGTCACCCGGCGCGACAGCGCGACTTTTATTTCAACGGCAAGCAGGTCACGCTGTATGCGCCTACCAAGGGCTACTACGCCACGGCTGACGCGCCCGCTGCCACCGTGCGTGAGCTGATGGACGGGCTGACTGCCCGATATGGCATTGATATCCCGCTGTCTGATCTGTTTGCCTGGAGCCGTGATGGCGGCAGCATTGCTGAGTTTCAGGCCGCCCGCTACGCAGGCGCTGCCGTGATAGACGGGCGAGTGTGTGACCAATACGCCTACCGCAGCCAGGGCGCGCAATGGCAGTTGTGGATAGAGCGCAGCGAAACCCCGGTGCCGTGCCGACTGTCGATTGCCAATGACGAGGATCAGGCCGACCGCTTGCGCACCACCATCACCTACCACTGGAACACCGCTGCCCGGTTCACGCCGTCGCAATTTGTTTTCAAGCCGCCCAAGGGCGCGATGAAGATCAATCTGGCTACTGTGCAAGCAGAGTAAAGGAGTCGTCCTATGAAAAAGATAATTTCTGCACTGCTGGCTGCACTGGCCAGCCTGACCATGGTGGTCGCACCGCTGGCTGAGGCGCGCGATGGCGGCCACCGGGGCGGTGGCCGGTCTGGTGGCGGACACGCCCAGCGCGGTGGTGGCCATCAGAACTTCAACCGCGGCAACCACGGCGCGCCATCACGCAGCCAGATGCAACTGAACCAGGGTGCGCGCGACCGGGTCAATGTGGGGCATCAAAACGCGCGCCCAGGCGGACACCCCGGAAATCGCCCTCAAGGGCAGCGCCCAGGCCGGGGTGGTGACCGCAACACGAACGTCAATGTCAACGTGAACAACCGCCATGACGGTGGCCGCCATGATCGCTACGACGATCATCACCACCACCATCACGGCGGCTGGGATGACGATGACGACTGGGATCATCCGTTCGCCACTGCTGCGGCAGTGACAGCGGGCGTGGCAGTGACCTCCGCCGTCATTGGCTCCATCGTCAATTCGGTGCCGCCCAGTTGCGTGCCGGTCAACTACAACGGTTTTACCTACCAGCGCTGCGGCAACACCTGGTACCAGCCGCAATACAACGGGCCGAATGTGCAGTACATCGTGATCAATCCGCCGTATTGATGACTGTATTCACGGCTCCATTGAAACCTGCTTCGCCATCATCGCGGTGAAAGTCATAAAAAAAGCCGCCCGGGGATAACCGGGCGGCTTTTTTGCTATTTGCACTTTGGCCTGTGTCAACCGTTACGGGCCAGAAACCGTCGCGTGCGGGCCTTAACTGCCCAGCGCCTGCAAGGCGCGTGCGGTGATGTCTTCCACGCTGCCGGTGCCGCTGATCTGGCGGTATTTGGGCGCGGCGGCAGCGTCTTTGGTGGCCCAGGCGCTGTAGTAATCGACCAGTGGGCGGGTTTGCTGGTTGTACACCTCCAAGCGCTTGCGCACGGTGTCTTCTTTATCGTCGTCGCGCTGAACCAGCGGCTCGCCCGTCACGTCGTCCTTGTCTTGCACTTTGGGTGGGTTGAACTTGACGTGATAAGTGCGGCCCGATGCCGGGTGGCTGCGCCGTCCGCTCATGCGCTCGATGATGGCGTCAAATGGCACATCGATTTCCAATACGTAATCGAGCTTGACGCCCGCAGCCTTCATGGCCTCAGCCTGTGGAATGGTGCGCGGAAAGCCATCGAACAAAAAGCCGTTGGCGCAGTCGGGCTGGGCGATGCGCTCTTTCACCAGGTTGATGATCAGCTCGTCACTGACCAGTCCGCCAGATTCCATCACGCCCTTGGCTTGCAGGCCCAGCGGTGTGCCCGCCTTGACGGCCGCGCGCAGCATGTCGCCGGTGGAAATTTGGGGGATGCCGTACTTCTGGCAGATGAAGGCCGCTTGCGTGCCTTTGCCGGCGCCGGGCGCGCCCAGAAGAATCAGTTTCATCATGCTCCTCAGGTGGAAAGTGAAGCCGCATGGGGCGGCCAATTGGATTGGTGATGTCCCTGCCGCGCAGGATGCTGGCGCGCAGGGCGTGAATCAAGAATAGCACGCGTTTGGCACTGCCGGGATGACCCATGATGGCGCTTGGCTCAAGGCAGGCTGATGCCTCGCCGCGCTTCGCCGTGCTTGCGCCGCGTCAGGCCCACAGCGCCTGCACGCGGGCCAGGTCTTCGGGGGTGTCTACGCCTGGGCCGGGGGCATGCTCAGTGATGTGCACGGCAATGCGGTGGCCGTGCCACAGCACGCGCAACTGCTCCAGCGCTTCGCACTGTTCCAGCGGCGCGGGAGGCAGGGCGGGAAAGCGGCGTAAAAAACTGGCGCGGTAGCCATAAATACCAATATGCCGCAGCGGTGCCGGTTGGGCGGGCAGGGTGGTAATGCCCCCGGCAAAGCCGCCCTGCCACCACGGGATGGGCGCGCGGCTGAAGGCCAGCGCCAGACTCTGCGCATCGGTGATGACCTTGACCACGTTGGGATTGGTGAATTCTTCTACTGTTTTGATAGCGTGTGCTGCTGTGCTGACAGGCGCTGAAGGTTGTTTCTGTAATAAATCAGCCACGGCGTTGATGAGCGCGGGGTTGATCAAAGGCTCATCGCCCTGCACGTTCACCACCACGTCGTCGCCGTGCAAGCCCAGCAGATCGCAGGCTTCGGCCAGGCGGTCGCTGCCTGAGGGGTGATCGGCCCGCGTCGCCAGTGCCCGCACGCCGTGGGCAGCGCAGGCGGCCAGAATTTCAGACGCATCGGCAGCCACCACCACCTGCGCTGCGCCCGATTGTTCAGCCCGCTCGGCCACGCGCACCACCATCGGCTTGCCACCAATGTCGGCCAGCGGCTTGTTGGGCAAACGGGTCGATGCCAGACGGGCGGGGATGAGGACGGTGAAGGTCATGGAATGTTGGTACAAAAGGTTGGATAAAAGAAGGTGTGGCGGCGGGTTAGACCTCGGCATATGTTGACAGCAAGACTGATGACCAACCGCAGTCAACCCATGGTGAAGTCATGACCACACCCAGTGCAGCACCAAAGGCGGTGACAGCCAACCGCCTGCAACTATCAGAACAAGAGTATCTGGCTGGTGCTCACTCAGCGTGTGCGCCGTGTCGGCCTCTTGTGTGCCTTGGGCTTGGGGGCTGGCAGCGCCTCGGCGGTGGCGGCCAGCAGCGTGCGCAGCCAGTCGCGTTCGTCCCAGCGGTCGGGCGTGACCAGCAGGTGCGGCCTGGCCTTGTCGTAGAACTTGCCCCACACCGGTGGCTGCATCAGCGCCTCGCCCGCCGACGTTGGCTTGACGTAGAGCTGGTCGTCGCAGACAAAGGCTACCGGCTTGTCGTCCACGTAGACGCAGTACTCGCCAAACATCTTGCGCGTGCGCAGGCCGGGCCAATCGCCCAGCTGATCGAGCAAAAAGGCCAGCGTTTCAGCTTGTGTGGACATGGGGCGATTCTTTGGGCGTCAGTTCAAGCTGCGACGGTGAATCTGGGCACCATCAGATGGCTGCGGAGCCAAGCCACACCAGCAGTCGCCGTGGCCGGGGTTCCCCGGCCAGTGGAGGCGTCCCCTTGAGGGGATGGCAGAACATGGCGCAGCCAGTGGAGCACAGGGGTGGGCTTATTTCGGTGCCAGGCGGATCGCCCCATCCAGCCGGATCACCTCGCCATTGAGCATGTCGTTCTCGAAAATGTGCTTGGCCAGCTTGGCGTAGTCCTCCGGCGTGCCCAGGCGGCTGGGGAAGGGCACGCCAGCGGCCAGCGCGTCCTGCACCTCCTTGGGCATGCCGAACAGCATGGGCGTGCCGAAGATACCGGGGGCGATGGTCATGTTGCGGATACCGTTGCGCGCCAGATCGCGGGCAATAGGCAGCGTCATACCGACCACGCCGCCCTTGCTGGCCGAGTAGGCGGCCTGACCGATTTGTCCGTCGTAGGCGGCCACGCTGGCAGTGGAAATCATCACACCGCGTTCACCCGTACTTTCGGGTTCATTTTTGCTCATGGCCTCGGCGGCCAGCCGGATCATGTTGAAGCTGCCCACCAAGTTGACCATGATCGTTTTGCTGAACACATCCAGCTTGTGCGCGCCGCTTTTGCCCACGGTTTTTTCGGCTGGCGCAATGCCTGCGCAGTTAACCAGCCCCATCAGCTTGCCCATCGACACGGCCTTGGCCACCACGGCCTGGCCGTCTGCCTCGCTGCTGACATCGCACTTGATGAAAGCGCCACCAATTTCTTTGGCTACGGCCCCGCCTTTATCGGCTTGCATGTCAGCGATGAGCACCTTGCCACCAGCTGTTGCCAGCATGCGCGCCGTGCCTTCGCCCAGGCCAGATGCGCCGCCGGTGACGATGAAAACCTTGTCTTTGATCTGCATGGTGACTCCTCAAGTCGTGGTGATGAATGAGCGCCCATTATCCAGACAGAAATGCCTCCACGAAGGAAACTGGGCTTGGCTCCCTTGAATTTTGGCGTACCAGACTAAAATACGCGTTCTAGGGGCTGCATTGGTTTCGACGTGGGTTGGAAGCGCCTCAGGGCATGTCGAGGTTCAGTCACCTCGTAAAACCGCTGAAAAAAACTAACTGCAAACGACGAACGTTTCGCACTCGCCGCCTAAACACCGGTGAGCCTCGCAACAGCAGGCCGATGGGCTGGGCAAGGGTGGCGCAAGCCGTCCAGGCTGCGAGGGAATTCACATCGGCTGGCTTGCGTCCGGGCACCTTGGGCGCAGGCAAGATCAAAGGGTGCTGGCTGACCCCATAGCGTGCGACTGCGCGATGGAGTTGGCGAGATTCAAAACAGACCGCTAAACATGTAGAACTGGGCGTGGAAGGTTTGCGGACGGGGGTTCAAGTCCCCCCAGCTCCACCAATACCCAAAATCCCAACCTTCATCGGTTGGGATTTTTTTTGCCCGTTCCCCCAGTGTTGGCGCGGTTTCCGGGCCTGGCCTCGCGAGCGCCACCCCTGCGAAGGCGGCGTTTTCGCCCCCGCCGACGCCTCTCTGTTCTCCGTTTTCTCTGGTCGCCACGCGAGCGTTCTCGAGGCCATTTCCTTTGCTGGCACGGGTTTAGAGGCGGTGGGTTGTGGTTGGCAACTCCTGTAGCGGTGGCGACCGAGTGCCAAGCGGCCACAAAAAAACCGCCCGCAGGCGGTTGCTGGCGCTGGGTACGACGCGCTCACCCGGGTGGCGCGAGCACGCGCATCTGGTCGCCCCAGGCGTTGGGCCAGGGACGGCGCATCACTTTCTCCAGCACGGCATCGGGCGAGCTCACCAGCCGTTCCACGACCTTCGGGGCCAGGAGCGTCAGCCGCATGACCCGGCGCACCTGTGTCACGTCCATGCCTTCGGCCTCGGCGATCTCGGCTACTGATGCCGCCCGCTGCTCATCCAGCAGGCGTTGCCAGTGGTGTGCCAGTCCGAGCGCCCGCATCAACGCGGTGTCCTGTGCGGCCGACCGGGCTTCCCGCTCCCGGGTGGCCTCGGACAGAAATTCCTGCGGCGCGTCCAAGGGCGTGATGACTTGCTTCTTCAGCCCCCTCTTCACCAGCGTCCAGGGCACGAAGGTTTCCAGTTGCACGCCGCCTGCCGGGTTCGGCAGTTGATAGGTGACCGGATCACCCTTGAACCGGCCCCGGTGCTTCTTGCTCATGCGTCCTCCTCAAAGCGCTTCACGATCTGGCGTTGCGCCTCCCAATCCACCGGCAGCGGGTTGCGCTGGAACCAGATCAGGTTCATCCGGCGAGGCTGCCGCCCGGCCATCAGCAGTTCGAGGATGTCAGGCGCGAGCAGGGTCAGGCGCATCAGCTCGTTGGGCACCGAGGGGTGCAGTCCTTCGGCCCGGGCAATGTCTGATCCACTCTTCATCACACCGGTGTCCACGAGGTGCTGCCAGTAGAAACCGCGTGCCACCCCCTCCAGCAGCGTCACATCGTGAACGTGGCGCTCGTCGGCGGCCACCCGCCGCGCGCCCCGGCGGCGAAACGTCAGGGGCACGAAGGTTTCCAGTGTGTCGTCCATCAGGCTTCGACCTCCACCAGTTCCGCGCCGATGCCCCTTGGGGCGAACTCACCGATCAGGGCGTCCCAGCCCAGTTCCCGCCACTTCACCTTGATGCCCTGCACCTCGCCGACGTGGACGAGGTCGATGCGCTCGATCATCAGGTTGGCGATGCGGTGACGCTCGACCGGGAACAACTGATCCCACACGTCGTTGAGCCGTCCCATCGCCATCACCGTGGTGGCCTCGTCGATCTGGGCCCCATTGCGCTGGATGTGGCGCACCACCGATGCGATGGATTCCGGGCTGGTCAGCACCGTGCGGATCTGGGCCACCACCGCTGCCTCGATCTCCGGCGCAGGCAGGCGCTCGTAGCTCTTGCCTGGTGCCCCGAACCGGCTTTCCGACTTGGACACGTAGTAGTGGTACTTGCGCCCGTTCTTGCGCGAGTAGGTCGGGTACATCCGTTCGCCCGAGGGGGCGTACAGCAGGCCACGCAGCAAAGCGTCGGTGCGCGACCGGATCTTGGTTTCCACCGACCGGGCGTGCCCATCCCTGGCCAGCACCGCGTGAACCTTGTCCCAAAGCTCCTGGTCGATGATCGGCGGGTGAGCGCCGGGGTACCAGTTTCCTTTGTGCGACAACTCCCCCAGGTAGATGCGGTTGCGCAGCAGCTTGTGCAGGTACTTCTTGTCGATGCGCGCGCCGCTGCGGGTCTGGCCCTCCTGCGTCGTCCAGGCCTTGGTAGTGATGCCGTCGGCAGTCAGATTGACGGCGATCTGGGTCGGCGAGCCGATGGTCAGCATCTCCTCGAAGATGCGACGCACCACCGCCGCCTCGGCCTCGTTGATGACCAACAGGCGGTTGTCGACGTCGTAACCCAGGGGCGGGACGCCGCCCATCCACATCCCCTTGCGCTTGGCGGCGGCGATCTTGTCGCGGATGCGCTCGCCGGTGACCTCACGCTCAAACTGGGCGAAGGACAGCAGGACGTTGAGCATCAGCCGACCCATCGAGGTGGTGGTGTTGAACTGCTGGGTGACCGACACAAAGGACACCCCGTGGCGTTCGAACACTTCAACCATCTTGGAGAAGTCGGCCAAGCTGCGCGTCAGGCGGTCGATCTTGTAGACCACCACGATGTCGATCTGGCCGCGCTCGATATCCGCCATCAGGCGTTTCAGCCCCGGCCGATCCGTGTTGCCGCCAGAGAAGCCGGGGTCGTCGTAGTCGTCGGCCACCGGAATCCACCCTTCGGATCGCTGGCTGGCCACAAAAGCGTGGCCAGCCTCCTTCTGCGCGTCGATGGAGTTGAACTCCTGGTCAAGCCGTTCATCCGAGGACACCCGGCAGTAGACGGCGCAGCGCTTGCGGGCCTTGGTGCTGGCAATCTCGCTCATCGCGCACCTCCCTTGCTCAGGCCAAAGAACAGCGGCCCCGACCAGTGCGCGCCCGTGATGTGGCGAGCCACCGCCGTCAGGCTCTTGAAGTTGCGCCCCTGGTACTCAAACAGCCCCTCGGCGGTGACTGTCACCCGGTGTTCGCGCTCGCCCCATTCGCGCAGCAGGATCGTGCCCGGCGCGAAATCGAACTCGCGCGGCTTGGCCCGCAGCTTGATCTTGGAGTGTTTTGCGCCGATGGCTTCCAGGCGCTGCTTGGTCTCGGGCGCAAGGCCACCGAAGGCTTCCTCCTGCAGCTTGTAGGCGAGACGGGACTCGACGTGCGTGCGGTTGGGGTAGTCCGGGCGGCGCGGAAAATACCGATCCCACACCGTCCAGAGCTCGGACATCGGCAGGCAGGCCAGCTCCGCGATCCGTGCCGCGACGGATGCTTGTTTCTCGTTCATCACAACTTCTCCTCTTGATAGGGGGTTGTATGAACGCGCTGGTCGGGCAGGAAGCCAAGGCCAACTTCTCTCTGTTTTGGCTCATCCGCAGCAAGGGTGCGGACGATGGCAGCCGCAAGGATGGCGGCGATTTCGCCAGCACGGGCGCTGGCGCTCATCTCCGGGGGAGATGCGAGTTCGAGGTTCTTCATGACGGCTCCGAGGAATTGCAACCGTCAGGGATAGTGAGCCTGATCTTCCGAAGCGGATGGCAACGCAGGGCAATCGTGCCCGCCAGTCATGAATCCATTGCGCGTTAACGACACAGTTGACAGAGTGTCTCTTCGCCTCTACCATCCGTCGTTAACTAATCACGCAATCAGGTCACAACCATGCCCTTTGGAGCATTCATCCGCAAGAAGCGCGAAGAGAAAGGCATTCAGATGAATGACTTTGCGCGCCAGCTGGAGATATCACCCGCCTACTGGTCGCGCATCGAGCGCGACATGGAAAAACCGCCCAAGGACGAGCTGATCCGTAAGGCGGCCGAGATCCTTGGAATCAGCGCCGACGACGCTTTCGTCGAGGCCAGTCGCCTGCCGCCCGACATCCGCGATGATGTTGGCAACCTGGTTCGGATGTACCGCCGGAACGTGACGGAGAAGAAGTGAATGGCGGTACTGACTCTCGACTACCGGTGCTGCGACCGGAAGCGCCCCCTGTACATCAAGCACATTGAGGTAGAACGCATCGCCGCGACCGCGCGCCAGCAACTGGTCGCGGACAGCATCGATGCCGTTTCTTTCGACGCGCTGCGGCAGATCTCCGGCCTGAAGATCAACGGCATCGACTTCGCGCTGGAGGTCAGCACCGACTACGCCGTGCATGACGCGCAAGGCAACCACGTATTCGGCGTCTGTGAATTCGACCCCGCTATGCCCGACGCCGCGATGGTGTCCATCTCGCCCGTGGGTGAAAGTCTCAGCGAACTACTGGCCCTCAGCACCTTGGCCCACGAGCTCGGCCACGCCGTGTTCGACGCTCCCGGCTGGGTTGTCCAGGGCAGTAAGGGCCCCGGGTTGTTCGATGACATCGAACCGACGATGCAACGCGCCTACCGCACCACGACGCCGGACAGCGAACATCTGTCCAAGTCACTATCTGCGAAGCCAACGACGGAAGAACACTTCGCCGAACTGCGCGCCAACGAGTTCATGGGGTCGTTGCTGGTGCCGCGCCAACGCATCATCGCCGCCGTCGAAGAGCTTGCGCCCCAGCACGACATCACCATCCATCGCCATCCTTCAACCGATCCCGACCACCCCGGCACGGCCCTGCGCATCAAGGCGAACGGCGACCTGGGAGTCTTGGAGATGGATCGCTTCGAGAAAGCCTTGGCGACGCGCTTCGGTGTCAATCCACGGTTCATCCAAGTACGTCTGAACCGATATGGCCTGACCACTCAGGAGGCCACGATGCGCTGACCAGGATCTACCGCCTGTGGAGCCGACCTCGCGTCGGCGTTTTTTGAATCATTCGATTAACCGTTCGCGCAATCGCGCACTTTGTCAAAGGAACTTGCCTATGCCAGCTGACCAAGCCTCAACAACAAAGAAAAGCACCAAGTTGGCGACAAGCCAGCCTCCAGCAAAACGTGCGCGTGAGCATCGATCCGATGAGGGTGCAAACATCCTGCCGAACGCAGAGAACTTCGTCAGCCTCGTTCGCAAGGTCGCGCGCCCCGGGCTGCTGGTGGATCTGCTCGAACGCGCCAGCGCGACGGCACTGCCGGAGTTGAAGGCATTGGCAGAAGCGGCCAAGGGCAAGTTGCCAGTCGAGTCGCGTCAGGCACTCTTTCATGCTGTCGGCAAATTGCCGGCGGCCGCCCAGTACAGCATCGAGTGTGCCGCCGAGCGAGTGATGCTCCTTGACGATGACTACGGGGCACAGGCCGTCTTGTCCCTGCTCAACGAGGATCGTGCGGACGATGCCGCCGTGCTGGCTGCGCCCAGCGACCGCTACAGCCGCGCCCTGTATCTGCACCTCTTGCAGGACTTTCGAGCGCAAGGCGTCCGCCGCGACGAACGCTTCGATCAGGCTGAGCATCTGCAAGTGATGCATCGCCAGTGGAAAAGCGACCACTACTCCAGCCACTACCTGGGCCCCAAGGGCGTCGTGCCGAAGACTGGGGTCGACGTTCAAGAGGTGTTGCGCACACGCATTGCCGAGCTGTTCCCGAAGGTGCCGAAGGATCAAATCCTGATCGAGCAATTCACGCGCCGCGATCTGTCATGCGAACAGGGTGATGACGATGATTGCGAAGCCGGTCAGTCGGCGCTGTTGCATACGCTGACGGCGACCTTCAATGGCAAGACGGCCACGTTCCAGCAAGTGGCGAACGGGCATGTCGTCGACCACGAGGAACCCGCTGCGATGTCGGCCCGCTTCTCGTGGGAGCCGGAGACTGGCTCGCTCAGCGTGTTCTGCGAAGAACGGGAGGCGCGCCGCGAGCTGGCCACCGTCTTCCGTGATGTCGCGCTGGCGCACGAAGGCCAGATCGAGGACATGCCCATGCGGCAGTTCGACCTGCTCGGCTTTGCGACCTCCAAGATGCTCGACCGCCTCAAACGTGACCGGGTCGCAGGCATCGACGATATCTCGATCCTGCAGATCACGGTGGCCAAGCCGTTTGAGCAGACCTCAGAGTACGGCGGACGTGATGTGGTGCGGCAACTCTCTAGCAAGATGCAAATCACCCGCGACCGGCGCGACGGCCGCAACATCTATCAGGTTGCTTATGAGGATTACTGCGCCGAAGACCTGAGCCAGTACGCGCTCGTGCAGGTGAAGTTGGTCATGAGGATGTCCAAGACGCCGCACCGCAAGGCGCACAACGTCGCGGTCCAGATCACCGCACCGAACGGGCTGAACGACAAGAGCAAGACGGACGACGACCGCAAGCGCGTGCAGGAACAGCTCATCAAGATCGGCGTGCTGAGCCAGTTCTGAGGAGGACGCCGATGACGTCGCCGCATTTGAGCTTCTTCCTCGCGCTAGACAACCTTCCACGGCTCGATGCATCAGTGCTGGCTGACAGGCTCGGGCGCGACTACCAGCAGTTTCTTCAGAGGCGCTGGGTCGTGCCCGCAGGCCATCTCACCCATGTGATGGTACCGTTTCTCGATTCCGAACAGGAAGTCGAAATCGATGTAGACGAGGACGCCGGTCGCTACAGCTACTGCAGTCCGCTGAACGGCAGAACCATCGTCCAACCGCTGGCGGGGATTGCCCTCTATTCCATCCAGATGGACACCTGGCTCGCAGATCTGGCGGCGCTGATCGGCATTGAGGAGCGGCGACGCTCTAACCAGATCTGCCGGACACCGAATCACCTGTGGCACCTCGGTGAGCAGCGAATCGCTGGCACGCACGATTTCGCACCGGTGTTCGTTGCCCGAGCATGGTCACGCGCGCCGCAGGACAAGATCACCGCAGTCCTTGCCGACGCCGTATGGCCGCGTGGTGGCGTTGTTCTGTGCCCAAGGCGAACGAATGCCTCGCTGCCACGTGACCACACGCTGCGCGGCTTCGATGAGTTCGTCCGCGTGACCGATGGCGCAGATGCGTTCGACACCGATGCCTTTGATCGTGTCCTGCGCGGCTACGCAACTAACGTGGGTGAGCCGGAACCGGTGCAGTTCTTCAATGGCAAGCGGCTCAAGCTCCCGCACATGGCGTCGTCCATCGAACTCACCGAAGCGCGCGCCAAGATCATCAAGCTGATGTGGGGGACCGAAGGAAGTGCCCCGCCCGTGATGTCGTGGAAAGAGGTGAATGGTTCCGTCGCCGTCAATACCGGCTTCCAATCCTTCGACGATGCCTTCGGCGACAAAGTAGCGCGTGAGGAGGTGATTGAGCTGGTTTCGCGCGGGAAATACCGGTTGAGGCGCAACACATAAACGCACCCATAAATCGAACCAGACACGGCCCATAAACCCGTGCGGAGACTGCGATGTGCCCATTTCATACAGGAGGCACATCGAAATGCAAACCCACTTCACCAACGCAACATCTGGCCTGATCCCGGCCAAAACCGGTGCGCCACAGCGCATCGCCCTTGACGAAAACGAGCTGGCCATCCGCTGGGGGCTTTCCGTCAAGACCCTGCGCCGCTGGCGGCAGGAACAACTCGGCCCGGTCTTCTGCAAGCTCGGTGCCCGCGTCACCTACCTGATCTCCGAGGTCGAAGCCTTCGAGCGTCGCGTTTCGCGGCACTCGACCTTCACTCGTGCATACCAGTGAGGAGAGCGGCCATGAGCGATCTGACTATTTTTCCCGCCGACCTCGCTGCCATGAACACCGCCCAGTTGGTGGCGCTGCCGATTACCGATTTCGTCGCTGCCGAGCGCAATGTCGACGAGGCCACTGCTTACCTCAAGCAGCTGCGTGCCAAGCTGGATGCCGCCAAGATCCAGCGCTACGGCGAGCAGGCCCGTAGCGCGCTGCGGGATTCCGGCCGCGACTTCGGAACCGCCCACGTCGGCGACGGTGCGCTGCACGTGAAGTACGAGCTCCCCAAAAAGGTGACCTGGAGCCAGACCATCCTCAAGGAGATGGCCGAGCGTATTGCCGCCTCGGGCGACAAGGTCGAGGACTACATCGACATCAAGTTGTCGGTGTCCGAGTCCCGCTACACCAACTGGCCCACGGCGCTGCAGGAGCAATTTGCGGCTGCGCGCACAGTCGAGGAAGGCAAGCCGAGCATCACCCTGACGCTCGATGGGGGTGCCGCATGAAGAAGCTCCCCATCGTGTCCGCCATCGAGCGCATGGCTGAACGCAAGGGCGTGAAGCTGCTGATGCTGGGCAAGTCCGGCATCGGCAAAACCACGCGGCTCAAAGACCTCGACCCGGCCACCACGCTGTTCCTCGACATCGAGGCCGGTGACTTGGCGGTGGCCGACTGGCCGGGCGACACCATCCGTCCGGCTTCGTGGCCGGAGAGCCGCGACTTCTTCGTGTTTCTCGCGGGCCCGGACAAGTCGCTGCCGCCTGAGAGCGCCTTCTCGCAGGCGCACTACGACCACGTCATCGAGAAGTTTGGCGACCCGGCGCAACTCGACCGCTACCAGACCTTCTTTCTCGATTCGATCACCCAGCTGTCCCGCCAGTGCTTCGCGTGGTGCAAGACGCAGCCGGGTGCCGTCAGCGACCGCTCCGGCAAACCCGACCTGCGCGCGGCCTATGGTCTGCTCGGCCAGGAAATGATCAGCGCACTGACTCATTTGCAGCACGCACGCGGCAAGAACGTGGTGTTCGTGGCGATCCTCGACGAGCGGCTCGATGACTACAACCGCAAGGTGTTCGTCCCGCAGATCGAAGGCAGCAAAACCAGCCTGGAGCTGCCCGGCATCGTCGACGAGGTCGTGACGCTGGCCGAGATCAAGGCCGAGGACGGCAGCACCTACCGCGCCTTCGTCACCCACACCGTCAATCCCTACGGCTTTCCGGCCAAAGACCGCAGCGGTCGCCTCGACCTGCTGGAGCCGCCGCATCTCGGCGCGCTGATCGCCAAGTGCGCAGGCGCTTCCGCCGTGCCTGCCAGCGCCGCCACCCCCGCACACATCGAATCTCAGGAGTAATCGCAATGACCGCATGGAATGACTTCAACGACGCCGACGCCCAGCAATCCGGCTTTGATCTGATCCCCAAGGGCACCGTTGTCCCGGTGCGCATGACCCTCAAGCCCGGTGGCTATGACGACCCGTCGCAGGGCTGGGGCGGCGGCTACGCCACCGAATCTTTCGAGACCGGCTCGATCTACCTTGCCGCCGAATTCGTGGTCACCGCTGGTGACCACGCCAAACGCAAGATGTGGTCGAACATTGGCCTGCACTCCAAGAAGGGGCCGACCTGGGGCCAGATGGGGCGCAGCTTCATTCGCGCGGCGCTCAACAGTGCCCGCAACGTTCATCCGCAGGACAACAGCCCACAGGCTTCTTCTGCGCGCCGCATCCAGGGCTTCCACGAACTGGATGGCCTGGAGTTCCTCGCCCGCGTCGACATCGAGAAGGACGGCAAGGGCCAGGACCGCAACGTGGTCAAAGTGGCGGTCGAACCCGATCACCCCGACTACGCCAAGTTGATGGGGGTGCCGACCAAGGCTTCGGGCGGCGGATCTTCCGGGGCTCTGGCGCAGGCAGCACCCGCGCACCAAGCACCGGCTCCGCAACGCGCACCCGTGACGGGCAAACCGTCGTGGGCGCAGTGAGGGAGGTTGCCATGAACGCATCCATGCTCACTGCCAGCCACTACGGCGTCGTGCATTTTGGCGATCTCGACTGCGAGGCGGTCGTGCTCACCACCGGCGAGCGCGGCTACGTCCGCAAGGAACTGGCCAAGCTCCTCGGTTTTCACGAATCGCACAAGGGTGGCCGTTTCGCCCGTTTTCTGGCTGACATTGCACCTAACTCATTGTCTCTATTGGAGAAATCATCCGGGCCGATTTTGCTGCCATCGGGACGCCAGACCCAGTTCTTCCCAGCAGGCATCATCGCGGACGTGGCCACCTCCGTGGTGGACGCAGCCATTGCAGGCACGCTGCACCGCGCACGCCAGGGCATCGTCGGTAACTGCCTGACGATCATGCGCGCTCTTGCCACCACCGGCGAGGTCGCGCTGATCGACGAGGCCACTGGCTACCAGCACCACCGCGCACCGGATGCGCTGCAGGAACTGATCTCCAAGTTGCTGCGCCAGTCCTGCGCATCGTGGGAGCGCCGCTTCCACCCGGACTACTACCGCGCCATCTATCGGTTGTTCGGCTGGAAGTACCAGGGCCACGACCAGAACCCTCCGCACGTCGTCGGCCAGATCACGCTGCGCTGGGTCTACGGGCCGGTGCTGCCAGAAGACTTGCTGGGCGAGATCCGCAATCGCAAGGGCATCTCGCAGAAGCACCACCAGTGGCTGTCCGATCAGGGACTCGCACATTTGGAATCGCAGATTCACGCGGTCACGGCGATTGCGCGCAGCTCGATGAGCTATCCCGACTTCAAGCTCCGCTGCGAGGCCGCCTTTGCTGGCGCTGCCCTGCAGTTGGGCCTGCTGCTCGATGAACTCGAGGAGGGGGCGTGAAATGCTGGGTCTGCAAACGACAGGCCCGGGGCTACGGCCACACCGACAACCGCCACGGTGTGGGCGATCCCCGGCGCTATCCCATCGACTGGGTGTTCTGCTCGCGTCGCTGCCAGGACGCATTTCACGCGCTATACGGCAACTGGCAGCGGGCCAAGGAAGGTCGCATCGACAAGACGGAGGTCGCCATGATTGATCCGTCTGATGTCGAACTGGCCGCAATGCGTCATTGCCTCAAGGCCTTCGGCGAGGCAGCGGGCGAGATCGGCTTCACCAAGCCGCTGGGCGACTACTCCGAAGCCGAAGCTCTGCTGGTAATCGACGCCATCGTCACTTGCTGGTCGGACGCAATGGTCGCGCACCACGAGTCCAGCAAGTTTCCGCCCGTGCGGGGCTTGCCGCCCACGCCCGATCCGCTGGCACCCGATGCCGCCAATCCGTTCGCGGATCTGGAGGACGACCTGCCCTGGGAAGAACCGAAGGGGAAGAAGCCATGATGGACTTCAATTCCTCATCGAGCATCGCGGGCCAGGTCACCGCCTTGGTCGACGCCGGGTTGCAGCAGGCCCGCGCCCGTCAGTCTGAGCGCCAGTACCTCGGGGCCTCGCGCCTCGGAGTGGCCTGCGAGCGCGCGCTGCAGTTCGAGTACGCCAAGGCTCCCATCGACCACGGGCGGGACACCCCGGGCCGGATGCTGCGCATCTTCGAGCGTGGCCATGTCATGGAGGACTGCATGGTCGCGTGGCTGCGGGACGCAGGTTTTGACTTGCGCACCCGAAAGGCCGATGGCGAGCAGTTCGGCTTCTCGGTGGCCGATGGTCGCTTGCAGGGACACGTCGACGGCGTCGTCGTTGGAGGCCCCGAGGGCTTCGCCTATCCCGCGCTCTGGGAGTGCAAGTGCCTGGGCAACAAGTCCTGGAGCGATCTGGAGAAAAAGGGCTTGGCCATCTCCAAGCCCATCTACGCCGCGCAAGTGGCGATTTACCAAGCCTATCTCGAACTGCACGAGCACCCGGCGATCTTCACGGCGCTCAACGCCGACACGATGGAGATCTACACCGAGCTCGTGCCCTTTGACGCGGCGCTGGCCCAACGCATGTCGGATCGGGCAGTGAAGGTCATCACGGCGACCGAGGCTGGCGAGCTTCTGCCACGCGCCTTCCACGACCCGACCCACTTCGAATGCCGGATGTGCGCGTGGCAAGACCGCTGCTGGAGGACAACATGAGCAACGACACGCAATTCATCGGTGGCGTCGAACCGATGATCGACGCCAAGCAGGCCGCTGCCGCACTGCGACTGCCGTACTACTGGTTTGCTGATCCGCAGATGCGCAGCAAGTACAAGATTCCCCACTACCTGATGGGCGGTCTGGTGCGCTATCGACCATCAGAACTGTCGGCGTGGGCCGCGCGCAGCAACGCCGCGCAGGGGCGCAACGGGGACGCCGATGGTGAGGAGGCCGAATGACTCTCGACTTCAACGACATCGCACCACTGCCTGACCCCACCCGCCGCACCCTCGGCGATGCCGAACGCGAAGAACTGCGTGCCGAACTGCTCGCGCGTCTTGAATCCGTTCTGATCACCTTGTTCCCGGCGGGCAAGAAGCGCCGTGGCAAGTTCCTGATCGGCGACGTGCTGGGTAGTCCCGGCGACAGCCTCGAGGTGGTGCTCGATGGCGAGAAGGCTGGACTGTGGACAGATCGCGCCACCGGCGACGGTGGCGACATCTATGCACTGATTGCCGCGCACCTCGGTATCGACGTGCCGGGCGACTTTCCGCGCGTGCTCGACGCCGCTGCCGATCTGATCGGGCGCTCGCGTTCCACACCAGTACGCAAGGCCAACAAGAAGGACGTGCCGGTCGACGAACTCGGCCCCGCCACCGCGAAGTGGGACTATCTCGACGCCCAAGGCCATCTCATCGCCGTCGTCTATCGCTACGACCCGCCTGGACAGAAGAAGCAGTTCCGGCCCTGGGATGCGAAGCGGCGCAAGATGGCACCGCCCGACCCGCGTCCGCTCTACAACCAGCCAGGGATGACCAGTACCGCGCAGGTGGTGCTGGTCGAAGGCGAGAAGTGCGCGCAGGCCCTGATCGACGCGGGCATCGTGGCCACCACGGCGATGCACGGCGCGAACGCTCCGGTCGAAAAGACCGACTGGTCGCCGCTGTCCGGAAAGGCCGTGCTGATCTGGCCCGACCGCGACAAGCCGGGCTGGGAGTACGCCACGCAGGCGGCACAGGCCATCTTGTCGGCGGGGGCCAAATCCTGCCACGTCCTCTATCCGCCCGAAGAGGCTGCAGAGGGCTGGGACGTGGCCGATGCCATCGCCGAGGGCTTTGATGTCGCCACCTTCCTCACCCACGGGCCGCGCCTGCAAATGCACGACGTAGCCGATGACGTTGATCCAGTCGTCAGCAGCGACGAATCCGTCTGGGGTACGGAGGACGCGCTGGCGCTGTCCTTCACGCGCCGCTACCACCGCGACTGGCGCTACGTGGCTGGCTGGGGCAAGTGGCTGGTGTGGGACGGGCAACGCTGGCGTACCGAGGACACGCTGGCGGCCACGGACTTGATCCGCAGCGTCTGTCGCCAGTCGGCTGTGCGCGCCGACAACCCCAAGGTCGCCGCCAAATTGGCCAGCGCAGGAACGGTCGGCGGTGTGGAGCGCCTGGCGCGTGCTGATCGCAGGCACGCGGCCACCACCGACGAATGGGATGCAGATCCGTGGCTGCTCAACACGCCGGGCGGTGTGGTCGATCTCAAGACTGGCCGGATGCGCCCGCACGAGCGCGCCGACCGGATGACCAAGATCACCACAGCCACGCCCAGTGGCGACTGCCCGACCTGGAGGCAGTTCATCGACGAGGTCACGGGTGGCGACAAGGAGCTGCAGTCCTACCTGCAACGGATGGTCGGTTACGCGCTGACCGGGTCGACGCAAGAGCACGCGCTGTTTTTCCTGTACGGCACAGGCGCGAACGGCAAGTCGGTGTTCGTCAACACGCTGGCCACCATCCTGGGTGATTACGCGACCAACGCGCCGATGGACACCTTCATGGAAACGCGCACCGACCGGCACCCGACCGATATGGCGGGACTGCGCGGCGCGCGCTTCGTGGCGGCCATCGAAACCGAGCAGGGCAAACGTTGGGCCGAGTCCAAGCTCAAGAACCTCACCGGTGGCGACAAGATCTCTGCGCGCTTCATGCGCCAGGACTTCTTCGAGTTCTTCCCGCAGTTCAAGTTGTTCGTGGCGGGCAACCACAAGCCCGCCATTCGCAATATCGACGAGGCGATGAAACGCAGGCTGCACCTGATCCCTTTCACGATCACCGTGCCGCCCGAGCGCCGCGACAAGAACCTGCAACAGAAGCTCTTGGCCGAACGTGACGGCATCCTCGGGTGGGCCGTGCAGGGCTGTCTCGACTGGCAGCGCCACGGACGACTCTCTCCACCGCAGCGCGTGGTGGACGCCACCGAGGAGTATTTCGAAGCCGAGGACGCCCTGGGTCGCTGGCTTGATGAGCGCTGCGTGCGCGAGCCCAACGCCAAGTCATTGACCGCCGAGTTGTTCAACGACTGGAAGCAGTGGGCTGAAGCCTCTGGCGAGTTTGTCGGCGCACAACGCCGCTTTTCCGATCTGCTCATCACGCGTGGGTTGGACAAATGGCGCAACGGGATGGGCGTGCGCGGGTTTCAGGGCATTGGCCTCAAGCACCCGCCGACCCCTGCCTACACCCCCTACGCGGACAACTGACCCCCATGAAAACCACGTGGTCTGACGCAGCTGACGCAGGTTGTCGTAACCCCTACGCGGGCGCGTGTGCGCGCGCCTCATGGAGAGTTTCGTCACGAAGTGTCAGCTGCGTCAGATCTTCACCGGATAAGGACTGACACCATGATCACAACCATCCTCGCCCTTGATCTGGGCACCACCACCGGCTGGGCGCTGCGCGGCAGCGACGGCCACATCACCAGCGGCTCCGAGAGCTTCCGGCCGCAGCGCTTTGAAGGCGGTGGAATGCGCTTCCTGCGCTTCAAGCGCTGGCTCACTGAAATCAAGCAATCCAGCGACGGCATCGACTGTTTGCACTTCGAAGAGGTGCGTCGCCACGTCTCGACCGACGCTGCGCACGCCTACGGCGGGTTCCTTGCCACGCTCACGGCGTGGTGTGAGCACCACCAGATCCCGTACCAAGGCGTGCCTGTCGGCACGATCAAGAAGCACGCCACGGGCAAAGGCAACGCTGGGAAGGAAGATGTCATCGCTTCCGTCACCGCGCGCGGGCACGCGCCGGTCGACGACAACGAAGCCGATGCCCTGGCGCTGCTGCACTGGGCCATCCAGCATCACGACGATGGCCAGGAGGTGTGAGATGAAAGTTCCCACACCCCAGTACCGCTGCCCCCTCGGGCGACTGCAACCCCAGGCCACCGATCTGGACGCCATCAAGGAACGTGGTTGGCGCGACCAGCACATCCTGGTGGTCAACGCGTCCGATGAACGTCTGGACTTTATCGAGCGAGAGATCGTGCGCCGCATTGGCGAACGCTTGTACGGAGGGGCTCGTCATGGCTGAATGGACGATTGAGGATGTAGCGGCCCGCTTCGAGGAGGCCGCCAGCACCGGACGACGCCTGCCCCCCGTGCGTGTGCAGGGCTACTTCAACACATGGCCTGTCATCGTGCGCAAGGAGTGGGAGACGTTCGCAGCCGACGAGCACGTCTATCGACCGTTCCCACCCGCCCCGGACGCCATCGACCGAATGCTGGAGACGATGCGCTGGGTGCAGTGGCTGGAGATCGAGCAGCGCCATCTGGTGTGGATGCGCGCCAAGCGCTATGGCTGGCGAGACATCACAATCCGCTTTGCCTGCGACCGCACGACGGCGTGGCGTCGCTGGCAGCGGGCGCTGGAAATCGTGGCTGAGAAGCTCAACAGCGAAGGCATCCGTGCGCCCTCCCAAATCGTAGGCCAAGCAGGGTAATGCTTGCCGAGTTTGTCCTTCGTTTCCTGCGTTTGTCCCTTTTGACGCTCGTCGAGGCTGCAACAAATCACCCCGGTCGGGGGTAGTATTTCAGCTATCTTCTGGACAGCGGTGACGGTTCGGCGAGCGGCCCGAGGCAAAAGGGGTCCTTCCTTCCCGAATCGCCATGCGGGGGGCGCGAGCGCGACGCTTTTTTAGCGTTAGGTCGCGGACAAGGTTACCAGTCGGCCAGGTTACCGGCTCCGGTTACCACCCCCAGGCGCAGTTACCACCCCACCAGAATCTTCATTCAACCAACCCGCCCGGCGGCAACGCTCGGCGGGTTTTGCTTTTGGGATTCCCACTTTGAACACGCTCAACGTCGAGTACCGCAAGGTCGAGGCGCTGATTCCCTACGCCCGCAATCCGCGCACGCACGCCGAAAGCCAGATCGCCAAGATCGCGGCCAGCATCGTCGAGTACGGCTGGACGAACCCGATCCTGGTCGATGGCGACAACGGCATCATCGCCGGGCACGGGCGTTTGGCCGCTGCGCGCAAGCTCGGCCTGGATCAGGTGCCGGTGATCGAACTGGCTCATCTGACCGTCTCGCAGAAGCGGGCACTCGTGATCGCCGACAACCGGCTAGCGCTGGATGCGGGCTGGGACGAAGAAATGCTGGCCTTGGAACTGGCCGAGCTGACCGACGCGGGATACGACCTCGCACTGACCGGCTTCGAGGATGCCGAGATCGAGGCACTGCTCACCGGTGCGGTGGCTGTCGCGGATGATGAATCTGAGTCCGAAGCCGACGAGCCTGACGCTGCCGATGACGTGCCAGACGCACCCGTCGTGGCGGTTTCCCGCCCCGGCGCTGTCTGGGCGATTGGCCCGCACCGCCTGATCTGTGGCGACGCCACCGACCGGAACGTGGTCGCTGCTCTGATGCAGGGTGACCTCTCGCGCCTGTGTTTCACCTCGCCGCCCTACGGCAACCAGCGCGACTACACCTCGGGTGGCATCTCCGATTGGGATGGACTGATGCGTGGCGTGTTCGCGCATCTGCCGATGGCAGGCGACGGTCAGGTGCTGGTCAACCTGGGCCTCATCCACCGCGACAACGAGGTCATCCCGTATTGGGACGCTTGGCTGGGCTGGATGCGCCAGCAGGGCTGGCGGCGCTTTGCGTGGTACGTCTGGGATCAGGGGCCAGGGATGCCCGGCGACTGGGCTGGCCGTTTCGCGCCGAGCTTTGAGTTCGTCTTCCACTTCAACCGCGAAAGCCGCAAGCCCCACAAGATCGTTCCGTGCAAGCACGCCGGGCAGGAGTCGCACCTGCGCGCCGACGGGTCGTCCACCGCGATGCGCGGCAAGGATGGCGAGGTGGGCGGCTGGACGCACAAGGGCCAGCCGACGCAGGACACCCGCATCCCCGACTCGGTCATCCGAGTGATGCGCCACAAGGGCAAGATCGGCCAGGACATCGATCACCCAGCCGTGTTCCCGGTGGCGCTGCCGGAGTTCGTGATCGAGGCCTACACCGACGCGGGCGACATCGTGTTCGAACCCTTCGGCGGCAGCGGCACGACGATGCTGGCGGCCGAGCGCACCGGTCGGATCTGCCGCAGCGTGGAGATCGCCCCGCGGTACGTGGACGTGGCCATCAAGCGGTTCCAGCAGAACCACCCCGGCGTGCCGATCACCTTGATCGCCACCGGTCAGTCCTTCGAGCAGGTTGTCGCTGAGCGCACCACCGCCCTCGATGCCGAGGTGGTGGCATGAACTGGCTGGCCGACAAGATCGAGCAGTGGCCGACCGCCAAGCTGCTGCCCTACGCCCGCAACGCGCGTACCCATTCCGAGGAGCAGGTGGCGCAGATCGCCGCCAGCATCGCGGAGTTCGGATTTACCAATCCGATCCTGGCGGGCAGCGACGGCATCATCGTCGCTGGCCACGGTCGTCTCGCCGCCGCCCAGAAGCTGGGTCTGGAACGGGTACCGGTGGTCGTGCTCGATCACCTGACGCCGACCCAGCGCCGGGCCCTGGTCATTGCCGACAACCGCATCGCAGAAAACGCAGGCTGGGACGATGCGATGCTGCGGATCGAACTGGAAGCCTTACAACTCGAAGGCTTCGATCTGGACATCACTGGCTTCGACGCCGACGCGCTGGCCGAACTGATCGCGGGCGACGAGCCGGACAACGAGGGTCAGACGGATGAGGATGCGGTGCCCGAGGTCAGCGAGACACCCATCTCGCGTCCGGGCGACGTCTGGATCATGGGCCAGCACCGGCTGCTGTGCGGCGACTCGACCTTGGCCGAGAGCTACGACCAGCTGATGCAGGGCGACCTGGCGGACATGGTCTTCACCGACCCGCCGTACAACGTGAACTACGCCAACAGCGCCAAGGACAAGATGCGCGGCAAGGATCGCGCGATCCTGAACGACAACCTGGGGGATGGCTTCTACGACTTCCTGCTGCAAGCGCTGACGCTCACGGTGGCGCATTGCCGGGGCGGTATTTACGTGGCGATGTCCTCCAGCGAACTGGATGTGCTGCAGGCAGCCTTCCGGGCCGCCGGTGGCAAATGGTCGACCTTCATCATCTGGGCCAAGAACACCTTCACCCTGGGGCGCGCCGACTACCAGCGCCAGTACGAGCCGATCCTCTACGGATGGCCCGAAGGGGCGACGCGTCACTGGTGTGGTGACCGCGACCAGGGCGACGTCTGGAACATCAAGAAGCCGCAGAAGAACGACTTGCACCCGACGATGAAACCGGTCGAGCTGGTCGAGCGCGCGATCCGCAATTCGAGCCGCCCTGGCAACGTGGTGCTCGATCCCTTCGGTGGCTCTGGCACGACGCTGATCGCGGCGGAAAAGTCAGGGCGCGTTGCGCGGCTGATCGAACTCGATCCGAAGTACGTGGATGTGATCGTGCGTCGGTGGGAAGAGTTCACCGGGAAGCAGGCCACCCGCGAGGCGGATGGCGCGTTGCTTGATCAGGCGACCACCGATT
>NZ_JBKEEE010000037.1:0-1600 GCF_047975795.1 Ottowia sp. | reverse complement strand
TACGAGCTGGCCTTGCGCACCGGGCAAGACCTGGCCTCGGCGCTCATGGTGTTCGGCTTTGCGCTGCTGGCGCCGTGGCTGTGGGCGGGCGCCATGCGCTTTCGGCTCTCGTCCACGCGCTGGCGCGGCGTGCAACTGGCCTTCACCGCGCGCTGGAAAGAGGTGTATGCGGCCAGTTGGCCGGTGTTCGTCATCGCCGCCATCTGGGCGGTGTTTTTCATCGCCGTCGACCAGATGGTGGCGCCCGACATGAGCGGCCCGGACAGCCCGGAAGTCGCCTCCCTGGCAAGCTGCGCCGACGACAGCGCACTCACCTGCCCCGACCCCGACCTGGAAAGCGAAGGTGAAGGCGACGAGACCGCCACCAGCGGCAACGACTTCTTCCCCCGCCTCAGCGGCGCGCAAGCCGCCTGGTTGGGCGGCGGCGCCTTGCTGGCCCTGCTGCTGGGCGGCCTGGCCTTTGTGCGGCTGGAATTCAACTACCGGCGCCTTCTGGTGCAGCGCGCGCGCGTCGGCCAGCAGTTTGGCCACTGGAAGCCGGTGTACGGCGACTTTCTGCGCGTGTGGCTGGCCACGCTGGGCTTTTTCCTGCTCTGCCTGCTGGGCGTGGGCCTGGTGCTGGCGGCCATCACCGGCGGCGGCAGCCTCCTTATGGACAAGCGCTCAAACATGGGGCTGATCGCCCTCACGCTGCTCATTGTGTTCGGCATCTTCGCCGGCCTGTTGCTGCTGTTTGCCGTCAGCCTGCCGGCGCGCGCCTACCGCGAAGCGCGCATGTTCCAACTGGTCTGGAACAACGTCGGCGTGGGCCAGATCGCCCGCTTCAAGACCAGCTTGGGCACGCGCGCCTTCATCTGGCTGCGCGTGAAGAACATGCTGCTCACCCTGCTCACGCTGGGCTTTTACCGGCCCTTCGCCGTGGCCAGCGAGTACGCGGCCAAGGTCGGCTCCGTCACGCTGCACCTCAAAGGCGGCACCGACCAGCTGGTGAGCGAGCTGGTCGAGCAGCAAGGCGCGTTTGGCGACGCGGCGGCCGATGCGCTGGGGTTGGACTTGATCGGATGACCCCCCTGAGTCGCCTGCGGCGCCTTCCCCCCTCTCTCTTCGGGAGGGGGGACAACGCCACTGGCCGGGGAGACCCCGGCCACGGCGTTCGCTGGACCGGCCTGCTCCGCGGCGATTTGGGGCCGAGCGCAGCGATGGCCCGGCTTCTCCCCCTTCCCCTGTGGCCGTGCCTGCGATGGGCGGCTGGGCGGCGGGCCTGGGCAGCGCAGCATGCCCAGGCTTCGTGCACTGACTCGCTGCGGCTGTCTGAGCGGCGCGCTGCTTGCAGCGCAAAGCGAGTTCCGCAGCGCCGCCGCGCAGACGTTCAGCGCAGGTTGCCCGAAGGGTCACGTCCACCGGGGTCGCCTTTCTTTTGCCTACTTTTCTTTGGCGAAGCAAAGAAAAGTAGGTGCGCCGCCGGGCGCACATCCCAGCTCGCGCAACGTCAAACCAGACACAGCATCGTTTCAGGCCAAGGCTTCGACTGACTCAGCCCGAACGGTGAGGAGGTGACCCGTGTGCTCGGGCCAAGCGCAGCAATGACCCGACTGTGTCC
>NZ_JBKEEE010000030.1:0-41113 GCF_047975795.1 Ottowia sp. | reverse complement strand
GGGCCGTGTGCCTTGCACCACGCCAAACCCGGCCGCACGCAGCGCTTGGGCTATGCGCGGATGTGTAGCCAGCGCGCGCGCAGCCTGCCACGGCTGTGCAGGCAGTGCTTTTTGCAGATTGGCCACCGCCTCTGAACTGCTGAACAGCCACCAACTGCCATCTTGCGCCGCTGCCTGTGCCAAAGTGCGCTGCATACCCGTCAGCACGGGTGCGGCGCGCCGGTAGGCCACCGCCTGATCGACCGCCACACCTGCGGCCTGCAATTGTTCGGCCAACCAATGGCGACCAGCCAGCCGCCCTTGTGCATCGCCGCCGCGCACGATCAGCACACGCAGGTTCCGTGTAGGCGCTGACACCAGCTGCGGAGCAATGCGCTGCCACAGCGCTTCAGAATCAAACTGCACCGCATCGGCGGGCGGCGCATCCAGCAGATCGGGTGGCCAGCCTGCGGCCAGCACGGCCGCGGCGGTGCCAGGGCCAGTCACCCATGCTCTTGATTCAATAGCTTTTAACGCTTTCCTGTCCTGCGTTAAAGGTTGATTTTTCTCTGAAAAATAAGGCCCCAAAAAACCGCGTACGGCCTGGGCGCTGACGAACATGACCGCATGGTAGCCACCGCCTTCGCATTGCACACGGGCGGCTTGCTGCGCGACACCGGGCGGCTCAGGCACGATATCGATCAGCGGTAGCGCGACCGCGTCCAGGCCCTGCGTTTTCAGCTCGTCCACCCAACGTGCGGCCTCACGGGCGGGCCGCGTGACGATCAGGCGCGCAGACATCGTTTGAAAGCCTCCAGCTTTCAGCGCGCACCTGCGGCCTGAAGCTGCCTGGCCACCTGCAAACCCAGCGCTTCGGCCTGCGCCAGATCAGTGGCATCGGTTACATCAGCTTCGCCCTCGGCAGTGACCAGCGTGGGTGCACCTTCTGGCTCACCCCAGGCAGCACGCAGGCGCAGGCGCTGGCCATCCAGCGTGGCATGCGCGGCCAGCGGCATCGAGCAACTGCCACCCATGGCGCGGCTGACGGCGCGCTCAGCTGCCACCACGCACCAGGTGGGCCAATCCGCCAGTGGCACCAATGCCCGCACCAGGGCGTCGGCCAAATCGGCCCGCCCGCTGCAAATTTCAATGCCCAGCGCGCCCTGCCCGGCAGCGGGCAGCATGTCACTGGTGCTGAATTCGTGCCGAATGCGCGCGGCCAGTCCCAGCCGCTTCAGGCCCGCCGCCGCCAAGACGATGGCGGCGTACTGGCCATCGTCCAGCTTGCGCAGGCGGGTGTCGAGGTTGCCGCGCAGCGGCTCGATGCGCACATCACCCCGCCCTAGCCGCGCCAGCATGGCGCGCAGCAGCACCGTGCGCCGCAGACTGGACGTGCCCACCACTGCACCGGCGGGCAAATCGGCCAGCGCCGCATACTGCGGCGACACCCAGGCATCACGCGGGTCTTCACGCGGCAGCACGCAGGCCAGCGCAAAGCCGTCCGGCAGCTCCATGGGCACGTCCTTGAGCGAATGCACGGCGATGTCGGCGCGGCCTTCTGCCAGCGCAGCTTCCAGTTCTTTGACAAACAGGCCCTTGCCACCCACCTTGGACAGCGTGCGGTCCAGAATCTGGTCGCCGCGCGTGGTCATGCCCAGCAGCGTGACCGGGTGGCCGCGCGCTTGCAGCAAGGCTTTGACATGCTCGGCCTGCCACAAGGCAAGGCGGCTTTCGCGGGTGGCGATGGTGATGGGCTGTGACATGAAAACTAAGGCGGGCAGCGTCAAAGCTGTGGATGGTAAACGGCACCACGCTGCTGGCCGAACCAGGCGATGCCCATGAACCTGTGCTGCGGCATCAAACTTGATGCACATCAGGCTTTGGCCGTCTGCACGATGCTGCGCTATCTCATTATTCGCCCAGCGCTTCGCGCACTGCCGTCAACTGCCGACGCGACACCATCAACACCTCGTTCAGGCCCGACAGACGCACGGCCCAGCCATCGCCGTCGGCAGCGTCGTGGTGGCGCGTCAGCGCACGAATGGCGTTGCGCGCCACCAGCGCGTTGCGGTGCACGCGCAAAAAACGTGTGCCAAAGCGCTCTTCAAGCTGGTTCAGGCTGCCATCCAGCACATAGGTGGCCTCAGCCGTGCGCACGGTGATGTATTTCAGCTCGGCTTTCAGATACAGCACATCGGCCAAAGGCACACGCAAGGTGCGGCCACGCTCCACAATGACCAGCCATTCCTGCGCCAAATCAGTCTCTGGTGCAGGTTCAAACTGCATCATGCGCTCTATTTTTTGAAGTGCGGTTTCCAGCCTTTCCAGGCGCACAGGCTTGGTCAGGTAGTCCACCGCTTCCAGATCGAAGGCTTTGACTGCGTGCTCGGCATGTGCAGTGACAAACACCACCGGCGGCGACCGCGTGGCGCTGCGCAGGGCCTGTGCCAGTTGCAGGCCATCGGCACCCGGCATGTGGATATCGAGCAGCACCACGTCAAAGCGCTGGTGCTGCACCAAGGCCATGGCCTGGGCCGCGCTGCCCGCCTCGGCCGCGGCCACGGCTGGCGGCTGGCGACAGTCGCCCAGCAAGGTGCGCAGGCGCGCCCGCGCCAAAGACTCGTCATCCACGATCAGTACTTGCAGCGCACGCATGAGCTTCCTCCTTTCTGGCGTGTCATCATTTTTGGGGTACCTTTATTTTTTCGGCATGGGCACCTGAATGCGCGCCTGGTACACGTCTTTAACCAAGGCGGTGCGAAAGCCCCCTTCCAGGTCGTACAGCAGGCGCAGGCGGTCGCGCACGTTACCCAGCGCGATACCGTGGCCCGATTTGCCCTGACCTGCGGGCACGGTGTTGGTGACCTTGATCAGCGCCGACTGGTTGCGCAACTGGGTGGACACCCGAATCTGCGCCCCCGACGGGCTGGGTTCCACCCCATGCTTGACGGCGTTTTCCACCAGCGGCTGCAAGATCATGGGCGGCACGCGCGCGCCACTCACGCGCTCGTCCAGCGACCATTCCACCCGCAAACGGCGGCCAAAACGCACCTGTTCGATGTCCAGGTAGCGGCGCGCCAGCTCCAGCTCAGCCCCCAGTGTGGTGGCGTCCTGGCGCTCAGACAGCGCGTGGCGAAACAGATCAGACAAATCTTCCAGCACCCGCTCGGCCTTGGCCGGTTCATCCCGCACCAGGGCAATGGCCGAGTTGAGCGTGTTGAACAAAAAATGGGGCCGGATGCGCGATTGCAACTCCACCAACCGCGCCGCCGTGGCCGCCGGTGTACGCCCACGCACCCGCCAGGCCATGCCCGCCACCAGCCCAGCGGCCAGCAGCATGCCAGTGACGGCGCTGGCTAGCCAGGGTGCTTGCGCACCGGGCCGGAACATACCCACCAGATCCAGCCAGGCCATCAACCCGCACGCAAACAAACCCGCCAAAGCCCCCAAAACCACCCCTGCGGCCACTTGCCAGCCCAGCGGCAAACGGCCGAGCAGATGCTTTAAGCTGCACCCGAGCACCAGCCACATCAAGGTGGCGGGCAGCGCCGCAGCGGTAATCAAGGCCACGCCCAGCAGCCAATCCACCGCATCGCTGGTCACATACAGCAGCGCGGCGCCGATCACCGTTTCCACATACAGCACGGCGCGCAGCATCACCCCCGTCTGGCAAGCGTCAAACACCAGTTGCGGAGTCGACTTGGCAGCCACAGGGGGCAGTCGACGTTCTTTCAGGGTCGATAGAATTCGTGAATCGCGCATGGCTTATAAGAAACTTGCCAATGAGTGTAGGCTCACCTACCGCGCGCCCATCCCTTGGTATCCGCCGCCTGTCGCCTTGGCGCGCCATTTCTTCACATTCGCATACCTTCCTGAATGTCTTCCAATCAACTCGACAAAAAATCCGAAGCTTGGTCGGCGCTGTTTTCCGAACCCATGAGCGAGCTGGTGCAGCGCTACACCGCCAGCGTGTTCTTCGACAAACGCCTGGCCGATGCCGACATCAGCGGCAGCCTGGCGCACGCCGACATGCTGGCCGCCCAGGGCATCATCAGCGCCGCTGACCTGGCCGCCATCCAGCGCGGCCTGGCGCAAATCAAAAGCGAGATCGACAGTGGCCAGTTCGACTGGCAACTGGCGCTGGAAGACGTGCACCTGAACATCGAGGCGCGCCTGACCCAACTGGCGGGCGACGCCGGCAAGCGCCTGCACACCGGCCGCAGCCGCAACGACCAGGTGGCCACCGACATCCGCCTGTGGCTGCGCGGCGAAATCGACCTCATCAGCGGCCTGCTGCGTGAGCTGCAAACCGCTCTGATCGAAGTGGCCGAGAAAAACGTCAACGTCATCCTGCCCGGCTTCACCCACCTGCAAGTGGCCCAGCCGGTCAGCTTTGCGCACCACCTGCTGGCCTACGTGGAAATGTTTGCGCGCGACGAGCAGCGCATGCAGGACGTGCGCCGCCGCGTCAACCAGTTGCCGCTGGGCGCCGCCGCGCTGGCCGGCACCACCTACCCACTCGACCGCGAGCGCGTGGCCCAAACCCTGGGCATGGTGGACGAGCAAGGCCAAGCCTGCGTCTGCCAGAACAGCCTGGACGCCGTGAGCGACCGCGACTTCGCCATCGAATTTGCCGCCGCCGCCAGCCTGGTGATGGTGCACATCAGCCGCCTGTCAGAGGAGCTGATCTTGTGGATGAGTCAGAACTTTGCCTTCATCCGCATTGCCGACCGCTTCACCACCGGCAGCTCCATCATGCCGCAGAAGAAAAACCCCGACGTGCCCGAGCTGGCGCGCGGCAAGACCGGCCGCGTGGTCGGCCACCTGGTCGGCCTGATCACGCTGATGAAGGGCCAGCCCCTGGCCTACAACAAGGACAACCAGGAAGACAAGGAGCCGCTCTTTGACACCGTGGACACGCTGCGCGACACGCTGCGCATCTTCGTCGAGATGATCGGCGGCCAGCCCGACCCCAAGACCGGCGCCAAGTCAGGCGGCATCAGCGTCAACGCCGCCGCCATGGAGGCCGCCGCGCAAAAAGGCTACGCCACCGCCACCGACCTGGCCGACTACCTAGTCAAGAAGGGCCTGCCCTTCCGCGACGCGCACGAAACCGTGGCCCACGCCGTCACAGCGGCGCAAGAGCACGCCTGCGATCTGTCCGAGCTGCCGCTGAAGGTGCTGCAGGAGTTCCACCCCGCCATCGATAAGGACGTGTTCGACGTTCTCTCGCTGCGCGGCAGCCTGGGCGCGCGCAACACCTTGGGCGGCACGGCACCCGAGCAGGTGCGGCAACAGATGGCGCGGCATCGGGCGCGGCTGGCTGGGGGGTGACGGGGATAAATGGCGGGGAAGCGGGTGGCGTCGGTTTTTTTATAACGTTCGACATGAGCGAACGTTGGGGACAACTTGGAGCTCATTCCAGCGACTTAGGAATGTGAAGGACAGCGCGTCATCGATCGCCACAAGCATTGCGACAAGGGCATGATTGCAGTAAGTGCTGGGCAGTGATTGCAAGAAGCCTATCATGATCGTTATACTGAATGAATGAACAGTGTAACGCAAGCACCCCCGCCCAAGCTGCTCGACCTGCTGCGCGCAGCGGTGCGTTACCGGCATCTGGCGTGGTCGACCGAGAAGGCTTACGTGCACTGGGTGCGGGCGTTTGTGCGCTTTCACGGCTTGCGGCACCCGCGTGAGATGGGGGCACCGGAGGTGACGGCGTTTTTGACGCACCTGGCCTCGGTGCGCATGGTGGCGCCCTCGACCCACAAGCAGGCGCTGGCTGCCATTTTGTTTTTGTACCGCGAGGTATTGAAGATGGATTTGCCGTGGATGGCCGAGATTGGCCGCCCCCGGCCCACGCAGCGGCTGCCGGTGGTGCTGACGGCCGACGAGGTGCGGCGCACGCTGGCGGCCATGGAGGGCGTGCATGGCCTGCTGGCGCAATTGCTGTACGGCACCGGCATGCGGGTGATGGAGGGGCTGCACCTGCGGGTGAAGGATGTGGATTTTGAGCACGGTGCGATCGTGGTGCGCGAGGCCAAAGGTGGCAAGAACCGGGTGGTGATGCTGCCCGCCGCTCTGCGCGGCCCGTTGCAGGCGCAACTGGCGCGGGCGCACCAGTTGTGGGCGCAGGACCGCACCGACGGCATGCCGGGGGTTGAGCTGCCCCACGCCCTGGCAACCAAGTACCCGCGCGCGGCGGAGAGCTGGGCCTGGTTCTGGGTGTTTCCACAGGCCGCGCTGTCCACCGACCCGCGCAGCGGGGTGCGACGACGCCACCACGGTTATGCCGACACTTTCAGGCGCGCCCTGGCGCGGGCGCTGCGGGCGGTGGGAGTGACCAAACCAGCCAGCCCGCACACGCTGCGACACTGCTTTGCCACGCATTTGCTGCAGCGCGGTACGGACATTCGCATGGTGCAGGAGTTACTGGGCCATGCGGATGTGAGCACGACGATGGCATACACCCATGTGCTGAAAGTGGCAGGCGGCGTGCCCAGCCCTTTGGACACGCTGCTGGCCGAGGCACCCGCGCCTGCCGTGCCGGTGGCACAGATCAACGCGCTGCCACTGTGAAGGCAGGCTGGTTTCTATTTGGATAGCTGTTTGCGCTTGACCGGCCAGCGACAGCGGTGGGTTTGGCCTTTAAAAAAACCGCTCAAACCTTGGCTGTCTGCAAGCGCTGGTATTTTTGCCACAGAGTTTCCTGGTTTTCCACGCGCTGCGGGTCGATGGGAATGCATTCCACCGGACAAACCTGCACGCATTGCGGCTCGTCGAAGTGGCCGACGCATTCGGTGCATTTGTCGGGGTTGATCTGGTAAATCTCGGCACCCATCGAGATGGCCTCGTTGGGGCATTCGGGTTCGCAGACGTCGCAGTTGATGCACTCGTCGGTGATCATCAGCGCCATAAAGACTCTCCATCTCTATATAAGCCAGCAGCAATTATCTGCCCTGCCCCCTGTTTGCGGCACGACTTTCGTCAATACCGCTGCATTCCGTGTTGATAATGCAGCGCAGCCACCTGTGATGGCGAGCTGTTGTTGCGTTCTGTTGCCATGAGTTATTTCCTGTTCAAACGCCTGCTGACGCTGCTGGTCACTTTGGTGGCGACCAGCGTGATCGTGTTCGCTTTACTGGAAGTGCTGCCCGGCAACGCCGCCCAGGTGCTGATGGGGCCGGATGCCGATCCGGCCGCAGTGGCCGCCAAGGCGGCTGAGCTGGGGCTGGATCAGCCCGCGCTGACACGCTACGCCCAATGGATGAGTGGGTTGCTGCAAGGTGATATGGGCGATTCGGCCAGCTACGGCACGCCCGTGTCCGAGCTGATTGCCGAGCGCTTGACGCTGACCGCGCCACTGGCCGTACTGGCCATGCTGCTGACCACGGCCATCGCGCTGGTGGTGGGCGTGCTGGCGGCAGCGCGCCACAACAGCGCCAGCGACGTGGGGCTGATGACGCTGGCACAACTGGGCATCGCCATTCCCAACTTCTGGTTTGCCATCCTGTTGATCTTGCTGTTTTCGGTCAAGCTGGACTGGTTGGCATCGGGCGGTTTTGACGGCTGGTATTGGGACGACGGTGTCTGGCGCGGCCTATGGGAAGGCTTGCAGGCGCTGATCCTGCCCGCCGTGGCGCTGGCGGTGGTGCAGGCAGCGATTTTGGCGCGCTTTACACGGTCAGCGGTGCTGGAAGTGCTGCGCGAAGACTTTGTGCGCACCGCGCGCGCCAAGGGTTTGAGCCGCAGCGCCACACTGTGGGGCCATGTGCTGCGCAATGCCATGATCCCAGTCATCACCATCATGGGCGTGCAGTTTGCCGAACTGCTGGCGGGCACCATCGTGGTGGAAAACGTGTTCCACCTGCCTGGCCTGGGGCGGCTGATTTTCCAAAGCATCGCCAACCGTGACGTGGCGGTGGTGCGCAATGGCGTGCTGCTGCTGGCCGCAATGGTGGTCATCGTCAACTTCGTGGTCGATGTGCTGTATGCGGTGATTGATCCGCGCGTCAAAACCAGCGCGATATGACACCTTGTACGCTAAACACCATTGTCCGCCTTCCTTCGCTGTAAAGTGGGCCAGATCACCCCCTCAAACTGTCTGTCACCACTTTATAAAACCATGCCTAAAACCACCACCTACACCGTCAAAGTGATGTTCGGCGATTGCGACCCGGCCGGCATCGTGTTCTTTCCCAACTTCAGCAAATGGATGGATGCCTCCTCGCTGGACTTTTTCATGCAGTGCGGCATCCCGCCCTGGCGCGAGCTTCAAAAAACCACCGGCATCATCGGCACCCCGCTGCTGGAAATCCACACCCGGTTTATCCGCCCCGCGACCTATGGCGACACGCTGGAAATTCACACCCACATCGAATCCTGGGCCGCCAAAACCTTTGTGCAAAAGCATGTGGTGATGAAAGATGGCCAGGTGCTGTGCGAAGGCCGCGAAACCCGCGCCTTTGTGGTTCACCCTGAAGACGAGCCAGACCGTATCAAATCCATTGCCATACCTGATTTCATTAAAGTGGCCTGTAGCTAATCTGCAAGCAACGCATGAACTGGCCTTCGCAAGTTTGTGGCAAACAGCCCATTACGACAGATGCTTGTTTTTTGAGCCGAATGGCAGACTCACACAAACAACACATAAGCATTAATTTATATCAGCTTGTAACACAAACGACTAATTTTCTCCCCTCTGCCGATCCGCAAATTCCTCCCGGAGAGCCAGGCATTCCATAATTTGTAGCGCCCAACCCACGATGGCATGCGTTTTGGAGCTATGAAAGTGCTAGCGTGCTACAAATTTGAGATATAGTCAGTCCCAAGCACCCTAAGCGCCCTGAGGAGAAGCCTGAAATGAGTTCCAAAGAAAATGCTGCCACTGGTCAGTTGCTGGCCCTGCTTGAAGCCCGCTATGCCATCCGCGTTCTCTGGGCTTTGCGCGACGGCCACCCACAAACATTCCGCCTGCTGCAAGACAGCGTTGGCGGCATCACCCCGAACACATTGAACACGCGCCTGAAAGAGTTGCGCGCGGCCAATTTGATCACCCATGGCTCGGACGGCTACATCCTGACGCCCAGCGGCACCGACCTGACCAAACGCCTGTCTGATCTGCAAGCCTTTGCCTCCAAATGGGTAGCCGCACAGGCCAAGAAAAAATAAGGCGATCACCTTCTGCGCCCCTTTAATGACAGCTAATAAGCGCGCCTGTATGGCGCGCTTTTTTTGCGCACCTCGAATCCAGAAGTTTTTAGAATAAAATAAAGCTCTAACGCTGTAACCGCATGCATCAATAGCTATTAAATCAGGAGTAATTTCATGACAGACACCTCCAACGGCCTGCAAATCACCGACGTTCAGATGGGCACTGGTGCCGAGGCTCGCAAAGGCCAAACAGTCAGCGTGCACTACACCGGCTGGCTGTACAACAACGGCCAGCAAGGTGCCAAGTTCGACTCCAGCCGCGACCGTGGTCAGCCGTTTGAGTTTTCGCTGGGAGCGGGCATGGTCATCAAGGGCTGGGACGAAGGCGTGGCAGGCATGAAAGTCGGCGGCCAGCGCACCTTGATCATCCCGCCTGAAATGGGTTACGGGGCACGCGGTGCGGGTGGTGTGATTCCACCCAACGCAACACTGAAATTCGATGTCGAGTTGCTGGGCGTTGCCAACTGATGCCAGCGCCCTGAAAAATACCCAAAAATACGCCCTTGCCCAGCACTGGCCGCCCACCAAGGCGGCCTGTTTTTTGGCCTGTTGCTTCTGGGCGCTGTTTTTCATGCTGTCCAGGCTGTTTTTTGGGGCAAAACGCTTGAAAACCGGCGTTTGCGCCCCATTTAGGGGCTATCGATCGCTTCCAATTTCAAAACTTTCATCCCCAGCGCATGACCGACCCCCGTTTTCAATCCACCCAGCCTTTTTCAGACGATCCTGCCATCAGCCCGGAAGAGGCTGAAGCCGCTGCGGCGGCCAACGAAGCCGATGCCTTGGCCGCTGCTGAAAACCTGCAAGCCGAGGTGCAGGCACTGACGGCCAAAGTGGCCGATCTGACCGACCAGGCCCTGCGCGCCCAGGCCGAGGCGCAAAATGCCCGCCGCCGCGCCGATGATGACATCGCCAAAATTCGCAAATTTGCGGTGGAAGGCTTCGCCGAAAGCCTGCTGCCCGTGATCGACAGCCTGGACTCGGCCCTGAAAGTGGACAACGCCAGCGCCGAGCAATTGCGCGAAGGCACCGAAGCCACGCTGCGCCAGTTGCTGTCGGCGCTGGAGCGGCAACAGGTGGTGGAGGTCAATCCGCCCGCCGGGGCCAAGTTCGATCCCGGCACGCAGCAAGCCATCAGCGTCGTGCCCTCCGAGCAAGAGGCCAACACCGTGGTTGCCGTACTGCAAAAGGGCTACACCATTGCCGACCGCGTGCTGCGCCCTGCCTTGGTCACGGTGGCGGCAGCCAAATAACGCCACACACCGTCGGCCCAAGCGCTTGAAAAAACTGCAGGCCACCACATTTTTCAAATATTACTTTTCATTTATTCAATTCAAAGCATCAACGGAGCAACACCATGGCAAAAATCATTGGCATTGACCTGGGCACCACCAACAGCTGCGTGTCCATCATGGAAGGCAACTCGACCAAGGTCATCGAAAACGCCGAGGGCACGCGCACCACGCCGTCCATCGTCGCCTATCAGGAAGACGGCGAAGTGCTGGTCGGCGCACCCGCCAAGCGCCAGGCCGTCACCAACCCCAAGAACACGCTGTACGCCATCAAGCGCCTGATTGGCCGCAAGTTTGAAGAACCCGAGGTGCAAAAAGACATCCACCTCATGCCCTTCGAGATCACCAAGGCCGACAACGGCGACGCCTGGGTGGGTGTGCGCGGCGACAAGCTGGCCCCACCCCAGGTCAGCGCCGAAGTCCTGCGCAAGATGAAGAAAACCGCCGAGGATTATCTGGGCGAGCCAGTCACCGAGGCCGTCATCACGGTACCCGCCTACTTCAACGACAGCCAGCGCCAGGCCACCAAGGACGCGGGCCGCATTGCCGGGCTGGAAGTCAAGCGCATCATCAACGAACCCACCGCCGCCGCGCTGGCGTTCGGGCTGGACAAGCAGGCCAAAGGTGACCGCAAGATCGCCGTGTATGACCTGGGCGGTGGCACGTTCGATGTGTCCATCATCGAAATTGCCGATGTCGATGGCGAAAAGCAGTTCGAGGTGTTGTCCACCAACGGCGACACCTTCCTGGGCGGTGAAGACTTCGACCAGCGCATCATCGACTACATCATTGGCGAGTTCAAAAAAGAGCAAGGCGTAGACCTCAGCAAAGACGTGCTGGCCCTGCAACGCCTGAAAGAAGCGGCTGAAAAAGCCAAGATCGAGCTGTCTTCAGCCGCTGCCACCGATGTCAACCTGCCCTACATCACCGCCGATGCTTCAGGCCCCAAACACCTGAACATCAAGCTCACCCGCGCCAAGCTGGAAAGCCTGGTCGAAGACCTGGTCGAGCGCACCATCGCCCCCTGCCGCACCGCCATCAAGGACGCGGGCGTGTCGGTGGGCGACATCAGCGACGTGATTTTGGTCGGCGGCCAGACCCGCATGCCCAAGGTGCAAGACAAGGTCAAAGAATTCTTCGGCAAAGAGCCGCGCAAAGACGTCAACCCCGACGAAGCCGTGGCCGTGGGTGCCGCCATTCAGGGCCAGGTGCTCTCGGGTGACCGCAAAGACGTGCTGCTGCTCGACGTGACTCCGCTGTCGCTGGGCATCGAGACCATGGGTGGTGTGATGACCAAGATGATCACCAAGAACACCACCATCCCGACCAAGTTTGCGCAAACCTTCTCCACCGCCGACGACAACCAGCCTGCGGTGACCATCAAGGTGTTCCAGGGCGAGCGCGAGCTGGCCAGCGGCAACAAGCTGCTGGGTGAGTTCAATCTGGAAGGCATTCCTCCCGCACCGCGCGGCATGCCGCAGATCGAAGTCACCTTCGACATCGACGCCAACGGCATCTTGCACGTCAATGCCAAGGACAAAGGCACCGGCAAAGAAAACAAGATCACCATCAAGGCCAACTCGGGCCTGTCCGAAGGCGAGATCGAGCAAATGGTCAAAGACGCCGAGTTGTACGCCGCCGACGACAAAAAGCGCGTCGAGTTGGTACAGGCCCGCAACCAGGGCGACGCCGCCGTGCACAGCGTGCGCAAGTCGCTGTCCGAACACGGTGACAAGCTGGATGCGGGCGAGAAAGACCAGATCGAAGCGGCCATCAAAGACCTTGAAGAAGCGCTGAAAGGCGAAGACAAGGCGGCCATGGAATCCAAAACCGAAGCCCTGATGACCGCCAGCCAGAAACTCGGCGAAAAGATGTACGCCGAAGCCCAGGCCGCAGCGGCAGCAGCCGGTGCTGCCCCTGGCGCAGGCGATCAATCTGGCGCAGGTGCGACGGCCGACGACAACGTGGTCGATGCCGAAGTCAAAGAAGTCAAGAAAGACTGACCAGCCAATCAGCCAGCGCGTGGTGTGATGCCCAGCAATGGCATCACACGCACCGGTTTCGGGGCTGGCTCCATGCGCCGTGCACAGATGCTTTGATCTGACGCACGGCTTTGTTGTATAGAAAACGGACAACGTTCCAAGATGGCCAAACGCGATTTCTACGAAGTTCTGGGGGTGCCCAAGAACGCCAGCGACGACGAAATGAAGAAAGCCTATCGCAAGCTTTCTTCCAAATACCACCCCGACAAACACCAGGGCGATGAAGCCAAGGCCGCTGCCGAGCTGAAGTTCAAAGAGGTCAAAGAAGCCTACGAAATCCTGTCCGAGCCGCAAAAGAAAGCCGCCTACGACCAGTTCGGCCACGCAGGCGTTGACCCCAACATGCGCGGTGGCCCGGAAGGCTTTGGCGGCTTTGCTGAAACCTTTGGCGACATCTTTGGCGACATCTTTGGCGGTGGCGGCCATCCCGGTGGCCATGGCGGACGCCAGATGTACCGCGGCAGCGACCTCAGCTACGCCATGGAAGTCTCTCTGGAAGAAGCCGCCGCAGGTAAAGACGCACAAATTCGCATCCCAAGCTGGGACGACTGCAACACCTGCCGCGGCAGCGGTGCCAAGCCCGGCACCAGCGCCAGCACCTGCGGCACTTGTCGCGGCCAGGGCGTGGTGCAGATGCGTCAGGGCTTTTTCAGTGTGCAGCAAACCTGCCCGCACTGCCGCGGTACCGGCAAAATCATCAAAGAGCCTTGCACCACCTGCCACGGCCAGGGCAAGCTCAAAACCCAAAAAACGCTGGAAGTGAAAATTCCCGCCGGTATTGACGACGGCATGCGCATCCGCTCCACCGGCAATGGCGAGCCTGGCACGGGCGGCGGCCCGCCAGGCGACTTGTTCATCGAAATCCGTTTAAAGAAACACGACATCTTCGAGCGCGACGGGGATGATTTGCACTGCGTGGTGCCCATCAGCTTTGCTGCCGCCGCGCTGGGCGGCGAAATTGAGGTGCCCACCTTGAACGGCAAAGCCGCCATCGACATCCCCGAAGGCACCCAGGCGGGCAAGCAGTTCCGCCTGCGCGGCAAGGGCATCAAAGGTGTGCGCGCCAGCTATCCGGGTGACTTGTATTGCCACATCAGCGTCGAAACTCCGGTCAAGCTGACCGAGCACCAGCGCAAGCTGCTCAAAGAGTTTGATGCGTCGCTGAAAAAAGGCGGTGCCAAACATTCACCCGGTGCAGACAGTTGGGCCGACCGGATCAAGAACTTTTTTGGGGCCTGATTTCCCTGATTTGTGTTACGCCGACTACCGCAAAAAGTAACTTTTAGCTATTATTAAAATAGCTACATTCGCTTTTTCAACAAGCGTTACAGCCAAAAAAATCGGCGCTTATTGTGGCTTCGGTTTTTCCGTATCGTCGCAATTGCGCGGCAACCAGTCAGCGGGCACGTCACGACTGCCGCACAGCCATCTGCGCCAGCGCAGTTGGCCTTTGCGTTCCCTCAACTGCGGGGTCCACTCCAGATGCTGGCCCGCCAGTTGGCCCTGCGCCACTTCGGGTGACAGCTTGGCCACCACCTGACCCGTCACGCTGTTCAACAACAGGTGCTGCACGCCGTGGGGCAGCGATGCCAGCTCCAGCTCTTCGATGGACGCGGCAAACTGATCAGCGGTGTGACGGTAGTTCTGCACCTTGTCAATCACCGGCTCCATGTCCCGCACCACAACGCGCAGCGACTGGCGCACAGCGGCACCTTCAGGGTCGCGCCAGTCGCGCCAGGCGTCGTAAGTCCAGACACCGAAAACCACCACCGCAATCAACGCCAGCGGCGTGACCACCAGCCAGAAGGCCACACGCGTCCAGTCCTTGCGCCGATGGTGCTGGTGGGCCAGAAAATCGCTGACCGTATGCGCATCGGCATCACGCCGCACCACGTAGCTGCCCAACAAGGTGTTGTGCAGGCCCTGCTCGCCCACCAGCAGGCGTTCGATAAACCGCAAGATGCCCGGCATCGGCAGGTGCATGGCAAAGCGCAACTGTCGCAGCGTGGCCCGCAGCACGCCCAGCGGCTGGCCACTGCGCTCCACCACGCGCAGGCCCATCAGGCGCTTGCCGGGGGTGCCGCCACGCGCTTCCATCCAGCCCAGCCAGACCCAAGGGGCCAGTGTGGACAGCAGCACCAGCAGAATGCTCCATAGGCTGTCGTCTTTTTGCATCCAGGGAATTGCCCGGATCAAGGCGGTTTCGCCCATCATGAGCGAAAAAAACAGCAAGGCCAGCGCCATGCCATCCACCAGCGCTGCGATCACGCGGGCCATTTCAGTCGGTTCGGCCTTTTCACCTTCACTCTGGGGCAGTGCAGCAGGTTCGGCTTTTGCACTTTTCTTGGCACCTTCAGCTTCAAGTATGGGTTGTGGCAAACCCAGTGACGCAACCTCAACCGAGCCTTGCGGCCAAGGTGCGGGAGCAGCCGCAGCCGCAGCCACAGCCGCGGGCGGCTCAGCCACCAGCGCCGCCCCGCAGTTAAAGCATTCGGTTTCGCCCTTGCGGTTTTGCCAGTTACAGACGGCGCATTTCATGGGGCTGGCCCCTTTTGTTGACCCACCAGCGCGCGCTGCATCACCACATGGGCAATGCCCACTTCGTCAAACGGCGCGCCATCGGCTACATAGCCCAGGCGCTGGTAAAAGCCCTCAGCGCTGCGCTGCGCGCTCAGCACGATGCGGGTGTAGCCTTGCGCCCGCGCCGCCTGCTCCAGCGCCTGCACCACCTGCTGGCCCACGCCACTGCCGCGCAAGCTACGGTCAACGGCCATGCGGCCCATGCGTGCAGTGCCTCGTCCTGGCGCGCCCTGTTCCGATGCGCCTTGTTCCGATGCCCCCTGCGCAATCAGGCGGCCGGTGGCCACCGGCATGCCCAGCCGGTTGCTCACCAGCGCATGCGTGGCGGTGGCGTCGGCCGCGTCCCACTCGTCTTCGCGGGCGATACCTTGCTCTTGCACAAACACCGCTTCACGCACGGCACGTGCGCCCTCGCCCAGCGTGGCCCAATCGCCCGTGCGCACCTCGGTCACGGCGTGTCCGGCCTCATACGCTTCGATCAGCGCACGCAGCGGCGCAGGCACCGGGCGCGATGTTTGGGCGGACGGATCGGCAAACACATACACCAGCTCGCCTGTCAGCAGTAGTTGGTGGTCACGAAAAATGGCACCCACAAAAGTCATGGACGAGCTGCCGATGCGGTCGCACCGCATGGCCACGTCCAGCCGGTCGTCCAAGCGCGCCGGGGCGTTGAATTCCAGCGTGGTCTTGCGCAGAAAAATATCGCCTTGCAGCCGTTGCATGGCCGCCGCATAAGGCATGGCCAGCGCACGCCAGTAATCGGCCATGGCAGTTGAAAAGTACATCAGATAATGCGCATTGAAAACGATGTGCTGCGCATCCACCTCGGCCCAGCGCACGCGCAGCGGATGGTGAAAGCAAAAGTCGGCAGGTTTCATAGGACAGCGAATTTAGCATTAAAACAGCCTATGACGATGACAAACAAAGCGTTATTAGCTATTTATATAAGAGCAAAATACGAAGTGTGGCCTGCCCGTGCCTCAAGTCTGTCTCGTGCAGTGAAGAGACAGAAAGCAGCGGCAGCCGCTCAGGGGGCTTCAAGCGCTTTTTGCAGCGCCGTCGCCGCATCGCGGTGCAACTGGCGCGCTTCGGCAATGGCGCGGCCCATGGTCACAAAGCCGTGCACCACGCCGCGGTAGATTTCCAGGTTGACCGGCACACCCGCAGCGCGCAGCTTGTCGGCGTACAGCACACCTTCGTCCACCAACGGGTCGCACTCGGCCAGCCCCACCCACGCCGGGGCCACGCCATCAACCTCAGCCGACTTCAGCGGTGCAAAGCGCCAGTCGCTGCGGTCTACGCTGTCGATGTAGTGGTGAAAAAACCAGTCAATCATGGCCTTGTCCAGCACCGGACCGTCAGCAAACACGCTGTGCGAGGGGGTGTCCTGATGGTCGGTGGTGCCAGGATAGATCAGCAATTGCAGCGCCAGCGCAATGCCTTCATCACGCGCATGCAGGGCTGTGACGGCAGCCAAGGTGCCACCGGCCGAGTCGCCGCCGACGGCCAAACGGGTGGTGTCCAGCCCCAGCGCGGCACCTTCGCGCACCAGCGTGTGCAGTGCATCCCAGCAGTCGTGCACAGCAGTGGGAAAACGGTGTTCGGGTGCCAGCCGGTAGTTCAGCGACACCACGGCCACGCCGCTCAACTGCGCCAGCACGCGGCAAAACGTGTCGTGCGATTCGATGCTGCCAATGGTGAAGCCGCCACCGTGCATGTACAGCAGCGTGGGCAGGCCCTTGGCAGCACTGTCGGCATACAGCCGCGCGGGCAACTGGAAGCCATCGCGCGCGGGCAAGGTGAAGTCGTGCACGCACACCACATCGGGCTTGGGCACATCCAGCACGCCCGCCGCCTTGGCGTAGGACAGCTTGGCCTGCTGCGCGCTTAAAGTGTGCATGGGCGGATGCGGTGCGCGCGCCATGGCTTCCACCACGGCGCGCATGGCGGGCGTCAGGCGCGCTGGGGTGTCAGCTTTTTTTTTCACAAAAAAATGCTTTCAGAGCAATTACAACAAGCGCAATGAGCTATTGAAAGAGCAGCAACAAAGGCTTTGACAGCTTACTCAAAGCTGGCCGATACGGGCTGCAAGCCACTCACGCCGTCATAAGACACGGTAACTTTCAAACCCGGCTTGGGCGGCATCAGTTTGGAAAACGACCCCAGGCTGACCAGTTGCCCCGGCTGCAAGGCCAGCCCTTCGGTTTTAAGCGCGCCCACCAGCCACACCACCGCGTTCAGCGGCTGGCCCAGCACGTCAGATCCCTTGCCTGCGTCCAGTAGCGCGCCGCTGCCGTCGGTCACGCGCACGTTCATGTCGCGCAACTGCTCCAGCAAACGCGCTTGCGCCGCCGCATCTGAGGGCACCTTCAGCGCTTTGCCCAGCACGCCTGCCCGCGCACCAACATTGATGGCCGACACACCGTTGCCGTTGAGCTTGGGCGGTGCCAGCACCACCAGATCGGGCAGTTCCATGAACGGGATGATTTCAGACACATGCGCCAGCACCTCGGCAGGGGTTTTGGCATCGTTGATGCCCACATCTTTCACACGCACCAGCAAATCGGCCTCGAACAGCGGGCGCGCGCCAAACTTCGGATCCAGCACCGCGCCATTTTTAAGCAGCATGCCCTGGTACAGCGCCCCCCACACCGGCTGATTGGTGTTGAAGCGCTTTTGCACCGCCGGGTTGGTGAGGCCCGCCTTGTAGCCCACCAACGGCCCGTATTGATCGGCCAGGCGCTGTTGCAGGCGTGCGCGGGTGCAGGCAGCATCGGCGGCGGTCATCAGCTCAGGCGGGTTGAAGGCGGGTTGACGTGCGTTGTGGGAGATCATCCATTCACCCACCTGGGCCTCGCTCAGGCAACCTGGCGTGACCACCACCTTGGCCGCCACAGGGGCCGGGGCCTGACTGGCGCAGCCCAGCAACAGCCCTCCGGCAGCGGCCACCAGTGCTGCCGCGCGCGCGACCGAGAAGGCTTGAGTCATGGTTCATCTCCTTGTTAAATGGGTGTTTGTTTGACCTTTGGCATCCTAGCCTGTAAACCACCGCATGGCACTTATCCAATACCTGACCCAAATCGAATTTGACTTTGACGCGCTGGCTCAATTACCTGCGCACTGCGCGCGCATCGGCATTCGCCGCCCGCTCATCGTCACCGACACCGGGGTGCGTGCCGCAGGCGTGCTGCAACCGGTGCAAGACATGTTGGGCAGCATGTCCTGCGCGGTCTATGACGGCACACCGCCCAACCCGACCGAAGCCGCGGTGCGCGCTGCCACTGCCCTTTATCAGCAGGAAAAATGTGACGGCCTGATTGCCGTGGGCGGCGGCAGCGCCATCGACTGTGCCAAGGGGGTGGCCATTGCCGCCACCCACCCCGGCCCGCTGAAAACCTACGCCACCATCGAAGGCGGCTCGCCCAAAATCACCGACGCCGTGGCACCACTGATCGCCGTGCCCACCACCGCAGGCACCGGCAGCGAAGTGGCGCGCGGGGCCATCGTCATCGTGGACGACGGCCGCAAACTGGGCTTTCACAGTTGGTCGCTGATGCCCAAGGCCGCCATTTGCGACCCAGCGCTCACCCTCGGCCTGCCACCCCAATTAACCGCCGCCACCGGCATGGACGCCATCGCCCACTGCATGGAGGTGTTCATGGCCCCGGCCTTCAACCCGCCCGCCGACGGCATTGCGTTGGAGGGCCTGCGCCGCGACTGGGCCTTCATCGAACGCGCCACCCGCGACGGCAGCGACCGCGAGGCGCGTTTGAACATGATGGCGGCCAGCATCCACGGTGCGATGGGCTTTCAAAAAGGGCTGGGCTGCGTGCATTCGCTCAGCCACAGCCTGGGCGGGGTTGATCCACGTTTGCACCACGGCACACTCAACGCGGTGTTTCTGCCCGCCGTGATCCGCTTCAACGCCGGAGCCGAATCCGTACAAAAAGAAGAGCGCCTGGCGCGCATGGCGCAGGCCATGGATCTGAAAAAAGACGCTGATGTGGCACAAGCCGTTCACGACATGACCGCCCGCCTGGGCCTGCCCACCGGCTTAGCCGCCATGGGTGTCACCCCCGAGCAATTCGACGCCGTGATCACCCACGCCCAGCGCGATCACTGCCACCAAACCAATCCGCGTATCGCCTCGGCTGCGGACTATCGGGCGATGCTGACTGCATCGATGTAAGGGCGTGCCACAAAAAATTTGAATGTCTACATCCGGGCTAAAGCCTCTGGCGCTTTCTATATTTGCGCCGTAAGCTATCATTTTTATAACTATTCAGTCTGTGACTGAACCCCCATGGCCCAGCACTTCAGCATCCACCCCGACAACCCTCAGGCGCGCCTGCTCAAGCAAGCAGCGCAACTGCTGCAAGACGGCGGCGTGCTGGCCGTGCCCACCGACTCCAGCTACGCCCTGGTCTGCCACCTGGACGACAAAGCCGCTGCTGACGCCCTGCGCCGCCTGCGCGGGCTGGACGACAAACACCAGTTGTCACTGATTTGCCGCGATTTGCGCGAACTGTCCAGCTACGCACGGGTGGACAACACGCAGTTTCGCTTGCTCAAACAAGGCACACCCGGCCCCTTCACCTTCATTCTGGAAGCCAGCAAGGAAGTGCCGCGCCGCGTCAGCCACCCACAACGCAAAACCATTGGCCTGCGCGTGCCCGATCACCGCGTGCTGCTGGATCTGATCGAGCAGCACGGTGCCCCCTTGCTGGCCACCACGCTGATCCTGCCAGGCGACGACGCCCCCCTGAACGAGCCGCAAACCATCCGCGAGCGGCTGGAACGCCAGATTGCAGGCGTGATCGACGCCGGGGCCTGCCCGCTGGAGCCGACCACCGTGGTCGATTTGAGCGGCAGCGCGCCCGAAGTACTGCGCCGCGGGCGAGGCGATCCAGGCCTGCTGGGACTTTGATTTCCCGCATCCATCCTGGTTACATCAGAAACTTTTTGCGCATAAAAAATGCTTTTTATTTGGTTCACTTGAAGGATTGTGAACAGCCACAGCCTTACCTACCATTGCTCCAAGAAATCCATATTCGAGGAGCAAAAGCGTGGAAAACTGGCGCTTACTGAAAAAAATTCATAGTCGCCGAATTGTTTGGCATCAAACAGCTTCTGGCACTGCTGGTACTGACACTTGGCGGCACAAGCAGCCTTTGGGCGCAAACCACCGTCTATAGCTTCACATCGCCCACCTACACGTCTGCCAGCGGGGCCTACACGACGGGCCATGCAACTGACGGGGGCAATGACGTCAACGCCGCCATTGCCCCCAAATTTGACCAACGAACCGGTGGGGCCAGGCACAGCCTATCCGCTGACTTGGTCGTTCAGCGATGGCATCCATACCTTTGACCACACCAACTCGGCCCAAGTGTTTGGCAATCCTGCCGATTTTTATGTGACCACGGACGCTGCGGGCACCCTGATATCCGCGCAGGTGTACTTGATGTCTCCCAGTCCACCGCATTCAGTGGGGCAAACCGTCCACATGATGCTGGCCGGTGACACCACAACCTTCGCCTACAACGCTGCGACTTGCTCAGCCGTGACCGGCACCCAGTGCACGGGCACTAGCGGCGTGCCTGCGACCGGATACGGGTCGCCGGGCGCAGGAGTGGTGGGCATCTGGACGCAAAGCACGACGGCGGCACCGGGCACCGCAGTGGCCGCCGTCCCCACGCTGGGTGGGGCGTCACTGGCCTTTCTGGTAGCCATGGTGGTGGCAGGCACACTGGTTTTTCGGCGCTTTTCTCTGGCTGATTGACCCGATATCCAAAGGAATCAAAAACATGAAACCTTGGAATTACCTAAAAAGCTTCTTCGTCGCAGCCACCATGTGGTGCGCGGGGGTTTCACTTGCCTGGTCGTCCACCAATTTGCCAACAAATCCAGGCCAACTGTCGCCCAAAGCCACCCTTACGGGGGCCTATCCGCCGTGTCCGCCACGGCCACGTCGCATCAAATCGTGGCCAGTGCAGACGTCACAGGTACGGTCGACGATGGCGGTGGCTTCGACGGCGTCTGCATGGAAGTCTGGGACGATGGAACCCAGATGGCTTCGCACTGCCTGTTCGTCGCCGTCGGTGCCAGTACCACCATGACATTCACCTTGAACTGGAGCGGCCCAATAAACACAGGTGTGTCGCTGGCGTGGGTTTGGCGCTGTTCGATGCACCCGCTGGCACCCTGCTGGCAGAGATTGACCCTTTGATGCTGACAGCGCCAACGGCAGCCTCCACCACAGTGCCGGTACCTACCATGGGCAGCGCGGCACTTGCTGTTTTAAGCCTCTTGCTGGGATTTCTAGGTTGGCGTACTCGGTCGCAAGGCAAAGCGTGAAATCAACCCGCATCCACTGCAAAGCCAGCCTTCGGGGTGGCTTTGCACTTTTCAGCCAAGCGGCCCTTCCCGGTCTGAGACAATCCTTGGGTGGACTTCAGCAACATCATTCAAACCATCGCCATCTTCGCCCTGCCGGTGCTGTTTGCCATCACCGTGCATGAGGCCGCACACGCTTACGTGGCGCGGCATTTTGGTGACAACACAGCCGCCATGCTGGGGCGGGTGACACTCAATCCCCTCAAGCACATCGACCCCATCGGCACGATTTTGATGCCCGCTTTTTTGTACGTGGCAACCAACGGGGCGTTTTTATTCGGCTATGCCAAGCCGGTGCCTGTACGCTTTGGCCACCTGCGCAACCCCAAGCGCGACATGGTGTGGGTGGCACTGGCCGGGCCTGCATCCAACCTGCTGCAAGCGCTGGCCTGGGGCGTAGTATTGACTGTGTTGATGGCCATGGACGTATCGGAGCCGTTTTTTACCGGCATGTGCCGCGCGGGCGTGCTGGTGAACGTGGTGATGTTCGTGTTCAATCTTTTTCCGCTGCCGCCACTCGATGGTGGCCGCATTCTGGTCGGCCTGCTGCCCTACAAAGCCGCAGCGACTGTCAGCCGTATCGAGCCTTGGGGCTTTTTCATCGTGATGGCGCTGGTGCTGACCGGCGTGGTCAGCCAACTGTGGATGCTGCCTTTAATGACGGTCACCTTTGGCCTGATGGACATCATGCTGCTGCCGCTGGCTGCCTTGTTGAGCTGATTTTTCAACCTTGATTTTCATGACCTCTGTCGTTCGCGTTCTCACCGGCATCACCACCACCGGCACGCCGCATCTGGGCAATTACGTGGGTGCCATCCGTCCCACGGTGCGCGCCAGCCGCAAGCCCGATACCCAGAGTTTTTTGTTTCTGGCCGACTACCACGCCCTCATCAAGTGCGACGACCCGGCGCGCATTCAGCGCAGCACGCTGGAGATTGCAGCCAGTTGGCTGGCAGCAGGCCTGGATCCTGAGCATGTGACGTTTTATCGCCAGTCGGACATCCCCGAGATTCCTGAGTTGATGTGGCTGCTGACCTGCGTGGCGGGCAAGGGCCTGCTCAACCGCGCCCACGCCTACAAGGCCATGCTGGACAAAAATGCGGCAGCGGGCCAAGACCCGGACGCCGATGTCAGTGCGGGCCTGTTCATGTATCCGGTGCTGATGGCAGCCGACATCCTGATGTTCAAGGCGCATCAGGTGCCCGTGGGGCGCGATCAGGTACAACACATTGAAATGGCGCGCGACATGGCCGCCAGCTTCAACCACCTGTATGGCGAGCTGCTGGTGCCGCCTGCGGCGGTGATCGACGACCACGTGGCCCTGCTGCCCGGCCTGGACGGGCGCAAGATGAGCAAGAGCTACGACAACACCATCGCCCTGTTCGGCCCGCGCGATCTGCTGCGCAAGCAAATCATGTCGATCTTGACCGACTCCAGCGTGCCCGGCGAGGCCAAGGCCACCGAAAGCTCGGCGGTGTTCCAGCTTTACCGCGCATTTGCCGAACCCGCAGAAACCAGCGCCCTGGCCCAAGCCTTTGCCGATGGCATCGCCTGGGGTAACGCCAAGCAGCAGCTGTTTGAGCGCATCGACCACGAAATCAGCCCCATGCGTGAGCGCTACAACCATTTGGTGCAGCACCCTGCTGAGGTTGAACGCCTGCTGAAAGCCGGTGCCGCCAAGGCCCGCGCCATCGCCACGCCGTTCATGGACAAATTGCGCCATGCAGTGGGTTTGCGCCCAATGGTGGCGGCCTCCAGCCAGTCAGTCGCCCCCAAAGCGGTGGTCAAATCAGCGCTGCCAACGTTCAAACAATACCGGGCAGAGGACAAACTCTTTTACTTCAAGCTGGTCGATGTATCAGGTGCAACCCTGATTCAAAGCTTGGCTTTCGATTCACCTCGCGATGCAGGGCAAACCATCAAATTACTCCAGTCTGACGGTGTAGCAGCGTTCAATCAAATTACTGCACAAATCGACCTTGCGGCCAGCCAGCCAGTACATTTGATTCATGCAGCGCTTGAACAACTGTCAAAATCATTAGCAGAGTAAACTAGCCGGTTGGCGAAGTAGCTACTTACGCTCATGAATCCCTAAAAGATTCCTTGACGGGGAGGGCAGCAGACTGGTTCAAGCTGTCGTTGGCGCACGTACGCGGGAGAGTAGATTTTGGTTATTTATGTGATTGATGATCATCCACTGATGCGCGATGCCGTGGTCATGCTGCTGCGGCGCATTCGACCTGGCTCTGAGGTGGTCGAGCTGTCGCAGTTGTCGGATCTGGATCGCGTGGTGGCCGTCAAGGGTGCGCCCGAACTGTTTTGTCTGGATTTGAAATTGCCCGACACCGTCGGCATTTCCGGCGTCAAGCTGCTCAAAGGCCAGTATCCGGACGTGCCTTTGGCCGTTATTTCGGCCACTCCAGCGTCTGATGTGGAAGAGTGGTGCCGCGAAGCCGGTGCCGACGTTTATATTGAAAAGTCTGCGGGCGCAGCCGAAATCGCCAGCGCATTGCGCACCATGCTGCTCACTGACTCGCAAGCGGGCGATCTGGACGACAGCGACCTTAAAACCGAAACCAAGCTGTCCAAGCGTCAAAAGCAACTCATCGTGATGCTGGACGAAGGTTTATCGAACCGCGACATTGCAGAACGCCTGGGCATCAGTGAGCACACCGTGAAGGTGCATTTGTGGCGCCTGTTTCGCCGCCTGGGTGTCAAGAGCCGAACGCAGACGCTGCATTACGCCCGGATGAATGGCCTGCTGAATTCGTAACCGCAACACCCGAAGACAGTGGCACGCGCAATCGAAACACTGAGCCGCGTCCCGGCACCGACTGCATGGTGAGTGTGCAGCCCAGTGTGGCCGACAGACGGCGCACGATGGAAAGCCCCAGGCCAAATCCGCCTTCAGTGCCGCTGACCTTAACCTTGTAGAACTCCTCGAACACCATCGCTTGCTCGCCTTCGGCGATGCCGATACCGGTGTCCCACACCTCAAACACCACCTCGCTATGACGTTGGCGCACAGCCAGCAAAATGCCGCCATGCGGCGTATAGCGGATGGCGTTGGACACCAGGTTAGAAACTATCCGGCGCAGCATGATCGGGTCTGAATGGAGCACCAGATCAAGCGGCCTGCTTCGCAGCTTCAATCCCTTTTGAATCGCCAAGGGCCGAAATTGCACCATCAGATCAGACAGCAATGCCTTGACCTTGATGGGTTTGACATCCACACTCAAATGCCCAGCGTCCAGCTTGACCAGGTCAAACAGCGAATCGAACAAGGTGTTGACGGCCTGCGTGGACTGCAAAATCTTGGGGCTGAGTTCATCCACCAGCTCTGGCTCGCTGCACAGCCATTCGGCGTAAATGGCCAGCGCGTTGATGGGCTGCTTCAAATCATGGGCAGCACCGGCCAGATAACGGTCTCGAAACACCAGCGCCTGTTGCGCTGTCTGCGTCTGCTGACGCAGCGACTGGATTAAGCGCTCATTCTGATAGCGCAAATCGATACTTTGCGTGGACATCCGGTGCAAGTTGTTGACCATCAGCGTCATGATGACCAGAAACAGCGCCACCATCATTGGCATCAAGGTGCCAAGCACCAGCTCAAAACGCGGCACAGCACCTGTCAGCATGTTGAATGCCACGCAAGCCAGCATCGTCACGACCAGCGTGGACAGATAGCGCCGCACCGTAGGCAGGTACGCCGACATCCATGACATGCTGACAGCCCCTGCCCCTCCCAGGGTGATCCAGACAATGATGAGCTGCAAATCCGGCAACCGGTCAGCCAGCACCAACGGCAAGACACCCCAGCTTGCGGCATACATCACCCATATCCAGGCATAGCGCCGGAAATACGCCAACCGCTCTGACGACGGCTGGCGGCTAACCACCCGCTGGTATCGTCGCATGTACATATATCGGTGCGCGGCCAGTGCCAGCCAGGTCAATGTCCAGGCCATCAGGGCGAGCACCGGCACATAAAGCGCGGCCAGCGCATTGATCACCACCACGGTCGTCAGGGCCGCAGGCCACGACGACCGCATGCCCTTCATCACAATGCCGATCTGCGTGGCCTCAATCCATTCGCTTTCCGGCGACCGGTCAGGCGTGCCAACGCTGTCGTCAGGCCAAAATTCTGGCGGCACGGGCTGGGCTAATGCGGTATCTCCCATACTGATCGGCCGTTCTTCGCCGCCCGCACTGTCCGTTTTCATCAAGACCCAGCGCCACTCAGTTTGGCTGAAGGTGTTCACCACATTGCGCCCGATGCCTCAGTGCATGGTCCATCACCACCAGGGCCAGCAGCGCTTCAATGATCGGCGTGGCGCGGATGCCTACGCAGGGGTCGTGTCGACCCTTGGTCACCACCTCCACCGGCTCACCTGCTACATTGACGGACGTGCGCGGCACCAAAATCGAGCTGGTCGGCTTGATGGCAACCGCCACTTCCAGATCCTGTCCGCTGCTGATGCCGCCCAGCACACCGCCATCATGGTTGGTGGCAAAGCGCGCTCTGCCCGCTTCACCCGGCAACAGCGAATCGCCGTGCAGGCTGCCTTTGTGCGCCACGCTGGCAAAGCCGTCACCAATTTCAACGCCCTTGACGGCATTCAGACCCATCATGGCCTTGGCGATGTCGGCATCCAGCCGGTCATACAGCGGCTCGCCCAGTCCCACGGGCACACCTGCGGCCGTCACACGCAAGCGGGCACCACATGAATCGCCGTTTTTGCGCAGCGCGTTCATATAGTCTTCCAGCGCCGTCACATCGGCCACCGGCGCAAAAAACGGGTTCTGATCCACATGCGCCCAACTTTCAAAACCGATGGTCAATTCGCCGATGTGGGTCATACAGCCGCGAAATGTGGTGCCCAGTTCTTGCCGCAACCATTTCCGGGCCACCGCCCCGGCAGCTACCGTGGGTGCCGTCAAGCGGGCGGAAGAGCGGCCGCCACCGCGCGGATCACGCACACCGTATTTCTGCCAATAGGTGTAATCGGCATGGCCTGGCCGGAAGGTTTGCGCAATGTCGCTGTAATCCTTGCTGCGCTGGTCGGTGTTGCGAATCAGCAGGCAAATGGGTGTGCCGGTAGTCTGTCCTTGGTACACGCCAGACAAAATTTCGACCTGATCGGCCTCATTGCGCTGGGTCACGAACTTGCTGGTGCCAGGGCGGCGGCGATCCAGATCCGGCTGAATATCGGCCTCAGTCAGCGCCATGCCGGGTGGGCAGCCATCAATCACGCAGCCAATGGCAGGGCCGTGCGATTCGCCAAAGTTGGTCACAGCAAACAGCTTGCCGAAAGTATTTCCGCTCATAGCTTGAATTATCGCCAGCTTGGCTCACCCGCCAGCCGCTGGTTGATTTACGGAAAATTCGGCTCGGTATTCTTGGTGTCTTCATCCGGCCAGTCACGGATGTAGGCTTTGAGCAGGCGGTTTTCAAAATTCTGGCTGTCCACCACCGCCTTGGCCACATCGTAAAAGCTGATCACACCTTGCAACTGCTGGCGGTCGATCACTGGCAGGTAGCGTGCATGGTGGTTCAGCATCATGCGGCGCACCTCGTCCATGTCGGTCTCCAGCGTGCAAATCAATGGCCCATCGTCCATCGCGCGGTACACCGACAGGCCCTCAAAGCGGCCTCCATTCGCCGCCGCCGCCTTAATCACTTCACGAAACGTCAGAATGCCCACCACACGCTCGTGCGACATCACCACCAGCGAGCCGATGTCTTTGTCCGACATGATTTGCGCCGCTTGCGCCAAATCGTCTTCAGGGGTAATGGTGTACAGGGCGTTGCCCTTCAGGCGCAGGATGTCGCGAACTTTCATGTAAACACTCCGGGCCGACCCAAAAGACAAAGAGGGAACGAAGAGGTCAAGCCAGCCAATAAATATAGCCCACAATATCCTAGCCACTTGCAGCCCCACTGCTGCCACATCAAGGAGACACCATGCCCGGCTACGCCGACCCCGGCTTTGACACCCTGGCCCTGCACGCAGGTGCCGCGCCCGATCCGGCCACCGGCGCGCGTGCCGTGCCCATTCACTTGAGCACTTCATTCGTGTTCGAGTCCAGCGACCATGCCGCCGCGCTGTTCAATCTGGAACGCTCGGGCCACGTCTACAGCCGCATCAGTAACCCCACCAACGCGGTGCTGGAGCAGCGCATCGCCGCACTCGAAGGTGGCATCGGTGCCATCACCACTGCCAGCGGCCAGGCCGCGCTGCATTTGGCCATCACCACGCTGATGGGCGCGGGCGGCCATATCGTCGCCAGCACGGCACTGTATGGCGGCAGCCAGAACCTGCTGCACTACACGCTGCGGCGCTTCGGCATTGAAACCACTTTTGTCAAACCGGGCGATCTGGACGGCTGGCGCGCCGCCATCCGCCCCACCACGCGCTTGCTGTTTGGCGAGACCGTGGGCAACCCAGGGCTGGAAGTGCTGGACATCCCGGCCGTGGCCGACATCGCCCACACTGCGGGCCTGCCCCTGCTGGTCGATTCGACCTTCACCACGCCCTACCTGCTCAAGCCCTTCGAGCATGGTGCCGATCTGCTCTACCACTCGGCCACCAAGTTCCTGTCCGGCCACGGCACCGTGATCGGCGGCGTGCTGGTCGATGGCGGCTCATTTGATTGGGACAAGGCATCGCAGAGCGCCGCGGATGGCAGCGCGGGCAAATTTGCCGAATTCACCCAAGCCTACGACGGCTTTCACGACATGGTGTTCAGCGAAGAAAGCACCGTCGGGGCCTTTTTGCTGCGCGCGCGCCGCGAAGGTCTGCGCGACTTTGGCGCGTCTTTAAGCCCGCACAGCGCCTGGCTGATTCTGCAAGGCATCGAAACCCTGCCGCTGCGCATGGAACGGCACATCGCCAACACCGAGCGCGTGGTGCGCTTTCTGGCCGAACACCCGTTTGTCGCCAAGGTGGGGCATCCCTTGCTCGAATCGCACCCCAGCCATGCGCTCGCCAACAAGCTGCTCAAACACGGTGCCAAGGGCGCAGGCAGCGTGTTCAGCTTTGACCTCAAAGGCTCGCGCGAACAAGGCAAGCGCTTCATCGAGACGCTCAAATTATTCAGCCACCTGGCCAACGTCGGCGACTGCCGCAGCCTGGTCATTCACCCGGCCAGCACCACGCATTTCCGCATGAGCGACGAGGCCCTGGCAGGTGCCGGCATCGGCCCCGGCACCATCCGCCTGTCGATCGGTCTGGAAGACGCAGACGATTTGATCGACGACCTCAAGCGCGCCCTCAAGGCCGCTGAAAAGGCGGAGGTTTAACCATGCAGATCAACGTCAACGGCCACCATGTCTACGCCTACACCGGCGGCAAACCCTTCGACCCCGCTCAGCCGACGGTGGTGTTCATTCACGGCGTATTGAACGACCACAGTGTGTGGATTTTGCAAAGCCGCTATCTGGCGCACCACGGCTGGAACGTGCTGGCCATTGATCTTCCAGGACAAGGAAAAAGCGATGGCCAGCCACCTGAGACAGTGGAGCAGGCCGCAGGCACCGTGCTGGCGCTGCTGAAAGCGCAGGGTATTGAGCAAGCTGCGCTGGTGGGCCACAGTTTTGGCTCATTGATTGCGCTGGAGGCGGCAGCACGCGCACCGGCCCATATCAGCCATCTGGCGCTGCTGGGCACGGCCTGCCCCATGAAGGTGTCGCCCGCGTTGCTGGACGCCTCGGTCAACGCGCCTGAAAAGGCGATTGCCATGGTCAACACCTTCTCGCACAGCACGCTGTGCCCACCACCCTCGGCGCTGGGGCCGGGCACCTGGCTGTACGGCGCTTCGCGCGCACTGATGCGCCGCATGCTGGCCAGCAACCCCAAGGTGAATGTGTTTCACACCGGCTTCAAAGCGTGCGACAGCTACGCCAATGGTGCGCAGGCCATGGCTGCCGTGCATTGCCCTACCCTGTTTCTGGTGGGGCGGCACGATCAGATGACGCCGCCTAAATCTGCCAAGGCGCTGGCCGAGCACGCACGGCTGGCCAAGGTGGTGGAAGTGAATGCCGGGCATGCGCTGATGACCGAAGCACCCGACGAGGTGCTGTTTGCGCTGCGAGATTTTTTGAGCGCTTGAAACTTGAATGTCTTATTGACTGCTTCATGCTATTTAATCAATAGCTGTTCGCGATTTGTGTATATGCATCAGAAGGCTTCTTGGTTTGCAATCCATCATCTTCTGCGGTCAACAAATCAGCCACCGTCAGCGGGTGTTGCTGCTCATGGCTCCACCAGCCGCTGAGGGCCGGGTCGGGCTGGAGCAGCAGCTTTTCCATCAACGGTCTTAGGGGCTGCTGCGCGGGCTGGATCAGCAGCACAAAGTGCGGCTCTTGGTTTTCGGTGCGCGTGGTCAGCTCGCCCACCCAGTGCATGTCGCCCAGCGCCTCCATCACGGGCGACAGTTGCAGCGTGTCCACCCGCAGCCTGGCCGCCAGTTGCGGCAAGGTCAGGCCGCGCGTGCCGTCATCTTGTGCACGGCTTTGCGCACCCGCCAGCGCTTGCAGCACTTCAGCGGCCAGTTGAAAGTCCCAGCCCGGCACGCCGCCACGCCGCGCCACACCCGTGAGCAAGCTGGGCAAATACGCCGCAATCACCGCGCCAAACAGCACGATCAACCACGACACGTACACCCACAGCAGCAAAATCGGCACCGTGGCAAACGCGCCGTAAATCAATGAATAGCTGGGCACGCGCGACAAATACAGCGCCAGCCCCCAGCGCGCCAGCCCCAGGCAAGCCACGGCAAACACGCCCCCGGCCAGCGCGTGCTTCCATTTGACGGGCGTGTTGGGCACATAGCGGTACAGCAGCGTGTAGCCCAGGCTCATCAACGCAAACTGCATCGCGCCCAGCAGCCATTGGATGCCCATATCAGTGCCGCTGCCAGCCGATGGCAGCCAGCCGCGTGAAGCCGTGAGCACATACGAGGTAATGGCCAGACTGCCGCCCAGCACCAACGGCCCCAGCGTCAGCACGGCCCAGTACACCAACACCCGCTGGCCCAGCGGGCGCCGCGCACTCACGCGCCAGATTTCATTCAACGTGTGGTCGATGGTCAAAATCAGCGACAAGCTGCTGACCAGCAAGGCCACCAGCCCCACCGTGCCCAGCCCGCTGGCCTTGGTGGCGAACTGGGTCAGGTAGTCCATCACCGTGGTGGCAATACTGGCGGGAATCAGGCTGCTCGCCAGCCACTGCTCCAGCGCTTGCTGAAAGCGTCCAAACACCGGCAGCGCGGTGAACACCGACAGCATCACCGCAAAAAACGGCACCAGCGCCAGCACCGTGGTGAAGGTGAGTGCCGAGGCCGTCACGCCCAGACGGTCTTGCCGCAGGCGCTCCCACAGCGTGGCAGCCGTCAGCAGCACGGGAAAATCCGTCACGTCGTTCAACAGGGTTTTGAGGCGCTGCCCCAGCCAGTTCAGCCACATGCTGGGTATGATGCCACCGCCCATGCCCCAGCACCACTTGCCTGCCCTTGCCACTGCTGCTGCCAGCGCCACGCCATCACCTGCCGTGCAGGCCACGCGCGCCGTGGCGGCGCTGAGCCTGCTGGTGCTGGCAGCGCTGTGCCTGGCGTGGGAGCTGTGGTTGGCACCGCTGCGCCCTGGCGGATCCTGGCTGGCACTCAAAGCCCTGCCCTTGCTGCTGCCGCTGCCCGGTTTGCTGCGCTACCGCATGCTCACCTACCGCCGGGTGGCGCTGTTCATCTGGCTGTATTTTGTGGAAGGCGTGGTGCGCGCTGCAGACGACCCCGGTCTGTCATCGCGCCTGGCGGGCGTGCAAGTGGCGCTGGTGCTGGTGCTGTTTGCAGCCTGCGCGGTTCATGTGCGCTTGCGCCAAAAGCAGGCTCAGCGCATGCAGCCGCCCACGACCGATCCTGCCCCAGGCACTGCGGAATAAGCATGATTTCGCGCCTTCATAGCAGGCCCCATAAGCGCTAATAGCTATTATAAAGGTAGCAAACACCATGTCTTTAAATCCTGCTGACTTGCTGACCACCCTGCGTCACACCGTGGGCACGGCCCATGTGCTGACCGATGGCGATTTAAGCGTTTATGAGCAAGACTGGCGCCGCCGCGAGCATGGCCGCGCGCTGGCCGTGGTGCGCCCTGGCAGCACGGATGAAGTAGCTGCCGTGGTGCGCGCCTGCACCGCTGCGGGCGCGTCCATCGTGCCGCAAGGCGGTAATACCGGCCTGGCCGTGGGCAGCGTGCCCGACGGCAGCGGCACGCAGGTGCTGCTGAGTTTGAAGCGGCTGGACCACGTGCGCGCTATCGACACGGCCAATCTGACGTTCACCGTCGAAGCCGGGTGCATTTTGCAAAACCTGCAAGCCGCTGCGCAGGATGCGGGCTTTCTGTTCCCCTTGAGTTTGGCGGCCGAAGGCAGTTGCACCATTGGCGGCAACCTGGCCACCAACGCAGGTGGCACGCAGGTGCTGCGCTACGGCAACGCGCGCGAGCTGTGCCTGGGGCTGGAAGTGGTCACGCCCCAGGGCCAGGTATGGGAGGGCCTGAGCGGCCTGCGCAAGGACAACACCGGCTACGACCTGCGCGACTTGTTCATCGGCAGCGAAGGCACGCTGGGCATCATCACCGCTGCCACGTTAAAGCTGTATCCGCAGCCCGCCGCCCGGCTCACGGCCTGGGCCGCCGTGCCGTCGATGGCGGCGGCGGTGGACTTGCTGGGCCTGGCGCAGCAGCGGCTGGCAGCGGGGTTGACCGGCTTCGAGGTGATGAACCAGTTTGCCTTGAGCCTGGTCGACAAGCACTACCCGCAGTTGCGCGTGCCGCTGTGGCGCGACACGCCCTGGTGTGTGTTGCTGGAAAACTCTGACCACGAGAGCGAAGCCCACGCCCGCACGCAGTTTGAAGCCTTGCTGGAAGCCGCACTGGAAGTCGGCTGCGTCACCGACGCCGTGGTGGCCGAAAGCCTCGCCCAGGCCAAAGGGCTGTGGCACATCCGCGAGAGCATCCCGCTGGCGCAGGCCGAAGAGGGCCTGAACATCAAGCACGACATCAGCCTGCCGGTGTCCCGCATCCCCACATTCGTGGCCGAGACCGACGCCGCGTTGGCGCAAGCGATTGCTGGCGTGCGCCTGGTCAACTTTGGCCACCTGGGCGACGGCAACCTGCACTACAACGTGCAGGCCCCTGAGGGCGGCGATGCGGCGCAGTTCCTACAGCGCGAAGAAGACCGCATCAACACCCTGGTGTTCGACCACGTGGCACGCCACGGTGGCTCGATCAGCGCCGAGCACGGCATCGGCAGCCTGAAGGCGGCCAAGCTGCCGCACTACAAGTCGCCCGTGGCGCTTGGGCTGATGCGCACGATCAAACAGGCGCTGGACCCGCAGGGGCTGATGAACCCCGGGCGGGTGCTGGCGCAGCGCCCAGCCGCTGCCGCTTAAAACTTCTCGTTCAGCAGCCGCGTCATGTAAACCGCCCCGCCGCCGTAGCTGGCCAAGTCCGGTGGTGCATCAGCGGCCGCAAACCCCTGGCGCAGCCAAAAGCGCTGGGTGCTTTGCACTGAAACCAGTGCGGCCTGCTCAATACCCTGCGCAGCGGCGCTGCGCCATGCGACTTGCAACAGCATTTGCGCCAAGCCCTGGCCCGCCTGCGCAGGCCGCACAGCCAGATCGTGAAGATACAGCGTGTCAGGCTGCGGGTGGCTTTTGAACGCTCCGTGCAAAGGCGTGATGGCCCCCCGCACCGACCAGTAGGCGGCCAAATAAGCCACCAGCACGCCCGCGCCATCGCGCACGCCCCAACTGCACTGCACGGGGCTGGCCAGCCGCTGCGCATACAGATCGGCCGATTCCAGCAAATGCGGCCCATAGCAGCCGGCCTGTACGCGCATCAGGGCAGCAACATCAGCAGCGGTCAGCGGTTGCGGTTGGTCAAAGGCGCTTGGCATCTGGTGCGCACCCCTTTAGCGTGATCAGCGCTCTTTGCCTGTAATTTCATCAGGGGTGTATTCATAAGGCCCGGCCAAATCCATGGCTTCATCGAAACCCTGGCGCGAATACAGGCCAATACTGCCTTTTTCTTGCCAGAACCTGGGTGCGGTGATCCTCAGGCCGACGGATTCGAAGTAATAGTCTGCGCCGTCGAACAGCATTACCCGCTCATGCCCAGCCAGTGCCTTGATGATCGCCGCGCGTTGCTTGCCCCAGATGTTGACGCCATGCACGAGCAGCCTGTCATCCCTGTGTTGCAGGCAAAACCCCACCAGTTCATCGCCAGAAAATACCAACTCTGGTCGCTGGTTGTTGCTGGCCGAATCAGCAAACTGCATCGTGCTCTGCCGCTGCATCACTTCGATGAAGTGCTCGCTTAAATAACCATCGCCTACCACGTCCATAATCGGACGCAGGCTCTCATAGCTGTTGATCACGGCCTTTGGCGTGCCCAACAGCGCAATGGCCTGGGCCTGGGTCCTGCCGAAACTCAGCGGGCCATAACCCTCGTAGGGACGAAATTCCCAAGTCATCGGGCGCATTTTGCTTCAACCGCAGATCTGTCAGATCAGCGCCCAGCCCGGCCCGGCGCATAAGGCTTGGCGCGAGGAGCGGCTGCACGCGCACGCCCAGGCGCAGAGGCACGGGCCGCCGCACGAAATTCACCACGGCCAGACGGGCGTTCATCACGGCGCTCATGACGGTGCGTCTCGCTGCGCTGCGGTGTCCAGACTTCGCCAGCGCCAGCGCGCACGCCTTCGCCACGCGAACGGCGGCGATCCGGTGCCTGCGTGCCTTTGAAGCCGCCGCCAATCATCTTCGGGCCGCGTGGCTCGACACCGCCGCGGTCAGTGCCTCGGCGCGCACCACCGTGGCGCGCACCAGGCTTGCCGCCACCACGCCCCGGCTTGCGCTGCGGGCGGTCTTCGGTGATGGGTGGGAAGAACTTGGTCGGCTCCAGCCCGGTCACCGTGAGCGGCTCGAACTTCTGGCGCGTGTAGGCTTCGATATCGGCCAGACGGCGGCGGTCGCGGAACTCGGCCAGCGTCACCGCCAGGCCATCGCGCCCCGCACGGCCCGTGCGGCCAATGCGATGGGTGTAGTCCTCGGCCTTCATGGGCAGGCCAAAGTTGATAACGTGGGTGATGGTGGGCACGTCGATGCCGCGCGCGGCCACGTCGGTGGCCACCAGAATCTGCACTTTGCCATCGCGCATTGCCTTCAAACGGCGGTTGCGCAGCGCCTGGCTCAAAGCGCCGTGCAGCGACACGGCGGCAAAATTGTCCTGTTGCAAGTCTTCGGCCAGTTGCTCGCATTCAATTTGCGTGCAAGCAAACACGATGGCCTGGTCGATGCTGGGGTCGCGCAGCCAGTAATCCAGCAAGCGGCGGCGGTGCTCGGGGCTGTCGGCCCAGTACAGCTCTTGCCGGATGTTGGCGTGGCTTTGCTGCGGCGTAGCGACCTGCACTTTTTGCACGCGCGCACCACCGTCATGCATGACGCGCATGGCCAGTTGCTGAATAGGCGGCGCAAAGGTGGCGCTGAACATCATGGTTTGCTGGCGCTTGGCGGTAAGCTGGTTGATTTCGGCCAGCGCGTCGGCAAAGCCCAAATCCAGCATGCGGTCTGCCTCGTCCACCACCAAAAAGCGCACCTGATCCAGCACGATCTGTCCGCCGCTGGCCAAGTCCAGCAGACGGCCCGGTGTGGCCACCACCAGCGATACGTTTTGCAACTGCGCGATCTGTTGCTGGTAAGGCATGCCACCCACCACGCAGGCGATGCGCAGGCTGCGGCAATGGCGCACCAGATCAATCGCGTCACGCGCCACCTGCTGCGCCAGCTCGCGCGTGGGGCACAGCACCAGCGCACCGGGCACGGCGGGCTTGAAGCGGCGCGGCTTGAGTGGGTTCTGGCGGCGTGGTTTTTTCGGCGCTGGCTCGCCTTTGGCCAAAGCTTCGGCCACCTTGGCGTCCCAGGCGGCCTTGTCGCGTGCAGCGGCTTCGCGCTCCAGGCCCAGCAAGGTGTGCAGCACCGGCAGCAAGAAGGCTGCGGTTTTGCCACTGCCGGTCTGGCTGCTGACCATCAGGTCGTTAAAGCCTTCAGGGTGCGGCTGAAGCGCCAGTGGAATGGCGCGCTGCTGCACGGCGGTGGGTTCGGTGTAGCCCAGCGTAGCGACAGCTTGCAGCAGCTCAGGGGCCAGACCAAGGGCTTCAAATGGATTGTCGCTAACTGGGTTGTCGATAGCTACGTTTTCAATAGCTTCAGGCACAGAAACATCAAGCGCTAAAGCGCTGTTTTCCTCATCAGAGGTGATCATCTTTTTTACTTTCTCGCCGATGAGTGGTCGCGCACGGATTCAAGGCGCTTGGCACACAGCGGCTGTCGGACGGGCGTTCAACACATCACGCCCAGGGTTCAAACAAAGACACCCATCGTCCGACAACGCGAATCTCCGGGAGATGGCACACGCCACGCCGGGATTCCGAATTGGCAATCGCTGGCCCCTGACGGGCCGCGCAGATTGAAAGACATGGTTGCCACGCTGACTTAAAGCGCAGCGGGCAACATGCGAGAAGGATGATGTGGTCTGCTTCACTTAACCCAAGGCGCTCTGAAAAAATTCAGACTCGCCTCAAGTTAGCCGGTGATTATCGCGTTTTTTCTGACTTCAGGCAATCACCGGCCATCGCAGCCAACCGTAGCATCCAAGGCTCATCGCCGCTGCGTTATTCTTTGGTCACACACTTGCATTGAGGAGACACTTCATGCCCATCACCAACGAAACGCACGATCCGAAGTTGCGCAGTTGGGTCGAATCGGCCAATGGCGGCAGCACCGATTTTCCGATTCAAAACCTGCCCTTCGCGGTGTTCCGCCGCCAAGGCAGCAACCAAGCGTGGCGCGGTGGCGTGGCGATTGGTGCGCACATCGTGGACATGGCCGCTGCCGTGGCCGCCGGTGTGTTTGAAGGCGCAGCGCTTGCACCCGCCCACGCAGCCACCGAATCCACACTGAACCACCTGATGCGCCTGGGCCAACCCGCATCTGCCGCGCTGCGGTTGGCGCTGTCACGCGTTTTGCGCACTGGCGCAGCGCAACAAGCCGCCTTGCAAGCCTGTCTGGTGCCGCAGGCCGAGGCCGAATACGCAGTGCCCGCGCACATTGGCGACTACACCGATTTCTACACCTCGATCCACCACGCCACCAACATCGGCAAACAGTTTCGTCCTGACAGCCCGCTGCTGCCCAACTACCAATGGGTGCCCATCGGCTACCACGGTCGCTCGTCCAGCATTGGTGTCTCGGGCCAGGCTTTTCATCGCCCGCACGGCCAGGTGATGGCACCCAGCGCTGCTGCACCCACATTGCAACCCTGCGCGCGGCTGGACATTGAGCTGGAAATGGGCGTTTTCATCGGCGCACCCAATGCGCTGGGTGAACCTGTGGGTATGACACAGGCACCCGACCATATCTTTGGCCTGGTGCTGTTCAACGACTGGTCGGCGCGCGACATCCAGGGTTGGGAATACCAGCCGCTGGGGCCGTTTCTGTCCAAGAACTTTGCGTCCACCATTTCCCCGTGGATCGTCACCTGGGAAGCACTGGCCCCGTTTCGCACCGCCTTTGCGCACCCGGCCGGCGACCCGCAGCCCCTGCCCTACTTGAACCACCCGGACAACGCCGCCGAAGGCGCGCTCAACATCGAACTGCAAGCCCTGATCCAGACTCCCGCCATGCGTCAGGCGGGCACCGCCCCCGCACGGTTGTGCCAAACCAATTACCGCCACGCCTACTGGACAGCCGCGCAAATGGTGGCCCATCACACCGTGGGCGGCTGCAATCTGCAAGCGGGCGATTTGCTGGGCACTGGCACCTTGTCCGGCCCCACTCTGGATTCAGCCTGCGCGTTGATCGAGCTGACCGAAGGCGGCAAGCGCCCAGTGCAACTGCCCGGCGGCGAGCAGCGCACCTGGCTGCAAGATGGCGACACCGTGGTGCTGCGCGGCTGGTGCGAAAAAGCAGGCGCTGCGCGCATCGGCTTTGGCGAGTGCGTGGGCACGGTGCTGCCCGCCAAAAGCGCACTGCACATCGATTGATCTTTTGATGTTTGTTTTTTGATGTTTGTTTGTCAGCGGCAGCAGATCAGCGGTAATGACCGTGCTTTTCCAGCACCTCGATCTTGTAACCATCAGGATCGGTGATGAAGAAAAAGCGGGCTAACAGCGCCTGTTCGTGTTTGAACTCTTTCACCGGCATGGGCGCATAACCGGCTTGCGTCAAATCAGCATGCAGCGCAGTCACGTCATCCACCACCACAGCGACGTGACCGTAGCCATCGCCATGGGTATAAGGCTCTGCGCGGCCTTTGTTCCAGGTCAGTTCAAGCTCGGCTTCGGTTTCACCGTTGCGCAGATAAACCAGTGAAAAATCGTCAAAGTCCAGGCGGTGCGAAGGCATCAAGGCGAACACTTCACCGTAAAACTTGAGCGACGCATCCAAATCGCGCACCCGGATCATGGTGTGAATCAGCTTGGCCATGGCGTGTGTTCAGGCAAAGGGTTAATGGGTGACGTTTTTGTGAAACTGTGCAGGCGGGTGCAAGGTTTTCAAGGCGTTTTCACTTTCCTGCAGGGCATCCATCTGATCGCATTTGCGGCTCAAGTAGCGCAGGCAGGTCACGCGAAGAAACGAGGTGAAATTGAGCACGTCACCGCGATGGCGCAGGATTTCGTCGTGAAACTGCACGATCAGCGCATTGGTGGTCACGCCCTCTTCTGCGGCCAGGCGCGCCAGGGTATCCCAGACAAAGTTCTCCAGCCGCACGCTGGTGGACACCCCTCTGATGCGCACCGTGCGGGTGCGCGATTCGTAGAGGATGGGATCGGCTGCGACGAAAAACTCACACATGACGCGTCCTCTCTTTGTGCATCTCAAGCCAACAGTACTCTCAAATAGCACGCTGTGCCATTTGAGACGCCACGTATTCGGCCTGGCGAATAGCCAGAGACACGATGGTCAACGTGGGGTTTTCCGCGCCGCCGGAGGTGAACTGGCTGCCATCGCTGATGAACAGGTTGGGCACGTCGTGCGTTTGGCCCCACTGGTTGCACACCCCATCCTGGGGGCGAGCGCTCATGCGCGCCGTTCCGAGATTGTGCGTGGAGGGATACGGCGGCGTGCGAAAAGCCTTGATGGCACCCGCCGCGCTGTAAATCCGCTCGGCTTGGGTAAAAGCATGGTTGCGCATGGCGATGTCGTTGTCGTGGTCGTCAAAGTGCACGTTGGGCACGGCATTTCCAAACTGGTCTTTGACGTCCGCGTTGAGCGTGACACGATTGGTTTGGCGCGGCATGTCTTCGCCCACCAGCCACAGACCGGCCATGTACTTGTAGCGCTCCATCCACCAGGCAAAGTCAGCACCCCACCCGCCGGGGTTGAGAAAAGCGGCCATGAACGGAAGGCCCAGCGACAGGGTTTCCAGCTCATAGCCCCCCACAAAGCCGCGACGGGTGTCGTGGCGCGCTTCATCTCTGATGATGCCCGCCATGGTGGTGCCGCGGTACATGCGAACTGGCTCTTTAAAGACGGCATAGACCGAACCCGTCATGTGGCGCATGTAGTTTCTGCCGACCTGCCCAGAAGAGTTGGCCAAGCCATCTTTGAACATGCTGGATGCCGACAGCAGCAGCAAGCGCGGTGTTTCAATGGCATTTCCAGCCACACAGACGATGCGCGCCTTCTGGCGCTGTTGTTTGCCGTTCTTGTCGACGTAGACCACGCCGCTGGCACGGCCTGCCGCGTTGTGCTCAATACGGATCGCGTGCGCTTGTGTACGCAAATCCAGGTTGCCCGTGGCCTCGGCCGCAGGCAATTCGGTGTACAGCGTGGACCACTTGGCACCGCTTTTGCAGCCCTGAAAACAAAACCCCAGTTGAATGCAACTGGCCCGGCCATCACGGGGTCGACTGTTGATGGCCATATTGCCGGTGTGCACCTCTTTGTACCCCAGCTTGGTGGCACCGTCGTACATCACCTTGAAGTTGTTATTGCCCGGCAGACCAGGAATGCCATGGGTGCGGGTGACCCCCATTTTGTTTTCGGCCCTGGCGTAATACGGCTCCAGGTCTTTGTAGGTGATGGGCCAGTCCAGCAAATTGGCTCCTTTGATGTCGCCGTAGACCGTTTTGGTACGAAATTCGTGCTCTTGAAAACGCAGCGAAGCGCCCGCCCAGTGGGTGGTGGTTCCGCCCACCGTCTTGCAAATCCAGGTGGGCAGGCCCGCAAAGTCTTTGGCCACCCGCCAACTGCCCGAGGTAGTGCGCTTGTCCAGCCACGCCAGTTGGCTGAAAGACTTCCATTCGTCGTTGATAAAGCTGGCGCTCGACTGCTGCCCGCCGGCTTCCAGCACCACGACCTTGATGCCCTTTTGGCACAGCTCATTGGCCAGCGTGCCGCCGCCCGCGCCAGAACCAATGATGACGACCACCGAATCGTCGCTTTGATCGAACTTGCTCATGCTGTCTCCTTGTCTTTTCGCGGTCATTGACCTGCACCACGCCGTGGGTTGTTCGGCTGCATCGCCAAAGGCGCGCCGCCAGCGCATCACAAAGCTACGAAGATGGCGGGCTGGCCTCAGCAGAGGGATCCGGCAGCCAGGTCAGATCCTGAAAACCACGGGTCAGATAGCCCCCTTTCTCCCAGGCTGCGCCTTCATAGCCAAACACGGCAAAGGCCATCTCGTTGTCGTACAGGGCAGTGACGCACTTGCCGCGAACCGTATTGAAAAAGGCTTGCCCTTCCATGGCCTTGACAGCTTCAAGACGTCGGCCAGCACTGGCCTTCAAGAAGCTGCCGCCAGCCAGGTGATCCAGCGAAGCAATGCCTGCACGCAAATCCCGAGCTGCATCGGCACTGGCCGCGGCACTGCCGTCCAGGTCTTTGACCAGCAAGGCATACACAGCATCTGGCAGTTGCGGGTGCGGAAAAAGAGCGCGGCCCATTTGAAGCAGCGTGTCGCCTTCAGCCTGGGTCAAGGTTTGCAGCGCCAGCGCCCAGGTCGTGGACGGGGCCAGCAACGCCAACGGGCTGCCTGCGGCCAGCGTGCCCATCAGCACGCCGCCGCCTTTCAAAAGGCTGCGCCGGGTCACTTCAGGCGTTTGGGTGGCCAGGGCGCAAGCTGGCGCGTGTTCTTGTGTCTGGTTTTGTAAAACGGAAATGACTCTCATGGGACGGTCTCCATATTCATCAGCCTGTTTGCAAGGCTTGGAAAAATTCTAGAAACCGGCTTACCCAAATGGGGCATATAGGACTACCTACAGGGAAAGTCCCAGTGCAGTGGTCGATGCTTGATGGCACTTATAAAAATGATGGATTTGTCGTCATGGCAAGGCGCAAACCGCAGCGATAGCCGTAGCTATCGCGAGGATTGGCAACGCCGCCATGACGGCAAAGACGCGTTTTTATGTGCCAGATAGCGTCGAACACTGCACTAGGGAAGGTCTGCAAAAGTCAGCCCCATGACGGCCTGATCTGAGACAGTGGAGCGATGCAACAGACAAGCCTTGCCACCACTGGATTCGAGCTTGCAGCCAAACGCACGCGCAAGCGTGC